>DATBZF010000045.1:0-15632 GCA_036513315.1 Roseiarcus sp.
GCGCTGCCGAACGACTTTGGTTTTGAATGGACGGGCATTACCTTCCAGGAGCTCAAGGCGGGTTCGATCGCCACTGTCGTGTTCGGACTGGCGATTGTTTTCGTCTTCCTGATCCTGGCCGCTCAATATGAAAGCTGGACCATGCCGTTCATGGTCCTGTTCGCCGTGCCGCTCGCCTTGTTTGGCGCCTTTCTGGCGCTATGGGTGCGGCAGATGCAGATCGACGTCTATTCCCAGATCGGTTTTGTCATGCTGATCGGCCTTGCCGCCAAGAACGCCATTCTGATCGTTGAATTCGCCAAGCGGCGACGCGAAGAGGGGCTGGAGATCGTCGAAGCGGCAATGGAGGCGGGTCGTCTTCGCCTGCGTCCCATCCTGATGACCGCCTTCGCCTTCATCCTCGGCGTTCTGCCCCTGGTGTTCGCCACGGGCGCCGGCGCTGCGAGCCGGCAATCGATCGGAACGACGGTGTTTGGCGGCATGCTCGCCGCGACGGTCCTGACGCTGATCTTCGTTCCCGTTTTCTACGCCGTCATTGAACAATGGCGGGAGCGCGGACCTGCCAAAGCGCCGGCGGCGGCCGCCGCCTCGACGAAATATCCGCCGCGGGCCGAGCCCCAGGCGGCCGAGTGAATTTGGAGATTGCCGCGATGCGAATCTGGAAAGTCGTTTTTGGAATAGGCGCCGTCGCCGCCGCGGCGGCGGCCTGGCATGCCCTCGATCGGAGCGGCGGCAACATCGGCGCCGCGGCCACGCCGCCTGGCGCGCCCTTTCTGATGCCGGTGCCGGTGGCGAAAATCATCAAGAAGACGTTGCCCGTCTATCTCGAATATTCCGCCCGAACCGAATCGATCGGCAATGTGGCGTTGCAGGCGAAAGTGTCGGGCTATCTCAAGGAACAGCTCACGCCCGATGGCGCCGACGTCAAGCAGGGCGATCTGCTTTATAAGATAGATCCGCGCGACTTCCAGGCCGCCCTGGACCAGGCGAATGCGCAGGCCGAGCGTGACGCCGCCTCGCTCGAATATCTGCGCTCCAATCTGAATCGCGGCGTTGACCTCGCCAAGAGCGGCTTTCTCGCCAAGGACGCTTTCGACCAGCGCGGCAGCAACGTGCGCCAGGGCGAGGCGTCTCTGTTGATGGATCAGGCGGCGATCCGCGGCGCCCAGTTGAATCTCGGTTACACGGAGATCCGGGCACCCTTCGCGGGCCGTCTCGGGCGCAACCAGGCGCCGATCGGAACGCTGGTCAGCCCTGGCGGCCCGGCGCTCAACAATCTGGTGCAGCTCGATCCGATTTACGTCACGTTCAACCCCAGCGAAACCGATCTCATCGCACTGCAGAAGGCGCGGAGCGCGGGTAAAGTCGAGGCGGAGATCTTTCTGCCCGGCGAAACGCAGGCGTCCGACAAAGGCGAACTGACATTCATCGACAATGCCGTCGATCGCGCGACGGGCACGATCGCTGCGCGCGCGACGATCGCCAACGCCGACTTTCATCTGTTGCCTGGCCAGTATGTTCGCATCCAACTGCACGTCAGGGAGCAGCCCGACGCGCTGATGGCGCCCCAGGTCGCTCTCGGATCGAGCCAGCTGGGCAAATACATTTATGTCATTGGCGACGGCAATAAAGTCGACAAGCGCCTGGTTTCCCTTGGTCAGACCGACGGCGATCTCGTCGCGATCGTCAGCGGCGTCGCCGAGGGCGATCAGGTCATCGTCGGCAATTTGCAGAAGATCGGCCCGGGAATGCCGGTCCAACCGATGCCGAGCAAGCCGGAAACCAAATCGTAAGGCGCGGCGTCAGCGCTGAGCGCCTTTCTTGCGACATCGGCTCGGGTGGGTGATTGGCGCATTGTCCCGGACGGCAGAGTCCGCGAAGGTTACGGCGCTTCCAGGGCGGCCATACGCTCGCGCGCGGCGCCCATGCCGGCCGCCAAAGCCTTGGCGTAATAATCGCGCGCCTTGCCGGCGTCGCCCTTGATGCCGAGAGCGCCCATGCGGGCGAGCGTGGTCGGATCGTAGCTTTCGCCAAGCACCATCAAAGCCCTGGTGTCGCCGGCTTCCGCGGCGCGTTCGAGATAGAGGCGGGCGCCGGCGATGTCGCCGGAAGCCATTGCGACCAGCCCCTGCGCGCAGAGCCGCCGCGCCGCCTCGCTCGCCGGCGCCGCGCCGCTGGGAGGAGCGGCGGCGATGGTTATGGAGCGCGTCGCCAGGCCCTCGCCGGATGAGACGGGCGCCGAATTGAATTGCAGCGCGACCGCCAATTTAGCCATTGCGGAAGCATCGGCCGTCGCGCTCGCCGCCGGCGCTGTCGCCGCCGCCTCCGCGCCGGTTGAGGCGGCGCTCGCATTCGGCTTGGCGGGAGTCGGATTGGCGACGAAGACCGGCTGCGTCACCACGGCTTTGCCGAGCAGCGGCGCCTTCCCCAACGGCAGCCAGAACGCGAGGCCGAGGATCAGAGTGAGGGCCGTCGCGCCTGCGCCTGCGCCGAGTCCGATCAGATTGGGCATTTTCGGTCTCCCGTCATTGCGCCGCCCCGCTTAATTTCATCAGGCTCTCATAAAGTTTGTCGGAATCCGCGCTGCTGGGCCCGTCGCTCGCGCTCGCTGCGGCTTCCGCCCCGCCGCGGAACGAATCAAGCGCGGCGTTCGGCGTCCCCTGGTTCTGATCGAGCCAGGCCTGGCTTGCGCCAAAGCGCGGCCATCCGGCGATCTTTGCGGCCAAATTGACGTCTTGCCAGTGGGAGCTTTGAAGAGAGCCCACGCTCTGGTCGAATTGCGCGAACAGACGATCGATGAGCGGGGCAAGCCGGCTGGCGCGCGGCGAATCCGGCGCCGCGTCGAGCGCCAGCAGCGCTGTCGGCACGCCAATCGTGTCGACCCTGTCGTCGGCGCCGATGAGATTGGCCTCATCGCGCGCGGTCAGCCGCATGGGGCAATAGAGGGCCTGCAGCGCCGGGACATAAGGAATGGGCACGACGTGGAAGCGCCCATCCTTGCCAAAACCGGCCAAAGCTTTGGAATCGTCGGCGCCGACGACGAAGACGGCGTCGATTTCGCCGCGCGCGAGGCGCGAAAGCGCATCCGGCAAGGGCTCGTTGGTCATAGTCGGCGCGATATTGAGGCGCGAAAAGACGATCGCCGCGCTTGCCGCTATGGCGCCGTCCGCCGCCGCCACATTAACCTTGCGGCCGGCAAGCTGATGAATGTCGGCGATCGCGCGCGGCGCGACCAGAGCGATGGGTTCGTTGGCGAGCCGGGCGAGATAGGGCGCGCGGGCGCGCCAGCCGACGATCTTGTCCGCCCCTTCGCCGCTGGAATTGCTGAGCGTGTCCATCGGCACAATGGCGAGATCGGCGGCATCGCCGCTGACGGCCTTGTCCAGCGCAGCGATCGAGGTTTTGCCGGCGACGGCCTTGATGTGCAGACCATTGCCCTGCATCGCCTGAACGAATTCGGCGGCCATGCGTGTCGCCGAGGCGTCGGCGGCGTCGGCCAGAACGACAATGTCGCGCCCGTCCGCGGGTGGCGGGGTGGGCGCCGCTACTGCTCTTGCCGGCGCCGGCCGGGCGCCAGCTTCGCCGCCGCGTCCGGCATTGCGCCACGCGCCGTGCCAAAGAACCCGATGCCCATTGTGAAATACGGGCCGGTCATAACGCATCATGCCGCCCCGCCTTGTCCACGTTGCGCTCGCGGTGACCTTGGTATCGCTGGTCTGTGCGGCGGCGGGCTCCGGCGCGGGTTGGGCGTGCTGCGGTTGAACCGGCAGCAAAGGGATCGCGTTGGCGGCTGGCGGCCATGCAAGCGCGGCGGCGAAAATCACGCTCGTGATGGCCGCCCGCGGCGATCCGCAGCCAAACGCATGTCCCCGCATGCCGCCTGAGATCGTCCACAAACCGCTCTTTTGCTCGCGCGAGGGCGTGTCGGGACGCTGAACTCCATTGGTCATACGAACAGCATTCCCCGCAAAATGCGACCTCATCAAGGCAAACAGCCTATCGGCCAATTGTCGCGATGAAAACAAGGATTGCAATTTTCATATTAACGCCAGAAGCTTGGCAAGCGCGGCGTCGAGCGCGTCGGGGTCGAGTTCCACGATATCGGGCCTGTCGAGCCAGACCAGGAACGAGCGCAACGGCCGTCCCGGATAGAGCGGCGTCAGGGCCGCGCGGTAGAGGGCGAGCTGCGCGAGATATTGAGGCGGCGGCTCGCCGTGCGCCGCGCCGCTCTTGAAATCGGCGATCAGAACGCCCTCTTCCGCGATCGCGATACGGTCGATGCGACCGGCAAACGGCGTCGCCGGCTGGCCGGGCCGGGGCACGCTCGCCGCAATCGCGACCTCCGCCCGCGAATTGGGGCCAAACAGCGCGCCAAGGCGCTTGTCCGCGATGATCGCCAGCACGCGTTCGGCGATCACGCCGCGTTCTTCGAGGGACAAGTCGGCGCCGCGTCTGGCCAGAAAGCGCTGCGCCGCATCGCGCCGGTCGGCTTCAGCGATGTCAGGCAGATATTGCAGAAGGGAATGGGCCAGGCGCCCCGCCTCGAGCCGCTTCCCGCGCTCCGCTCCGTCCGTCGTTTTTGGCGGCGCGACGACGGCGCGCGAAGGATTGAGCGCCGCCGGCGCGCGTTCGCGCCTGGCGCGGGCGCGCAACCAAGCCGGCGGTTCCGCCCGCTTTTGGACGGCGTCGCCGGCCCCGCCGCTCGCCGCCGCGCGCCAGGACTCGCCGAGCCTCCAGATATTCTCGTCTGCGCTCCAGGGCGATGGAGCGGCTTTCATCGCCCCGTCGAGCCCGGCGCGCGCCATATCATACCAGCAATCTCTGGCCTTGCCGCGCGGACCGTGGAATCCGGCGACGATCAACCGCTCGGCCGCGCGCGTCATCGCGACATAAAGCAAGCGCCGGTGTTCGCCAGCCGCGTTTTCGCGCGCGGCGGCGCGGGCGAGCGCGACATCCGGCGGATCGCTCGCCTCGCGCGGCGACCAGGCGATCAACGGCGGTTCGCCGGGCCCCGCGGACTTCAGCTCAAAGAGCTTAGGGTCATGTCGGCCGCTCGGGCCGCCGCAGGCGTCAGGCAGGAAAACGATCGGCGCCTCCAAGCCTTTGGCGGCGTGGATGGTCATCACGCGGACGCTGTCGCCGCTCGCCTCCATGTCGCGCTTGACCGAAATGTCGGCGCTTTCGATTTCGTCGAGAAAGGCGAGCAGCGAGGGGGCGTTGGCCTGTTCGAAGGCGAGGGCGAGCGAAAGGAATTCGTCGATCGCATCGCCAGCCTCGGCCCCCAGGCGCGACAGGATCGCCCGCCTGCCGCCGTCCTCGCCAAGCAGGCGGGCGTAAAAAGCGAAGGGCGAAAGGTCGCGCGCGCGCTGGCGCCAGGCCTCGAGCCGTTGCTGCGCCTGTGCGAAACGCGGCTCTGAAGCGTCCGCCAGCGCCGCAGCGAGCGATCCCTTACGCAGCGGCGCCAGAGCCATCAGCGCCTCGTCGTCGAACCCGAACAGCGGCGATTTCAGCGCGCAGGCGAGCGCCAGATCGTCGTCGGGCAAAAGCGCGGCGCGCCCCGCCGCGACGAGATCCATCGTCGCGATATGCTCGCCCAAAGCGAGGCGATCGGCGCCGGCGGCTTTAACGCCCGCTTCCTTCAGCGCGCGGATCATCGCCTCGAAGAAAGCGCCGCGCGAACGCACGAGGATCATGACGTCGCCGGGCGCGACAGGACGGCCGTCGCGACCCGCCTGGTCGTGTATCCGCTCGGCCGAGCCGGGGATAAGCCAATCCTTAATGACCTTGGCGATGCGGCGCGCAAGCTGCACCGCCGGATCCTGGCTGGAAGGGGCATCGACCGGCATCAGCCAATTGTCGGAGGCGGCCTCGCTCGTCCCCGCGATCGGCTCCCAGACTTCGACAAGTCCCGGCAGAGCGGCGCGAAAGGCGACATGCGGCGGCGCCTTTTCTTCATCGGCCGCCATGCCGCGCCACGTCTCGGCGATGCCGAAGGTCCGGTCGACGCCTTCGAGCACGGTCGGCGCCGAGCGAAACGAAAGATGCAGCGGCACTTCGGCGAAGCTAAGTTCGGCGCGTTGATGGCGCGTAGCAAATTCCCGGCGCATCTCGGCGAACATTTTCGGCGCCGCGCCCTGGAACGAATAGATCGATTGCTTCTCGTCGCCGACCGCGAAGAACGTGCGGATGATTTCGCGCGCGCCTTTGCCGGATGTGAAGTCCTCAGCGAGGCGCTTGAGGATTTCCCATTGCGCTTCGGACGTGTCCTGCGCTTCGTCGACGAGAATGTGGTCGATGCCGGAATCGAGCTTGTAGAGCACCCAGGCGGCGTCGGAGCGGGTGAGCAGCGACAGGGTGCGCTCGATCAGATCATCGAAATCGAGCAGACCGCGCTGCGCCTTCGATCTGGCGTAAGCTGTGAGAATCGCCTGGGAAAGGGTAATCAAGGCGAGGCTGCGCGAAAGCGTTTCGGCCCCTTTGCGCTTGTCGCGCAGGCCGATCAGACGGGCCTGTTCGGCTTGCAGCCTGGCGAGGAGGCCGGGGAAGCGGGCTTCCAGCGGCTTGGTGACGAGCCTGCGATCGGCGCCGCCGCGCGGTTCGCCTGATTTGGTGAAGAACACGGATAGATAGCGATCCAACGCCGAGTCCTTGACGGACACGGCGTCGCGGAGGAGGCCGGCCAAGTCATTGTCTCGCTTGCTGCCTTGATCCAATTGGTCAGCGATGCCGACCCATTTGGCGCGCCCGCCCAATCCTGCCAGCATCGCTGTTTCAAGCGTCGCGACATCCTCCCCGGGCGCGAGGCCGAGCCGCTCGGCCAAAGCCTCGCGATAGCCCTCGAAATCCCCGTAAAAGCCCAGGGACTCGGCGATTTCGGCGCGCAGACCCAGCGCCTCGCGCAGCAATTTGTCGAATCCGTCGGTCCCCGCCTCGCGCGCCATGGCCGCCAGCCGCTCGCCGCCGCCTTCTTCGCGCAGCGCTGCGGTCAGCGCCTCGCCGCGGGCGCGCTCCAGCAGCAGCGCCGCTTCGCGCTCCTCGACGACGCGAAAACCGGCGGCGACATTGGCCTCGAACGGGAAGAGATGCAGCAGCCGCTCGCAAAAGGCGTGGATGGTCTGGATTTTGAGGCCGCCGGGCGTCTCGATCGTGCGCGCGAACAGCCGTCGCGAAAAAGCGAGCCGCGCCGCATCGGGCGCCGCCGCGCCCGCCTCGATGATCGCGGCGCGCAGGTCTTCGTCGGCAAGCCGTGTCCATCTGGCGAGCGTCCGGAACACCCGTTCGGCCATATTGGCCGCCGCCGCCTTGGTGAAGGTCAGGCACAGGATTCGCGAAGGCGGCGCCCCGCCGAGCAGCAGGCGCAGCACCCTTTGCGCCAGCACATGCGTCTTGCCCGAGCCGGCATTGGCCGAAACCCAGGCCGAGGCGGCGGGGTCGGAAGCGCGCGCCTGCGCGATGCGCGTTTCCAGCGGAATCTCGGGCCGCTCCGTCGCGCTCATGGCGCGCCTCCGTCGCTTTCCAGGCCGCCGGTCGCCGACCATTCCTTGACGCGCGCCAGATGATCATAGGCGCCGAAACGGCTGGCGAATTTGGGATAGGGCCGCGACAGATAAGGCGTCTCCGCCAGCGCGAATTGCTCGAGCAGAGTCACGAGTTCGGTGAAGTGCTTGTCGACGACATCGGCGAAACTGACATCCTTGAAGCTAAGTTCGCGCGTCTCGCCGCCATGCGCGCCGCCAAGCTTCAGGTAAAGCGCACCGATCGCCCTGACGCCGCCGGCTTCAGCGAAAGCGCCCCGCGCCAGCATCGCCGCCTCCAGCGTGAGTTGCGGCGCAAAGCCGACCTGCACTTCGCCAAGTCCAGGCGGCGCGCCGGTCTTGTAATCGATCAGGATCGCGCCGCCGCCCTTGAGGAGGTCGATGCGATCGGCGCGCGCCGTCAATTTGAACGACGCGCCGCCCGCCAGGGGAATTGTCAGCGCACCGTCCTTCTCGACCAGAATGCGCTCGACGATGGCGCGCTGCGCCTGGTCGAATTCCAGGAAATAATCGAGGCCAGCCAGGACGCGCGGCCACGCCAGCGCGCGAAAGGAGGGATCGGCGAGCATCGGCGCGAAACGCTCGTGTGCAATGCGCGTCAAGGTCTCGCGCGCATCGCCAGGCAACGCGCCGCCAGGAAAGGCCGCCGAAAACGCGCTCAGCGCGTCATGCCAATGTGTGCCGATCTCGCGCGCGCCAAAAATCGCGCCGATCGGCTCCAGCGGCGCCAGCTTCAGGATGCGCTCGGCATAGATCGCATAAGGGTCGCGCCGCAGCGTCTCGATGCGGGTGACGCTGAGGCTCGCGGGGCGCAGCGCCAGCGGCGGGCGCGGCTCGGGCCGCCGGATCGGCGCCACCATTTCCGGCCTGTCAATCTCGCGCGCCAGGGCGAGCCATTCCCCGCCCCGCGCGCAAGCTTCGCCATAGGCTTCTTGGCCGGCGACGGCGCCGATGCGTTGCAGGAAACGCGAGGCGACGGTCGGCGCGCCGCCGCGTTTTTTGGCGCGGCTGAGGATCGCTTCCGGCGCGCCAAGCGCGGCGACGAAATCATGCGCGGTCTGGCCGATGCGCCGCTCCGGCGCCGAGAGGCCGAGCGCGGCGCGCATCGGCCGGTTGAGAAAGGCGTCGGTCTCGGCCCGCGGCGGCCATACCGTCTCGTCGAGCCCAGCGATCAGGGTCAGATCGAAGGACAGCAGCCGCGCTTCCAGAAGCCCAAGTATGTGTAGGCGCGGATGCGCGTCGCCGGCCTCCGGCGCGCGCTGCTCGCTGGCGACGGCGTCGAACAAAGCGGCATAGTCGATCCGCTCGCAGGCGAAGCCATGCGCGGCCGCCTCGGCCCATTCGCTCATCAGCGTGATCAGCGTTTCGCCGCCCGCCGCCGCGGCGAGCGCATCGCCGGCGAAGGCGTTCATCGCCCCTGCATGCGCCGCGACGAAATCGGCGAGCGGCGCGCTCGCAGGCAACGCGCGCAAGGGCGCCAACGCCGCCAACGCATCGCGCAGCAGGCTCTGCGCGGCGTCCCATTCGGCCCCGTTCAATCGCTTTCGTGAATCATGGGCATGGCGATCCCTCGCCATTTCTTTCGCGGCGGCAAACAGCGCCTCGACATCGTCAAGTCCGCCGGCCGGCAACACGCCACGTAAGGCGCCGACCTCCAGCGCGCGCGCCGCCGCCTCGACTTCGTTGCGCGGCCGCGACAGCAGCGCCAGCGGATGCGCCAACAGCGCCAGCAGATCGAGCGCGCGCCGGTCGAACGCCGCGCCTAAGGTCAGTCGCGCCAGGGCGCCGGCGGCGGTCTCGCCGAGCCGCATGCCCGCCGAATCCTCGACCTCGATGCCCCAGCGCGTCAGCTCTTCTTTCACGCGCCGGCTGATCTGCGGATCGGAAGCGATCAGCGCCGCCGTCCTGCCGGGAATTTCCAGCGTCGCGCGCATGGCGATGGCGAGCGCCAGCGCTTCCTCGATTTCGTCGCTCGCCTCGATGATCGCGATCCCAGCCAGCGGCTCGACGTGCGCGCCCTCGCCCTTCTCGGTTTGGTCCTGCCAGAGGTCGGTAGAGTCGGCGGGGCGCAGCGCGTCGCTGAGGAAACGTGCGCGCCGCCGCAACGCGGGCGCGACATCGCCCAAGGGCGTGACATCCGTGCGTTCGGCCTTGATGATTCCCAGCAGCCGGAACAGAGCCGCCTGCGGATGGCCGGCGATCGTCTCGCCGCCGCCGCCGATCATCCGCCAGGAAGGCTCGTCGAGTTCGCGATCAAGATCAGGCAGCACGACGGCGCCTTGCGGCGCCCGTGCGATTCCCGCGATCAGCTCGGCGGTGGCGCGATTGGTGCCGGTCGAGCCAGCGATGATGACAGGCCCGGTCATCGCGCCGGCGGCGAGCCGCGCGACCTCCCGCGCCACCAGCAGCGCGCCCCGCGTCGCCTGGTCGACGAGGCCGCGCTCGGCGAGCCAGGCCGGCCATTGCGCAATCGCGATTTTGAGGAAGTCGAGGGTGATGCGCCAATAGGCGTCGAAATCGCCGGGCGCGAGATTCTTCAGCCGCTCCCAGGCGATTCCCTCGATGATCATGTCGTCGATCAACGCGCCGAGATCGCGCGCCAGATAGAACGCCTGCGCCGGACTGGCGGCGACCAGCGGCGCCTCGCTTTCATGGAACAGCAATTGCCCATCCGCGTCGATCCGCGCAATCGCCCCGCGCAACGCCTGCCCCCAGGCGCGCGTCAGCCGCGCCAGAATCATCCGCCGCGTGAGCTCGGAAACCGCATCCGGCGCCTCGACATCGGCGGCGTCTGGCGCCTCGAACAGCAACCCTTCCTGCTCGGCCTCGAAAGCGCCGAGAGGGGCGATGCGTGGCAGGATGAGGCTGCCGCCGCCGCCCGCCGCGACCAGCGCTCTGCTGAGCTCGCGCGCGGCGCGACGGGTCGGCACATAGATGGTCGCACGGGCGAGCGCGAGCGGGCCGCGGTCGCCGGGGAAACCTGGGACGAGCGCGCCGTCGAGCAGGGCGCGGGCAAGCGTGGCGAGGAATGGCGCGCCGGCGGGGATTGAGAAGAGCGCCATCTTAGGTTCGCCCTCCCGGGGTTTGCATCGGCTAAATCAACGCACGCTCCTTCCCCCCTTGCGGGAAGGCGTCATGCGAAGCATGACGGATGAGGGGTGGTCGAGCGAAGCGAGACGGCTTGGCGACTGTCATCGAGGAAGCCGTCTCGCTTCGCTCGACCACCCCTCATCCGACCCGACTACGTCGGGCCACCTTCCCCCGCAAGGGGGGAAGGAGCGCCGCGTCAATTCAGCGGACGCAAACTAGTAGACGATCGGGGCGCCCTGGTGAAGTCCCGGGGGTCGCTCGAAACGCTACGCATCGCGGTAGATCATACGTTGATTCTGGGACTGTAAAGTGAAATCAACTCAGGCCGCCGGGTTGGCTCCAAATATCTCGAACTCCGCGCGAGAACCTTACCCCGCCACCGGCTCATCGAAACTCACCGCCTAGCCCCGCGAGCCCCGCACCTCGTCAACCAGCCCCGCGATCATCGCACAGACGGCGCGGGTCTCCGTTGCTGAAGGCTCGACGCCATGCGGCTATACTCGGCGATTCGCAGCGCGGCGCGTCCCGCGCGCGACATTCGTTCAACCGCGCCCGGAGGACAATAGCCGCATGCCGACTGACGATCGCGCCAAGCTCATCGCCAGGAGAACGCCGGAATCCGCCGCGATGCTGGCGAACGTCAAACGGGCGGCGACGATCACCGCGAGGCTCAACCGTCTGACATTCAACGACGCCGACGAAGTCCGGGCCCTGTTCAGCGAACTGATCGGCAAGCAGGTGGACGACAGTTTCCTCCTGATCCCGCCGTTCTACACGACCGGCGGGCCCGACATCCGCGTCGGGCGCAATGTCTTCGTCAATCAGAACTGCACTTTTTATGACCTCGGCGGCCTCGACATCGCCGACGATGTGCTGATCGGGCCGAACGTCAGCCTCATCACGTCAGGCCATCCGCTGGAGCCGTCCCGGCGGCGCGCCTTCACTGTCGCCAAGCCGATCGTCATTGAAAGAAACGTCTGGATCGCCGCCGGCGCGACGATCATCGGCGGCGTGACGGTCGGCGAAAACTCTGTCGTGGCGGCGGGGGCGGTGGTCACGAAGAGCGTTCCGCCGAATATGCTTGTCGGCGGAAACCCGGCGAGGATCATTCGTTCGATCGCGGAGTGAGGGCGTGGCTCTTTTGTGTCCCATAGATTCCGCAATCTCGATTTGAGATCGCTGTTGCGGCGGTCTTGAGTCACTCATGCATTGTGTACGCTCACTCCCGAGGAGAGAACCGACCGAGAGCAGATTTGCTCATTGTTTGCATGGCGGAGCGGAGCGCGAAAGGCATTCGAAGTCAAGGACGACGGCGAAGCCGTCGCCGCCATTGCTGACAAGTCAACGCAGTCAGCATGCTGACTGCTATGGGCGGTGATCGCTTTGCGATCATCCTTGAGTTCGAATTCCTCTCGCGCATAATGGCCTCCATGCAATCAATGAATTGCTGTCGCCATGAGTGGCGGCTGTATCGGACGCGCTCGAATCTGGTAACACGTCGAAACCCTCGCCTACTCCCGCTCCGCCCGTCGCGCGACATAGAGATGGCTCTCGTAATCCACTTCGAACGCCTCCCCGTGCTCCTTGATCGCCTGAGCCACTTCGCCGAGCAGCGCATCGCGTTTTACCGGCTCCATCATTCGATGATCCGACTTCGTGCGCAGAAAATCGACATAGCTCGATGCATCGTGTCGCCATTTCCAGGGATAGCTTCTGTGCTCCACCTGGTCGAACAGGCCTGATTCGTCAAACCATGCTTTGAACGGGCCGCTTGGCAGGTACCAGGCCTCGGGCGGCGGGCCCCATTTGCCGATCTGACGGAGATAGATTTGCCTGAACCTGTCGAGCAATGGCGCCGGCAGTCCCACCGGAACATGGCCGAACACCGCCAGCGAGCCGCCGCGCGACAGCGCCTCGGCGGCTTTCGAAAACCGCGCCGCCGGCGACACCCAGTGCCAGGATTGCGCTGCGATGATCAGCCGGAACGCCGCCCGCTCAACGGCCCATTCTTCGAAAGCGGTCTCCAGATATTCGACGTTGCCGAAGTCGGCAAGGATCTCGCGCGCCCCACGAATCATTGCCGCTCCAGGGTCGGTTGCGAGGATCGCAAAGCCTCGCCTGGCGAAACCCTTCGTCGCCTGACCGGTTCCACAGCCGACTTCGAAAATCCTGTCTGTCGGCTTCAACTCGGCATAGGAGACGACATCGTCGACAAGCGCGTCGGGATAGTCGGGACGCGCCTTGCCGTAAACGCCCGCTGCCTGGTCGAAGGTGAAGCGCTGCTCCATGGGCTCTCCTTGATCGAATTGGCGCCGGCCGCCGGCCGGCGAGCTCTGCGTCGAAAATCGCCGTCAGCGCTTGCCGAACACACCGCCCAAGACCGAAGGCTTCGCGCTGGCCTTCGGCGCCAATGCGATCAATATGGGGATGCCGGCTTCGCGAACGCATAGGGGCGTTGCCGCGCGCGCTCCCCATCCCTCCCCGCCGCCATGCCTCCTCTCCGCGTGTCGCCCGCGCATTGATCCACAATCGACCCGCCTTGTCACGGCTGGCGTCGGGCTTTGAAGACGGCGGGACACACGCTCGCCTCGGCGCGCCAAATTCCTCACATTCTAATCATCCGCAAATTAATTTTGTTAACGACTCCGTGGCTTATTGCCCTTCGTCGGTTTTGCGTCGGCAAGCAAGCGTTCAGGGCGGGCCGGATGGGCGCGGACAATTGGCTTCAGGAATCGCGCCTTGACAGCCGCTTCGCGCCGCTGCTGCAGCTTGGCTCGCTCGCCATCCTCGATTTCAGCGGCCTGATTCTGGCGGCCAATCAATCGTTCTGCGAAATGCTCGGCTATGCCGCGGGCGATCTCGTCGGCAAAAAAGTGCTCGACGTCACTTATCCCGAAGACCGCGATCTCGGCCGGGAACTGATGCGCCAGGCGATCGCGGGCGAGATCAGGAATTATAGTCTGGAAAAGCGCTATCTGCGCCGCGACGGCAGCCATTTCTGGGCGCAATTGTCGGGCGCCATTCTCTGCGATCCGCAGAGCGGCGAGCCGCAGTATTTCGCCTCGATGATCCAGGACATCGATGCGCGCAAGAAAGCCGAATTCGCGCTCGCCGAGGCCGAGAACCGCTGGAGCTTCGCGCTGGAATCGGCCGGGCAGGGCGTCTGGGACCATCGCGTCGCCGAGGGCTGGACCTTCTATTCCGAAACCTGGAAAGCGATCATCGGCTATGCGGAGAACGAAATCTCCGACGCCGGCGATCTCTGGCAGAGCTTCGTCCATCCCGACGATCTTCCCCGCGTGATGGCGTCCGACAAGGATCACCTCGCCGGACGCACGCCCTATTTCGAATGCGAATTCCGCATGCGCCACAAGCAGGGCCATTGGGTCTGGATATTGGACCGCGGCAAGGTCGTTGCGCGCGCCGCCGACGGCCGCCCCTTGCGCATGATCGGCACCCATACCGACATCAGCGCGCGCAAGGCCGCCGATGACGCGATCCGCGAGGCGGGCGAGCGCTACCGGCTGCTCGCCGACAATTCCACCGACATGATCATGCGCGTGCGCAAGAGCGGCCGGCGCGTCTATGTCTCCCCCGCCTGCCGCGGCCTGCTCGGCTGGGAGCCCGAGGAAATGCTCGATATCCCGACCGCCGGCGCGCTTCACCCCGACGATGTCGCCTCGCTAACGGAACAATGGCTCGGCGGCTTCGAAAGCGACGAGGCGATGGTGCTGACCTATCGGATGCGCCGCAAGGACGCTTCTTACGTCTGGGTCGAATCGATCTCGCGCGCGCTGCCGGTCGTGCCGGGTGAAAGGCCCGAACGCATCCTCGTCGTGCGCGACATCGACCGGCGCGTCGCCGCCGAGCAGAAATTGAAGGACAGCGAGGCGCGCTATCGCCTGCTGGCGGAATTCGCCACCGACATCGTGTTCCAGCTCGATCGCGACCTCGTTCGCCGCTATGTCTCTCCGGCCTGCCGCGAAATCCTCGGCTATGAGCCCGAGGAACTGGTGGGGGTGAAAGCCGCTGGGGCGGCCCATCCCGACGATGCGGAGGCGCTCCTTGGCGTCCTCCGGTCGCTGATTTCAGGCGAGCAGGACCGCGCCTCGATGTCTTGCCGGATGCGCCATCGCAACGGCCATTGGCTTTGGGTCGACGCCGAATTCAGGCTGTTGCGCGATTCGCAACGGGCAATGCCGACCGGCATTCTCGTCTCCCTGCGCGACGTTTCCAAGCGCAAGGAGGCGGAGGATCGCCTCGAGGAGGACAATCGCAAGCTCGCCTCCGAGGCCGCCAGAGACGGGCTGACGGGTCTGCTCAACCGCCGCTCCTTCGATGAAGCGCTGAAGCGGGAATTCCGCAGGTCGAAACGCGAATCCAAGCCGCTCGGCCTCGTCATGCTCGACATCGACAAGTTCAAGTCGTTCAACGATCTCTACGGCCATCCGGCCGGCGACGCCTGCCTTCGCGCGGTCAGGCCGCGATCGCCGGACTGTTGCAGCGCCCCGGCGATTGCGCGGCGCGCTATGGCGGCGAGGAATTCGCCATCCTGTTGCCTAACACCGACGAAGCGGGCGCGATCGAAGTCGCCGAGCGCATCCGCCTGGCGGTGCAGGATCTGAAACGCGAGCATTCGGGAACGCGCGGGAATCGCGTGACGATCAGCGCCGGCGCCGCCTCGGTCGCGCCCGGCGCGGCGCTTTTGGGCGCTGACGAACTCGTGCAAACCGCCGATCGCGCGCTCTACGCCGCCAAGCGCGCCGGGCGCAATCAGGTTGTCGGCGCGTCATCGCTCGACTGCGCCCCGCTGCCGCGGGCGTTTTCATCGCGCTAGATGTGCCGCTTTCTATCGAAACCGCTTCACCGTCATTGCTGTGCAGGTTCACGAATTCGTTGATTGGGTCTCCATATGGGAGGAGGTTCAGGATGCGAGACAACAGCTTCGACCGGGTCATCGCGCCAACTGACTTCGCTATTGAGCCATTGTTCGCATGGAGGCAATTC
>DATBZF010000046.1:0-127011 GCA_036513315.1 Roseiarcus sp.
CCATCCACGCCGAGCCGTTGCAAGAAACCTTCAAAGTTGGCGTCTTCCGCACGGCGTGGATGCCCGGGACAAGCCCGGCCATGACGTCAAAGGACGGCGCGTACTCCAATTGCATCTTCGGGTCCGCAAGTTTTCGTGTCCTCGGACAACCCTGCAGCCGGCGGGAGAGGCGCTTATCCGGCCGCCGATCAGATCACACAACGCTCCGATGGCGCGCGATGCAGGTCTCGATGACATCGGCGATCGGCTCGCGCCACCAGCGCTCGGAAAAAATCTCCACCTCTACGAAACCGTCAAAGCCCTGTTCCTCGACTGCGGCGCGCAAGCGGCGAATCTCGATGATCCCGTCGCCCATCATGCCGCGGTCGTTGAGCAGGTCCGTCGTCGGCACGAGCCAGTCGCAGACGTGAAATGCGAGCAGCCGCTCGCGCCCGGCGCGTTTGATCTGCGCAGGCAAGTCCGGGTCCCACCAGACATGGTAGAGATCGACGGCGACGCCGAGATCGCCGCTGCGCCTAGGGTCTAGCCGGTCGCAGAGATCGAGCGCCTGAGCGAGCGTGTTGACACAGGCGCGATCGGCCGCATACATCGGATGCAGGGGCTCGAGAGCGAGCGGCATCCCGGCTGAGCGCGAATAATCGAGCAGTTCCGCCAATCCGGCTTCGACCTGCGCGCGCGCCGCGACAATATCCCTGGACGCGACGCTCCCCGGACGCGAATATTGCGGCAGGCCGCCGACGACGAGGACGAGGCATGGCGCGCCCAGCGCTTTGGCCTCATCCACCGCGCGGCGATTGTCGTCGCGCGCCCGGCCCACTTGCGCGGCATCGGCCGGAAACATGCCGCCGCGGCAATAACCCGACAGCGCGAGCCCGGCATGCCTCACAGCCAGCGCGGCGCGATTCAAACCGACGGCTGCGACCTGATCGCGCCAGGGCGCGATCGCGCGCACTTGGCCGCGCGCGCAGGCATCGACGATGCCGAGGAAATCGGCCTGTTTGCGGAGCGTCGCAGTATTGATCGACAGCCAGCGATGATCGCGCGAGAAGTCGCGCATTTCAGCCCTCGAAGCCGCGCACGGCGAGCGCCGCGCGCATGCGGGCGGCCGCCTGTTCGGGATCGCGCAGCAGGCCGGCCTGATCGGCGAGGCGGAACAATTCTGCAAGATGTAGCGTCGAGCGCGCGCTTTCCTGCCCGCCGACCATGGTGAAATGATCCTGATGGCCGTTGAGATAGGCCATGAACACGACGCCGGTCTTGTAGAAACGCGTCGGCGCCTGGAAGATATGGCGCGACAGCGGCACGGTCGGCGCGAGAATGTCGTGGAACGAGGCCGTATCGCCGGCGGCGAGGCTCGCCAGAGCGGCGGAAGCGGCCGGCGCGATGGCGTCGAAAATGCCGAGCAGCGCATGCGAATAACCCTGCGCATCGCCGCCGATCAATTCCGCATAGTTGAAATCGTCGCCCGTATACATGCGCACATCAGGCGCCAGGCGCCGGCGCATCGTGATCTCCTTGTCCTTGTCGAGCAGCGATATTTTGACGCCGTCGACCTTGGCGGCGTTGGCGTTGATGACTGCCACCGCCGTCTCCATCGCGCGATCGAGGTCCCTGGCGCCCCAATAGCCAGCGAGCGCGGGATCGAACATATCGCCGAGCCAGTGCAGGATCACCGGCTCACGCGACTGGCGCAGAATGCGCTCATAGACTTTCAGATAATCGTCGGCGTCGCGGGCGACCCGCGCCAGCGCCCGCGACGCCATCAGGATGATGCGTCCGCCCACGTCCTCGATCGCCGAAACCTGCTCCTCATAAGCGCGGATGACATCGTCGAGGCTGTGCGCGCCGGTCGTCGACAGATGGTCCGTGCCGGCGCCCGAGAAGACCAGCGCGCCGCCGCGCGCCTTGGCGGCGGCGACCGAGCGACGAATGAGTTCGAGCGAATTCGGCCAATCCATGCCCATGCCGCGCTGCGCGGTATCCATCGCCTCGGCGACGCCGAGGCCGAGGTCCCAGAGATATTCGCGAAAGCCGATCGTCTTGTCCCAATCGATCGCGATATCGAGCCACGGATCGCTTGGCGCGAGCGGATCGGCGACGACATGCCCGGCCGAGAAGGCAATGCGATTGAAGGGGCGCGCTGCGCGGAGCGGGAAGTCGCGGGGTGCGCTCAGCCGATAGGTCTCGACGGAGCGGTCGGGGCGCGGCAAACGAATACTTGCGCGGAAAAGCTGCGATACGTGCTTGTCCATCGTGACCCTCAAAGCTTGAGCTCGGGAACGTCGACCCAGCGCCGTTCCTTCCAGCTCGTCAAAGCGCATTCTACCAGTTGCACGCCCTTGGCGCCTTCCAGAAGCGTGTGATGATAGGGCGCATTCTCGTATAAATGGCGGATGAACATCTCCCATTGCGCCTTGAAGCCATTGTCGAAGATCTCGGTGTCGGGGACCTCTTCCCACTGTTCATTGAAAACCATGGTCTGCGGCACATCCGGGTTCCAGATGGGACGCGGCGTATTCACGCGGTTCTGGGTGACGCATCGGGTCAGGCCCGCCACCGCCGAACCATGCGTTCCATCGACCTGGAAGGTGACGAGATCGTCGCGCTTGACCCTGACGCACCAGGACGAATTGATATGGGCCACGATCCCGCCTTCGAGCTGGAAAGTGGCGTAGGCGGCGTCATCGGCGTCGGCGTGGTAGCGCACGCCTCTCTCGTCGACGCGCTCCTGGATATGATTGGCGCCGAGGCAGCTCACCGACTTCACAGTCCCGAACAGATTGTCGAGCACATACCGCCAGTGACACAGCATATCCAGAATGACGCCGCCGCCTTCCGATTTCTTATAGTTCCAGCTCGGCCGTTGCGCCGATTGCAAATCGCCCTCGAAAACCCAATAGCCGAACTCGCCGCGCACCGAGAGAATGCGGCCGAAGAAGCCGGCCTTCTTCAACATCGCGAGTTTTTTCAGACCCGGCAGGAATAATTTATCCTGCACCACGCCGTTCTTGACGCCGCGCTCCCTCGCGAACCTGGCGACATCAAGCGCATCGGCGAGGGATTCGGCGATCGGCTTTTCGCAATAGATATGCTTGCCGGCCTTGATCGCCTTGGTCAGAAGGCCGGTGCGCATTTGTGTCGAGCCGGCGTCGAAGAACAGAATGTCATTGCTGTCCGCCAACGCCGCGTCGAGATCAGTCGTCATGCGCGCGATATTGTGGCGCCGGCCGATCTCTTCTAGCTTTTGGCAATTGCGGCCGACTAGGATCGGATCGGGCGTCACGCGATCGCCGTTGGCGAGCGCGAGCCCGCCCTGGTCGCGGATCGCGCAGATCGAACGCACCAGATGCTGGTTATAGCCCATGCGCCCGGTCACGCCATGCATGACGACCCCAAGGCGATGACTGGCCATGACGCATTTCCCCCGAGGTGGCGAGAGTTTGAACAGGTCGCCATATAACCATTTGGTTACAAGATGACCGAGGAGCGCCGGCCCGTCAAGAGGCGTGCGGCGCCGGGCGGTCCCGAAGCAGCGCCCCTCCGCGCATTCAACGACTCGCTTAAGCCCTGAGATACGACAGGACGACATCCTCGATTTGCGCGCCCCAGGCGTCGAGTTCGCCCTCCGCAGCGAGGTCGCGCCGGAAGATCGTCGACAGCGTCCAACGGTTCGACAAGTAGAAGAAACCCAGCGCGGCAATGCTGATATAGGTTTTCACCGGGTCGGCGCCATGACGAAACTGTCCGCTCGCCGCGCCGCGCCGCAGCAGCGTGGCGATTTGAGCGATCAACGGCGAATGCAGGTCGAATATCCTGGCGGAGCGTTTGAGGTAGCGCGCCCGATGGAGATTCTCCGTCGCCAGCAGACTCAGAAACTCCGGGTGATCAAGAAAATAGCGCCAGGTGAATTGGATGAGTTCGCGCATGCCTTCGATCGGATCGCGGTCGGCGAGATGGAGCCGCGTCTCCGCCGAACGGATGGCGACATAGGCGCCTTCCAGCACCGCCAGATAGAGCGCGTCCTTTCCGCCGAAATAGTGATAGAGCATGCGCTTGTTGATGTTGGCGCGCGCCGCGATTGTGTTGATGCGGGCGCCGCCAAATCCCTTCTCCGAAAACTCCTTGACGGCGGCGCCGAGGATCGCCGCGCTGGTGCGTTGCGGGTCGCGGGTCGCCGGCTGCTTCGCCCCCGCCCGCTCCGCCTTGGGCTT
The DNA here is from genome assembly GCA_036513315.1 of Roseiarcus sp. Taxonomy (GTDB): domain Bacteria; phylum Pseudomonadota; class Alphaproteobacteria; order Rhizobiales; family Beijerinckiaceae; genus Roseiarcus. The sequence goes on from DATBZF010000046.1 coordinate 4,212, forward strand.
CGACGCGGGGCGATCCTTGGCGGCCGCGCGCGTCGTCGCCTCTTCGTTGATGCGTGACGATGGCGCGGCGCCGGGGGGGCGCCGGATCTTTTTTCGCCCCATTGCGCCAGTAAAGAGGCTGCGGCCATGGTCGCTCATGAAACCTCAAAAAAGCGCTGGAAGGGAATTCTTGTTAAACGTCGCCGCGGCGCGCCGCCATCGCAGACGACTATATAGCAACAAGATATCGCGGCGGCACAGCGCGCTCGCCGGCGACGGTCCCTCCGCTGGGGGCGCCAATGAGCCCCGACAGGGTGAAGCGACCGCAAAGATATGTAACCAACTGGTTATAAAGCAGTCGAGAACGGGCTTCAACCCTCGCATTCCAAACGGCTTTGCCGCCTCGGCGACCGCCTTTCAGTCGTGCTGCCGCATTTTGCGGCCTCGCGGTTAATTTACCGCGATTGATATCCGCTCATTGTATGGAAGCGTCCATGACATCGCAGGCGACCCCGACTTCGAATGAACAAGCCGCCGCGGAAAGCGTGCCGGCATGGATGACGTTGCTGCTGGCGGCCGCATGCGGGTTGATCGTCGGCAACGTCTATTACGCGCAACCCTTGATCGGCTTGATTGCACCGGCGATCGGACTCGATAGTTCAAACTCCGGATTGATCGTCGGCCTCACGCAATGGGGATATTGCATCGGCCTGCTGCTGCTGGTTCCGCTCGGCGATCTCGTCGAGAATCGGCGACTGATCGTCTATAGTCTGTCCGCCTCGGTTCTCGCTTTGCTGCTGGCTTCGCTCGCGCCTTCGGCGCCCTGGTTCCTCGCCGCGTGTCTCTTGATTGGCGTCAGTTCGGTCGCCGTGCAGATGCTGGTGCCGATCGCCGCCCATCTCGCTCCCGACGCGATCCGCGGCCGGGTCGTCGGCAATGTGATGAGCGGCCTTTTGCTCGGCATCATGCTGGCGCGGCCGGTCTCCAGCCTCGTCGCCAATTATTTTGGATGGCGAACCATCTTCGCAGCATCCGCGATTCTGATGGCGGCGCTGGCGCTCGCCCTCAGGGGCCTGCTCCCCGAACGGCGGCCGGACGCCAATCACAGCTATGCCGCGCTGATCGGCTCGCTCTGGAAGCTGTTCAAGGAAATGCCGGTCCTGCGTCGGCGCGCGGCCTATCAAACCGCGCAGTTCGCGGCGTTCGGTCTTTTTTGGACCGCCGTTCCTTTGGAGCTTGCGGGGCCGACTTTCGGTCTGACCCAGCGCGGTATCGCGCTCTTCGCTCTTGCGGGCGCCGCCGGCGCTCTATCCGCGCCGATCGCCGGGCGCCTCGCAGACCGAGGCTGGAGCCGCGTCGCGACGGGGGCTTGTTTCGTCATCGTGGCGATTTCGTTCATCCTCGCCTGGTTCGGCGGCGCCGGCTCGATGATCGCACTGTTGGCGGCGGCGATTCTGCTCGACACCGGCGTGCAGGGCAATCAGGTCATCGGCCAGCGCGCCATCTATGCGCTCAGCGCGGAATCGCGAAGCCGGTTGAACGGGCTCTATGTCGCGATTTTTTTCGCTGGCGGCGCCATCGGTTCGGCGACGGCAAGCTTCGCCTTTGCGCGCGGCGGTTGGAGCCTTGTCTGCCTGATCGGCCTGATTTTCCCGATCATCGCCTTGATCCTGCTTGCCGTCGAGTTTGCCAGCCCCTCCGAAGCCCCCGCACGGCGAGGCTGAATGCCTGGGATCGCGGGCGTCCCGCACGTCCTTGCAACGCGAAACAACGAAAGCCGACCTCCAAACAGGCGACCGGGACGATCGCGATCCCAGGCGATCCCAGAATCTCAGAGATGCGTCCGGATGCTTTCAAGCTGGGGTTCGATCTCGTCGCTCAGCGGCGTCGACATTTCGAGTTTGTAGGCGAGCAGCCAGATGAGAAGCACGCCCAGCGCCCACCAGATGATCTGCCATGCCCAAAGCGAGGGAATGCCGAAGAGCCAGGCCGAGGGGCCGGCATTAGGCGCGCCGAACAAATCCGTTCCGATGACGAGGCCGGGCCCGATCGCGAAGAAGAACCACGCCAGCGTGATCGCCCAGGCGACCGGCCGCCAGAACTGCTTGACCGGCGAAGTGGGGCTGGCCTCGGCGAGGAAAGCATGGAACGTCATGCGACGTTCGCGGTCCGCGCGATCCTGCGTGAGCAGCGAGACGATCAGGCAGACCGCGACATTGCAGGCGATGCCCCAGCCGGCCGAATGAATAGTCCAGGGCCAGCGCCCCCAAGGCAGGTCGACGCCAATGAATTCGGCCAGGCTCAAGCCAAGCTTGTCGGTGAAAACCACCGTCACCAGGCCGGCGATCAAGCCCGAGATCGCCGCGCGGCGGGTGATCCACGGCAGCCAGCAGATCGCCGCCAGCGCGGGAAGAAGCTGGAAGCCGGCGGAGAGCGCCAGCGCGCCGAGCTGGACCTGGGCGCCTGAGGAATATGTCGCCATCAGCACCGCAGCGAGCAGGGTCAGGCCGAGGCCGACCCGCCCGAACAATTTCTGTTGCGCGTCGCTCGCCGCCGGGTTGAGAAAATGCCGATAGAAGTCGCGGGCGAACATCGTGCCGGTTGCGGAGGAATAGAGCGCCGCGGTCGCCTGGGTCGCCGCCACGCCGGCGACGGCGAGAAGGCCCATGAACCATGGCGCATGGTCGCCAACGGATTTGAGATAATAGGCGATGAGGCCGGCCTCGCGCCCGCCGTCAAGCAAAGGTAAATCCTGCGCGACGGCAAGACCGGCCTGTGCAACCGGCGCGCTTGCGCCCAGGAACAGCGCGCCCATGCCCGCGATGATGGCGAAGAATACGAGAATGAGGCCGATCGCCGCGCCGGCCGCCCAGACTTGCTGAGGCGCGAAGCCCCTGAGGTCGCGCGCGGCAAAGGCGCCGATGGTGAAGGCGGGCGCCAATTGCAGGCCCATCAGGGCGAAACTGTAGGTGAGGACCATCGACGCCGTCCACACGCCGCCCGCGGGGGCCTCGAGGCCGAGACCGGCGACGAATTGCACGACGCCCGGCGTTTGCAGATAGGCGTTATAGCCCGTCGCCGAGGCGCCCCACGGACCGACTTTCGAAGCGCCCAGCTTGGCGAGGAGGTCGACGAAACTGCCGAACCCGCCAAGCTTCGCCCAGGCGATAACGCCAATCGCGATATTCGCCGTCGCAAACAGCAAGCCCTGCAGCGCGCCGACATAGGCGACCGCCCGCATGCCGCCGAGGCAGACATAGAGAAACACCATCGCGGCGAGAAGCCACATTGCGAAGACCCACGGCACCGCGCCATCCGACAGGATCTGGATCAAATAGCCGGCCGCCGACAATTGCATGCCGAGAAACGGCAGGGCGTAAAGCAACGCGATCAGCAGCACGACCAACCGCATGATCTGCCCGCCGAAATAATCGGAGAACATTTCAGCCGGCGTGACATAGCCAAAGCGCCGGCTGAGCATCCATTGGCGCTTGAGGAACAGGATGCCGGCCAGAGGAATGGCGATCGCACATAAGCCAATCGGAGCGAAGGCGAGCCCGTCGCGAAGGAGCATCGCCGGCAGACCGATCGCGATCCATCCGGTGAAGGACATGGCGGTGGCCGCCACGACGAATACCCAGGCCGGGATTTGTCGCTCGGCGAGGAAAAAATCCTCGGCTGTCCGCCCGCCCCGCGCGTTGGCGACGCCCCAGAATATGCAATAGGCCGCGTAAAGCGCGAAGAAGACGAACAGCCAGACAAGCCTCTCGCTCATGGCTGACGGCGCTCCTGGACATGCAGACGATGCATCATCGCGTAGGATTCGCGGATGCCGTAATTGATCATGACATAGACGATGAAACAGCCCATGATCGCGCTGAATCCGGCAAGGCCGATCAGCACATCGGTCTCGCCGAAGGACGGGTCGAAGAGAGTGCTGGCGATGAAGCAGAACACGCAGACGATGAATATCGTGAGCCCGAGCGCAACTTGCGGATTGGTGAAGCCGACGCCGAAAATCCGGTTGATGACGACATGAGCGATGAAACCCGCGACGAAGGCGGCAAATCCGGCGAGCCCACTTATCGGCGCGCTCTCGGAAAATCCCGACAGCACGAAACAGAAGCCGAAGCTGGCGAAAAACGCCCAATTGGTCATGACAGCCAATCGATGCTCTGACGATTCGGACGCGATCATGCTTCATAAACCTCGTCGGCCGAAGCCTGACATGCGGGCTCTGATCTCTCGCGGCGCAAGGCTGTTCAGGGAACAGGATTCGGTTGCCATAATCCGCGCTGTACAATCGCAGCACGTCATGCCCGGCCTTGCGCCACGACTGTCCGGTTGAGGAAATCTACGCAACTTGGAGAGCTCACAGATCGCTGAGGATTGAGACGATCTGCATCTCTGAGGACACGGATTCGAGGGACGAATGGAACGCTGGAATTCCCTCCCCCCTTGTGGGGGAGGGTTAGGGAGGGGGGTCGCGCCGACCTCCCCGAATCCTCGCAAGGGCCCATATTCTGTGAGGTTAGCGCGACCCCCCTCCCCGGCCCTCCCCCACAAGGGGGGAGGGAGTTCGGCACGCCGACGTCTCCGAAAACTCCAACCGGACAACAGTGGGACCAAGCCCGGCCATGACGGCGCTTAGCGCGGCGGACGCGAACCACCCCGAAGGGAAGCTTAGCCCTTGCTGACCATCCTCCTCGACGGAATAGCCTATGGGATGTTGCTGTTCGTGCTCGCCTGCGGGTTGTCGGTCACGCTTGGCCTGATGAATTTCGTCAATCTCGCCCATGGCGCCTTCGCCATGGCGGGCGGCTATGTCACCGCCATCCTGATGAACCGCTGGGGCGTTCCGTTTCTGGCGACGCTGCCGGCGGCATTCGTCGCGCCCGCGCTGGTCGGGATCGCACTGGAGCGAACGCTCTATCGGCGTCTCTACGGCGCGAGCCCGCTTGATCAGGTTCTGTTCACCATCGGCCTCGTCTTCATGGCGATGCCGGTCGCCAATTATTTCCTCGGCGACCAGCCGCAGCAGGTGCACCTGCCGCCGTTCCTGCAAGGCCGCTTGGAATGGGCGGGCGTCGGCATCGGAATCTACCGGTTGTTCATCATTCTGGTCTGCGGCGCCATCGCCGCCGCGCTGCAGACATTCCTCGTCGGCACGCGTTTTGGCGCCCAATTGCGCGCGGCGGTCGACGATGCGCGCGTCGCCAGCGGCCTTGGCATTGATGTTGACCGGCTGTTCGCCATCACATTCGCGATCGGCTGCGGTCTGGCGGGGCTCGGCGGCGCGCTCGCCGCCGATGTCGTCGGCGGCATCGATCCGACCTTTCCCGTGAAATTCATGGTCTCATTCCTGATCGTCGTCACCGTCGGCGGATCGCGCGGCATTATCGGCGCGTTATTGGGTGCCCTGCTGCTCGGCATCCTCGATGTCGCCGGCAAATATTACGTCCCCTCGATCGGCGCCTTCATCATTTATGCGGTGATGGTCGCCGCCTTGCTGGCGCGCCCGCAGGGATTGTTCGCCGGGAGAGGCGGGCGATGAACGGCGGATCAGCGAGCGTCCAGGCGCATCTGATGCGCCGCGCGCGCTGGGGCAATGCTGAGATCGCCTTCTGGATCCTGCTCGTCCTGCTGATCTTCGCGTTGCCCTCGCGCGCGCTGCTGATCAATGAAATTCTGATCGCCGGCCTGTTCGCGATGTCGCTCGATCTGATCCTCGGCTATGCCGGCATTCTCTCGCTCGGCCATGCCGCGTTTTTCGGAACCGGCGCCTATGGCGCGGCGATTCTGGCGAGCCGTGGCGTCAGCGATCCGCTCGTCGGGCTCGTTCTCGCCAGCCTCATGGCTGGCCTCCTCGGCCTCGCGACCGCGCCGCTCGTGCTGCGTGGCGCCGATCTGACGCGCCTGATGGTGACGCTCGGCATCTGCCTGATGCTCGGCGAACTCGCCAATCGCAATGCCTGGGTGACCGGCGGCGCCGACGGATTGAACCTCGAATTCACGCCGATATTGCATCTGTTTCCGATCGGCTTCACCGGCCAGCGCAACGCCGCGCTCTACAGTCTGACGGTGCTGTTCGCGGCGTTCGCGCTGGCGCGGCGGATCGTGCAATCGCCGTTCGGTCTTTCGCTGCGGGCTTTGCGCGAAAACCGGCTGCGCGCCGGCGCGCTCGGCATTTCGGCGCCACGCCGCCTCATCGCCATCTATGCGATCGCCGCGACTTTCGCCGGCGCCGCCGGCGCGCTGGTCGCGCAGACGACGCAGGTCGTCTCGCTCGACGTGTTCGACTTTCATCGCTCCGCCGATGTGCTGCTGATGCTCATCATCGGCGGGACCGGCTTTCTCTATGGCGGGATCATCGGCGCGGCTCTGTTCATTGCGATCAAGGATTCGCTCTCGACCGTCACGCCGGAATATTGGGAATTCTGGATCGGCCTGTTGCTGATCGCGCTCGTCCTTGCGGGGCGCGAACGGATCGGCGCGGGGATAGCCCGCTTGCTGTCGCGGCGCGGGCATAGGGGGGCGACGTGAGCGCGCCGGCGCTGGAGACGCGCGGCCTCGTCTGCCGGTTCGGCGGCTTGACCGCCACCGACAATGTCGCGCTGAAATTGGCGCCCGGCGCGCGCCATGCGCTGATCGGCCCGAATGGCGCCGGCAAGACGACGCTGGTCAATCTGCTGACCGGCATCGTCAAGCCGACGGCAGGACAGGTGCTGCTGGACGGCGCGGACGTGACCGCGCTTTCGGCGCCGGCGCGGGTGCGGCGTGGGCTGTCGCGCACCTTCCAGATCAACCAGCTCTTTCCCGACATGACGCCGGCCGAGCAGCTTTGCCTGGCGATCGGCGAGCGCCTGAACAAAGGCGGGGACTGGTTCGACGTCGCGGGCGCCGATAGCGTGATCGCCGATGAGGTCGAGGACCTGCTGCGACGCTTCGATCTTCTCGGCGTGATGGACCAACCGACGCGCCAGCTCGCCTATGGTCGGCAGCGGCTGCTGGAAATCGCGCTGGCGCTGGCTGGCCGTCCGCGGGTACTGTTGCTTGATGAACCGGCGGCCGGCGTGCCGGAGGGCGAGCGCGCCGATATTCTCGCCGCCCTTGCCGCCCTTCCCGCCGAAGTGACGATCCTGCTGATCGAACACGACATGGACCTGGTGTTCCGCTTCGCGACGCGCATTTCCGTTCTGGTCGCGGGCCGTCTTTTGATGGAGGGCGAGCCGGCCGAGGTCGCCGCCGATGTGCGCGTGCGCGAAGTCTATCTCGGAGCCGACGCGCATGGCTGACCTCCTCGCCGTCGAGGGCCTCGCCGCCGGCTATGGCGAGGCGCGCATCATCGCCGGGCTCGATCTGCGCCTCGCCGAGGGCCGCTCGCTCGCTTTGCTCGGACGCAACGGAACCGGCAAGACGACCCTGCTCAATTCCCTGATCGGCGTCACCACGCGCCATGCCGGACGCATCCGCTTTGCCGGAGAAGATGTGACCGACCTGCCGCCGCACCGGCGGGCGCGGCTTGGCCTCGGCTGGACGCCGCAGGAGCGCAACATCTTTGCCTCGCTCAGCGTCGAGGAAAACCTCACCGCCGTCGCTTTGCCCGGTCCCTGGACGCTGGCGCGCGTCTATGCGCTGTTTCCCCAGCTCAAGGCGCGCGCGCGCAACGGCGGCCGGCAATTGTCGGGCGGCGAACAGCAGATGCTGGCGATCGGCCGCGCCTTGATGCTGAACCCGCGCCTGCTGCTGCTCGACGAACCGACCGAGGGTCTTGCGCCGATTCTGGTCGACGAATTGCTCGGCGTGTTGCGGAGGTTGGCGCGGGAGGAGGGCCTGTCGATGATCGTCGTCGAACAGAAGGCCCATATGATCCTGCCGTTCACCGATGACGCGATCATCCTCGACCGCGGCTCGGTGGTCCATGCGGGCGCGAGCTCGGCGCTGCTGGCTGATGCGACGGCGCTGGAGGCGCATCTGACGGCGGGCGGCCGGTAGCGGTGAGGAGGGAGCGGGGCGCGATAAGCCGGCGCCCGTTTTGTTTGTCGGGCGAACAATATCAACGGCCTGAAATGCAGATTTGTCTCACTCCCGCTTGTCGCTTCGCGGGCGCTCTGCCTAAGGCGCAACGCCGCGCGCGGCGAGCGCCTTCATGATCGGCTCGATCGAGACTTCCGCCGCCTTGGCGCCATCGAGAACGAGGTCGGCCGCCGGCATGATCGACGCTCTCTGGCTCAGATACATCGTGCGGACCTGCTGATAGTTGACGAGATATTGTCTTTGCCAGTTGAGAAACTCGGCCTGTGCGTTGGGCGCGCGGTCGCGCTCAGCGTCGTCTTGCCGGCGCCCGGCACGCCCGACAAACTCACCACATAAGCTCGTTCCGCCATTGCGAAAACAACCAGGTCGCGCCTATGCATTGGCGGCTGATCGGGTTCTAATAATCGGTCGCGCCGACGGCAACGGCGGTGCAGCGAGGATCGAATCCATCTTCAAAGACTGAGGAATTCTCATGGCTTATGAACTCTATTACTGGCCTGGCTTGCAGGGCCGCGGCGAATTTATCCGGCTGGCGCTCGAGGACGCCGGCGCCGAATATATCGACGTCGCGCGCCTGTCCGGCCCCGGCCGCGGCGTCGCAGCGATGATGAAAATTCTCAAAAGCGCCAGCGCGTCGCAGATTCCCTTCGCCCCGCCATTCCTTAAGGACGGCGATCTCGTAATCGCGCAGGTCGCCAATATCCTGATGTATCTCGCGCCGAAACTGCGCCTCGCGCCCAAGCCGGCCACGCTCCGCCATGTCGCCAACGGTCTGCAGATGACCATTTCGGACGTGGTCGCCGAGGTCCATGACACGCATCATCCGATCGCCTCCAACCTCTATTACGAGGATCAGAAAGACGCCGCCAAGGCGCGCGCCGGCGATTTTCTGCAGCACCGCCTTCCCAAATTCCTCGGCTATTTCGAACGCGTGCTGAAGCAGAATCCAAGCGGCGACAAATATAGCGTCGGCGATGCGACGACGACGGTCGACTTGTCGCTGTTTCAATTGATCGAGGGACTTTCCTACGCGTTTCCCCGCGCGATGAAGACTTTCGCCAAAAACTATCCGGCGCTGGCCGCTTTGCGCGAGACGGTTCGAACGCGGCCGCGCCTGGCGCTTTACCTCAGCTCGCCGCGCCGGATTCCGTTCAACGAAACCGGCGTCTTCCGCCATTACCCTGAGCTTGATCAGCCCTCCCGCTAGGCGAATGGAATTTTCGTCCCTATTGTGGCCCAGCCAATGGGTCGCCAAATCATCGCTGCCGGGATGCTGGCCCCCTGACGTTCCGGGTCTTGGTGGGCGCGCCCAGCGGCGATAGAGACGGAGCGAACCGATGTTGCATCCTTATGTCCTGGCTTGCCTCGCAGCCGCCTCTTTGTGCGCGGCGCTGCCCGCGCAAGCGGCGATGAGACCCGCGCCGCAAGCCGCTGCATCCGACATTCGGCGCGTCGGGGCGGCATGCGATTACGGCTCTCATCGCGACGTTTCCGGCTATTGCGTCGATTCGATGGACTATGCCCGTATCTGCCCGCCGCGGTTCTTCGCAATCTCGTTTCCCAACGGCAATGGGTTCCGGTGCCTGCCGGTGGAATGGCAGCGCTCATACGGTTGGTTCGGCGACTTTTTTGAATAGCCCCGGCGATGGCGCCTGAGGGAAATCGCGGCGCGCTGGGCAAGATCGGTCTGGTCCTTGCCGGATTGCTGGGGGTCTCCGCGTCCGACCCGGCCCGCGCTGAGGCGCCGTCCTTCGCGCCGAAGGTTCTCGTCGTCACGATGTTCGGCGGCGAGGCGAAGCCCTGGCTCGAAGGCGAGACATTGACACGCAGGATCGCGGTTCCCGGCCTCGCGAAAGCCCATCCGGAGATCGCCTGCGCGGACGGCGCTCTCTGCGTGATGACGACCGGCATGGGTTATGCGAACGCCGCCAGTTCGATCTCGGCCCTGGTCTTCGGCGGCCGCTTCGACCTTTCGAAAACCTACTTTCTTATCGCCGGAATTGCCGGCGTCGATCCTGGCCAGGGAACGCTCGGTTCGGCGTATTGGGCGCGCTATGCGATCGACGGCGGGCTGCAGAACGAGATTGACGCGCGTGAAATGCCGGCGGGCTGGAGCACCGGATATGTCGCGATCGGCGCGGCCGGGCCGGGGCAGAAAGTCGATCTGCGCTACGGTTCGGAGATTTATCGCCTGAACGAAGATTTGTTGCAGGCGGCCTATGGATTGAGCAAAGACGTCCCATTGAGCGATAGCGACGCGGCCAAGGCGTATCGGGCGAAATATCAATCCGGGCCGGCGGCTTCGCCTCCTGCGGTGTCGATTTGCGACACGATCTCCTCCGACACCTGGTGGCACGGCGCGAGGCTGGGCGCCGCGATGCAGGCCTGGGCGAAGCTGATCACCGACGGCGCCGCCAATGTCTGCACCACGCAGCAGGAGGACAATGCGACGTTGACCGCGTTGAAGCGCGGGTCCGATGCGGGACTGCTGGATTTCAACCGCGTCGCTTTGCTACGGACCGCCTCCAATTTCGATCGCGAGGCGCCGGGCCAGACCGCCGCCGAATCGCTGGCGGCGCGCTCGGGCGGTTATCCGCCTTCGGTGACCAATGCCTATCGCGTCGCCGGCGCATTGGCCCATGCCGTCGTGGCCGATTGGGAGCGCTGGAGCGTCGGCCCCCCGAAATGACCCTGAGCCAGACAGCCGCCCGCGCCGCGCCGGATTTGACAGCCGCTCACCGATCGTTATATCATATAACTATCGGAGGAATCGCCGCCATGCCTGGTCGAAACGCCCCGGCGGAGGCCGCCGTCGTCACGGACATTGAGGGCGATATCGCGATCGTTCGCCTCAACCGGCCCGCCAAGCGCAATGCGCTCAACGATCAGGCGATCCTCGGGCTGGAGGCGGCGTTTCGTTCTTTTCCCCAGACCGTCAAGGCGGCGGTCATCCATGGCGCGGGCGAGCATTTCTCGGCTGGGCTCGATCTCAGCGAACTCGTCGAGGTCGATCTCAACGGCGCCGTCGAACATTCGCAGCGGTGGCATCGCGCCTTTGAGGCGATTGAATTTGGCCGCGTCCCTGTTGTCTCCGCGCTACATGGCGCGGTGGTTGGCGGCGGCCTCGAGCTTGCCTGCGCGACCCATGTGCGCGTCGCTGAAGCCTCGACTTTTTACGCTTTGCCCGAGGGCCAGCGCGGCATTTTCGTCGGCGGTGGCGGTTCCGTCCGGCTGCCGCGGCTGATTGGCGTCTCGCGTATGATGGAGATGATGCTGACGGGCCGGGTCTATCGCGCCGAGGAAGGCTACGGTTTCGGCTTTTCCCATTATGTCGCGCCGATTGGCGAAGGCCTCGCCAAAGCCAAAGAGCTTGCCCGAAAAATCGCCAGCAATGCGGGCCGCACCAATTTTGCGCTCATTCAGGCGCTGCCGCGCATCGCGGAGGGCGATCGCGCGGCGGGCTATCTGATGGAGGCATTGATGTCCTCGATCGCGCAGGACGACGTCGAGGCCAAATCGCGACTGCGCGCGTTTCTGGAAAAACGGGCCGACAAAGTCGCGCCGCGATGATCGCGTCTTCGATAGTCTGAGATGAATGGATCGGGAGATAAGATCATGCAGGCGGGTTCGGCGAGGCTCGATCTGAAGAAGCAGGGCGTCGCGCCCTTGCGCAAGATCAATACGGGCTCCAACGCCTCGACGTTCGAACGGCGCGCCGACGGCGCGATTATGGTGCGCCCGACGCAAAAGCTTGGGCCCTATCCCACCCGATTGACCGAGCGGCTCGCCCACACCGCCCGGCAAGCGCCCGATCGCGTCTTCGTCGCCGAACGCGATGCTGAGGGCGCATGGCGCGAGATCACTTATGCCGAGGCCTTTCACGCAGCCAAGGCGATCGGCAGCGCGTTGCTGCGCGGCGGCGTCGACGCCGAGCGCCCGCTGATGATCCTGTCGGGCAATGACGTCGACCATGCGCTGCTTGCGCTCGCCTGCCTGCATGTCGGCTTGCCCTATGCGCCGATCTCGCCGACCTATTCGTCGCCGACGAGCGATTTCTCCAAGCTCGATCATATCGCGAGGCGGCTGACGCCAGGCCTCGTCTTTGCGAGCGACGGCGCCGCCGTCGCCGAGGCTTTGAACATTGCAGCGCTCGGCGAGGCCGAGATCGTCGTCGCGCGCAATCCGCCGCCCGGTCGCTCTGCGACGCTGTTCGCCGATTTGCTGGCTTTCCCGATCGACGAAGAAGCGGTCGCCCGCGCGCATCAGGCAATCGGAGGCGACGATGTCGCAAAAATCCTGTTCACCTCCGGCTCGACCGCTCTGCCCAAGGGCGTCGTCAATACCCATGCGATGGTGACCGCCAATCAGGAGATGATCGCCAATTATTTTCGTTTCCTGCGCGACGATCCGCCGGTTCTCGTCGATTGGTTGCCATGGAACCATACGTTCGGCGGCAATCACAATTTCGGCCTCGTCATTTATAATGGCGGATCACTCTATATCGACGAAGGCCGGCCGACGCCGAACGGCATTCTGGCGACCGTGCGCAACCTCAGAGACATCGCGCCGACCGCCTATTTCAACGTGCCCAAGGGCTTCGAGGAACTCGCTCCATTCCTGCGCGCCGAACCCGCGTTGCGCGAGAAGTTCTTCTCGCGCCTGCAAATGAATTTCTTCGCCGGCGCCAGCCTCGCCCAGCATGTCTGGGACGAGATAGACGCGGCGGCCGTCGAGACTTCGGGCGCGCGCGTGCCAATGATCACCGGCCTTGGCGCCACCGAAAGCGGCCCGTTCGCCCTGGTCTGCGCCCCCGAACATTGCCAATCGGGCCGCGTTGGCCTGCCCGTGCCGGGCGTCGCGCTGAAACTCGCGCCGGTCGAGGGCAAGCTGGAGGTGCGCCTGCGCGGCCCCGCCGTCACCTCTGGCTATTGGCGCGACCCCGAAGCCAACGCCAAAACCTATGACGAGGAGGGATTTTATCGTCTCGGCGACGCAGTGAAATGGATCGACGAGGCCGACTTCGCCAAAGGCTTGCAGTTCGACGGCCGCATCGCCGAGGATTTCAAGCTTTCCACCGGCACATGGGTCAGCGTCGGGCCGTTGCGTGCCAGGATCATCGCGCATTTCGCGCCGTACTTTCGCGATGTCGCAATCGCGGGAATCAACCGCGACGAACTCGCCGTGCTAGCCTTTCCCGATATCGACGCCTGCCGCGCGCTCTGCCCGGATATCGCCCTTCGAGGCGATCCCGAAGCGATTCTCGCCGATACACGCGTGCGAAAGGAAGTCCGCCGGCTTCTGAAAAGCCTGGCCGCAGGCGCGACCGGCTCGTCGACGCGCATCGCGCGTGTCGCGCTGATGGCGGCGCCGCCCTCGCTCGACAAGGGCGAGATCACCGACAAGGGCTCGATCAATCAACGCGCGGTGCTGACCCACCGCGCCGATCTCGTCGAGGCGCTTTACGCCAGGCCCTTGTCGCCCGAAATCATCACTTTGGAAGAGGCCTGACATGGCGTTCGACCATCCGGGCATTTTCTCGGCTTGGGACGACGCTTTTCTACTGGGCGGCGCGCGAACGCCGTTCACCGATCTCAACGGCGCTTTGTCGTCCGTCTCGCCGATCGACCTTGGCATCAAGGCCGCCAGAGCGGCGCTGCAAAAGACCGGCGTCGCGCCCGAGGAAATCGGAACGACGATCGCCGGATCAATGGCCCAGGCCAGTTTCGACGCTTATATGATGCCGCGCCATATCGGCCTTTACGCCGGCGTTCCCGAACAGGTTCCCGCCCATCTGGTGCAGCGTATTTGCGGCACCGGAATCGAGGTTCTCTCGCAAGCCTGCGACGCGATCGCGCATAAGAAGATCGACGCCGCGCTCTGCGTCGGCGCGGAATCGATGAGCCGCAATCCGGTCGTCGCTTACACCCATCGGAACGGCTTTCGGATGGGGCAGGTCGAATTCAAGGACTTCCTTTGGGAGGCCTTGCTCGACCCGTCCTGCGATACGACGATGGGCGGCACCGCGGAGAATCTCGCAAACCAATATCGGATCACGCGCGGCGAGGTCGACGCTTATGCCGAACGCTCTTTCGCGCGGGCGCTGAAAGCGCGCGAGCGCGGCTATTTCGACGACGAGATCGTCACTGTCGCCTCCGAGACTTTCGTGTCGCCGGGCCGCGAGGATCGGGGCGTCAGGCTCGACCGAAAAATCGAAGCCGTGGCGCAAGACAGTCATCCGCGCGCGACCAGCCTGGAGATTCTCGCCAAAATCCGCCCCGCCTTTGGCGGCGTGCAGACGGGCGGCAATAGTTCGGCGGTGGTTGACGGCGCGGCCGGCGCGATCGTCGTGAGCGGCGCCTATCTCAAGCGCAGCGGCAAGGCGCCGCTTGCGCGGCTGATCGGCGCGGTGGCGGTGGGATGCCCGCCCGCGATCATGGGCATCGGCCCGGCGCCGGCGATTCGCGCCTTGCTCGAGCGCACCGGCTTGCGGCTCGGCGAGATCGACCGCATCGAAATCAATGAAGCGTTCGGCGCGCAAGTGATCGCCTGCATACGAGAGCTCGGGCTGGACGAGGCCAAGCTCAACGTCAATGGCGGCGCCATCGCCATCGGCCACCCGCTTGGCGCGACCGGTCTGCGCTTGACGCTAACGCTCGCACGGGAATTGCAATACGCTCATCTGCGTTACGGCATCGCATCGGCCTGCATCGGCGGCGGACAAGGCATCGCCATGCTGATCGAGAATTGCGCTGCGGCAAATTGATATTTGAAGAAAATTATATTTGGAGGATTGCGCGCCAATGAGTTTTCAATTCACCCGTAAACTGACAGTCGAATGGGGTCATTGCGACCCCGCCGGCATTGTCTTCAATCCGCGCCTGTTCGAATTTTTCGATTGGTCGACGGCGCTTCTCCTTCGCGCCGCGCTCGGCGTCGACAAGGCCGATATGTTGAGCGCCTATGGCGTCGCCGGCATTCCCCTGGTCGATTCGCGCGCCACTTTCCTGCGGCCCTCCCATTACGGCGAGGAGATCGAAATCATATCGAATGTGACAGCGGTCGGGCGTTCGAGTTTCGGGATCGCCCATAAACTTTTCAACGGCGGCGCGCTCGCGGTCGAAGCTCATGAAAAGCGCGTCTGGACGGTCCGCGATGCCGCGACCGGCTGCCTAAAATCTCAGCCGATGCCTAGAGATGTGGCGATCAGACTGAACGGCGGCTGAAGCGTCTCAAGGCGGCGCGGCGAGAACCGGCTCGAGCGGGCGCGCAAGAGCGCCCTGGTCGACATAGCGGGCGAACCGGTCGATGCCGCCTTCCTCATTGCCGTTGGGGTGAACCAGCACGATGGAGCCGGCGCCCGGCCGTTGCCCTTTGGCGAGCCAGGCGTCGGTTCCCAGCACGATCAGGTGATGGCGCCGCACGGCGTCCATCAATGGCGAATTGGAGACGAGGCCGGGGAAGCGGAAGAAAACGGAGGGAACGCCGCCATTGGCGATCAGCAGGCGCTCGGTCTCAAGGATTTCATAATCAGGGTCGAGGCCTTTGGTCATCATGAAGGTCTGATCGTCGGGACGTCCCTTGGCGTAGGGATGATGGTAGCTGTGATTGGTCCAGACGATGTCGAGCGCGCCCGCCGCCTGCTTGTCCATCAGCCAGTGAAAATCGGCGGCGTGTTGAAGCAGCCACAGGCCGGAGATCGACAAGGCCACCGGCGCGCTTTGCCCGGTCGTCATCAGCTTTTCGAAGAAGCGGCGATCGAGCGGCTGGCGGGTCGGGCAGAGATCGCCGGTGACGAAAGCGCCCGGCGCGGCGCCGTGGACGAGGCCGGCGTTTTGCAGGAAAGTGCGATGGGCGACGCCCGGCGTCTCCGCCGCCTTCGCCACCGTCCTCAGATAGCGCGTGCCTGCGAGCGATTCCTCGCTCGCCGGTTGGCAAGTCCAGCAGGCCGCGCGCTCGATGCGCGTCGAGAGTCCGTCGGGATCGGCGAGCAGCAATAGCTCTAGCTTGTCGATATTCATCGTCCGGATTGCGACGCGATTGGCGCCGTCGGCGCCGTGGCAGACAAGCAAGGTCGAGCGATAATCGGCGACCGATTCAGCGTCGACGAGGCCGTCATGCGCGGTGGGCCGATAGGCGCAGGCTTCTTCGGCCAGCGCGGCAGAGGCGAAGGATAACGCCGCCCCTGCGGCAAAGGCCCGAAGCAGTGGCCGGACGCGCGAAAGAACGGAAATTTCAGGCTCTCCGTATTGGCATGGCGGCCCGCCCAGAAGCAGGCCGCCGAAGGTTGTGTCGGCGAGGGTTGAAACACAGGTCCATGGCGGAGCAAAGGCAAATCGCGAGGGACAGTCGCATGTGGATTGGCGCGAAAAACGTGTCGTCTCGGTTGGCGATAAACCTTCGTTGAACTCTTGGCGGCCATTTTGCGCGGAAGGAGATTGACCTCGAGGATCGCCCTCCGCGCGGCCACCGAAGTTGGCGAGCGCTTTGCGCTCGTCCTCACCATGCGACCGAGCAAATATCGGCCAGGCCGGCCGCTTCGACTTGAGGCCAAGGCCGATATCAATCACCTTTTTGACGAAAATGATACGGTATTTCATTGGGCCATAAAGAAGAAAAACAAGCTCGGAAATCAGATGATACGGCAAGCCGATGCGGCCGAAGCCGATGGGCGAATCGCCGTCTGGCATGCGCAAACCGCGAAGGGCTATCGGGGCCTCGTTACAATGGCCGATAAACTCGGCAAGCAGCACGAGTCCGTACTAAAGCTGCGCTTCGTTCACGATCCCAATTGAGGGGAGAATATTGATGTATTGGCCGGAACTCATTTTTTCTTGGGGGGCGCACGAGCCATCGACGGCCGACGACGCGCGGAGACTTTCGCGATTTGTCACCGGCCTACCAGACTTCGACCCGATCTACCAAAGCTGGCTGGCGTCGCCGGCGCCTGTCGAGGAGGCGGTTCCAGTCCCGTTGACTGAGACCGACGCGAGACAGCTTCTCGTCGACAACATGGCGCGATATGACTCCCCCGACCTCCCCTGGCCGGAGATGGGAAGCTTTTTCGCTGCAGGCCATGCGGGAGCGCCGCCCTTCGATTTTCGTTTGACGAGCTACGCTGAGACCGACTGTCACATCGGGGCCTATTCCCGGTCCGGCCGGCGCGGAGCAAATCACATTTCAATGCGGCTTTCGAACTTGCGGCCATCGACAGGAAGGCCGTGGCGCGCATCGGAGCTCAGGCCTTTGATGAAATTCGCGAGAGAGGTCTGGAATCCCACGGAACTGTGGGCGTCGTTTTCCTTTCTCAGCCCTGCAATGATTGCTGACTCGAGTTGGGCGGCAGGCGATCGTCTCCTCAGACCGCCGATCGGTTGGATTACCTATCTCCCTGCGAATCTTGCTTCGCGAGCAAAGTATCCCGCTGACGTTGAAGTCGAAACGCTTAATGACGGCTCGGTACTGGTCACGTTGTGCGAAGAGCCATTCGAGAAAGATGATGCCGAAGGTATGGCGCGCCTAAGCGCGCTTGAGGCTGCGCTGCGTCCGATTCAAACCTGAGCGCTCCGATGAACAATCCAAGACTCAATCTTTGGTGGGGGTCGCGCGATCCGTTGCAGGCAGACAATGCGCGGAGACTATCGCAATTTGTCACCGGCCTGCCGGACTTCGACCCCATCTATCAGAGCTGGCTGCTCTCTCCGATAACCAAAGAGAATACGGTTTCCGTTCCCCTCAGTGAGACCAAGGCCAAGGAACTCCTGATCGACAATATGGTCCGCAATAGTTTCAACGGCGATCTCATGCCGCAACACGGAAGCAATATTTGGGGAGGTCACGCCGGACCTCCGCCTTATGATTTCCGCGATTCAAGCTACGCCGACACGACTTGCCATGTCGGTTCCTACATTCTGCCTGAACACAATTGGGCGAACCTGGTCTCGATGCGACTCTCGGCCTTGCGCACGGAGACCGGACGACCCTGGCGCGCCTCTGAACTTCGCCCATTGATGAAATTCGCGCGCGACATCTGGCAGCCGGGAGATATGTGCACGACCTTTTCCTTTTACCGTCCCGTCACGATCCCCGATGCTACCCGGGGCGACGGGGAGCGCATCCTCACGCCATGGATAGGATGGATCACCTACCTGCGCCCTGGCCTTGCATCGCGCGCCAAATATCCCCCGGACGTCGAGGTCGAAACGCTCAGTGATGGCGCCGCCTTGGTCACATTGTGCGAAGACCAGTTCGAGGAGACTGACGTCGAAGGGATGGCGCGGCTGCGCGCGCTCGAGGCTGCGCTGCGTCCGATTCAGAGCTGAGCGTTTGTTTTTGAATCGACGCCGAACTACGCCGCTTGGCTTAGTAGCGACAATCCTCCGTTGATCTCTTGGCGGCCATTTTGCGCGGAAGGATATTGAACTCAAGGATGGTCCTTCGGATCACCGCCGGAGGCGGCGAGCGCTTTGCGCTCGTCCTTGACTTCAATATCCTTCCGCGCCTCGCTCCGCCCAAGAAATCAATGGAGGAATCCGATCTCAATCCTCTGAGTGATGTCGGATCAGGCGCCAAATGGTTCTACCTGACGCCAACGCACTCTTGTCTTCGTCCGCCGCGCCAGGCGCGAACGCGAGCACCCACTATCGCGCCTGCGCGTGATATTCGTCGTTCGGCCGCATGTCGACCGCCGAGGCCATGCGATTGGACATATTGAAGAACGAGGCGACGGCGGCGATGTCCCAGATTTCGCGATCCGAAAATCCTGCATCGCGCAAGTCTTGCCGATCGCGCTCTTCGATCGCGGCGCTGGCGCGGGTGATTTTCTCGGCGAAGGCAAGCATCGCGGTCTGGCGCGGTGGCAGGTTCGCCGCCCGCCAGTTCATCGCCATCAATTCGCCGAGCTGAGGGATGCCGGAAATCTGGCGCACCGCCGCGCCGTGGGCGGTCAGGCAATAGAAACAGCGGTTGTCGGCGGAAACCGCCACCGCGATCATCTCGCGCTCCAGTTTGGACAGACCAGAAGGCGCGAGCATCAGATCATTGTAGAATGCGGCGAAGGCTTCGAGCTTGGCCATGTCATGGGCATAGGCGGTCAGCACATTCGGCACGAAGCCGAGCTTTTCGCGGCACCTGGCGAAATAGGCTGAGATGGCCGGAGTGAGTTCGGCGTCCGGCAAATCGAGCGCGGTGACGCTTCCGGTCTTCGCCGCCTGCTTCTTTGATTTCTTCGCCATCGCGCAGGAGTCCGTTGACGCCGCAACATGGCGCCATCCTAGAGGGAGAGGCGGCCCTGACGAAAGAGGCGGCCCCGCGATTTGTTCGAATGAGGATCAGGCCGCCTGAGCGAATTTGACTGCGATGCCGGTGGCTGCGATGCGCTGCAAGGGAGCCCCGTCAAGATCGGCGCGCTTGATCGCGTCGACTTCAAAATCAAGGCCGATAATCGCGTCGGCGCCATATTCCTGCGCTTCGCGGATCAAAGCCCGGACGGCGGCCAGACGGTCCGCTTCCACGGCGAAGGCATTGGCGGCCCGCCAACCGGAGGACGCCTTGATGCGGCCGATCGAAAAATGGCTGCGGCCGCCTTCGAGTTCATGGGTATGACTGACTTGCATTACTTTTACCGTTTTCCTTTTACGCCGCCCGCTCTTCCCCAATAGCGCGCCGCTCTTACGCAGAGCTTAATTCAGGGACAAGTTGAGCAATTTATGGCGTTTAGATTAATCAATATTAACGTGAGCCTTTCACGCTCATCGGCGATTTACGGGATGATCAGTCCTGCGGTCGATTGACCAGCATAACTGGCGCCAAGCGGCCTTTTCGAAGCAAGACGAAAACGGGGGCGCAAAGCCCCCGTCTCCCGCGTGAGCGCCGCGGCCTTCCCCCATTTCCAGAGGCAAGGCCGGCGCGTCGCCTTGCCGGTTACTCCGCGTGGCTGGCTTCTTCGCTCGCCTGCTGCTTTTCGAGATCGGCGCCTGTCTGCTGGTCGACGACGCGCATCGACAGGCGCACCTTGCCGCGATCGTCGAAGCCGAGCAGCTTCACCTTGACCTTGTCGCCTTCCTTGACGACATCGGTCGTCTTGGCGACGCGGCCCTTCGACAATTGCGAGATATGGACGAGACCGTCCTTGGAGCCGAAGAAATTGACGAAGGCGCCGAAATCGACCGTCTTGACCACCGTGCCGTCATAAATCATGCCGACCTCCGGATCAGAGGCGATCGACTTGATCCAATTGACGGCGGCCTTGATCTTGGCGCCGTCGGCCGAAGCGATCTTGACCGTGCCGTCATCCTCAATGTTGATCTTGGCGCCGGTCTTCTCGACGATTTCGCGGATGACCTTACCGCCGGTGCCGATGACTTCGCGGATCTTGTCGGTCGGGATTTTCATCGTCTCGATGCGCGGCGCAAATTCGCCAAGCTCGGCGCGCGCCCCTGTCAACGCCTTGCTCATTTCGCCGAGGATATGCAGGCGGCCGTCCTTCGCCTGGCCGAGGGCGACCTTCATGATCTCCTCGGTGATGCCGGCGATCTTGATGTCCATCTGCAGGGAGGTGACGCCCTCGGTCGTGCCGGCGACTTTGAAATCCATGTCGCCCAGATGATCTTCGTCGCCCAGAATATCGGAGAGAACGGCGAAGCGCTTATCTTCGAGGATGAGGCCCATTGCGATGCCCGCAGTGGGCCTCTTCAACGGAACGCCCGCATCCATGAGAGCGAGCGAGGAGCCGCAGACAGTCGCCATCGAGGACGAACCGTTCGACTCGGTGATCTCCGAAACGATGCGGATCGTATAGGGGAACTCCGCCGCGGTCGGCAACATCGGGCGGATCGCGCGCCAGGCGAGCTTGCCATGTCCGATTTCGCGCCGGCCGGGAGCGGCCATGCGGCCGGTCTCGCCGACTGAATAAGGCGGGAAATTGTAATGGAGCATGAAGCGCTCCTTATAGGTTCCCTCCAGGCTGTCGATGAATTGCTCGTCTTCGCCGGTGCCGAGCGTCGCCACGACCAGAGCCTGTGTCTCGCCGCGGGTGAACAAAGCCGAACCATGGGTGCGGGGCAGCACGCCAACCTGCGCCAAAATGGGACGCACCGTCGTCAGGTCGCGCCCATCGATACGGCGCTTGTCGTCGAGGATGTTCCAGCGCACGACTTTGGCCTGGGCGTCATGGAAGGCCTCGCCGACCTGCTCCTTGGTGAATTTCGCTTCGCCGCCCTCGGGGACGAGCGAGGAGAAAACCTTCGCCTTGACGGCGTCGACGGCGGCGTAACGCTGCTGCTTCTCGGTGATCGCATAGGCTTTGCGCAAGTCCGCCTCGCCGATCTCCAGCACCGCCTTCTCGACCGCCGATTTGTCGACGCTTGCGAGTTCGCGCGGCTCCTTGGCGGCGCGCTCGGCCAGACGGATGATCGCGTCGATCACCGGCTGGAACGCCTTATGGCCTGCCATGACCGCGCCAAGCATGATCTCCTCGGAAAGCTCTTTGGCCTCCGATTCGACCATCAGCACCGCTTCACCGGTGCCGGCGACGACGAGGTCGAGCTCGGAATCCTTCAATTCGTCGATGGTCGGATTGACCTTGATCTCGCCCTTGATATAGCCGACGCGGGCCGCGCCGATCGGGCCCATGAAAGGCACGCCCGACAGCGTCAAGGCGGCGGAGGAGGCGATCAGCGCGAGAATGTCGGGATCGGTCTCGAGGTCATGGCTGAGCACGGTGACGATGATCTGCGTTTCGCAGCGAAAACCTTCCGGGAACAGCGGACGGATCGGGCGATCGATCAGGCGGGAGGTCAGCGTCTCCTTGTCGGAAAGGCGTCCCTCGCGCTTAAGAAAGCCGCCGGGGATGCGCCCCGCCGCAAACGCCTTTTCCTGATAATGGACGGTCAGGGGAAAAAAATCGATCCCGGGCTTGGCCGCTTTGGCTGCGACCACCGTCGCCAGCACCGTCGTCTCGCCCCAGCTCGCGAATACCGCGCCATCGGCCTGGCGGGCGATGCGCCCGGTCTCCAATACGAGGTCGCGGCCGCACCAATTGAGTTCTTCACGTTGAATATCGAACATCTCTCATCATCTTTCTCAAGATGGTGAAAGCTTCTCGGCCAAGTGGACTTCCATCAGCAAAGTTTTTTGCCATCATATGGTTTCGCCATGAGGTCGGTCATGGGCAAGACGGCGAGAGGCTGGCCGCAACCGGCTTTTGACGGGCGTCCAGCGTCCGGCGATCCTGCCATGACGCGCAGCTTTCACCTATAATCGCGACAGCGGCCCCATGCCGCCGTCGTCGTCTTTCGATCAGGCTTTCGGCCTGGATCAGCGGCGAATCCCGAGGCGCTCGATGAGCGACTTGTAACGGGCTTCGTCATCCTTCTTCACGTAATCGAGGAGCGTGCGCCGCTGCGAGACCATTTTCAGGAGGCCTCTGCGCGAATGATTGTCCTTGACGTGGGTTTTGAAATGGCCGGTCAGATTGGCGATGCGTTCCGTCAGGATCGCCACCTGCACTTCGGGCGAACCCGTGTCGCCGGCCTTCAACGCATATTCCTTCACGAGCGCAGCCTTGCGCTCAACGCTAATCGACATCGGTTAGTCCTTTCGTTGCAAGGCGCGGCCCGTCCCGTGACGGCGCGTCTCTTTCGGGTT
This sequence comes from Roseiarcus sp., assembly GCA_036513315.1. Taxonomy (GTDB): domain Bacteria; phylum Pseudomonadota; class Alphaproteobacteria; order Rhizobiales; family Beijerinckiaceae; genus Roseiarcus. Next base: position 26,871 of record DATBZF010000046.1, read on the forward strand.
GGCCGAGCCGGGATGTCGTCCAGGTCGGTCAGATCAAGCGCAGGCTCAAGACGCCCAAGCTGCGCGGCTTATACAGGTTTTGTGACGCTGCGCCATAGATTTATGCGGGCGGGATCGGGGAAAGGAGCCGAGATGGCGCCGATGGACAGGCTTAGCCCGCCAAATTGAACACCCGCGTCGACACAAAATAGCCGGCTTCAACGACGCCAAAGGCGATCGGCGCGCCGAAACAGGAGGCATAGGCGGGCCCCTCGCCCGGCGCGCGGCCGCCGCGCAGCAGCAGCTTTTGCCCGCGGCGCAGTATAGCGGCGCCGTCGCGGTCGACGGGGATGCAGGTCAATTCAGCAAGACCCGCCTCCAGGGGCGCCATCGCCGATGGCGCGCAACCCGGCCCTTCGCGCAGAGCCTCCAAAGTGACGGATCGTTCGCTTAGGAATGGCCCGACGCGCGTGCGGCGCAAAAGCACGACATGGCCGTAGCATCCCAGAAGGCGACCCAGATCGCGCGCGATCGCACGGACATAAGTGCCCTTGCCGCATTCGGCTTCGAAAATCGCCGCATCCGGTTCGCTGGAGACGAGCTCCAGGCGATGAACGACGATTTCGCGCGGCTCCATCACGACATCGGCGCCGTCGCGCGCCAGATCGTAAGCGCGCTCGCCGCCGATTTTGATCGCCGAATAGATCGGCGGGACCTGGCTGATGATTCCTATGAAGCGAGGCAGCAGAGCGAGGATCGCTTGGCGGTCGGGACGCAGGCCGGAGGTCGCGATAGCGCGGCCTTCGGCGTCGTCGGTGTCGGTCTCTTCGCCCCATTTGACGCCGAAGCGATAGACTTTGACGCCGTCCTGTACGATCGAAACCGTTTTGGTGGCCTCGCCGAAGGCGATCGGCAGGACGCCCGAGGCGAGCGGGTCGAGCGTGCCCGCATGGCCGGCCTTTTTGGCGTTGAACAGATATTTCAATTGCGCGACCGCCTGCGTCGAGGTGAGCCCGACCGGCTTGTCGAGGCACACCCAACCATTGACCTCGACGCGCGTCGAGCGGCGCTGTTCGCGCTTCTCGGGCTTCGGCTTCAGGGGCGGCTCTTCGGTCATGGCCTCATTCATTTCAAATCCTCGTCGCCATGTTGCAGATCGCGAGCGACTTCCGGCGATTTCAACAACGCGTCGATCCGCGCCTGGGCGGCGAAACTTTCGTCGACGACGAAGCGCACTTCCGGCGCATATTTCAGATTGACGCGATGGGCGATCAACGCGCGCAGGGCTTTCTTGTTGCGGTCGAGCGCGCCAATGATCTTTTCGATATTCTTGCCGCCGAGCGGCATCACCGAAATGGTGGCGAGCTTCAGATCGGGCGACATTTTGACGGAAGGAATCGTCACCGTCTGCCTGGCGAGCGCCGGCTCCTCGATCTCGCCGCGGGCGAGGATGTCGGCGACGGCATGGCGGACCAATTCGCCGACGCGCAGCAGGCGTTGCGAAGGTCCGGAATGTTTCTGGTCTGGGCGGGACATGAAGGAAAAGGCCTGAATGTTTTTGAATGTATCGCGAGGCGGCGCCGGCGCCGCGGGCTTAAATCCTTGCGCGACAAGAGCCGCCGGCTAAATCGACCCGAGCTTCAAGGAGAATTCGGGCAGCGCGGCGAAGGTCAACGAATCCTCCGGTCCGCGCTCGACGATATGCGCCCAGGCGCCCCCCTTCGGGCCGGTATGGATAAACGTGCGGCGCTCCTTTGCGTCGATCACCCAGAACTCGCGCACATCGTGACGCGCATAGAGCTGCGCCTTCAGGCCGCGATCATAGGCGAGGCTGGTGAGCGCGACCTCGATCGCCAGCACGATATCGGCGCCCTTGACCTTCTCAAGCTCGATTCCCCGGGGGTAGATGACGAGGTCAGGCTCGACGAAGGTGTTTTTCGACAGATACATCGTGCTTTCGACGCCAAGCCATAAATGGTCGGGCATGGCGCGAACGAGGCCAAAATTCAGGGTCGATTTGATCAACTCGTGGACATGCGTCTTCGCCTGCATCGGCACGATTTCGCCTTCGATGAGCTCGAAATTCTCGTCGTCGGAAATAATGCCGGCTTCTTGCATGCGCAGAACCTCCTTCACCGTGAAGGAGCGGCGATCGAAGCCTTCCGCGGCTCGCGTGACGCTTGCTCTCATTGTCCTGACCTATCCTCGCGCACTCACAGCGTGCGCCGGATCTCCTCGACATTATAGCATTCGATAATGTCGCCGATGCGCATGTCCTGGTAGTTCTCGAACGCCATGCCGCATTCCTGTCCGGCCTGCACCTGGGCGACTTCGTCCTTGAAGCGCTTCAGCGTCGACAGTTTGCCTTCATGCACGACGACATTGTCGCGGATCAGGCGCACATGCGCGCCGCGCTGGACATTGCCGTCGGTGACCCGGCAGCCCGCGACATTGCCGACCTTCGAAATATTGAAGACTTCGAGGATCGTCGCATTGCCGAGCATTTCCTCGCGCAGGGTCGGCGCAAGCATGCCCGACATCGCCGCTTTCACATCGTCGACGAGGTTGTAGATAATGTTGTAGTAGCGAATCTCGATGCCCTGGCGTTCGGCGAGGTCGCGCGCTTCCTTATGCGCGCGCACATTGAAGCCGATGATGACCGCCTTCGACGCCTCGGCGAGGGTCACGTCGGATTCGGTGACGCCGCCGACGCCCGAATGGACGACGCGCGCCCCGACCTCGTCGGTGCCCAGCTTGTCGAGGGCGGCGACAATCGCCTCGACGGAGCCCTGAACGTCGCCCTTGATGACGATCGGCATTTCCTTGCGGCCCGCCGTCTTCAGCTGGCTCATCATGTCGGCGAGCGAAGTTCTGATCACGCCGCCGCGCGCGGCAAGCTTCTCGCGCTTCTGCCGATCGCGGTATTCGGCGATTTCACGCGCCCGCGCTTCGTTCTCGACGACCGCGAAACGATCGCCCGCTTCCGGCGCGCCGGAAAAGCCGAGGACTTCGACGGGAGTCGAGGGCAAAGCCGATTCGACATTGGCGCCGGCATCGTCGATGAGCGCGCGCACGCGCCCCCATTGCGAGCCCGCAACGATCAATTCGCCGACGCGCAACGTGCCGCGCTGGACGAGCACAGTGGCGACCGGGCCGCGGCCGCGATCCAGCCGCGCTTCGACGACCGTGCCCTCGGCGCTGCGGTCGGGATCGGCCGTCAGGTCAAGCAACTCGGCCTGCAGCGCGATCGCCTCGAGCAATTTGTCGAGATTGGTGTGCTTGGTCGCCGAAACCTCGACCGCCAGCGTGTCGCCGCCGAAAGACTCGACCTGAACGTCATGCTGCAGTAGTTCCTGGGAAACGCGATCGGGATTGGCGTCCGGCTTGTCGATTTTGTTGATGGCGACGATGATTGGGGCCTTGGCCGCCTTGGCGTGGCGGATCGCCTCGATCGTCTGCGGCATGACGCCATCGTCGGCGGCGACGACCAGCACCACAATATCCGTGACTTTGGCGCCGCGCGCCCGCATGGCGGTGAACGCGGCGTGACCGGGCGTGTCGATGAAGGTGATCTTCTCGCCGCCTGGCGCGGTGACCTGGTAGGCGCCGATATGCTGCGTGATGCCGCCGGCTTCCCCGGCGACGACATTGGCTTTGCGGATCGCATCGAGCAGGGACGTTTTGCCGTGATCGACATGGCCCATGATGGTGACGATGGGCGCGCGCGGAGCCGGCGCGCCTTCCTCGTCCGGCCGGTCGAAAAGGCCTTCCTCGACATCCGACTCGGCGACGCGTTTGACCGTATGGCCCAGTTCCTCGGCGATCAATTGCGCGGTGTCGGCTTCGAGCACATCGGTGATCGTCGCCATCTGGCCCTGTTTCATCAGGAGCTTGATGACGTCGACCGCCCGCTCGGACATGCGGTTGGCGAGTTCCTGAATGGTGATCGTCTCCGGCAGTACGATTTCGCGCGAAAGCTTCTCTTTGGCCTCCTTGAGGCCATGCCCTTTGAGACGCTGGGTGCGGCGACGGAAGGCGGCGACGGAGCGCGTGCGCTCCTCCTCGCCCGCTGTCGCGCTGGTGACTGTCAAGCGGCCGCGGTTGCGCTGTTCGCCGCCGCGGGTGGGCCTTGGCGGCAGCACCACTTTCGCCGGCTGGGCCATGGCGCCGGGACGTCGGATCACGCGTCTCGATTCTTCTTCATCGGCGATCGGAGCGCGGGCGGTGGGCGGGGCGGCAGGGGTCGCCGTGGGCGAGGCGGCGGCGATCGTGGTCGGCTTTCGCGCCATCGTCACCGCAGGGGTCGCGGAAGGTTCGCCGCCGGCGAGACGCCGACGCGCCTCGTCCTCGGTCTTGCGTTTGAAATCGGCGTCCTGTGCGCGGCGTAGTTCTTCGTCGCGCTTGCGCGCCTCCGCGGCTTCGCGTTCGACGCGCTCGCGCGCCTCGCGCTCGGCGCGCAGCTTGGCTTCGGCTTCCTGCCGGCGGCGGTCCTCGTCTTCGCGCGCGCGCGCGCCGACGAGCGCCTTGGCTCGGGCCTCGCGCTGCTCTTCGGTCAATGTATGCAGGACGACGCCGGTCTTTGGCGGCGGCGTTGGCGTCAAGGCCGCCTTGGCGGTCGCCGCCTGACTGGTCGGGCCACGCGGCGCGACGGGCGCCACCGTCGGCGAGCGCAGGACGACGGGCGCGACAGGCGCGGCCTCGCGGGCGGGCGCCTCACCGGAGCCCGGGACGCGCCGCTTCACCACTTTTTCGACGACGACCGCTTTGCTTCTGCCATGAGAAAAGCTTTGGCGGACCACCCCCTGTTCGACCGGACGCTTCAAATGCAAGGTCTTCGAGGGGGCCGCGCCCAAAGTCTTTTCACCAGTATTGTTCGTATCGGTCATGCGTCTTTCCAAGTGCCCGGGCTCTGCCCATCTGTCGGTTCAGCTTCAACGGACGGCTCGCCGCCTTCATCCGTCATGGCCGCGATGGGCGGATTGCCCGCTCCGTTCGATCGATATTGGGCGAGGCGGCGAACCCTATATAGGAACGCCGCGCTCGCCTCGCCCGCGCCAAGCGCTGCATGTATCACATTTGTCCTCCCCAATGCCAAATCCAATTGGCTTGAAGAGAAGAGATTTATTCGCGCGAACCGGTCCTCGGCGGCTCCCAAGCGCGCGCGCGCGATCCGCTCCAGCTTGGCCGTTCCGTCCGCCGAGCCGTCCGATGCATGAATGAGGGCGAGAATGTCGCCCCCACGGATCGCCGTCTCGACTTTGGCGGCGCCCGTCACGATCAGGCCCGCCTTATTGACGATCGACAAAAACTGCAGCGCGTCCTGTTCGATCATCAGATCCAACCTGGCGGCCAAATCAGGCGGCGCTGCGGCCTTCGTCTTGAAGCCCCGCGAAAACGCCTGTTTGCGCACCGCCTCATCGACAGTCGCCGAACTCAGCCTTGTCCATACCCCTCGCCCAGGGAGCTTTCGGCGCAAATCGGGCACGACCTCCCCATTCGGCGATAGAGCAAAATGAATCATGTCTTCGGGCGGTCCTTTATCGCCCGTCACCACGCATGTTCGCTCCGATCCGCGCTTGTCCGGCTTCGAGCGGGCGCCCAATCGGTCCTCCCATGCGTCCAACAGAGCGTCTATTCCGCCTCGCCGGCGGCGTCCGGCTCGGCTTCCAGCGGTTCCGGCGCCTCGATCCATCCCGCCCGGACGCGCGCGCTCATGATCATGGCGTCCGCCTGTTCGCGCGAAATATCGAAGCCGTCGAGGAACCCCGGGTGTTTCTTGGCCTCGCCTTCGCCGCGGTCGGTCCAGCCGACAAGGTCGTCGGTCGCGCAGCCGGCGAGATCCTCGACGGTTTTCACCTCATTTTCACCGAGTTTGACCAGCATCGGCGTCGTTACGCCCTCGATCGTTTTGAGATCATCGGCGACCCCCAATGCCTTACGCTTGTCGTCAAATTCGGCCTCGATGCGGGCCAGATGCCCCTGCGCGCGCGCCTGGATTTCGGCGGCGGTGTCGGCGTCGAACCCTTCGATCCCGGCAAGTTCGGCAGGCTCGACGAAAGCCAGTTCTTCGACCGAGCGGAATCCCTCGGAAGCAAGCAATTGCGCAACGGTCTCGTCGACGTCGAGCGCGCCCATGAAGACATTGGTGCGCTCGACGAATTCCTTCTGCCGCCGCTCTGATTCTTCCGCTTCGGTCAGGATGTCGATGTCCCAGCCGGTCAATTGCGAGGCGAGGCGGACATTCTGCCCGCGCCGACCGATGGCGAGAGAGAGCTGATCGTCGGGCACGACCACTTCGATCCGGGTGGAATCCTCGTCGAGAACGACCTTCATCACTTCAGCTGGCTGCAAGGCATTGACGATGAATGTCGCAGCGTCGGCGGACCAGGGAATGATATCGATCTTCTCGCCCTGCAATTCATTGACCACCGCCTGGACGCGCGAACCGCGCATGCCGACGCAGGCGCCGACCGGATCGATCGAGGAATCGTTGGAAATCACGGCGATTTTGGCGCGCGAACCAGGATCGCGGGCGACTGACTTGACCTCGACGATGCCGTCGTAAATTTCCGGCACTTCCTGCGCGAACAGCTTCGCCGTGAATTGGGGATGGGTGCGCGACAGGAAAATCTGCGGCCCGCGCTGTTCGCGCCTGACGTCATAGACATAAGCGCGGATGCGGTCGCCCGGACGGAACATTTCGCGCGGGATCATCTCGTCGCGCCGGACCACCGCCTCTCCGGCCCCGCTGCCGCCGAGATCCACGACGACATTGCCATATTCGACGCGCTTGACGACGCCGTTGATGATTTCGCCGATTCGGTCCTTGTAGACGTCGTATTGCTTGTCGCGCTCGGCCTCGCGAATCTTCTGGACCAGCACCTGTTTGGACGACTGGGCCGGAATGCGCCCGAAATCGAAGGGCGGCAGCGATTCGGCGATCCAGTCGCCGATCTGGGCGGAGGGGTTCTTCTTCTGCGCATCCGCCAGGGCGATCTGCGTGGCGTCATTTTCGATCTGCTCCACGACCAGCAACAGTCGCGAGAAACGGATTTCGCCGGTCTTCGGGTTGATGTCGGCGCGAACCTCGGTCTCCTGGCCATAGCGCGAACGCGCCGCCTTCTGCATCGCGTCCTCCATCGAGGCGAGCACGATCGAACGGTCGATCGATTTTTCGCGAGCAACCGCATCGACGATCTGCAAAAGCTCAAGCCTGTTGGCGCTAACGGCCATCTGAATTCTCCTTCATGGCGCTAAAGCGGCTTGTCGCCGCGTCCGCTCGTTCTGTTCAATCGTCTTCTCGAATCGTCTTGCCGGCTTTGGCGGACGGCGCCTTGCCACGCGCGGGCCTGATCTTTTGCGCCTTCCGCTCTTTTTTCGCGGCCTTTTCGCGGCGCAAAGCCGCGCGGATCAAATCATCCGTCAGGACGAGCCGCGCCTCGTCCATATCCTTGATCGGCAGATCGACCGCCTCGCCGAGTCCGTCGTTCTTGCCGTCGCTCTTGCCGTCGTCCTTGGCGACGAGGCGCAGACGCGCGATCCAATGCGAACCGGCCGCCTCGACACCGTCGATCATTCCGCGAAAACGCTTGCGCGCGCCCACCGGAACGGCCATTTCGATGCGGGCCTCATGGCCAATGGCGCGCTGGAAATCGGAAACGCGCACCAGCGGGCGGTCGATGCCGGGCGACGAGACTTCGAGGCGATAGGCGTGGCTCATCGGATCTTCCAGATCGAGAACCGGCGAAAGGGCGATGCTCGCCCGCTCGCAATCTTCGACATTCATCGAACCATCTGGCCGCTCGGCCATGATTTGAACGGTGCCGCCGTCGGCGGCCGAGATTTTCACGCGCACCAGCCGAAATCCCAAATCGCGCAGGACCGGCGCCGCGATAGCGGCGATCCGCCGCGCGCCGCCGCCATCGCTCAAAAGACGCGGTTCATCGAGCGCGTCGATCAGCGCCTCATCGGCTGGGCTTGGCTTGGCGCCGGCTTGTCTTTCGGACATTGATCCCGTCGGCAATAAAAAAGAGCGGGTCCCGGCCGGGGCCCACTCTCAAAACATCTTCTCATCAAACAAACGAGAAGCTATGAGAAACCAACAGCGCCAGCGATACGCCATACGGCCGAAATAGGCAAGCTGAATATCCAGCTTGGGTGCTTCCGAGCCAGGGGTCCACGATACCCAACCAACAAATCTGTCCAAAGTCCTAGCCGAGGGCCGAACCGCGGCGATGGCGCGTCTGTCCTGCGATCGAACCAAAGAACTGTTGCCGGGCGCACGGCAGGCGCGATGCGTTGATGATGGAAATCGGTCTCTGACTGGCGATAGAATTATGTCGAACGCGCGACACTTTCCTGTCGATATCCTGTCAATATTCGCTTTCTCTTTGCTTAGAATAATTGCAAACTCGACACGCTGCACTCTAGACCAAGACTAACCTGATGTTGCCGTGCTTTATCTCCATTCTAAACTACGACATATTCGTTGACACGCCATCTATTCGACTGATTATTACGCGCTACATCGACGATTTTCGACACAGCGGGGGTTGCGTTGCTTTTTCATCCTGAGACTTCACCGGGCCCGGGTGGGTATTCTCCGGCAACAGCGCGCCGCGGCCTCACCTTCGTTTGCGCGAGCGCCGTGGCGGCTCTTTGCGTTTCCGGCGCCTTCGCCCAATCGCCGCCGCCGAACCCGGCGCTCGCGCCGATTCCCGGTTCGACGCCGATGGCGAGCAATTCGGGCGAATTCTCTGCGACGCCGATGGGACCAGGAACGACGGCGGCGGCCAACCCAGGCGAATTCGTCGAACAGCCGGTCAGCGCAGACACCGCGGCGGCGGCCGCGGCGGGCAAGAGCGGTTCGGGACCCCTCGACTTCCTCAGCACCGCCTCGCACAGCGCCAACCTGCTCGGCAATATGTGGGGGCTGAGGCCGATGCTGGCCAAATATGGGATGACGCTGAGCGTTACCGAGACCAGCGAGGTCCTGGGCAATGTGAGCGGCGGCCAGCGCCTGGGTTTTGATTACGACGGCCTGACCACGGCCACCCTGCAATTGGACACCCAGCGCGCGTTCGGTCTGTACGGGGGCCTGTTCAACGTCAGCGCCTTGCAGGTGCACGGCAGGAGTCTCAGCGCCGACAATCTGTTGACGTTGCAGACGGCGAGCGGCATCGAAGCCGATCGCGCCACCCGCCTGTGGGAACTTTGGTACCAGCAGAAAATGTTCGACGACAAGGTCGACATCAAGATCGGCCAGCAGAGCCTCGACAACGAATTCATGGGCAGCCAGAACGCCGGCTATTTCGTCAACACGATGTTCGGCTGGCCGATGCTGCCTTCGGCCGATCTGCCGGGCGGCGGCCCCGCCTATCCGCTTTCCGACCTGGGCGTGCGCGCCAGAGTGCACCTAACGGATTCGATCACCGCCCTGGGCGGCGTCTTCAGCGGCAGTCCAGTCTCGAACAACACCGGCGACCCGCAGATGCGCAATCCATCGGGCACGAGCTTCCCACTCAACGGCGGCGCGCTCGTCATCGCCGAACTGCAATTCGCCTATCCGTCGTCGGGCACGCTTGTTCAGGCTAACGAAGCCGATCAACTCGCCCGCACTTACAAAATCGGCATGTGGTACGACACCAAAAACTTCGCCGACCTGCACTATGACAATACCGGCCTGTCGCTCGCCAATCCGGCAAGCGACGGCATCGCCGCCAACCGTCGCGGCAACTATGCGTTTTACGCCGTCGCCGATCAGATGATCTATCGTTTCCCCAACGACCCCGATCGCAACATCAATGTCTTCCTTCGTCCGATGTTCACGCCGCTGCAGGATCGCAATCTCATCAGCTTCAGCATGAACGCCGGCCTCACGATGCATGAACCCTTCTTCGGGCGCGACGACGATACGGCGGGCCTCGGCATGGGCTTTGCGAAGGTCAGCAATAGCGCCACGGGGCTCGATATCGATACGGCTCTCAGCAATCCCGGCGTCGTGTCGCCGGTGCGCCACAACGAAACCTTCGTGGAAGCGACCTATCAATATCAGGTCATGCCGTGGTGGCAGATTCAGCCGGACATTCAATATGTCTTCAATCCCGGCGCCGGCATCGTCAATCCGAATAATCCGAATGAGAAAGTGAAGAACGAAGCCGTGCTCGGCATTCGCACCAACATCACATTCTGATCGGGCTCGCGGCGGGCGAGGTCGCTCGAACGCCCGTCGCGCCGATTTTGAAACGAGAGACGAAGGAAGCAACGATAATGTTGAACGTTGGACGAAACGGCGCGGTTGGGGCGCTCATCTGCGCCGCGACGTTGTCGATTTTGAGCGCCATTCCCGCGCGCGCGCAGAATGTGCTTGACGGCTTGCGCCGCCACCCGACGCTGACGACAACGATCACCGACAACGGCGACCTTAATCCCTATGCGGTCGTGGTCGCCCCAGTCACGTCGGGCAAGATCCAGAAGGGCGACGTTCTCGTCGACAATTTCAACAACACTTCGAATCTGCAGGGAACTGGCGGGACGATCATCGACTTCAACCCCTCGACGCGGTCGACGACTCTGTTCGCCAAGCTGCCGCAGGCCCTTCCGCAATGTCCCGGCGGCATCGGCCTCACCACCGCGATGACCATGTTGAGCAGCGGCTGGGTGATCGTCGGCAGCACGCCCAGCACCGACGGGACGACAGCCACCAAGGGCAATGGTTGCCTTTTGGTATTCGATTCCAGCGGGCGCCTCACCACCATCTGGTCCGGCTCGCATATCAATGGCCCATGGGGCAATATGGCCCTTATCGACAATGGCGCGAAGGCGACGCTGTTCGTCAGCATGTCGGGCTACGATATTCCGGCGCCCTCGCAGCTCGACCCGGCCACCGGCGTGCCTGTCGTCATCAGGAAGGCGACGGTGTTGCGCATCCAACTGGCGATTCAGGCCGGCGGCCCGCCCAAGGTCACCAGCCAGACCGTGATCGGCAGCGGCTTCGCCCAGCGCGCCGACAAGGACGTGTTCCTGATCGGCCCAACGGGCCTCGCGCTGATCGGCGACACGCTTTACGTGTCGGACGCGATCGAAAACCGTATCGTCGCGATTCCCGATGCGGCGACGCGCAGCGGCAGCGCCGGCACGGGACGCACCGTAACCAAGGACGGCCTGTTGCAGCGCCCGCTTGCGCTCGCCGCGACGGCCAATGGTCATATTTTGGCTTGCAATGGTAAAAACGGCGAGGTTGTTGAATTCGACCCGACGTCAGGCAAGCAGTTGGCCGCGCAATGGATCGATTCCAACCAGGCGCAATCGCCCCCTGGCAACGGCGACCTGTTCGGCCTCGCCATGGCGCCGGACGGCAGCGGTTTCTATTACGTCGAGGACGACACCAATATGTTGGCCAAGGCCACCCAATGACGGGACCCGATCCGGACGCTGGCCGCCTTGGCGCCAGGGCATGGAGTTCGACGCTGGGCTGATCTTCCTCGGCTGCCAGCGCGACTTGCGCAGCGGCTTCATCAGGATTTTCGAGAAAATGTCGCGCTTCGGCATGATGAACCAATTCGTCGCCAATACGGGCGGCGGCCATTTCGCCTGTCCTGGCGGCGCCGCCAAAGGCGAATTCATCGGCCACGGCCTGTTCGAGGCGGCGGCATGAGATTCGGACGGCGTCCGCGCATCGGCTATTTCCTCTCGACAAGGAGAGCATGGCGACCGCGATGAGGAGCACAATTGCGGAGCGACCGCACTCGACATCATCGTCGGCGCCGCGCTCGGAATTGTTTGCGACGCTCTCGTTTCGGCGCTCCTTTACTTGGGTTTGATCGCCATACCGCTGCGCTATCTTTTTGGCGCCCTGACGACCCTGATCACCCTGCTCGCAGCCGACTTGGCGGCTTAGGGCGTCAATTTTCGGCAACGGGGCGGCTGGCTCGAAGCCTGGTCCGATCCGGTCTGGAGCACTTCGGCGCTGCTTTTGCAGGACAGCATCGTCGGCCGGGTCCTGCATACGCTGATCGGCTATATGGACCAGCCGACGGGAATGGAGCTCGTCGCCTATTGCGGCACGATCCTGGCTATGCTGGCGCTCATGCAGGTCGCCGCAGCATCCGGCCGCCAAACGCGGGCGCCGGGCGCGCGGGCATATCGTAAGGTCGAAACTTATGGGGACGTTCGGCGAGCGCGAATCTTCAATGTTGACTTTGGGTGGCTTGCGTCGGCGCCACGAGGCTGTTGCGCGCCGTGATCTGGTTTGAGGCGTCATTGAACAGCTTGCCGTCGCCAAGTTGGACGGTCGGCATGCATTGCGGCGCGCAGGAATAGGATTCGCGCTCCATCCCGCGTTGCACGATGAGCGACGAATCCCCCGGCACGACGCGAATGGTCTTCTCGTCGAGAACATTGCCCTGGCCGTCGAGCGCGATCAGGTTGGTCTCGCCGAAGCCCTTGCCGGTCACCACCATGGCGCCGGAGCCCTTGATCATGGTGACATCGGCGACGATCGGGTTGCCGATGACGAGGGTTATTGTCCCATCGGGAATTCGAGCGATCCTCGCCTGATCCAGCGTTACGCTCAGCACCGGGGCGGGCGCGGCCATGGCTACGCCCGCAAAGCCGAAGCCCGACAGGAAGGCGAGCAAAAGATGGGGGCGACGCAACATAAGGTTCAGCCTTGTCAGCGGCCCAATGGGGGACGCCAGCCATTCCCAGCCGGGACGGGTATTTGCACGACAGCTTCACCTTGAAATGGTGAAGAAACTCTGAACAAACGATATTTTTCGCTTCTCCGCGTCATTGCACGCGCCATTCGCGGGGTTGCGACGCTTCCACGGTTGCGAGATAGGCGATTTGCGGCCAAAAGAGGCGCCAATCCTGAGGGACCCCGCATGAAGAGCCGATTTGCCGAGGCCATGGCCAAGCTGCCGCTCGTCGCCATCCTGAGAGGGATCACGCCCGCCGAATCGCCCGCCATCCTGCGGGCTCTGCTGGCGGAAGGCTTTCTGCTGATCGAGGCGCCGCTCAATTCGCCTGAGCCTTATGAGAGCATTCGGGCGATGCGGGCGATCGCGCCGCCCGAAGCGCTGGTGGGGGCCGGGACCGTGAAGACGACTGATGAAGTCGCCGGCGTGGCCGAGGCGGGCGGCGACCTGATCGTCATGCCGCACGCCGACGTCGCCGTCATCGCGGCGGCCAAAGCGCACGGCCTGATCGCGCTGCCTGGCGTCGCGACCCCGACCGAAGCCTTCGCCGCGCTCGGCGCCGGCGCCGACGGGCTCAAGGCTTTTCCCGCCGAAATGATCACGCCGTCGGTCGTCAAGGCATGGCGCGCGGTCATTCCCGCCAGCGTTCCGATCATGCCCGTCGGCGGAATCACCCCCGACAATATCGCGCCCTATCTGGCGGCCGGCGCCAATGGCTTCGGGCTCGGGTCGGCGCTCTATAGTCCTGGCCGCAGCGCGGCGCAGGTCGGCGAAAAAGCAGCCGCCTTCGTCGCGGCCTGGCGTCGGCTGAAGGGCTGAACGCGCGCCTTCACGCGTGCATGGCGAAGATCGAGGCGCCCTGATCGGCGCGGCATACCGTGGCGCGGAAGGCTGCGAAAAGATCGCGCCCGATGCCCGTGTGCGAATCGGACAGGTCATAGTTCTCGTTGGCCCTCGCCTCCCATTCCGCGGCGTCGACGAGCACTTCGAGCCGACCGTTCGGCGCGTCGAGGCGGATGAGATCGCCATCGCGGATCTTGGCGATCGGCCCGCCATTGGCCGCCTCCGGCGTCACATGAATGGCGGCCGGAACCTTGCCCGAGGCGCCGGAAAGGCGCCCGTCGGTGACCAGCGCAACTTTGAAGCCCCGGTCCTGAAGAATGCCGAGCGGAGGCATCAATTTATGCAATTCAGGCATGCCATTGGCGCTCGGCCCCTGAAAACGCACAACCGCCACGCAATCGCGAAACAATTCGCCCGCCTTGAACGCCGCGTGCAATTCGTCCTGGCTGTGGAAGACCCGCGCCGGCGCTTCGATCACATGACGCTCTGGCGCGACGGCCGAGGTCTTGACGACCGCGCGGCCGAGCGGCCCGTCGAGCACGCGCAGGCCGCCGGTATTCTGAAACGGATGTTCTGCGCCGCGCAGCACGGTTTCATCATGGCTTTTGGACGCCGGCTCGCGCCAGACGATCTGGCCGTCCTCGCCGAGGCCCGGCTCGGTGACGTAATCGGCGAGCCCTTCGCCCCAGACCGTTCGGACATCGCGATGCAGCAGACCGGCGCCCAGCAGCGACCGGATCAATACGGGCATGCCGCCCGCCGCCTGGAAATGATTCACGTCGGCTTTGCCGTTAGGGTAGATGCGCGTCAGCAAGGGCACGACTTCAGCAAGATCGGCGAAATCGTCCCAATTGAGTGCGATGCCCGCCGCCGCCGCCATCGCGATCAGATGGATCGTGTGGTTGGTCGAACCTCCGGTCGCGTGCAGCCCGACGATTCCGTTCACTATTGCGCGCTCGTCGACGATATGGCCGATTGGCGTATAGGCATTGCCCTGCGCGGTCAGATCCATCGCGCGGCGTACGCCCGCTTCGGTCAGCGCGTCGCGCAGGGGCGTGTTCGGATTGACGAAGGACGCGCCGGGCAGGTGAAGCCCCATGATTTCCATCAGCATCTGGTTGGTGTTGGCGGTGCCGTAGAACGTGCAGGTGCCCGGCCCGTGATAGGCCTGCGCCTCGGCTTCCAGCAGGGCGGCGCGATCGATCTTGCCCTCGGTGAAAAGCTGGCGTGTCTTCGACTTTTCGTCGTTTGAGAGGCCGGACGTCATCGGGCCCGCCGGCAAGAACACCGCCGGCAAATGACCAAAGGAAAGCGCTCCGATCAGCAGGCCGGGCACGATCTTGTCGCAGACGCCGAGATAGACGGCCGCATCGAACATCTGATGCGAAAGCGCGACGGCTGTGGAAAGGGCGATCACGTCGCGCGAGAACAGCGACAGCTCCATTCCCGCTTCACCCTGCGTGACGCCGTCGCACATGGCCGGCGCGCCGCCCGCCACCTGCGCGCTGCCGCCCGACTCGCGCGCGATACGCTTGATGATTTCGGGAAACCGTTCGAAAGGCTGATGCGCCGACAGCATGTCATTATAGGTTGTGACGATCGCCAGATTGGGGCCCTCGCCATCGCGCAGCGCATGCTTGTCGGCCGGATTGCACGCGGCGAAGCCATGAGCGAAATTGGCGCAGCCCAGTCGTTTACGCGTCGGCGCCTTGGCGGAATATTTGTCGATGCCTTCGAGATAACGCGCGCGGCTGTCGCGGCTGCGCCGCGCGATCCGCCCGGTGACTTCGCCAATGCGGGCTTGAAGGGTCGCGGTCATGGTTGAACCTTTCGGCATCGAGCGCCCTGGCGCTCAGGTGAGCCATAGTTGTGGCCGACAGAACCGGGCGGAGCAAGGGCGGACGGCGCCCAAACGATCGGCGCCATCGGCCCGCCGCCTCCGCGCCGCAATTGCATCGCGAATTTGCCTGACTGCCGAAGCGGAATGTGGCGTCTGCTTTTTTCTCCTGCTTCATTGCCCTTCAAAGGACTGCTTCATGCGCTCTTTTCTTGCCACTTCCACGTGCTCATTTGTCGCGCTTGCCATCGCGGCGCCGGCCTTGGCCGGAGAAATCGACGCCGCCTCAAAAATCGATTCCGTGACCGTCTATCCCGACGCCGCGATCATTTCGCGCATCGCCGAAATCGATCTGCCGGCCGGAGACAATACCCTGATTTTCAAGAGCCTGCCGCTGACGCTGGACCCTGCCTCGTTGAGGCTGGAGGGCGAAGGATCGGCCAAAGTGACGATCGGCGCCGTCGATTCGCAGGTCGATCCGGCCGAGACCGCGAGCCCCGATAACGCCATCGACGCCAAGCTGACGAGCCTGCGCTCGGAGAGGGAAGGCTGGCAATCGACGATCGATGCGTTGAACGCCAAACGCGCGATGATCGTGCGCTTCTCGCAATCGGGGCCGGAAAAGCTGTCGGCGGAAGCCAAGCCGCTCGACGTCGGTCAGTGGAACGCGGCCTGGGATACGGTCGCCGTCGGCCTCGCCAAGCTTGGCGACGATCTTCGCCCCGCGCAAGCCAAGGCCCGCCAGCTCGACGACCAGATCAAAGCGCTGGAGGCGCAGCGCGAGCGTCCGCCGCAGGGCCAGGGCGCGCAGCGAAGCGCAACCGTGACGATCAGCGCGGAGGCGCCGACGCATGCGCATATCAAACTGTCCTACCGTGTGAGCGAAGTCGGCTGGCGCCCCGCTTATGACGCATCGCTCGAGACGGCCGCGGGCGTGCGGAGCCTCTCATTGACACGACGCGCCAACCTTGCGCAGCACACCGGCGAAGACTGGACCGATGTCGTCTTGATCGTCTCGACCGCCCGTGTCGCGCGCGCGTCCGACATTCCCGATGTGACGCCGCTCAAAATCGATTTCTGGCAACCTTTGCAGCCCGACCAGTCGTGGGGGAGCGCTCAACCCAGCGGCGCGGCGAAGAGCGCTTCGGTCATGCGCGCCGCGCCGACCGCCGACGTCGCAGCGGCGCCGGCGTCTGCGCCAAGGCCGGCTCCGCCGGTGAAGGCCGAGGAGGCGGTCTCGCAGATTGAATCGGGCGCCTATAGCGCCGAATTTCGCGCCCCCGGCCGGGTAAGCCTGGCCAGCGGCGGCGCTCAGAAGTCATTCGTCCTGGCGCAGGTCTCGGCACAGCCGACAATTCTCGTCAAGACCGCGCCCGGGCTCGATCAGACGGCCTATCTCCAGGCCCATTTCATCGACGCCGAAGACGCGCCCCTGCTCGCCGGCGAGGTCGCCCTGCATCGCGACGGCGCATTCGTCGGCCAGAGCCACGTCAATTTTGTCGCGCCGGGCGACGGCGTCGATCTCGGCTTCGGCGCCGATGACAAGATCAAAATCCAGCGCGCGCCGGTCAACCGCAAGGAAAACGAGCCGACCTGGTACAACCAGACGAAAATCGAGACGCGCGAATTCAAGACCACCGTCAAGAATCTGCACGACTTTCCGGTGAAGGTTCAGGTGATCGACCGGCTGCCGATTTCAGAGAACACCGCTATCACCGTCGAGATGCTGCCGACGACCACGACGCCGACCGAAAAGCAGGTCGCCGACAAGCGCGGCGTGATGAGCTGGACGCTCGACCTCGCCCCGAACGAAGCCAGGGACATTCGCCTCGCCTACCGCCTCAAATGGCCCGCCGATCGCGACGTCACTCTGGACGGCGCGCCGATCGGCCAGGGCGGATAATCATGCCGGCGCCGCTTTACCCTGATTTCTGCACGCGCAATTGGGCGAGCGCGACCGCGAAGGCGCGCTGACGACGGGCCGCCGCCGCGCTGGCGTCCTCGGTCGTTGTCGCGGCGGCTGGTCCGGCGCGGCCCGGGGCGGCGGCGGCGCTCGGATCGAGGACCGGTTGGTAATGCGCGCGCCGCGCATTCGGCGCCCCGTTCAGCGCTGCGATCACGCGCCGCGCCGCAGCCGGACTCAGGCCGTCGATGAGGCGGATCAGTGAGCCGATGCGCGTGTAGTCGCCCGAAATCAGGATGCGGACGGCGCTATCGGCTGGCGTGTCGAGCGCCTTCACAGCGACCGCCAACGGTTCGCCGGAAGGTTCGCCGGCGAGCCGCGCGGCAAGATCGTGGCCGCATCCTAGCGCCTGCGCCAGCACATTGACGAAAAGCTCGGGCTGCCGGGCGAGCGCGTGTCGCTCAAGGCGGGCGATCGTTTCTTCCCGGTCGGGCCGCCGGCGCACGACGCTGGCCCGCCCCAGCTCCGCGCGCTGGGCGGCGGCCAAAATCTCGGCGCGTTGCTCGCTTGAGGCCAGCAGGAACAGCGAAGCGGGATCGATCGCCTCCGGCGGACGCGCCAGCAGGACGGCGGCAAGCGGCTTTTCCCGCTCGGCCCGCCGCGCAAGAACAGCGCAGACTTGCGCATCGAACGGCGCGGCGATATTGGCGGCAAGCGCAAGGGCGATTTCGGGCTCCGGCCGCCAGCTCAACGCCGCGACCAATTCGGCGTCGAGATCCGCCCGTTTGGCGAGTGCGCAGGCCCGACTTTCGTTGCCCAACGCCGCGGCGACGAGACGGTCGCGCGAGAGCGGCGCGCATTCGAGAAGATGGAGCGCGCCTTCGCCGCCCATTTCCTCGATCGCCTCCAGCACGCGCAGAGGAGTCATGGGATGGCGGGCGAGCTTGCGAGCGACAATGAGCCGCGTCGGCGGATCGGCGCGCGCGATCAAGCGCAGCATGATCTTTTCGAATTGCGCAAGCTGCGGACCCGAATGATCCTGCCGGGAAACGAAATGGTCCGTCGTGATGCGCAGCAGGATCCGCTGCGACTCGGCGCTTTCGGCGGTCCCGAGAGAGGCGAGGAAAGGCAAGGATTTGTGTTCTTGATGCAACATGTTTACGTGGCCCATTAACGATGGCTTTGAATAATCAAATTACCGCCATAGCGTTGACCAAGTATTAACCTTCGCCCAGCGTAAATGACGCGTGGGGCGCGTCTTCGGATCGGAGTCGCTCCGGAGCATAGCCATGGGCGACTTGATAGCTTTTCGACCGTCCTCGAATCCCGCGCGTTCAGACGGCGCGACGGCGCCATCGCGGGACGCGCACATTCTTTTTTTTACTGGCGTGCGTTACAAGCGCGAGACCGAACCGAACCCCATCGCCGCGGAGCGCGAAGCTCCGCCGAAAGGCGGTATGGATGGAACGGGCGGCGGCCGGCGCAAGCGGCGAGGATAGCGCTGCGTAACCGTGCGGTTGCCCGTAGCATGCTCCTAGAATTCCTCCCAATCCCGCTCTGTCGCCAGCGCCGCGCGCGGTTGGGTTGCGGCAGCGCGACGCCCGGAAACGACTTTGAGCGCCGCCCGCGGAACGCCTCTGGGCGTTGGTGATCGGCGCATCGTTTCAATCCTTGCGGTGTGGCCGATCTGAAAGCGGCCGATCATCTTCTGCAAATCCTCGCTCTCATGGGCGAGCGAATGCGCCGCTTTCGCCGATTGCGCGACGATCGCCACATTCTGGCGCGTCACCTGATCCACATGGCTCATCGACGTATTGACCTGCTGAAGGCCGGTGGCTTGCTCCTGCGAACTCGCAGCTATTGCAGAAACCACCTCGTTGATCTCGGACACCTGAACGACGATGCGCTCCAACGCCGCTCCGGCTTTGGTCACGAGATCGACGCCATGGTCGACCTGCGCATTGGAGTTGGAGATCAGTCCCTTGATTTCCTTGGCGGCTGCGGCCGACCTTTGCGCCAGGGCGCGGACTTCCGAGGCGACGACAGCGAAACCGCGACCGGCGTCGCCCGCCCGCGCCGCCTCCACGCCGGCGTTGAGCGCGAGAAGATTGGTTTGAAACGCGATCTCGTCGATGACGCCGATGATCTGGCTGATCTGCTTGGACGACTTTTCGATGCCATTGATCGCCGCGATCGCCTCGCTGACGACGATGCCGCTCTTTTCGGCATCCGCCTTGGCCCCGGAGACCATGTCGCGAGCCTGATTGGCGCCCTCGGCCGTCTTGCGAACTGTCGCGGTGATCACACCGAGGGCCGCCGCGGTCTCGTCGAGATCGGCCGTCTGGCGCTCGCTATGTTGCGAGAGTTCCTCGGTCGTGACGGCGATCTCGGTCGCCCCTGTATCGATGGTCTGCGACGTGGTGACGATGTTGACCAACAGCTCTTGCAGCCCCTCAGCGGCGGAATTGAAATTGACGCGCAATTCGTCCGCCGCTTCCGGCAACGGCGTCTCGACGCGGGCCTCGAGATCGCCGCGCGCCAGCCGGTCAAGGCCCGCCCCCAGCGAAGTCCTGATCATATCGAGATTGGCGGCTTGCGCGACGCGCTGGGCTTCGATAGCCGCTTCGGCTTCTTTCAGAGCCGTCAGGTTCTGAAGCGTTTCGATGACGCCGAGCAGGGTGCCGCCGGGATCGCGAATCGGGACGGCGTCGATGGCGAGATAGCAGCGCGCGCCGCTCGGCAGATCACACCAGTTCTGAGCCTTCATCCGCCCGTCGCTGAAGGCCTGGGAATCGTGCGCGACATAAAGGGCGCCGACCGCCGCGCGACCGCCTGTCAACACGAGGTCGGCGAGACAGGGGCGGGCCGCGGTATAGAAGCCCTTCCAATGGTCCTTGGTGCCAAGGACGCTCGACGCCGCCAGGCCGGTGAGTCTTTCGCAGGCGTCGTTCCAGACGATAACTTTGCCGTCATGGTCGAGCACGAATAACGGCACGACCATATGGGCGATGAAACTCATCACGAATTCTGAATTGCCGAGGGATCGTGCATGGGATTCCTCCTTGTCCGATCGGAATAGATCCCGCAGCCGCCCCATCCCGGCATTCTCCCCTGGCGATCCCACGAAAATATCGCTCAACGTGGTAACCCAAAGGTATAAGGAATCTCTTAAAGCCTTGGATCCCGCCGCGACCGGATATTCAAGACTCTCACTTGAGAGGCTTGCGTCGCGTCATCCTCGGCGCGCTCCGGTCAGCCTCGCCCAAAAATTGCGCTTGACCGAGTCAGCACGAAGCCGTATCGCCCGCGACGGGACACCTCTCCCCAACGAGAGGCGCTCATCTGAAAGGATGGCACATGACGAACGCTCCGGCGACGCGCCCGAATAATGCGCGCTTTTCTTCCGGCCCCTGCGCCAAACGGCCCGGCTGGACTCCCCAGGCTCTCAACGACGCGGCCCTCGGACGCTCTCATCGCGCCAAGCTCGGCAAGGCCAAGCTGAAGCTCGCCATCGATCTGACGCGGGAAATCTTGCGCATTCCCGCCGACTATCGCATCGGCATCACGGCAGGTTCGGATACCGGCGCGGTCGAAATGGCGCTGTGGTCGCTGCTGGGCGCCCGACCGGTCGACGTGCTCGCTTGGGAGAGCTTTGGCGAAGGCTGGGTTTCCGACATCGTCAAGGAATTGAAACTCAAGGACGCGCGCGCGCTGAAAGCGCCTTACGGCGAGCTTCCCGATCTCGGACTGGTCGACCCCGACCATGACATTGTATTTACCTGGAACGGCACGACCTCCGGCGTGCGCGTCGCCAACGCCGACTGGATCGCCGCCGATCGCAAGGGCCTGACGATTTGCGACGCGACTTCCGCCGCCTTCGCGCAGGACCTTGATTGGGCCAAGCTCGACGTCGTCACCTTCTCCTGGCAGAAGGCGCTCGGCGGCGAGGCGGGGCATGGCATGATCGTGCTGAGCCCGCGCGCCGTGGAAAGGCTCGAGACCTACAAACCGGCATGGCCGCTGCCCAAGCTGTTCCGTATGACCAAGGGCGGCAAGCTGATTGATGGCATATTCGAGGGCGAGACGATCAACACGCCGTCGATGCTTTGCGTCGAAGATTATATCGACGCCCTGCAATGGGCGAAGGCGATCGGCGGTCTCGACGCTTTGATCGGGCGCGCCGACGCCAATTTCAAGGCGATCGCCGATTGGGTCGCCAAAACGCCCTGGGTTGGTTTCCTCGCCAAGGTCCCCGCGACGCGTTCGAACACCAGCGTCTGCCTGAAAGTGGTCGATCCCGAGGTGACGTCGCTGTCCGCCGACGCCCAGGCGACTTTCGCCAAGGGTCTCGCCAGCCTGCTCGAAAAAGAGAAGGTCGCGCTCGACATCAGCGCTTATCGCGACGCGCCGCCCGGTTTGCGCATCTGGTGCGGGGCGACGGTCGAGACGACCGATGTCGTCGCTTTGACCCATTGGCTCGATTTCGCGTTCGCCGAGGAAAAGGCCAGGCTCGCCAAGGCGGCTTGATTCCAAAAAGCCGGCGGCCCGCGACCCCGAACAATGGGGCGAACAGAGCGCCGCCGCGCATCGCCATATGCTCCCATTCGACCCCTTTGCCGGCGCAGGCCGGGAGGGCGGCAACAAAGGCTCAGACCATGGCCCCTCGCGTTCTCATCTCCGACAAACTTTCTCCCGCCGCCGTCGCGATCTTCAAGGAGCGCGGCGTCGACGTCGACGTCAAACCGGGCCTCGACAAGGAGGAACTGGCGAAAATCATCGGCGATTACGATGGCCTCGCCATCCGCTCGGCGACCAAAGTGACGACCAAGCTCCTCGAAAGGGCGGCGAAGCTGAAGGTCGTCGGACGCGCCGGCATCGGCGTCGACAATGTCGACATACCCGCCGCCACCGCGCGCGGCGTCATCGTCATGAATACGCCGTTCGGCAATTCGATCACCACCGCCGAGCACGCGATCGCGATGATGTTCGCGCTTGCCCGCCAGATCCCTTCCGCCGACGCTTCCACCCAGGCCGGCAAATGGGAGAAGAACCGCTTCATGGGCGTCGAGATCACCGGCAAGGTTCTCGGCATCATCGGCTGCGGCAATATCGGCTCGATCGTCGCCGAACGCGGCATCGGCCTCAAAATGCGCGTCATTGCGTTCGATCCGTTTCTGAGCGCCGAACGCGCCGAGCAGATTGGCGTCGAAAAGGTCGAACTCGACGATCTCTTGAGCCGCGCCGACGTCATCACCTTGCATACGCCCATGACGGCGCAGACCAAGAACATCCTGTCGGCCGAAAACATCGCCAAGACCAAAAAGGGCGTGCGCATCGTCAATTGCGCGCGTGGCGGCCTCGTCGACGAAGCCGCTCTGCGCGCAGCGCTCGACAGCGGCCATGTCGCCGGCGCCGCCTTCGATGTTTTCATCGAGGAGCCCGCCACCGCCAACCCGCTGTTCGGCCATCCCAATGTGGTGGCGACGCCGCATCTGGGCGCTTCGACCAACGAGGCGCAGGAGAATGTCGCGCTGCAGGTCGCCGAACAAATGTCCGACTATCTGATGCGCGGCGCCATTTCCAACGCCGTCAACTTCCCTTCGATCACCGCCGAGGAAGCGCCGCGCCTGAAGCCCTTCATCGCGCTCGCCGAAAAGCTCGGCTCCTTCGCCGGCCAATTGACCGACGCGCCGATTTCCAAAATCACGATCACCTATGAAGGCAGCGTCGCCAACCTGAAAATCAAGGCGCTGACTTCGGCGGCGATCGCCGGCTTGCTGCGCCCCTCGCTCGCCGACATCAATGTGGTCTCGGCGCCTTCCGTCGCCGCCCAGCGCGGCATTGTGATCGAGGAAATGACGCGCGCGGTGCAGGGCGATTATGAAAGCCTGATCACGCTTTCGGTGACCACGGCCAATCAGGAGCGCGCGGTGGGAGGCACCGTGTTTCACGACGGCAAGCCGCGCATCCTGTCGATCAAGGGGATCAAGGTCGACGCCGAATTCACCCCTTCGATGATCTATGTCACCAACGACGACAAGCCGGGCTTCATCGGCCGTTTCGCCGGCCTGCTCGGCGAAGCGGGCGTCAATATCGCGACCTTCGCCTTGGGGCGCGATCAAGAGGGCGGCTCGGCCATCGCGCTTGTCGCGATCGACGGTCCGGCGCCCGAGGGCGTGCTGGCGAACGTCGGCGACATTGCGGGCGTGCGACAGGCGAAAGCGTTGAAATTCTGAACGGCGTCGCTACGAGCGTTGCCAAAGGCCTTGTCGTGAGGGATCATTGCGCATGAATCGCAAGGGAACCCTCGCCACGCTCGGCCTCGTCGCGTTTGGCTTTGCGGCGTCGATTTCTTTAGCCGGCGCGGACGAAACCGCCGCGCCGCCTCAGAGCCCGACGCCAGCTCAGAACGAGAGTCTGTCTCTTCAGGGGTTTGGCGCCAAAAATCCGCTCTGCCGCGAATGGGGCGACGACTGCTCCGTCTGCCTGCGCGACGACAAGGACGCGGCGCATTGCTCGACGCCCGGCGTCGCATGCCAACCCGCCGCGATCATCTGTCGGCAACCCAAAGCGCCGTGAGGCTGTTCATTTCCGCCAGACGTTGAGCGTGACCCGCGCCGCGACGTCGATGATCTGGGCGCCGTCGGGACGCAGTCCCGCATCGGTCAGCACCGAATCGGCGCTCAGGCCGCGTTCGCATGCCGCGAACACAGACCTGCCGCCCGCCAGCAGAACGCCGCCG
Organism: Roseiarcus sp.; assembly: GCA_036513315.1. Taxonomy (GTDB): domain Bacteria; phylum Pseudomonadota; class Alphaproteobacteria; order Rhizobiales; family Beijerinckiaceae; genus Roseiarcus. The sequence continues at coordinate 50,873 of DATBZF010000046.1, forward strand.
GCGCGGGAGAGATGGAACGAATCGTAACCGATCGTCATGAACAGGTCGAAAACGGCCTGTCCGCCGGGAACCGCCACACGGCCGCCGCTCGGCAGAAGGGTCGCGGCGACTTCCCGCCATGGCGACCTGACGGGGTTCCACCACCAGGCGTCGGGGCGCTGTTCCAATCCACGCGCGGCGCTGGAAAGAACCAGCCGCCGCCGCTCCTTGAAATTGGGATTGGCCTCATGGCCGAGACGGCCGAGCGCGACAATGTCGGCGCGATCGAGTTCGCCTTGAAAATAAGCCCAATCGGCGTCGTTGCGCAGGGATTCCGGGGTCCGGCCGCTGGAATCGGCGATGCGATCGTCGTCGGAGACGATGGCGTAGCCGTGGATTTGAATTTCGGGCGAGGGCATCGCGTTCCGGCGATTTCGATCGATGGCGTGGAAATGCTATATCAGCAAGAATGGAAACGCCTGATGAAGCGGGAGACTTCGATATGAATGAATCGGACGCCGCCGCGCCCCCGGCGCCGAGCCTTACCGAACCGACCCGCATCGACCCGCGGCTGCTCGAAATCCTGGTCTGCCCGGTAACCCGCGCGACGCTCGAATATGATTCGAAGCGGCAGGAGCTGATTTCCCGCGCCGCCAAGCTCGCCTATCCTATTCGCGACGGCATTCCCATCATGTTGCCGGAAGAGGCGCGCGCGCTCGACGAATGAGCGTCAGGACCGCTTGCGGCCGCGCAGCGGGTTGATGAGCCGCTTGGCCGCCTCCCTCAGGCGGCGCCTCGCCATCTCCGCCGCCAGCCAGACCCGCAGGCCGAGCGCCGGTCCCGGGCGCAACGCGACGACGCAATCGACCAGCGCAAGCCGCGCCGTCCACAGCCTGTCTATCATCGGATGGCCTTCGATCGCGCAGGAATCGGTCGCCGCTATGGCCGGGTCGCGCTGCTGCATGCGCGACAATTCAAGGGTCAATTGCAGGCCTGGCGAATATTCGGCGTAAGTTTCGTCATAGGCCGTCTTCCAATAAAAGGCGCGCTCGCCGGCGCGCAGCACCACGCCGATCGCGAGCGCCTCGCCGTCGAGCTCGAGCAGATGAACGGCGAGTCTGCCCCGCCGCGCGAGACCGGCGAGCATGGATCGCGTGAAAGCGGCGAGGCCGGCATCCGCGCCAAGCGCCGTGTGCTGTGCGCCCTTCCATCCCCTGGCCTCAAGGGCGAGGAATTTCTCGATCGCCGCCTCGTCGCTGACGGTCCGAAACCCGATTTCGCCACGCTCCTTGAGACGGCGGATTTGCCGGGCCCATTCCTTCAGCCGCTTCTTGGGCAGAGCCCCTTCAAAGCCGCGCGCCAGTTTGCCGACGGCCATGAGGACAGCGCGGCTTCTTTGGCCGAACTGATGCGATTGCAAGCGGCGGCGCAAGCCGAGCGCCAGAAGAGCGGCGAGCGTCGGCCCCGACGCGTCGGCGGATGGCAGCATCAGGCCGATCGTTCTGGGCCGCGCCTCGACGAGCCAATCGAGGACGGCGGCGAGCGCCGGTTCGGTCGCTTCGCGGTCGAGCAGCAAGGCGGCGAGCCCGGCCTGATCGCTTTGCCAAATCCGCGCCGCGCCGAAGCCGACGGGGATTCGCGGAAATTCCAGAACGACCGCTCCGATCAATTGCTCTTCGGATTCGTCCCGCCACACAAACAGAAGACGCAGGCGATCGACGCGCGCAAAATGGCGCATCGCGCCGAGGATGAAATCTGGCTCGGCGAAGACATTGGCCTCGAGCGCTCGCGCGCTGAGATCGCGCCACGCGCCGTCGTGCGCGGCGGCGCGCTTAGGATCGACGACTTCAACGCGCGCGCCGGACATCGAGCTCCCGTCGGCTTGACCGCGCCACCGTCACAGCTTGACCGATCCGGCGCCCAGGGCGGCGGTGAGATCGGCATCGACGGGCGCATAGGCGCCGAGCGTACGATTATCGAAATAGACACGGTCGGCGCCGACCGGCGGGTCGAACCCTTCGGCGACAAGGTCCGTCTTCTTTTGCTTGAACGTGCCGGTCATGTCGAGATTGCGCCTGAATCGCAGGAAGACCGGGCGCGCATAGCTCGGCAGATGCGCGGCAATATGGGCGCGCAGGGCCGCAACATCGAAATGGTCGGGATCGTCGACGACCAGCGCGGCCATGCCCGCCCGTCCCTCATTGCCCGGCACGGAGACGCCATAGACATTGGCTTCAAGCACGCCGGGAAATGTCGCGATCGCCTCGGCGACCTCGGTCGTCGACACGTTTTCGCCCTTCCAGCGAAACGTGTCGCCGATCCGGTCGACGAAATAGAAATAGCCGGATGCGTCGCGGCGCAGAAGATCGCCGGTGCGGAACCAGGAATCGCCTTCGCGAAAGACGTCGCGCAGGATTTTTGCTTTCGTCGCGGCCGCGTCGGCATAGCCGTCGAAGCGGCTGGCGGGCTTGTTCGGATCGTTCAATATTTCGCCGATCGCCTCGCCAACCTCGCCGGGCGCGCATTCAATGCACCGCCCTTCGGCATTGCGCCTGTCAACGTTCTGCTCCACGTCATAGGCGACGATTTTGAATGGGAAGCTATGCTTCGCCCAGGCAGGAATGCGCCCGACGGCGCCAGGATGCGAATCGAGATTGAACAGCGCGACATTGCCTTCCGACGCTGCGTAAAATTCCAAGATCTGTTTGATGCCGAAGCGATCGCGAAACGGCGCGAATATGTCGGGACGCAGGCCATTGCCGAAGCAAAGCCGGATGCGATGCGCTTTGTCGTTTGGGCCCGGCGGGGCATTCAGCAGGTAGCGGCACAATTCGCCGACATAGGCGAACATCGTGCATTCGGAACGGACGATGTCGGTCCAGAAATCGCCCGCCGAAAAACGCTCGCGGATGTAGCAGGAGCCGCCGACGGTCAGCACCGCGCCCGTCGCCACGACGCCGCCTGTCGAATGATACATCGGCAGGCATTGATACATACGGTCGGTCGCTCTCGCGTTCATCACGGCGGAAAAGCCGTAGATCATCCGTTGCAGCCGGGAATGGGTGATCCTCGCCGCTTTCGGCATGCCCGTGGTGCCGGAGGTGTAGACATAAAGGGCGCCGTCATCGATGGTCAGGGCCACACGCTCGCCGGCGCTCAGTGGCGCGTCGGAAAAAGTCTCGACGATCTCGTCGATGCGCGGCTCGCCGGTTCCGGCCTCGGGCGCGCCATGGGCGAGAATCAGCAGCGGCTGATTGAGCTGATCGCGGGCGCTCGCCAATTGCGGCATGAGTGAAGCATCGACAATCAACGCTTTGGCGGCCGCTATATTCACGCTATGGGCGAGCGAGGCGCCCGACACATTGGTGTTGATCAGCGCGGTGATGAGGCCGGCGCGCGCGAGGCCCAGCCAGGTCGCCAGATATTCCGGCCGGTTGGGCATGAGCAAGCAGACGACGTCGCCCTTGCCGAGGCCCTGCGCGCGCGCCCAGCGGGCATAGCGATTGGCGCGTCCGTTCCACGCGCGATAGGAAAAGGTCTCGCGCTCGCTGAGCAACGCGACGCGATCGCCATATTGGGCCGCCAGTTCATCAGCGAGATCGCAATAGGTGCGGGTCGGGTTCTTGCCGACCGGCGTGGTGCGGGCGAGCGCCCGCCTGAGGCCGCCCAAATAAGCGAATTCGCTTTTGATCCGGTCGAACAATGATCTCGCCCCGCGCTTCCCGCCGCCGATTCTTAGGCTGGGAAGATGAACTTATTCTCTGGAATGACAAGGGGCGCCGAAAAGGCGCGGCGCAAGGCGGCGCTCAGGCCAGAAGGCCGCCGTGTCGCGCGACCAGCGGATTATCGGCAAGCGCGGCGAGGTCGGGCCCATCGACCCCCGGCGCGCCGGAAAGCGCCGCCCAAAGCCTGTCGATCGCCGCGCGATTAAGACCATCGACGACCAGCACGATCCGCGTCGCGCGATCGTCGTCGGGCCACGCTTTCAACCGCCGCGGCGGATGAAAGATGTGCTGAACGCCATGGATGACAAGCGGCTCAGCCGGATGCTCCGCCAGGGCGACCAGCCCTTTGATGCGCAGCAGCCGGGGTCCAAGCATCGCGCGCAGCAGATCGAGGAACGAGGCGAAGGCGGCGGCCCGGACGGGCTCGCTCAGGCGCAGAGCATAGGCGCCGATCGACGGGCTGTGGCCGGCGGGCGCGCGCGTAGCGACTTGACCCACGCCAGGATAAGAATCGAGGGCGACCAAATCGACGGCGCGAAACTCTCCCGCCGCGACATCGACAATCGCGGCGGCGGGATTGACCGCACGCAGGCGCTGAATCAGCGCCTCAAGCCTGACAGGTCGATCCGCCGCATCGAGGAGATCGCTCTTGGCGATTGCGAGCCGGTCGGCGATCGCAACCTGACGGATGGATTCGCCAATGTTTTGCAAAGTCGCGACGCCGTTGACGGCGTCGACAAGCGTCAGCACGCCGGCGATGCGATAGCGCGCTGCGAGTTCGACGTCCGCCGCGAGCGCATGAAGAACAGGGGCGGGATCGGCAAGGCCGGTCGTCTCGATAATGATCCTGTCGAAAGGTGGGATCCGCCCGGCGTCGCGGCGCGCCGTCAGATCGCGCAAGGCATCGACGAGATCGCCGCGCAGCGAGCAGCAAAGACAGCCCGAGGACAGCAGAATCACATCGCCTTCGATTCTCTCGATCAACAAATGATCGAGGCCGATTTCGCCCCATTCGTTGACGATGACGAGCGCGTCGGCGAGTTCCGGTTCGCGCAGCAGCCGGTTGAGAAGCGTCGTCTTGCCGGCGCCGAGGAACCCCGTAACGACGCTGACCGGAATCAACGGCGCGGACATCACTTCCCGGTCGGGAAGAGCTTGCCGACAAACACCGGAGCGCTCGTTGGCGCGCCGGTGGGCGAGCCGCCCGGCGCCTCGACCGTGACCGCGTAAAGCGAATTTTGCACGACCGCGGGATCAAACTTGCCGAGGTTCGGATTGGCGGTGAGGTTGGCGCTGTCGATGACGCCCAGAGAACGCGGCGCGCCAAGCTTGTCGTTGATGATCCACAATTCGTAGGCCTTGCCGGGCTGCGGCGGCGCGGCGACCGGGCGCACGGTAAGGTCGCGCGTATCGAGATTGACAGTGATCACGAAGGCCGGCGAATCCGCGCTCTTTTGCAACACGGCGACGAATTCATGCGGAATGGCGACCCGCGTCGATTCGCGCAGGCCGATGCCGACAATCAGCGCCGCTGCGACAGCCGAGGCGGCGATCGCGGCGACCCGCCAACGGCGCAGGCGGCGCGTGAGATCGACGACGTTGCCCGACCGTTCGCCGTTCTGCGCGCCCGCTGCAATGCGCGCTTGGATCTCCCTGAGGAAATCGCGCGGCGGCGCCACGGGCGGAATGGTCTCGGACAAAGGCGCGAAGCGCCATTCCCAATCGATGATCGCAGCGTCCAGTTCGGGTTCGCGCAAGCGGCGCGCCGCGACGCTCGCCCGCTCGCCGTCATCAAGCGTGCCAAGCGCGAACTCCGCAGCGTTGAGATCGTCGTCTGGACTGAGGCTCATGTTGACAGGCAGTCCTTGAGCTGCGCAAGGCTGCGATGCAGCCAGGTTTTGATCGTCGGCACCGGACGCTCGAAACGCTTTGAGAGAGCCTCCCTGCTCGCTCCTCGATAGTAGGCGAGAAGGACGATCTGGCGCTTTTCGGCGTCGAGTTGAGACAGACACCGCATCAAGGCCGCTAATTGTTCGCTGCGCTCGCGCGAGCCGAGCGGATCAGACTCCTCGGCCGCAGGTTCAAAGCTTTCCTGCATGTCCGCCAGCGCCAACGGCTTGGCGCGGCGCGCTTCATCCAGCGCGCGATTGCGGGCGATCGTCGCCATCCAAGCCATTGGCGAGCCCTTCGTCGGATCGAAGTCTCCCGCCTTTTGCCAGATGCGCACGTAAGCCTCCTGAAGAACCTCCCCCGCCAAATCGCTACGGGGTAGGATACGGGCGACCACCCCATAGAGTTTCGCCGAGGTCTGCTTATAAAGCGCCGCAAAAGCCGCGCGATCGCCAGCCGCGACTTGCAACAAAAGCTGGGCGGGATCGGATTCTGAAGCGGCGCTCGTCATTTTGGGGCGATTCCTTGGGCCGGCGCAGCCTATGCCAAGTCCGCGGAATATAAAATCCTCCTCTATGCTCATTGGGCGCAACCTTGATCTCCGGCAGTCCGGCACTGTCGGCCAGGACAGCGAGGCCGAGTTCGCAACGCAAAACGGGCGCCCGAAGGCGCCCGCTTCCGATCGGGGCCGCGGGGGGTCAGCCTGGGATCAGAACCTTGTCGATGACGTGGATGACGCCATTCGACTGAAGGACATTGGCGATCGTGATGAGGGCGACATCGCCCTTCGCGTCGGTCACGGTGAGATGCGCGCGGCCGCGGCGCTCGATGGTCAGCTCTTCGCCCTGAACCGTCTTCAACGTCGCCTTGCCGCCGCCTTGATCGACCATGCCGGCGAGGTCCTGTGCGGTCAAATGACCGGGCACCACATGATAGGTCAGCACTGCGGTGAGCTTATCCTTGTTCTCAGGCATCAACAGAGTGGCGACCGTGCCCTTGGGCAATTTCGCGAAAGCCTCGTTGGTCGGCGCGAAAACGGTGAACGGACCGGGTCCGGCCAGGGTATCGACGAGTCCGGCGGCTTTGACGGCCGCCACCAACGTCGTATGGTCCTTTGAATTGACCGCGTTTTCAACGATGTTCTTGGTCGGATACATCGGAGCGCCGCCGACATAGACGACAGCGGCCACGACCGGCGCGGCGACCATGATGGCGCCGAGCGAAAGGCCCGCGGCAAGCATCGCCGCCCTGAAAGTAATCCTGGCGTTCATCTCTGTTCTCCACTGCGTTTCTTGATTTGGTTGAACTGGCGATCCCCAAAGATCGGGATGTGATGGAAACGGAGCGAGATGACGCAAGTTTCAGAAGACGTGATAATAGTTTGGTTGGCGCCTGAATAATTGGCGCGAAACTTCTTTGGCGAAGCGCCGTTCCATGGATGGGAACAGCCCGATCGGCCGCGAGATATCAAATGGTTTCTTCGATGAGCAAATTTGCCGCGGACATCGGCCAGGCGCCTCCGGTCGGTGCGCGTGTGATCTATCGCCACTCGCTTCTGGTGCGCGTGACGCATTGGATCAATGCGCTCTGTTTCGCCCTTCTGCTGATGAGCGGCCTGCAGATATTCAACGCCCATCCGGCGCTTTACTGGGGCGCCCAGAGTTCTTTCGACAAGCCATTGCTGGCGCTGGGCGCGCGGCAGGAGAGCGACGATTCCATCAAAGGCGTGACCACAATCCTGGGGAAATCCTTCGCGACCACCGGCGTTCTCGGGGCGTCGCGCGATGAAAGCGGGCAACTCACGGAACGCGGCTTTCCTAGTTGGATCACCATTCCTTCCTATCAGGATCTGGCGACCGGCCGGCGATGGCATTTCTTTTTCGCATGGTTGCTCGTACTGAACGGCGCGGTCTATGTCGCCAATCTCTTCGCGCGTCGGCATTTGCGGGACTTCGTACCCTCGGCGCGTGAATTGCGCGAGATACCAGCCTCAGTCTGGGAGCATGTGCGGCTGCGTTTTCCGACAGGCGACAAAGCCTTGCACTACAATGTGCTGCAGAAGCTCGCCTATCTCTCGGTCATCATCGTGTTGCCGATTCTGATATTGGCGGGCTTGACGATGTCGCCGGCGATCGATGCGGCTTTCCCCTGGCTCCTCAGCCTGTTTGGCGGACGGCAATCGGCTCGCACGATCCACTTCATCGCAGCCTTTTACCTCGTCGGATTTGTCGTCATTCATATCGTCATGGTGCTCATCTCGGGCGTTCTCAACAATATGATATCGATGATTACTGGGCGCTACGCGATCGGGGAGGACCGCCGTGAAGCGTGAAGCTACTGTCAACCGCCGGCAGGTGCTGGCGCGCATTGGCCTCGGCGGCGCGGCGTTGGGATTGGCCGGTTGCGATCGTCTGTCGAATGCGACGCAGAGTCGGTCGATTCTCGACGCTGCGGAAAATCTCACGCGCGGGGCGCAACGGGCGCTGCTGGCGCCGCGCGAGGCGCTGGCGCCGGAATATGGTCCTGCCGATCTATCGCCAGGTTTCAAGCCCAACGGTTCGGTCGATCCTGACGATCCCGATTACGTCAAGGCGCGCGACGAAGATTTCGTCAATTGGAAGCTCGAGATCGGCGGCCTCGTCGACCGGCCGACGCAGATGTCGCTCGCCGATCTCAGGCGATCGCCGTCGCGCACGCAGATTACCCGCCACGATTGCGTCGAAGGCTGGAGCTGCATCGGCAAATGGAAGGGCGCGTCGCTGGGACCGATCCTCTCGGCGGCCGGGCTTAAGCCCACCGCGCGTTACATTGCCTTTTATTGCGCCGATACGCTCGAACAGACGCTTGACGGGACCGGGAAATATTACGAAACGATCGACCTCGTCGATGCGTTTCATCCCCAGACAATATTGGCCTATGACATGAATGACGCGCCGCTGCCGGTCGCCCATGGGGCGCCCTTGCGCCTCCGCGTCGAACGCCAGCTCGGCTATAAGATGGCGAAATATGTGATGCGGATCGAAGCGATCGAAGCCTTCGAAAAGATGGGGCGGGGTCGCGGCGGTTTCTGGGAGGATCGTGGCTATGAGTGGTATGCCGGCATTTGAAGCCGGCAGCCGCCTGCGGCGCCAACTTGACGATCGATGACCCCGCTGGTAATCATGGCGCCGTTTTCTGGATGGAATAAATGAACCTTATCAATAAATTAAACCACTCCAGACGGGCCTTCTCGCCGTCGCAGCCGGGCGCGTCATGGCGATAAGGGTTCACAGCGGCGATCTGCCGGCTCATGTCGATTTTGGCGCCGCGGTGGCGATCGATACCGAGACTTTGGGTCTTGACGTCCGCCGGGATCGACTATGCGTGGTTCAACTTTCGGGAGGCGATGGTTCGGCCGAGATTGTCCAGATTTCTCCTGGCCAGACGCGCGCCCCCAATCTTGAAAGGCTTTTGTCGGATCCGGACGTCGTCAAGCTCTTTCATTTCGGACGTTTCGACATGGCGGTCCTTTGCCACGCGTTCGGAATCATGCCGGAACCGATTTATTGCACCAAGATCGCTTCGAAACTTGCGCGCACATACACCGATCGCCACGGATTGAAAGACCTTGCGCGCGAACTCATCGGCGTCGATCTCTCAAAGCAGCAGCAATCCTCCGATTGGGGCGCGGCGGCTTTGAGCGAGGCGCAATTGGCCTATGCCGCCTCCGACGTCCTGCATCTGCACGCTCTGCGCGCCAAGCTTGACGCGATGTTGGCGCGTGAAAATCGCGACGCTCTGGCGCGCGCGGCCTTCGCTTATCTGCCCGAAAGAGTGCGGCTGGATCTGGCCGGATTTGCCGAGATGGACATTTTCGCACACGCATCGCCTTGAAGGACCGGTGGGCGGTTCGCGCTTTTCCCCGCTTGATCGGGAGCAATCTTCGAGACGGGTTTCGGCCTGACGGGCGCGGCCGATAGGCGTCCGCCATAACTTCGCCACCCATTCTCTTTCAATGCTGTGATCTTTCGGGAATGTTATATTGTGTGATCGAAGGTGCGCCGCCGGGATCACATTGGAGCCGCATGGCAGATATCGCCGCCAGAATCGAGATGACCGCCAGAATGGGAACGGCTGGCGTGGACACGAGCCACCGGGGCAAGGCCTTCGTCGCGGCGACGCGCCATTCCGCGCGCGTGCGCTTCCTGCGCGTCGCCTTATTGGCCGGCGCAGTCGGCACGGTCGTCCTGTTGCTCGGCATCGCCTTGTTCGACCCTTTCGGTAGATTGGCCGGCAGCATTTCGATCGGCGGCATCGGCGTCGACGGAACCAAAGTGACGATGGAGCACCCAAGGCTCGCCGGGTTTCGCAAGGACGGACGATCCTTTCTCGTCAATGCGCACAAGGCGGTCCAGGACGTCCTGCATCCGACATTGGTCGAGTTGCATGGAATTGACGCCGACATTGCGCTGGCTGAAGGCGGCCTCGCCCATATGACAGCAAACTCCGGCCTATATGACAGTTCAAAGGAACATATGGACGTGTCGGATGATGTTCGCGTTAAAAGTCCGCAATATTCTATAGTGCTGAAAAGCGCCAGCGTTGATTTCAATTCTGGTCACTATGTTTCCAATGAGCCGGTGACTATTGTCACGAACTCCGGAACAACCTTGGTCGGCGACACGATTACTGTTTTGGACAACGGCAAAGAACTGACCGTTGAGGGACATGTGAGAACGATGATTCCGCCGGATTCGGCCGCCGACGAGACGCAAGCCCAGCTAAAAGGGGCCAATCCATGAGCGCCCAGTTCGGCCGCGGCCGCGCCATCGCCTTGATCATCGCCGCGCTCGCGTGCGCGACGGGGTTCGCCGCGGCGAAGACGGTTTCTTCGACGCCCGTGTTGCCGGGCGCCAATTCCAAGGAGCCGATCTCGATCGAAGCCGATAAGCTGAATTATTTCGACAAGGAGCAGAAGGCTGTTTACACCGGCAACGTCGTCGTCATCCAGGGCGACAGCAAGCTCACTTGTTCGGTCTTGACTATCTTTCTGGCGAAGACGGGCGCGGCGACTCCCGGCGCCGCCCCTGGGCCTGCCGCGGGCGCCGCCGCGACGCCAACGGCAGACCCGGCGGCGACACCGTCCGCCGCTGCGACGCCCGCGGCGGGCGTCGGGCCGACGCCGGGCGGAAACCAGGTCAAACATATGGAAGCAGCCGGCCCGGTCACGCTCATCTCGAAGACGCAGGTGGCGACCGGCGATCGCGGCACTTACGACAAAGATCAAAATAAAGTCTGGCTGTTCGATCACGTGACGATGAGCGATGGCGGCAATGTCACCAAAGGCGACAAACTCACCTACGACATGACGACTGGCGAAGCTGTGGTCGAAGTGCATAAGGCCGGACGCGTCACAGGTCTATTCGAGCAAGGCTCCGCCGGTCCCGACGCTGCGGGAGCTGACAAATCGACAGGGCCAAAGAAGGACGCCGCCGACAAGAAGACAACGAAAAAAAATAAAGTTCCGGGCGACAATTCAGCGTCCAAGCAATAGTGATCGAGAGAGACTGGCGAAGAGACGCCGCACCGGCTTATCACCCTAGTCACGCGCCGCGGCGCGGAAAAAGCCTGGCAAGAAAGAGCCATTCTTGAGCGACGACGCCATTCCCGATGATCCAAGACTCGCGCGTTCGCGCGGCCTCGTCGGCCGCCTCACGGGTTGGGGCGTGAAGCGGGCCGAGGGCGGCCAGAAGCCGGCCGATATTATCGATCGCGCGGCGGTCGCCGCGCCTGTGGGAACCGATGCGCGCCACCCTTCCGGCGATGAAGCGGCCGGCGTGCTCGCCGTCTACAACCTCGGCAAAAGCTATGGCGGGCGCGCAGTCGTCAAAGACGTCAGCATCGCATTGCGACGCGGCGAGGCGGTCGGTTTGCTTGGTCCCAACGGCGCGGGAAAGACTACGGTTTTTTACATGATCACCGGGTTGGTGCGGCCGGAAAAAGGCGTCATCGAACTGGACGGCTACAACGTCACGGCCCTGCCGATGTATCAGCGCGCTCGCCTTGGCATCGGCTATTTGCCCCAGGAAGCGTCGATTTTTCGTGGCCTCAATGTCGAGGATAATATCCGCGCCGTGCTCGAAGTAACCGAGCCCAACCACGCCGCGCGCGAAACCATGCTCAATTCGCTGCTCGACGAATTCGACATCGCGCGGCTGCGCAAGGCGCCCTCGATTGCGCTGTCGGGCGGCGAACGGCGGCGCTGCGAGATTGCGCGGGCGTTGGCCGGCAAACCGTCGTTCATGCTGCTCGACGAGCCTTTCGCCGGCATTGACCCCATTGCGGTGGGCGACATTCAGGACCTAGTGCGCCATCTTAAGGGGCGCGGCATCGGCGTGCTCATTACCGATCACAATGTGCGCGAGACGCTCGGTCTCATCGACCGCGCCTATATCATCCACAGCGGCCATGTCCTCACCGAAGGATCGCCCGACGAGATCATCGCGCATCCCGACGTCAGGCGATTTTACCTTGGCGAAGACTTCAGGATGTAACCGCTTCCCGGCATCGGGTTGCGCGGCTATTCATCCTCCCCAAAGCGGTTGGCGACCAATTCGGCGATGGCGTCGAGCGCCGCCTCAGCCTGGTCGCCCAAGGCGGAGACCGTAATGGTCGTGCCCATGCCGGCGCCGAGGGTCAATATGCCCATGATCGAATCGCCGCCCACCGTTTCCCCGCAACGGGTCACTTTGATCTCAGCGGTGAAGCGATCGACGCATTGGACGAATTTGGCGGTTGCGCGGGCATGCAGGCCTTTGCGGTTGACGATATGCATTTCGCGCACGCGCGCCCCGGCAAACTGCGGCGGAGGCGGGCAATCGTCGTCGCGTTCCTCACTGTCCGCTTCCGTCATTTTCCGGTCAGGACCTTGCTCGCCACGGTGATATACTTGCGGCCGGCGTCGCGCGCCTCAGTGACCGCCTGGTCGAGGCGCGTATTGTCGCGCAGCGAGGCGAGCTTGATCAGCATCGGAAGATTGATGCCGCAGATGACCTCGATTCGCCCTCCGTCCATGACCGAAATGGCCAGATTGGATGGCGTGCCGCCGAACATGTCGGTCAACAAGACGACACCCGCCCCATCCTGAACGCGCGAGACGGCGCCCAGGATATCGGCGCGACGCAGCTCCATGTCGTCTTCGGGGCCGATCGCAACGGTCTCGAATTGCGACTGAGGCCCGACCACATGCTCCAAGGCCGCGCGAAAACCGGTCGCCAACTGGCCGTGGGTCACCAGGACCATTCCAATCATCAAAAACCCATTGCTTTAAGCGCCCAGAACGCTCGACGCGGAACGCCGCATAGCGATTGATCAAGGGGCGGCATTTTTGTGCACTGCGGTGAATAATTCAAGCGAAATGAGCAAATCCGGTCATAATCTTGTCGCTGATGTTGTCAAGGTATCCCAGCACCGCGTAAGCACGTTCAATCGGGTGGCTGTCGCCGTCGAATATCAGCCGAGGCGTGGGAATTCCGGCCAGAAATGCTGTGCGGGCGGCTTCGTCGGGCAGCCGCGCGCCTGGTTGATGGCGAGGCAGAAGATCGACAACCAGCCTGACAATCGCGCAGGGCTCGGTCGGCGCCTCGACAATGCCAAAGCCGCGCCTCTCGATGAGGCCTTGGATATTGGGCGTCCCGCGGACCTGAATCCTTTGGTTCTTCGAGGAGATCGATACGCGATCGTCGCCGATCAGCCTGGCGAACAATTTGCGATCGCTGGCCAGGGCGAGAAGCGCAAGCGCCAGCGCGCTCTTGCCCGAACCGGAGGGCCCGCGAACGAGCACGCCAGCTTCGCCAATCACCAAGGCGGTCGCATGAACTGATGTCGAGGCGCCCGACCGTTCCGCGCCGCCAACACTCGCGATCCCATCTTCGGTCATGGCGTCGCGGCGGGCAGACAGATCACGAAACGCGCGCCAGCCCCATGTCGCACGATGTCGCTTTCCGGATCCGATGAAGGTTCCGGCGCAGGAACGTCCGCGGCGAGAGCGCTCGCCTTGAGTATGGCGGCTTCCGCCGGCGCCGGACGGTTCTCCGCCCAGATTCGTCCGCCATGCGCTTCGATGATCTGCCGCGAGATTGACAGCCCGAGGCCGGAATTCTGACCAAACCCCTGATTGGGACGATCGGTGTAAAAGCGCTCGAAAATACGCTCCAACGCATGCGGCGGTATGCCTGGTCCATCATCCTCGACGGTGATGACGATCCTTTCGCCTTCATCGACGAGGTCCTCATCCAGATCCATGCGCTGGCGTCGCAACGCGACCCGGACTTCGCCGCCCGGCTCGGAAAACGAGCGGGCATTTTCGATCAGATTGGTCATGACCTGCGCCAGCCGCGAATCGTATCCGAGCGTCAAATAATCGGACTGGCGCCCTCCACCCTTATTGTTCGCTCGATTGGCGCCGTCGACGATCAATCGCACTCTGACGCCGTTGCGACGCGGCGAATCCTCCGCCATCGAGACGACGGCGCCAAGCAGCGCAACCACGTCGACAGGTTCAGCATCGTTGCGCGCGAGTTCCGCATCGAGCCGCGAGGCGTCGGAAATATCGCTGATGAGCCGGTCAAGGCGGCGAACATCGTGCTGAATGACCTCAAGCAACCGATCGCGCGAGGCGCCCGCTTTCACGCGAGGCAAAATCTCGACCGCGCTACGCAGGGAAGTCAGCGGATTCTTCAGTTCATGCGCGACATCGGCGGCAAAGCTCTCGATGGCGTCGATGCGATTGTAAAGCGCCTGCGTCATGTCGCGCAAAGCGTGGGAAAGGTGTCCGATCTCATCGGAGCGCGCTGTAAAATCCGGGATTTGCTGGCGTGACTTGATGCCGCGCCGCACGCGCTCGGCCGCTTCGGCAAGTTTGCGCACAGGTTCCGCGATGGTCCCTGCGAGAAACATGGACAGAATGAACATGACCGCCGCCAGAACAAGAAAGAAGCGCAGAATCGCCCATCGTTCCGAAGCGATGACCGCGTCTATGTCGCCCCCCTGCGTCGAAAGCAGCAGCGCGCCGCGGACGGCAAGCATCCGCTGGATCGGCACAGCGACCGAGACGATTGTCTCGCCATCGGCGTCGACCCGCACGACAGATCGGGCCTCGCCCCGCAAAGCATCGCCGACCTCCGGGTGGGACTTGCTGTTTGCGACCCATGGCTCGTCAACGCGCCGCTTCTTGGCGGGAGCGAACCAGTGTTTGACCGCCATCCAGGCGCGCTCAAGCCGCGTCGTGTCTTCGACATTGGCGTCGCCCGCATCGGGGCGCATGATGACGCCGCGCGAGGAGAGCGCGAGCGAGTCGAGCAGGAGCAGCCCGTCTGGGTCGTAGATGCGCGCGCGGGTCCGCGTTGGCGTCACCAGCCGCCGCAGAACGGGCCCGACACGCTCCGGATTGATCGAGAATTCGATCGATTCATCCTCGCCCTCGGTCGGCGTAGCGTTTTCGCCCGGCCCCAATTGCAGCAGCTTTTCAGGGTCGACAGTGATCGTGTTGGTTTCGACGGCGGCGGAGGCGGCGATCGCGGCGGCGATGATCTCGCCCTGCGTGCGCAAGCTTTGCGCCCGCGCATCGATAATATCGGCGCGAAATTGGTTGAGATAGAGGAAGCCGACGACCAGCACGAGAAGGCCGCCGAGATTGAGGACGACGATGCGCCGCGTCAGCGACGAGGAGAAACGGGAAACGGTGGCGCGCCAGAGAAGTCGGGCGCGCAATTTCAGGCGCGCGCCCTTTATGCGGGACGGAACCGGCGAAACCGTCCGATCCGGTCGCGCTTCGGCGCTCATTGCCGCACCTTGCCTTTGGCCATATTGGAGCCCGGTTTCTCCAGCGTCCGCTCGGTTGCGAGCCTAGGTCTCCCGGAAACGATAGCCCACGCCATACAGCGTCTCGATCATTTCGAACTCGTCTTCGACGACCTTGAATTTCTTTCGCAACCGCTTGATGTGGCTGTCGATCGTACGATCGTCCACATAAACCTGGTCGTCATAGGCGGCGTCCATCAGCGCGTTGCGGCTCTTGACGACGCCGGGCCTTGTTGCGAGCGCCTGCAGAATCAGAAATTCGGTGACGGTCAGCGTCACCGGCTCGTTGTTCCAGGTGCAGGTGTGGCGCTCGGGATCCATTTTGAGCCGCCCGCGCTCCAGTATTTTGGCTTCGCTTTCCTTCTGCGCCGCCGCTTCCTTGGGGTTCGAGCGTCGCAGGATCGCCTTGACGCGCTCGACCAGCAGCCGCTGCGAAAACGGCTTGCGGATGAAATCGTCCGCGCCCATCTTCAAGCCGAACAATTCGTCGATTTCTTCGTCCTTGGAGGTGAGGAAAATCACGGGAAGATCAGACTTCTGGCGCAAGCGGCGCAGCAATTCCATCCCATCCATGCGCGGCATCTTGATGTCGAATATGGCAAGATCCGGGGGGCTCGTCTTGAGGCCCTCCAGGGCGCTCGCTCCATCCGTGTAGGATTGGACGCGATAACCTTCCGCCTCGAGCGAAAGCGAGACGGAAGTCAGGATGTTGCGGTCGTCATCGACTAGGGCGATCGTCGGCATGAGGCTCCAACTTGAAAAAGGCGTTCCTGAACGCGCGGCGGCTGTCTATGCTATTGCCGCCGGGTCCAGCTCATCGCGGCGGACCATTAAGACCGTTAAAGGCCTAAATGTGACCTTTGTGCAACTAAAGCAAGTAGAATGCGCGCGGCCGACCGGTATTCTGGCACGATAGAGCAATGCGGGCTCCGGGCCAAGCCGACCTTAATCCCGCATGATCCCCGTCTCGTCCTGCCGAAAAGTCCAGGAATGGCGGCGCTCAGACCTTTGACGCCATGCTGGCGCCAGCGCATGGGGCTAGACGGCCATCGTCACGCTCGATCGGACCCAGGAAAGACAATCGGAATGATAAGGTCCGGCCCCGTCTTCTCACGTCACGCCCATCGGGATGTTCCGCCATGAATGCCGCGCGAACGGCGATCGCCCCGCCATTCGACGCGAGGTCGCAGGCCAAAAGCCTGCTTCGCATCGCCCGCACGGGCGCGCTGGCGACGCTGGACCGCGCTTCGGGCGCGCCGCTGACGACGCTTGTCGCGGTCGCCTCCGACTATGACGGGTCGCCGCTGTTCCTCCTTTCGACCCTGTCTCAACATACGAAGAATCTCCTCGCCGACCCGCGCGGTTCTTTATTGCTGACCGGCCCGTCGGGACGCGGCGATCCGCTGAACCGGCCACGTCTGACCATAGGCGGCAAGGTTGTCGCGCATCCCGAACCGGGCGCCCGCGCGCGTTTCCTCGCGCGCAACCCAAAGGCGAAGCTTTATGCGTCTTTCGCTGATTTCTCCCTGTTTCGGGCGGAAATTTCGGCGGTTCATTTCAACGGCGGCTTTGGGCGCGCCGCCCCGCTGGCGGCGGCCGATATATTGACCGATCTGACGGGCGCTGGGGAGCTGATCGAGGCGGAGGCGGCTCTGCTCGTCGAAGTCAACGCAGGCGCCGCCGCCGCGATGGCGGCGATGGCGGGCGACAAGACCGCGAGACGACGATGGCGCGCCATCGGCCTCGATCCCGACGGCCTCGACCTTGCCGCGGGCGCGCATGCCGCCCGCACGAGTTTTGCGGCGCCGGCAGCGACCCCGCAGGCATGGCGCGATGCGATCGATGCGTCTTTTGGAAAGCAGGCGGCGGGTTAGGGCGCAAGCCTGTTCGGAGCATTGACGTGGGCGAGCGAGTAGATGCCGACGTCGATGACGCCGGAACGGAACCCGGCCTCGCAATAGCAGAGATAATATTCCCACAGTCGCTTGAAGGACGGCCCGAAGCCGAGCTTTTCGATCTCCGGCCACGCGTTGAGAAAACGCCGCCGCCATTCGAGCAAAGTCAGCGCGTAGCTCCCGCCGAAATTTTCCACCGCGGTAAGCTTGAGGCCCGCCCGCTCGATCGTCTCGGCAAGAAATGTTTTGGAGGGAAGGAAGCCGCCGGGAAAAATATAACGCTGGATGAAGTCCGGCCTGCGGCAATAATCGGCGAACCGGTCCTCGGCGATGGTGATCGCCTGCAAAACACAAAGGCCGCCGGGCTTGAGGCGTTCGCGAATCGTGTCGAAATATTTTGGCATGAATTCTCGCCCCACCGCTTCGACCATTTCGATGGAGACAATCCTGTCGAACCGCCCTTTGATGTCGCGATAATCCTGCAAACGCAGTTCGACGCGATCCCCGAGCGACTGTTCCTGAACGAGCGCGCGCGCGCTGTCGAGCTGCGCGGGAGAGATCGTCACGCCGGTGACGCGCGCCGCGCTGGCTTTGGCGATCGTCGTGGCGAGTCCGCCCCAGCCGCAGCCGATCTCCAGGACGCTGTCCTCGCCCGCAAGCTCCAGGCGGTCGACGATGCGTTGCAATTTGGCTTCCTGCGCCTGCTCGAGCGTCGAACTCGGCGATCCAAAAATCGCCGAGGAATAAATCATCTTGGCGTCGAGCCAGAGGCGATAAAACTCATTGCCCAGATCGTAATGCGCTTCGATGTTGCGCCGGCTGCCGCGTCGCGTATTGGCTTTGGCGCGATGCGCCAGCCAATTGAAAAACTTGTACGGCGCCGAACCCTCGATCGCGTCCATGAAACGGGCGCCGTTGAGCGCCGCCAGCTCAAACAAAGCCGTTAAATCGGCGCTCGACCAGTCATTGTCGAAATAGGCTTTGGCGACGCCGACGTCGCCTTTGAGCAGGAGGCGTCGAAGTGCGCGCCAGTTGTTGAGCTTCACCTCGGCGTGCGGGCCCGGCTGGGCGCCGACGCGTTCAAGTCGCGCGCCTGATGGCAGTTCGATCACCAGGCGGCCGACTTCTATGAGCGAAAGAACTTTTCCCAGCGCAAAGCCTGCAAACCCCGCCAATTTCTTGGCCGAGCGAATATCTACGCCGGGCCCGGCATCGCTCGATCCTGGCGACGACGCCATGTGCGCTCTCCTCACTCATGCATCCGCCGCGCCACATGGGTCACAGGTTGGTCCGGCGGCGGCGGCCGAATTTGCAGGCGCATCCCCTTGATCCAGAGAACGAGCGCCTCAAGATGAATACCTACAACGACTTTGAGAGTAAGCAAAGGATGGCTGAAAAATACGCGCGCAAGCGCCGCGTCGGTGAGCGCGACGCGGTCCTGCGCCTGCGTGGCGGTCAGCACGACGCCCTGCCTGTCGCGCTCGACGATCGCAATCGACACTTTCTCAGCCGGCGGGGTCACCGTAAATTCATAGACCATGTCCATCGCCATGAAGGGCGAGACGTAGAATTGTTTGGCGCAGGACTGGCGGATCGGACCGGCCGCGGTCGCCTCGACCGGAATGAAATAGCTGTGCCGCTGTCCGAATGTATTGTTGACCTCATAGAGAATGGCGAGAAGTTCGCCGTTCCGGCCGTGGCAGAAATAGAGGCTGATCGGATTGAAGGCATAGCCGAGAATGCGCGGCATCGTGAGCAGACGGATCGGCCCGCCATCCAGATCAATCCCGACCCGGCGCGCATGACCTTCGATCTGCTCGCGCAAAGGGGCGGCTCCCCAACCATAATCGCGGTCGTAGAAACTGAACAGATTGAACGAATTATGCGACAGCAGGCGCAGTCGCGCGGCAAGATCCGGCAATTTGTCGAGGTCGAGCAGGAGGGCGAAGGTTCGATAGGCAAGCGCATGTTTGCGGGGCCGCAGGCGCCGATGCGTCACCTGCCCGACATAAAGAGCGGAGTCCGACAGGTTCATGAGGCGAGCGCTCCTCTCGATTCGCGGGCCGGCGCGCCGAGTTTGATGCGACCGGATTCATGGGCGACGCGCCATGGACGGCGAACGCTTCCCAGCGCCTCGGCGACCGCCAGGCCCGCCTGCAGGCCATCCTCGTGGAAGCCGGCCCCGAAATAAGCGCCGCAAAACCACGCGCCTCGACGACCCTGCAGCGACCAGAGCTGATCTTGAGCGGCGACCGCCTCGGCGTTGAAAATCGGATGCTCGCAGATCTGCCGCTGGATCGTCAGTTCGGCTCGCGGCTCGACGATAGGATTGAGGGTGACGAAGCGCGGGGTTTTGTTGGAAATCGTCTGCAGGCGGTTCATCCAATAGGTCACCGAAACGGGCGCCGAAATATCGCCGCGCCGGGCTGTGTAGTTCCAGCTCGACCAGACCTTGCGGCGGCGCGGCATCAGGCCAGCGTCCTCATGCAGGACGACTTCGTTGCGGCTGTAGCGAAAAGCGCCGAGAATGCGTCGCTCTTCGGGCGTCGGATCGCTCAGCATCGCCAGCGCCTGGTCGGCATGCGCGCCGATGACGACCCGGTCGAACCTCTCTTCGGCGCCATTGGCCAAACGAATGAAGACGCCGCCGAGCTCGCGCCGGATCGCTCGCACCGGAGTCCCGAGCCGCAATCTCTCCTTGAACGGGGCGCAGAGCGCTTCGACATAGACCCGCGCGCCGCCGTCGACCGTGCGCCAAAGCGGGCGGTCGACGATTTTCAACAGCCCATGATTCTGAAAGAAACTCACGAAGGCGGCGGCGGGATGATCGGCGACCTTTTTGGCGGGAAGGGACCAGACGGCCGCCGCCATCGGATAGAGATGATCCTCACGGAACGCTTCGCCATAACCCTTCTGGTCGAGATATTGGCCGAGCGTCGCCAGCCCAAGCTTGCCGATATCGCGCGGGGCGTCGCGATAGAACCGAATGATGTCGCGCAGCATCGACCAGAAGCGGAGATTCAGGACATTGCTCTTCTGCGCGAAAATGCCGGCGATATCGCTGCCCGAATATTCGAGATCGCCGCCGTCGAGCGAGACCGCGAAGGACATTTCCGAGGGCTTGGTGGGCGTGCCGAGATGGGCGAACAAAGCGGTCAGATTGGGATAGGTGGTCTCGTTATAGACAATGAAGCCAATGTCGACCGCGACCGGTCCCGCCTTCGAGGAAGTATCGACAGTATGGCTGTGGCCGCCGGCCCGGCCTTCGGCTTCGAAAACGGTCACGTCATGCTTTTGGCTGAGCAGCCAGGCGGCCGAAAGGCCCGATATGCCCGTCCCCACCACCGCAATATTCAACCGGCCTGCGGCTTCCAGGGATGTGCTGGCGTCGATGAACATCGTTTGTCCCCCGAAGCGCTTGGCGCCCGAGGGTGCGCGCCTTCCGTGCTTCTCCACCCTATACGAGGCGAAACGGTTTTTGGTTGAAAATTCCCTTATCTCCGACAAATCAATCGATTCGCGCCGCGCCCATGCTTTCCGCGCCGGGACGCCGCCGCCGATTTTCCGCGCCGCCGCGCATCCGCGAACCTTTGCGGCTCGTATAGCTTTCGCAAGCCCCGACCAGTCGCCGGTTTTGGCGAGCGCCGTTCGGGAAAACGTTGGCCGCCTCCATCGCGCGGCGGCGCGGCCCGGGTTGAAGGCGACGAGGAATGCGATGATGGTTCTCGTCTTGCTCGCGGACGCCTGCGCCCTCTGCGTTCTCATGGCGGCGGCCTGGTTCGCGCAGCGGCGGACCGCACAATCTGGATGGGTCGACACGATCTGGTCGTTCGGCGTGGGGCTGGTCGGGGCCGGGCTCGCAATGGCGCCGATCGTCCGCGGCGCCGATTGGCCCGCGCCGCGACAACTCCTCGTCGCAGCCCTTGTCCTGACCTGGTCTTTGCGCCTGGGACTTCACATCATGGGCCGCACGCGGCAAGGCGGCGAAGACCCCCGTTACAAGGCGTTGGCCGACGAATGGGGCCCGGACTTTCCCCGGCGGCTGTTCTGGTTCCTGCAGATTCAAGCAGCCGCGGCGTTTCCTCTGACCTTGTCGATCTTCCTGGCGGGGCAGAATCCGTCTGCCTTCCCCAATCCGGGCGATTGTCTCGGGTCGGCGATCCTGATCGTCGCCATTTCAGGCGAAGCGATCGCCGATCGTCAGCTGAAGCGATTCGCCGCCGACCCGGACAACAAGGGGCGCGTTTGCGCCATCGGCCTTTGGGGCGTTTCCCGCCATCCCAACTATTTCTTTGAATGGCTGGGCTGGCTCGCCTATCCCGCCATTGCGATCGGCTGGCCTCCTGGCGATTCCGTCGGCCTGATCGCCCTGGTTGGCCCCGCGTTCATGTATTGGCTGCTGGTCTACGTCTCCGGCGTGCCCCCGCTCGAGGCGCATATGGCGCGTTCGCGGGGGGCTGCGTTCACCGCCTACCAACGGCGCGTAAACGCCTTCTTTCCCGGCCCCCCGCGCAAGGGCTCGCCGTTCGGGCGCAGACAGAATTCATGAATTTCATCGCCTCCGCGATCGGCGCCGCCGAGATGGAGTCCTTCCGGATCGCCGAACATCCGCAAGCCGCCAATGCGCAGCATTATGAGCTTCCGGCGGCGCTTTTTGCGCATGCGCTTGGACCCCCCAGGATGAGGCCGACGCCCGATGGATGAGGTCAAACGCCTGCGCGCCGCGATCGCGGCCTACGCTCATTCGGACGATCCGCTGGTTGCGGCGAGCAATTTCATCGCGCTTTGCGTCGCCGGCAACCAGCCCTTCTACCCGCTTTACGTCTGGTGGGCGGTCGGCGATGACCGCCGGACTTCGTTGCTGACTTTTCTGTCGACGCCGTTCTTCCTCGCGATCCCTTTGATCGCGCGGCGTTCGTCACTTGCCGGGCGGGCTATGTTGCCCATTGTCGGCATCGCCAACACAATTCTCACCGCAAAGGCTTTTGGCGCGGAATCGGGCGTCGAGCTTTTCCTCTGCCCCTGCGCGATGATCGCCGGCATGGCGCTGCGGGCGCATGAGAGAAAGATCATGCTCGCGATTCTCGGCTCGGCGATCCTCGCCTTCGCCTTTGTCCAAAGAGGTCTGGGGACCGGGTTGCATGTATTCTCGCCGGCGGAATATGCACGATTTCTGTCGCTGAACGCCTGGAGCGTCGCCGGCCTGACGGCTCTGGTTGCGCTGCAATATTCCAGCGCCCTGGCGAAAGACGCCGGCCGCCGACAATGAATCGGGCGACGCCTTTCGCCTCTATCGCGCTTTCAATCTCGTCAACCGCGAGGCCGCCAGATAGCCCGCGCTGGCGGCGAGGGCGGTGAGGACCGAGCCCCACGCCATGTCCGCCAGCGTGATCGTCGTCGACCAGGTTTTCAACGTTGCCTGATTGGTCAGGTCGTAAGTTCCGTAGGCGACCAAGCCGAGTAGCGCGCCCGAAACCATGGCTGTGGTCCACCGGCCGGTCGCGAAAGCCGGGCGGACGGCGAAGACAAGGATGCCGAGGAGATAGAGGATATAGAAAACGATCGCCGGCGCCGGCCGGAAGCCGTCCAGCATCAATTCCCCAATGCGAGGACGATAGAGACTGTTGGCGGTCACCGTCAGCCAGACCGAGTCCAGAGCGAGCATGACGAACGCCGCGGCGGCATAGGCGACCGGATAGGGCTTCATCCTGGCGATCATCTTCCGATTCCGTCTGCGTTGCGACCCGCGGTCCTGATACGGCTGGCGCAAAGGCCCGGATGAGGGCCGCCCGAGAAATCCATGTTTTCGTTCGCCGTCAGGAAATGTCCGCTTGCGGCAGATCGAGCCAGTGGCGCCCTTGCCGATCCTCGACCTCGACGATCCAAAGGTCCGGATCGAAATTGATTTCGCGCATCAGCCGCTTTTCGACTTCGGCTTCATCGACCCATTCGTCCTTGTGGGCGCGCGACCACATCCGCTCGACGCCGCGCTCGGAGAGTTCCGATTGAGGCGCTGGGCCGAACAAGGCCGCGCTACCATCAAGCCGGTCGACTTTGACGAATATAGCGCCCGCCTCCGCTGCGCCGCGCCGCCGCAAGGTCGCGACGGCGCCTTCGACGGCGCATCGCCTGAGATAGGCCGATACCCAGATGTCGGCGCGAAGCCGCATGCGATCAATGCGCCGCAGCGCTGAGCTGCTTGACCAGCTTGGGCGTAATTTCGCTCGAGGCGGCAAGACCGTGCGCACGCTCGAACTGCGCAATCGCCTGCTCGGTCGAAGCGCCCTCGACGCCATCCGCCTTGAGCGGGAAGCCGAGTTTGATCAGCGCGGTCTGCGCCGCGATCGTCAGATGCGTCCCGTCCTTGGCGTCGCCGCCGCGCAGAAGCTCGCGGATCGGGTCGTTCGATCGCGGCGGCGGAACCGGGACCCCGTCGCCGGCGGCGCCGAGGCCAATCGGACGGGCAGGCGGCTGCACGACGATGGGCGCGCTCTCGACGATTGCGGGCGCCGGCGCGGGTCTCGCCGGCGGCTCGACGGCCGCCGCCGCCGGTTTGGACTCGGCGAATGAAGGCGCCAAACGGCGCTCCTTCTGCATCAGCAGCGCATTGAGCACGATTCCGGTCAGCACCGCCGCCAAAGTCGCGCCGGCGATCGTCCGCGCCGGCCGCGTCAGCAGCGGGCGGATCAGTGCGCGCACGAAACTATCCCTGTCCTTGCCCGGCCGCGCCGGACGGGACAGAACCGAATCATTGCGGGAACGGGCGAGCGCTTCAGGCAATTCTCTTCTCTTTCGTTGCGTGATGCGAGGCGGGGCCGGGCGCAAGGGGCTCCGGCGAGGACCGGGTCAGGCTCGATAATATTTCGAGCGGCGCGGGCGTCGAATCGGCCTTGCCACGGCAATCGAGCGGCAATCGAACGGCGACGCGCGTGCCCTGTTCGACCACGCTTTCGAGCAGCAGCGATCCGCCATGCAGCCCGACCAGGCCGCGCACGAGCGACAGACCGAGCCCGGTGCCCTCGAACATCCGATCGTAGGACGAGCGCACCTGAAAGAAAGGATTGCCGAGCTTGGAAAAGTGACCCGGCGCAATGCCGATGCCGGTGTCGTCGACGCAAATCACCAGCATCTCGCCCTCGATGCGGGCGCCGACGGTCACGCGGCCGCCGCGCTTGGTGAACTTCACCGCATTCGACAGAAGATTGATCAGGATCTGTCGGCAGGCGCGTTTGTCGGCGAAGATCTCCTTGGGCGTATCCAACGGGGACTGCACCAGTTCGACGCCGCCTTCATTCGCTTTCAGGCGTAGCATATCGCAACAGGACGTGATCAGCGGCGCCACGTCGAACGGCTCGGGCGTGATCGCAAATCGCCGCGCTTCGATCTTCGACATGTCGAGGATCAGGTTGACCACAGACAGAAGATGTTCGGCGGAGGCGCGGATGATGCCGGCATATTCGAGCTGTTTGGCGGCATCGCGCGGCGCGAGCTCGGCGCTGCCCAATATTTCCGAAAAGCCGATAATCGCATTGAGGGGCGTGCGCAGTTCATGGCTGACATTGGCGAGCAGCCGGTCCTTCCACGAATCGTCGCTTTCGGTTTCCCCATTCGCGGTCGCGCCTTCCTCAACGCTGTTTTCCGCGATCTTCCTGACGAGGCAGATCACCGCGCCCCTGCCGCCGTCGGCGGCGCGCGCCGGCGCGCCGGCGAGGCGATGAATGCGCATTTCCGCGCGTGAAAAAACGGGCTCGTTGAATTCCTTGATGGGATCGGCTCGCGATCCGGTGCGTAGCCGCAACGCGGCGCAAATCGCGCCCTCGCTCCGCAGCGCCGCGCCGATCGCCTGCAACAGGGACGGCCGGTCGCCGACATGGACGCGGTCGAAAAAGTCGCGTCCTGTCAATTCCGTGGAATCGACGCCAAACACGTGCGGCGCGCCGCGGCTGATCGACAAGGCGATTGCCGACGAATCAAGGCGCAGGATCAGATCGCCGGTCGCATCGGCGAGGGCTTCGTATGGCGCGGCGTCGCCCGGATCGATCCGACGTCCGCTTGCGCGGATTTTCCAGGCGCGGGCGCCAAGCCCGGCGCTGCAGACGAAAGCCAGCACCGCGAGGCCGATCATCGCAGCGCGGGCTGTTTCGTCGCCGCTCTCGGTCAAGCCCGCATATCGGGCGCTGGCGAGACCAAGCAGCGTCGCCGCGGTGAGAAAACCGGCGAGCGACAGGGGAAAGAGCAGGCCGGAGTTCAGTTCACGCCTCGCAATGGCCATCTGCAAATTCGCTGCGCCCCATTCGACCCGCCTCCAGAGGAAGGCGAAACAAGACGCGCGCGCCGCGCCGAGAGAGCGCCGGGTCGATTCTGCGATCTCGGCGCAACGATCCCAGTCCGGCCTTAAATCAACCCTAAGAAGCGCTGAGTCGACGTCAAACCGTGAAGTCGCGCCCGCTAATCAACACCTATGCTTGTCGGCATGGTTTACAATACGTTACGGCAATGCTCACCAGCGCCTTGATCGAAGGTTAAGCGCCGCCGGCAAATTCGACTCGAAATGTCGACGCGGCCTTTGCACGCCTGTGCCTATTGTGAGGGCGTTCATCGACGCTGGCGCGCGGCCGTCCGGCGATGTGAGGCCCTCTTGATTATGTTTCTCGCCCGATCGGCTTTCTGGCTCAGCCTGGTCTATGCACATATGCCGCTCGACGGCGGCGAGATCAGCCGCGCCGTCGACGACACGCGCAGCGCTGTCATTGCGAACGCCGCGACGGCAGCCAGAGCCAAATGCGCCGAGAACGCTGCCTCGTGCCGAGCAATCCTGAGCGCCGCCGCCGGCGCCATGCTTTCTCCAGCCGACGGGCCGATCCGGCCACGCGCCGACGCCCCCGCCAAAGCCGCCCGCCCCTCCGCCAATTCGCTCAGCGCCGCCGATTTGGCCGCGCCATGGCGCGGCCGTCCGCCAAAGCCCAGCGGCTGATTTCTGATCGCGCTCTGGCGCCCAGGCGACGACGCCCGATATAAGAGGGCGACGCGAGCCGAAGGACGCCCGAACTGACCAGCATCGATACGATCCGCAGCGACTTTGCCTTCCTCGACGATTGGGAAGACCGCTATCGCTATATCCTGGAGCTGGGCCGTGCGCTCGAACCGCTTAGCGAGGCCGCCCATAATGACGCCAACAAGGTTCGCGGCTGCGTCAGCCAGGTCTGGCTCGAACTCGAGGAAGGGCCGGGCGCCGACGGCGAAACGGTGCTCCACTATCGGGGCGACAGCGATTCTCACCTGGTGCGCGGCCTGATCGCCATCGCGCTGGCGCTCTATTCAGACCGAACCGCGCGCCAAATCCTGTCTTCCGACGCACGCGCCTTGTTCAGCGAATTGGGGCTCGAACAACATCTGACTCCACAACGGTCGAACGGGGTGCGGGCAATGATCGAGCGCATCCGCTCCGACGCGGCCGCGACGCAATCGGCGTGAACGCCCTTCAGGGGGACCCCAGCCTCGGGCATGCGCTGCGCCGTCGGCGGCCGCGATCGGCCGAGCGCGGACAGGTTCAGGCAAGGCGCAAGTTGTAGGGATCAGGCTGGCATAGGCCGACAGACCTGGAAGCGGGGCTGAAGGCGAGGCCGTCGCCGGCCGGCGACTTCGCTTCGTTGAAACTTCAACGACTGAATCAAAGGAAACACCGATGTTCTTTGCGATCCCCATTATCGGCAAAATACTGGCCGGCGTCGCCGCCGCCGAGTCGAGCGCCGACACATCGGCGCCGGCGAAAGTGTCTCAGCTTAAGGCGCAAGCGAGCAGCGGCCCGATCGATCCCTCGGCATTCGCGCAGACACTCAATTCAGTGGACCAGACCGCCGCCAAATCGTCCTATGCATCGCTCAGCGCCGCGAAGGCGTAAAACGCGCGACGAGTTCGTGCTCGTAGCCTGGATAGGTTAGCCGGACGAAAGTGACGGAACGTTCGGCGCGCCAGGTGCGCCGCTCGATCGTCAGGCAGGCGGTTCCCGCGTCGATTTCGAGCGCGTTGGCGATTCCCGCATCCGCGCCGATCGCGTGAATTTTATGTTCGGCCGCCGACCAGGGCACGCGGCTGACAAGCCACGCGCCTGGCGCGGCGTCGACGAAACGCTCGTCGGCCGCCTCTGGAACCGCGGTCAGATTGATCAGTCGTTCCTCAAGACAGAACGGGCGCGCGCCCGCGAAATGACGGCAGGTGAGTGAGAGCACCGGCGCCACTGACGCGAGTTCGAGACGATCGCGATCCTCCAGCGTCGCTTTACGCTTGCGGCGGGCGACGATCTCATGGCGATAGGACAGTCCGAGAGCGACAACCTCGCCCTTTATGTCCTGGATTTCGAGCACCGCCGATTGGCCGGGCGGCCGCAGTACGAAGCTGCCGCTTTTGCGCCGCCGCTCGATCAGCTTGCCGTGGGCCAGTTCGGTCAGCACCTTGCTCACCGTCATCCGCGAACAGCCATATTGCGACTGCAACTCATGCTCGAACGGGATGCGCCGCCCCGGCGGCCATTCGCCCGAAAGGATGGCGCCCCTGATGTCGCCGAGGATGCGCTGATGCAGGGATAGCGTCGCTTTGGCCGGCGTATGCAATCCATTCGACGCCCTTGCGCTGCCGAGGCTCGCCACGATTCTTTGTCCTTCAAGCCGCGCGAAGTTCGTCCATGACGGCGCGAAACCTTGCGAGGATCGAATCGCGCCGGCGATGCCTGCCGCCCTCGACCAGTTTGCAGCCATGGACCCAGACGCAATCCACCGCGCCCGCGGCGGCGCCGAAGATCCAGGAATCGAGCAGGCCGTCGCCTACGCCGCCGGCAAATCCGGAATGGGAGGCGTCCAGCGTCACGAGATTGGCCGGCGCGCCCCGCGCGAGCCCGCCCGCATCGGCTTGCAGCGCCGCGGCGCCGCCAGCGAGCGCGCCGTCGAACAAAGCCCTTCCGGTCGAGCCGCCGGCCACCGCCATGACATTGCGCGCCCGCCGAAAAAGCCGCTGCGCATATTCAAGCTGGCGCAATTCGTCGCCGACGCCGATCCGCACGTTCGAGTCCGAGCCGATCGCAAAATGGCCGCCGTGGGCGACGAAAGCCGGGCCGTTGAAGACGCCGTCGCCGAGATTGGCCTCGGTGACGGGACAGAGGCCAGCGATCGCTCCGGATTTGGCCAGCCCTTCGGTTTCATCTTCGTTCATATGGGTAGCGTGGATCAGACACCAGCGCTCATCGACCGTGGCATTGTCGAGCAGCCATGCGACCGGCCTTGCGCCGGACCAGGCGAGGCAATCCTCGACTTCCCTGACCTGCTCGGCGGCGTGAATGTGGATTGGAGCCGCTCCGGCCATCGCACAGACGGCGGCGAGTTCGTTCGGCGCAACCGCGCGCAGACTATGCGGCGCGACGCCGATATTGGCATTGTCGAGCTTTTTGACGATTCCCCGGCAGCCGTCGAGCAGACGGGCGAAGCCATCGATATCGCTGACGAAGCGGCGTTGGCCTGATGTCGGCGGCGCCGCGTCGAAATTCGCATGGGCGTAGAACACCGGCAGCAGCGTCAGACCGATGCCGGTCTCGCTGGCGGCGGCGGCGATGCGCGTCGCCATTTCGGCGATCGCGGCATAGGGCTGGCCGTCGCGATCGTGATGGAGATAATGGAATTCGCCGACGCGGGTGAAGCCGGCTTCCAGCATTTCGACATAGAGCTGGCCGGCGACCGCCTCGACCTGATCCGGGTTCATCGTCAGCGCGAAGCGATACATCCAGTCGCGCCAGGTCCAGAAACTGTCGGGCGATTGGCCGCGCATCTCGGCGCGCCCCGCCATCCCGCGCTGGAAGGCATGGCTGTGGACATTGGGCATGCCGGGAAGGACGATCGCGTGGCGCTCCGCGTCGGGCGATGGCGCAACGCCCGCCTCGACAGCGGCGAAACGTCCCGCCTCGATCGTCAGCCGCACATTGGCGCGCCAGCCCTGCGGCGTCAGCGCGGATGCGGCATGGATGACGCTCATGGCGATGGTCTCCGTCGGGCGCTGCGATCGAGCGCTTGCCGTCTTCGCCATTATGTCTATACATAATGGCGGCGGGAGAAAAGCGAAATGAGCGGCGCGGCTGTTGATCGTGAGCTTGGAGCAAGCGTTCGCGTCTGGCGCAATGCGCGTCTGGCCACTCTCGCGGGAGAGACACCCGGGCTCGGAATCGTCGAGCGCGGCGCCGTGGCCATTGCGGACCGACGCATCGCCTATGCCGGGCCGGAGGCGGATATGCCGGCGCGCTGGCGCGGGGCGGCCGAGGAAATCGATTGTGAAGGACGATGGATCACGCCCGGCCTGATCGATTGCCATACGCATCTGGTCTATGCCGGCGACCGGGCGCATGAATTCGAGTTGCGCCTTCAGGGCGCGACCTATGAGGAAGTGGCGCGCGCGGGCGGCGGCATCGTCTCTTCCGTCAAGGCGTTGCGGGCGGCGAGCGAGGATGATCTGGTGCGCCAGACCCTGCCCCGCCTCGACGCGCTGATCGCTGAAGGCGTCACGACGGTGGAGGTCAAATCCGGCTATGGGCTCGACCTCGCCAATGAGCGCAAATCGCTGCGGGCGGCGCGCAGGCTGGCGCGGGAACGCGCAGTCAGCATTCGCACGACCTTTCTAGGCGCGCATGCGCTGCCGCCGGAAGCAGATGGAGATCGCGAAGGTTATATCGACCGGCTGGTGAGCGATATGCTGCCGGCGATGGCGGCCGAAGGTCTGGCCGATGCGGTCGACGGCTTTTGCGAGACGATCGCTTTTTCCCCTGAACAAATCACGCGCGTGTTTACCGCCGCCAAAGCGCTCGGACTGCCGGTGAAGCTGCACGCCGACCAGCTTTCCAATCTTCACGGCGCCGCCCTCGCTGCGCAGTACGGCGCTTTATCAGCCGATCATCTCGAACATACCGACGAAGCCGGCGTGGCGGCTATGGCCAAAGCGGGAACGGCAGCGGTTCTGCTGCCGGGCGCTTTCTATTTCATCCGCGAGTCGCAGCGCCCTCCCATTGATCTGTTCCGCCGCCATCGCGTCGCGATGGCGGTGGCGAGCGATTGCAATCCCGGCACTTCGCCGCTGACTTCGCTGCTGCTGACGATGAATATGGCGGCGACTTTGTTTCGCATGAATGTGGAGGAATGTATCGCCGGCGTCACCCGCGAGGCGGCGCGGGCGTTGGGCGTTCTCGCTGAGACGGGGACGCTGGAAGTCGGCAAATGGGCGGATCTGGCGATCTGGAACATCGAGCGTCCGGCCGAACTCGTCTATCGCATGGGCTTCAATCCGCTGCATGCGCGCGTGTGGAGGGGCCGGTGAGCGACTTCGTCCTCAAGCCGGGCCATGTCCCGCTCGCCGACTGGCTGGCGATCTATCGCGGCGCGGCGCCGCGGCTCGATGCCGCCTGCGCGCCGGGAATTGCGGCAAGCGCGGCGGCGGTGGCGCGCATCGTCGCCAAGGGCGACCCGGTCTATGGAATCAATACCGGCTTCGGCAAGCTCGCCAGCGTGCGCATCGAGGCGGCCGATCTGGAGAAACTCCAGCGCAACATCGTGCTGTCGCATGCAGCGGGCGTCGGCGAGGCGACGCCGGTCGCGATCGTGCGGCTGATGATGGCGCTGAAGCTGGCGAGCCTCGCGCAGGGCGCTTCGGGCGTCACGCCAGAGACTGTCGCGATGCTGGAGGCGATGCTGGCGCGCGGCCTTGCGCCGGTGACGCCTGCGCAAGGATCGGTCGGAGCCTCCGGCGATCTCGCGCCGCTCGCCCATATGACGGCGGCGATGATCGGCGTCGGCGAGATATTCCTCGACGGCGCGCGCCTGCCGGCCGTCGAGGCGCTCGCGCGCGCCGGCCTCACGCCGCTGACGCTCGGCGCCAAGGAAGGTCTTGCGCTGCTCAACGGCACGCAATTTTCCACCGCAAATGCGCTGGCGGCTTTGTTCGAAGCCGAAATCCTGTTTCGCTCGGCACTGGCGACCGGCGCCCTCTCGACCGATGCGGCGCGCGGTTCGGATGCGCCTTTCGATCCGCGCATCCATCGCCTGCGCGGTCATCGCGGCCAGATCGAAGCGGCCGACGCTTTGCGCGCCTTGATGCGCGGCAGCGCCATCCGCGCCTCGCATCTCATCGGCGATGAAAGGGTTCAGGACCCCTATTGCCTGCGCTGCCAGCCGCAGGTGATGGGCGCGGCGCTGGACGTGTTGCGCCAGGCGGCGCAAACGCTGGCGACCGAGGCGAATGGCGTCACCGATAATCCGCTGATCTTCGCCGAAGACGACGCGGCGCTGTCAGGCGGCAATTTCCACGCCGAGCCCGTCGCCTTCGCCGCCGATATGATGGCGCTCGCCATTTGCGAAATCGGCGCGCTCGCCGAGCGGCGCATCGCCATGCTGGTCGATCCGGCGCTCTCGGGCCTGCCGGCGTTTCTGACGCCGAAGCCGGGGCTCAATTCCGGCTTCATGATTCCGCAGGTGACAGCGGCGGCGCTGGTTTCCGAAAACAAGAGCCGCGCCTATCCCGCAAGCGTCGATTCGATCCCAACCTCCGCGAATCAGGAAGACCATGTCTCAATGGCGGCGCATGGCGCGCGCCGTCTGCTGCCGATGGTCGAGAATGCGACGGCGATCATCGCCATCGAGCTGCTGGCGGCGGCGCAGGGCTGCGACTTTCATGCGCCGCTGACGTCAAGCCCGCCGCTTGAGGCGGTTCGCGCGCTGGTGCGCGGCAAGATTCCTCATCTCGACGACGATCGTCACTTCCATCCCGACATCGCATTGGCGATCGGCCTCGTGCGTTCCGGCGCCGTCATCGCGGCGGCAGGCGGCGAGGCGCTGCCTTCGGTCCAGTTCCAGAATATTTGAGGTCTTCTCATGAACGCCAATCCGCGCATCGACAATTCCCGCATCATCCGCGCATCGCGCGGCCCCGAGATTACCGCAAAAAGCTGGCTGACCGAGGCGCCGATGCGCATGCTGATGAACAATCTCGATCCCGATGTCGCGGAGAAGCCGAGCGAGCTCGTCGTCTATGGCGGCATTGGCCGCGCCGCGCGCGACTGGAACGCCTTCGATCAGATCGTCGCTTCGCTGAAGCGGCTCGAAGGCGATCAGACGCTGCTGGTGCAATCGGGCAAGCCGGTCGGAATTTTCCGCACCCATGCCGATGCGCCGCGCGTGCTGATCGCCAATTCCAATCTCGTGCCGCATTGGGCGACATGGGATCATTTTCACGCCCTCGATAGGAAGGGCCTGATGATGTACGGCCAGATGACGGCGGGGTCGTGGATCTATATCGGCAGCCAGGGCATCGTTCAGGGCACCTACGAGACCTTCGTCGAAGTCGGCCGCCAGCACTATGGCGGCGATCTTTCGGGGCGATGGATTCTGACGGCGGGTCTCGGCGGCATGGGCGGCGCGCAGCCGCTTGCCGCCGCCATGGCCGGCGCCTCCTGCCTCGCCGTCGAATGCCAGCCTAGCCGCATCGAAATGCGCCTGCGCACCGGCTATGTCGACGTGCAGGCGACCGATCTTGATGAGGCGCTGGCGATCATCGACAAATCCTGCCGCGACAGGAAGGCGGTCTCAGTCGGGCTGATCGGTAATGCCGCCGATGTGTTTCCTGAACTGGTGCGCCGCGGCGTCCGGCCCGATGTCGTCACCGACCAGACTTCGGCGCATGACCCTGTCAACGGCTATCTGCCGAAGGACTGGACGCTGGCGGAATGGGAGACCAAGCGCGAGCGCGATCCCAAGGCGGTCGAGCGCGCCGCCCGCGCGTCGATGGCGGCGCATGTGCGCGCGATGCTCGATTTCCATAAGGCCGGCGTGCCGACGCTCGACTATGGCAACAACATCCGGCAGGTCGCCAAGGAGGAAGGCGTCGCCGACGCTTTCGATTTCCCGGGCTTCGTGCCCGCTTACATCCGGCCTTTGTTCTGCCGGGGAATCGGGCCATTCCGCTGGTGCGCTTTATCGGGCGACGCGGAAGACATCTACCGCACCGACGCCAAGGTGAAGGAATTGCTGCCCGACAACAAACACCTGCACAATTGGCTCGACATGGCGCGCCGGCGCATTCGCTTCCAGGGCCTGCCGGCGCGCATTTGCTGGCTCGGCCTTGGCGATCGTCACCGGCTCGGCCTCGCCTTCAACGAAATGGTCGCCAGCGGCGAACTCAAGGCGCCGATCGTGATCGGCCGCGACCATCTTGATTCCGGCTCGGTCGCTTCGCCCAATCGCGAGACGGAGGCGATGAAGGACGGCTCGGATGCTGTCTCCGACTGGCCGCTGCTCAACGCTTTGCTGAATTGCGCGTCGGGGGCGACCTGGGTGTCGATCCATCACGGCGGCGGCGTCGGCATCGGCTTTTCGCAGCATGCCGGCATGGTGATCGTCGCCGACGGCTCGCCCGAGGCCGCCCGGCGCATCGCGCGCGTGTTGTGGAACGATCCGGCGAGCGGCGTCATGCGCCATGCGGACGCGGGCTATGAGACTGCGCTTGATTGCGCGCGCGAGAACGGGCTCGACCTGCCGGGTGTGCTGGGTTAGGCGCGGGACGAGGCTAGAACATTCCGTATTTGCGCTGACGCAGAAGGCGCCGCCGCGATCGGCGACAGCGCTTCATTGATCGCATGGAGGCGATTATGCGCGAGAGGAATTCGAACTCAAGGATGGTTCTTCGGACCACCGCCTTTGCTGACAAGTTTACGCAGTCAGCAAGCTGACTGCTATGGGCGACGATCGCTTCGCGATCGTCCTTGACTTCGAATTCCTCTCGCGCTCCGCTCCGCCATGCAAACAATGAGGAGATCTGCGTTCAGTCATCGTCTCGAATCTTGTGAAGCCATATGACCCTCAATTTCCTTCCGCGCAAAATGGCCGCGAAGAGCTGGGTGAAGGCTTGTCGCCAAGCGAGCTGGCGCGCCTCTGCGTCAATTCAAGTGCGAAACGCTTCAGTCGCAGCCGCACGCCTTGACTTGACGACGCCTCGACGGCGTGGCCGAGTCCCCTCCCATGCGCGCCTTCTATCACCCCGACCAATCCCTCCACGATCCGCAGCAATTCATGCGTTACGGACGGCTCGTTCCGCCCAAGGATTTGCCGGCGCGCACGGAGGAATTGCTCGGCGCCCTCACGGCGCGCGGTATTGCGCTTGAGGCGCCCGACGAGCAGGGGCCAGAGGCGGCGCTCGGCGTCCATACCCCGACCTATCTCAAGTTCCTGAGCGAAATTTGGGACCGATGGACGCAATTGCCCGACCGTGGCCCCGAGGTCTGGCCCAACACTTTTCCCTATTGGAGCGGCCGGCCGGAAGATGCGGCGCGGCCGCCCTGCCCGGCCGAGGGAATCGTAGGGCAGGTCGGCTGGTATCTCGGCGATCTCTCCGTGCCGATGGGTCCGCTCACCTGGACCTCGGTTTTGCGTTCCTGCGAAACCGCCGTCTCGGCGGCGGACGCTTTGACGGACGACGAAAACGCTGTCTACGCGCTCTGCCGCCCCTCGGGCCATCATGCGCGCGCCGACCGCGCCACCGGCTTTTGCTATCTCAACAACACCGCGATCGCCGCGCAGCGGCTGCGCGCGCGTCATGCGCGCGTCGCGATCCTCGATATCGACGCCCATCACGGCGACGGCACGCAGCAGATTTTCTACAATCGCGCGGACGTGCTGACGATTTCCATCCACGCCGATCCGATCAATTATTATCCGTTCTTCACCGGCTATGCCGCGGAGAGAGGCTGCGGCGCTGGCGAGGGCTTCAACCTCAACCTGCCGCTCCCGCATGGCGCCGGCGGCGACGCGATGATTGCGGCGATCGAGACGGCCAATGAGGAAATTCGCGCCTTCGCGCCGCAGGTTCTGGTCGTCGCGCTCGGCTTCGATGCGCACCGGCTCGATCCGATCGGCGTATTGAAAATGGAGGCGCGGGACTTCGCGCGCTGCGGCGCGCTGGTGCGCGCGCTTCGTCTGCCGACGCTCGTGGTGCAGGAAGGCGGCTACGCGCTGGGCGCCATCGGCGATTGCCTCAGCGCGTTTCTGGATGGGCTCAGCGCCGTATAGATCCCACGCTGTAACGGAGGAAAGGGACGCCGCCTTGTCCACCGCCTTGTCGCACGCATCGATCATGACCTAACATCAAAGGCGGACCTGCTTTCGGGGCCGGGGTAAGAGTCCATGGCGAATGACGATCTGGATTTCTATGCGGCCATCCCGGTCTTCGACAGTTTCGCGGATGTCACCAAGCCATCCAGCTATCGTCCGCTGCCCGAGGATTGGATGATCGGCTTTTCCGATGTCGTCGGCTCGACCAAGGCGATCGCCGAAGGACGCTACAAAGCGGTTAACATGGTGGGCGCCGGCGTGATCGCCGCCGTCGCCAATGCGCTCGCGCGGCGCCCTTTCGCTTTCGTTTTCGGTGGGGACGGGGCGAGCTTCGCGGTCAGTCCGGAAGATGCGCCGCTCGCCACCGAGGCGCTGAAGGCGATGGCGGTGTTCTCGCGCGAGGAGTTGCAAATGGAGCTGCGCGTTGCGATGGTTCCGGTCGCCGCGGTGCGGGCCGCGGGGCGCGACGTGCGCGTCGCCCGTTTCGCCGCCTCGCCCCACTGCGCCTATGCGATGTTTTCCGGCGGCGGCCTCACCTGGGTTGAAAACGAGGCCAAGCGCGGCGCCTATGCTCTGGCGCCCGCCGCGCCAGGCGCCCGGCCGGATCTGTCGGATTTGTCATGCCGCTGGACAATCGCGCCGGCGGCGCAGGGGATCATTCTATCGGTGATCGTGATGCCGCGCGGCGAGGATTCCCGCTTTACCGCGCTCGTCGAGGACATCGTCGCCATGGCGCTCGGCGCGCAGAACGGCGGGCGGCCGATCACGCTGGCGAGCCTCGCCGCCGGTTGGCCTGGCGAGGCGATCTCGCTGGAGACCGCCGCGGCGGCGAAGCCGGGCCAATCGCGCATCAAGCTCCGCCTGGCGTCGACGGCCAAATACTTCCTCGGCCTCGTATTCCACAAACTCAAACTGAAAGCCGGAGATTTCGACGCCGCCGCTTACGCCAGCGACGTCGCCGACAACGCCGACTTCCGCAAGTTCGACGACGGCCTGCGCATGACGCTCGATTGCTCGCCCGCCTTCGCCGACGCGCTGGAGGCGCGCCTGCGCTCGGCCAGCGATTTCGCTGAATATGGCGCCTTCCGCCAGGGCAATGCGCTGATGACCTGCTACGTGCCCTCGATCACCGATCGCGGCCATGTGCATTTCGTCGACGGCGCCGATGGCGGCTATGCGATGGCGGCGCAAGCGATGAAGGCGCGGCGCGCCGCCGCCTGAAGCCCCCCAAGGAGCCGGCTCATGTGCCGAAACATTCGCACGCTGTTCAATTTCGAGCCGCCGGCGACGGATGACGAGATCCGCGCTTCCGCATTGCAATTCGTGCGCAAGCTGAGCGGCTTTGCGCGCCCGTCGAAGGCCAATGAAGCGGCCTTCAACCAGGCCGTCGACGACGTCGCCGAGGCGGCGCGCCGCCTCTTCGATTCCATGGCCGCCACGCGCCCGCCGCGCGATCGCGAAGTGGAGGCGATGAAGGCGAAGGAGAGAGCGCGCGAGAGATTCGGATGAGGCCGGGATTGACTTCGAATGCCTCGCGCGCGCCCTGCTCCGCCGTGCAAACAATGAGGAAATCTGCTCTCCCTCGTTCGTCTCATATGTCGTGAATCCGTACTGACAGGTGCAAATCGCGACGCCGCGCGCTATAAATCCCCCCGGGCCGGCACGCCGTCGCGATAGCAGCGCTTTCGGACGCGGCGAAATCCATTCCTCAAGGGGAGAGGCGAAATGAAGCGGATATTGTTGGCGACGATCGCCGCGCTGACGTTATCGGGTTGCAATATTCCCGATCTCGATGTGGCCTCGTATCATTCAAGGTCCAGCACGAGCGACAGCGCCGCGAATGCCCCCGCGACAGCGACGGCCGCGGCCCAGCCGCCCAAATCCAAATATGACGCCGATCAGGCGCCTGAGAATACGGGCGATTATTCCAATTATTTCTGAGCCGACGCCCGTTCTCTCATTGCGCGGAAAGCGGCGCCAGACTCAGCGCCGATCCGCTACACCTCGACCCATTTTCCCTCCCGGCTCGCCCGCGCGATCGCATGCACCGCGCGCTCGATCGCCAGCCCTTCGTCGAAATCGATCGTGACCGCCGGCTGCCCGGCGATGCGCGCGAGCAAAGCGCGGCATTCGATGATTTTGAGGTCGTTGAAGCCCATCTGGTGGCCGGGCGCAACGACGAAGCGATCGTAAGGCTTGTGCGCCGGGCCCATCAGTATGGTGCGAAAGCCTTGGTCGGCAGGGCGCCCCTGCGCGAGATAGACCTGGACTTCGTTGAAACGCTCCTGATCGAACACGATCATGCCGCGCGCGCCGAAAATCTGAATCTGCAGCCGGCCCTTGCGGCCCCAGGCGCAGCGATTGACGTGGATGGCGCCGGCGATGGCGCCGGGCAGGCGAAGCAGCGCCGTCGCGATATCCGAGGTTTCGACTGCGCGGCGCCCGCCCTCGTGCGGCCGATCGGCGTAGGGCTTCGACATTTCGCCGAAAACATGGGTCGGGCGGCCGAACAGGACCGCAATCAGGCTCAGCGGATGGACCGCGAAATCATCGAGCGCGCCATAACCCGCCGACGCTTCGCTGCGCCAGGAATGCGGCTGATCGGGATCGGCGAGATAATCCTCGTCCATCTCGATGCGCAAATGATTGACGGCGCCGATCGCCTCCTCGTCGAGCAGGCTCTTGATGTAATTGATCGCCGGGCTCTGGATGTAATTGTAGCCGAGAATGGCGACCTTGCCGGAGCGGCGCGCCGCCGCGGCCATCCGCTCGGCGTCGGCGAATTTCGGCGACATCGGCTTTTCGCACCAGACGTGCTTGCCCGCCTCCAGCGCGGCGATCGCCATTTCGGCGTGAAACTGATTGGGGGTCGTGATCGAGACGATTTCCACGGCGGGGTCGGCGATGAGCGCGCGCCACTCGGAGGTCGCACGCGCGAAGCCAAATTCCGACGCGCGCCGGCGCGCCAGGTCGTCGGTCACTTCGCAAAGCAATTGCCGGCCGATGTCGGGCGTATCGCCGAACACGGCCTTGACCCCCGTCCAGGCGAGCGCGTGGCACTTGCCCATATAGCCCGTGCCGATGAGGCCGACGCCGATCGAAGCCATGAGATCCTCTCCCTGAACGAAATATTCTCTGGACTAAATAATTTGGAACTTTCATTCTGTTTATGGCGGCGGGAGTCAAGCCCAACGCTGGGAGGCAAGGAAAATCATGCCGGCAAGTGGGCCTAAAGCGTGCTTCTTTCTGCTGGGGCCGCTCCAACGCCATTGCGAGCGGCAGCGAAGCAATCCCGGCGAGGGCTTTCAAAAGCCTGGGCTGGATTGTTTCGTCGCTTCGCTCCCTCGCAATGATGGAGAGCGATTGCAACAAGAAGCCTTGCACCCTAACGGGCGCGAGGGGCGCCGATGAGCGCGCCGGCGGATTTCGAAGCGCTAAAAAACCAACTCATCCAGATCAAGCCCGATCTGCCCAAGCGCTTGCAACAGGTCGCCGCTTTCGCGCTCGACCATCCCCAGGAAATGGCGCTCGGCACCGCCTCCAGCATCGCCGCGCGGGCGGAGGTGCAGGCTTCGACGCTGGTGCGCTTCGCGCAGGCGATCGGCTTTGGCGGTTTTTCGGAATTGCAACAGATATTCCGCGCGCACTTGCGCGATCGTTGGCCCGATTATCCCGAGCGGATGAAGGCGCTGCACGCCACGGCCCGGGACAGCGGCGACCCGACCCATCTGCTTGGCGGATTCGCCGATTCGGCGGCGGCGTCGCTGACGCGCTTGCGCGACACGATCGTCAGGGCCGATCTCGACCGGGCGACAGATGTGCTCAGCGCGGCGCAGACCATCTATCTGATCGGCCAGCGGCGAGCCTTCGCGGTTTCTCACTATCTGTCCTATGCGCTCGCCCAGCTTCGGGTGCGGGCCATGCTGGTCGACAATGTCGGCAGCCTCGGCGCCGAGCAGATGGCCAATGCGACGCCGCAAGACGCGCTGATCGCGATCAGCTTTGCCCCCTACACGCCCTTCACCATCGACCTTGCCCGCAAGGCGCGGGCTGGCGGGACGCCGATCGTGGTCATCACGGACAGCCCGCTCAGCCCGCTCAGCCCGCTCGCCGACGTGCGCTTCGAAATCGCCGAGAGCGATTTCGGCTCATTCCGCTCGCTGGCGGCGACATTCTGTCTTGCCATCACGCTGGCGGTGGCGCTGGCGGACAAGCGGGCCGGGGTGGGAGGCGGGTGAGGGGTATGTTGCGGCAGGGACGAGCCTCACCGGCCGCGCAATGCCGCGTTAACCTCCGCGAGAAAGCCGGCCAGATCGCTGGTGGTGAAATCGATGCTGAGCGCATCGTCGATCACACGGTCATGCGCTTGACGGCGATCGGCCTGATCGTCCCGGGCGACGACGAGCGTCGTCGTCATGCCGAGCGCGCGCGGGACGAGGAGATTATGGGCAATGTCCTCGAACATCGCCGCGCCTTTGGGATCGACGCCATAGCGGTCGAAAAAAGCGCGATAGGCGGCGGCGGCGGGTTTGGGGACCATATTGCCGGCGACAATGTCAAAAACATCCTCGAAGGCGCCGTCGAGGCCAAGTTGCGCCGCGGTGCGCAGGGCATGGTCGCGCGAACCGTTGGTGAAGATGAACTTGCGGCCGGGCAAAGCGGCGATTTCCAACGCGAGCGTCGGATTGGGGGCGAGCGTCGAGCGGTCGATGTCGTGGACGAAGCCGAGAAATTCCGCCGGATTGGCGAAGTCTTCGTCGATCAGGCCGCGCAGCGTGGTGCCATAGCGCTGATAATAGTAACGGTGCAGCGCGCGCGCAGACAGACCATCGAGGCCGAACCGGTTCATCAGGAAAAGCGTGATGCGCTCATCGATCTGCGGCCAGAGATCGCTGTCCGAGGGGTAGAGCGTATTGTCGAGGTCAAACACCCAGGCCGCAACCCCGTTGAATTTCGCACGCAGCAAAGCCTTGGCGGGATCGGGCGCCAGGGCGGACAACGGCGGCAGGAGAGCTTTGTTCACGAAAACCTTAGTATTTCAGCGTTCGACTATAAGCAGGGTCACGTAAGGCTGAACTCTATAGTTTAAGAACTAGCCAAAGACGCTCTGCCGTTAGCGTCCATCATCACAATTAATCGGGCGGAGTCAAAGCCTTGCCGAGACAGCCTTGCCAAGATTGGCGATCCGGCCAGGGCCTGTCTCAGTCCATCCGCATCGGCAGGCCCGCCGCCGCCATATGCAGTTTGGCCTGGCGGATGGTGAAATCGCCAAAGTGAAAGATCGAGGCCGCCAGCACCGCATTGGCGTGGCCGAGGCGCACGCCGTCGATGAGATGGTCCAGGTTGCCAACGCCGCCCGAGGCGATGACCGGGACGCTGACCGCGGCGGCCACGGCGGCGGTCAATGCGAGGTCAAAGCCAGTTTTGGCGCCGTCGCGATCCATCGACGTCAGCAGGATTTCGCCGGCGCCCAGAGCGACGACTTCGCGCGCGAAGGCGACCGCGTCGATGCCGGTCGCGCGGCGCCCGCCATGGGTGAAGATTTCCCAGCGTCCCGCGCCGACCTGTTTGGCGTCGATGGCGACGACAACGCATTGGCTGCCGAATTTTTCAGCAGCGGCGCGGACGAAGGCGCGATCATTGACCGCCGCCGTATTGATCGCGACCTTATCGGCGCCGGCGAGCAGGAGATTGCGGATGTCCTCGGTGGCGCGCACGCCGCCGCCGACGGTCAACGGCATGAAACAGGCCTCCGCCGTGCGCTGGACGACATCAAGCAGCGTCGATCGGTTTTCGTGGCTCGCGGTAATGTCGAGGAAGCAGAGCTCGTCGGCGCCCGCCGAATCATAGGCGATCGCGCATTCGACGGGATCGCCGGCGTCCCGCAGATCGACGAAATTGACGCCCTTGACGACTCGGCCGTCCTTGACGTCGAGGCAGGGAATGAGACGGGCCTTAAGCATGGGCGCTTCTCGCTGCTTCGATCATCGCGATGGCTTCGGCTGGATTGAGCCGCCCATCATAAAGCGCCCGTCCCGCGACAGCGCCGGCGAGGCGCGCGCAATCGGGCTGGAGCAGGCGCCTGATATCGTCGATCGACGCCAGGCCGCCGGAGGCGATGACGGGAATCGAGACCGCCTCCGCCAAGGCCAGAGTCGCCTCGATATTGAGCCCCTTCAGAACGCCGTCGCGGGCGATGTCGGTATAGATGATCGCGGCGACGCCGGCGTCTTCGAAGCGGCGGCCGAGTTCGAGAGCCGAAATGTCAGATGTTTTGGCCCAGCCGTCCACGGCGACGCGTCCATCGCGCGCATCGATGCCGACCGCGATGTGGCCGGGATAAAGGCGCGCGGCCTCGCGCACAAAATCGGGATCGCGCACTGCGGCGGTGCCGATGATGACGCGCGCGACGCCTTTTTCCAACCAGCCGCTCACTGTTTTCATGTCGCGGATGCCGCCGCCGAGCTGGACTGACATTTTGACTGCGCCGAGAATTTTCTCGACCGCCAGCGCATTCATCGGCTGGCCCGCGAAAGCGCCGTCGAGGTCGACGACATGCAGATGATCGAAGCCATGGTTGGCGAAGGCGCGCGCCTGCGCGGCCGGATCGTCGTTGAACACCGTCGCCTGGGCCATGTCGCCGCGCACCAGGCGGACGCACTCGCCGTTCTTGAGGTCGATTGCCGGGAAAATAATCACGGGCGCCATTTCAAAAAATTCGAGATTAACGCCAGGCCGAGCTTTTGGCTCTTCTCGGGGTGGAATTGCACGCCGACCATATTGGCGCGACCGACGACTGCACTTATCGGGCCACCATATTCGGCGGTCGCGACCACATCATCGTCCACATCAGGAAAAAGCTGAAACGAATGGACAAAATAGGCGTGCAGGCCTTTCTCGCCGGTCTCGATTCCCTCCAGCACGGGGTGCGGGCGAACGCGCCGCAGATTATTCCAGCCCATATGAGGGATTTTCAGCGAGGGATCGTTGCTGCGGATCGCCGCGACATCGCCGGGGATCCAGTTCAGCCCTGGCGTGATCTCATATTCCAGGCCCCGCGCGGCCATCAATTGCATGCCGACGCAGATGCCGAGGAACGGGCGCCCGCGGGCGCGCACCGCCTGCTCGAGCGCCTCGACCATGCCGACGACACCGTCGAGGCCGCGCCGGCAATCGGCGAAAGCGCCGACGCCGGGCAGGACGATGTGATCGGCGGCGGCGACAGCTTCCGGATTTGAAGTGACCATGACTTCGCGGGCCAGCCCCGCTTCACGCGCGGCGCGCTCGAAGGCCTTGTGCGCCGAGTGCAGATTGCCCGATCCATAATCGACAATGGCGACCTTCATCTCAGCCTCCCGCTTCCGGGAACATGCCGATGATCGGGCCATGCGCCTGCGCCGCAGACGCGTGCGCCCTCGCGGGCGGCGGCGGGGCCATTGCGGGCGCATCGGCGAGCCGGCGCGAGAAGAACCCGCTCTCGGCGGCGGCGAGATCGGCGCCGGTCGCGACATCGACAAGTCGGACGCCACGCCGCTCCAACGCGGCGCCGACAAAACCTTTGCCCTCGAGGCCAAGATACAGCGCCGCGATAAAATACAGCCAGGACCCGGCCGAATCGCGCAACAGCCCATGGGAAATCGTCAGGCCCACGAGAATCGCGCCGAGGCACCAGGCGCCGAGCGGGCGCCAGAGCCCGCGCGCCAGCAGCCAGAGCGGCCCGAACAAGAAAGCCGGCCAGCAAAAGCCCTCGCGCAGGAAATTGGCGCGCTCGGCGGCGGTCGCGGGATCGGCGCCGTCGCCGGGGATATGCACGCTATAGATCGCCATTCGTCACCAAAAGCCTGCGTCGGAACAACGCCGATAAAATAATTTCAGAGCGCGCCCTTGGTCGAGGGAACGCGCTCGGCCTGGCGCGCGTCGATCGCGACCGCGGCGCCGAGGGCCCTTGCGACGCCCTTGAAGCAGGATTCTGCGATGTGATGGCTATTGGCGCCATAGAGCGTCTCGATATGAAGGGTGAGGCCCGCATGAATGGCGAGCGCCTGGAAGAATTCACGCACGAGCTGCGTGTCGAAGGCGCCGATCTTTTCGGTCGGGAAATCGACTTTGAAGACCAGGAACGGTCGCGCCGATATGTCGAGCGCGACGCGCGTCAGCGTCTCGTCCATCGGCAACAGGCAATCGGCGTAGCGGGCGATGCCTCGCTTGTCGCCGAGCGCCTGCGCCAAGGCCTGGCCCAAAGCGATGCCGACGTCCTCGACGGTATGATGGTCGTCGATATGCCGGTCGCCCTTGGCGCGGATTTTCAGGTCGATCAGGGAATGGCGCGCGATCTGGTCGAGCATATGATCGAAAAAGCCGACTCCCGTTTCAACATCAGCGACGCCGGCGCCGTCGAGCGTGACGCTCACGGAAATTTCGGTCTCTTTGGTCTTGCGCGTGATCGCTGCGCTGCGCATCGTCTTGTCTCTTGAAAAAGGGGCTGGTCGGCCCGGATTGCGCCGGTTGATAGCAATATGCGCGCCAAATGACCACCCGCGACGGCCAAAACGGAGGTTTGGGTTAATCGG
Source organism: Roseiarcus sp. (assembly GCA_036513315.1). Taxonomy (GTDB): domain Bacteria; phylum Pseudomonadota; class Alphaproteobacteria; order Rhizobiales; family Beijerinckiaceae; genus Roseiarcus. The sequence goes on from DATBZF010000046.1 coordinate 94,900, forward strand.
AACGACGCCGGCGCGCCCTTGCTTTGTCGCGCCGCGCCCCATAGATCGGGTCGGCGCGCCAGCAAGGCAAGGCGCTCGACAAGCCGATAGTTCGGGAAGCGATATGAACGATGAAACAGCCGGGCGCGGCCCGGGCTGGCATGCGACGACGATTCTGATGGTGCGCAAGGGCGGCAAGACGGTCATCGGCGGCGATGGTCAGGTCAGCCTCGGCCAGACGATCGTCAAGGGCAACGCGCGTAAGGTGCGCCGGCTCGCCAAAGGCGACGTCATCGCCGGATTTGCCGGCGCGACCGCCGACGCCTTCACTCTGTTCGAGAGACTGGAGGCCAAACTCGAACAATATCAGGGGCAATTGGCGCGCGCCTGCGTCGAACTCGCCAAGGACTGGCGGACCGACCGCTATCTCAGGCGTCTCGAGGCGATGATGCTGGTCGCCGACAAATCCGCCGGCTTCATCCTGACCGGCACCGGCGACGTGCTGGAACCGGAGGGCGACGAGAACGGTTCGGTGATGGGCATCGGCTCAGGCGGCAATTATGCGCTGGCGGCGGCGCGGGCGCTGCTCGCCACCGATCTCGACGCCGAGACGATCGTGCGCCGTTCAATGCACATCGCCGCCGAAATCTGCGTCTACACCAACAATAATCTCGTCATCGAGAGCCTTTGATCCGAAAGTTAAGCGACCCATGACCGAATTCTCGCCGCGCGAGATCGTTTCCGAACTTGATCGCTTCATTGTCGGGCAGCACGACGCCAAGCGCGCCGTCGCCATCGCCTTGCGCAACCGCTGGCGGCGCCTGAAGCTGCAATCGCCGATGCGCGAAGAGGTGATGCCGAAGAACATCCTGATGATCGGCCCGACCGGCTGCGGCAAGACCGAAATATCGCGCCGCCTCGCCAAGCTCGCCGGCGCCCCCTTCATCAAGGTCGAGGCGACCAAGTTTACCGAAGTCGGCTATGTCGGACGCGACGTCGAGCAGATCATTCGCGATCTCCTGGAAATCGGCATCGGGCTCGTCAAGGACAAGAAGCGCCGGGATATCGAAGCCAAGGCGCAGCTCGCCGCCGAGGAGCGCGTCGTCGACGCCCTGGTTGGCGTCAACGCCTCGGCTGCGACGCGCGATTCGTTCCGCCGCAAGCTGCGCGCGGGCGAACTCGACGACAAGGAGATCGAGATCGAACTCGCCCAGACCGGGTCGGGCATGCCGATGTTCGAACTGCCGAACATGCCGGGCGCCTCGGTCGGCGCGATTTCAATCGGCGATATTTTTGGCAAGGGATTCGGGCAGAAGCCCAAGCTGCGGCGCACCAGCGTGCGCGACGCGCATGAACCGCTGCTCGCCGCCGAAGCGGACAAATTGCTCGACCAGGACCAGATCGTCCGCGAGGCGATTATCGAGGTGGAGAACAATGGCATCGTCTTCCTCGACGAGATCGACAAAATCTGTTCGCGCGAGGGACGCGGCGGGGCCGATGTTTCGCGCGAAGGCGTCCAGCGCGACCTGTTGCCGCTGATCGAGGGAACGACCGTTTCGACCAAGCATGGCGCGGTGAAGACCGACCATATATTGTTCATCGCATCCGGCGCCTTCCATGTCTCGCGGCCGTCCGACCTGCTGCCGGAATTGCAGGGCCGGCTGCCGATCCGCGTCGAACTCGCCTCGCTGACCGAAGAGGATTTCCGACGCATCCTCACCGAGACCGAGGCGAGCCTGATCAAGCAATATGTCGCGCTGATGCGCACCGAAGGGGTCGAACTCGCCTTCACCGACGACGCGATCGGCGCGCTGGCGCGGGTGGCGGCTTTGGTCAATGCCACGGTCGAGAATATCGGCGCGCGGCGGCTGCAGACGGTGATGGAGCGGGTGCTCGACGAAGTGAGCTTTTCGGCGCCGGACCGCTCGGGCGAACAGATCGAAATCGACGCGGGCTTCATCGAGAAGAACGTCGGCGACCTCGCCAAGAACGCCGATCTCAGCCGGTTCATCCTGTAAAGAGCGGGCGTTTCGAGAGAGCGGCCGAGCGACGCTGCTCATTGTGGCGCAAGCATCTGGCTCGTCCTGGCCGGGCTTGTCCCGGCCATCCACGCGGAGCGGCTGCGGGAAACTCCTCGGATTGGCGGCAACCTCACGGCGTGGATGGCCGGGACAAGCCCGGCCAAGACGGGCGTGGGACGAAACGCGACGCTTGCTTCGGCGGGCGCGCATGCGATAAGGCGGCTCTCTTTTTCGTAATCCGAGAATGTTATGGCAAAATTTCCCGAGCTGGTGTTTTCCGGCGTGCAGCCGACCGGCAATCTGCATCTTGGCAATTATCTCGGCGCGCTGAAGCGGTTCGTCGAGATGCAGGCGACCCATCCCTGCCTTTATTGCGTGGTCGATCTCCATGCGATGACCATGCCGCATGATCCCGAGCAGCTTCGCCAGAACACCCGCGACGTGACGGCGGCGTTCCTCGCCTGCGGCATCGACGCGAGGCGCAATATCGTCTTCAATCAGAGCCGCGTCAGCGAACATGCCGAGCTCGCCTGGGCGCTGGATTGCGTCGCGCGCCTGGGCTGGCTCAATCGGATGACCCAGTTCAAGGAGAAGGCGGGCAAGGATCGCGAGAACGCTTCGGTCGGGCTCTATAATTATCCCGTGCTGATGGCCGCCGACATTCTCGTCTATCGCGCGACGCATGTGCCGGTTGGCGACGACCAGAAGCAGCATCTGGAGCTCGCACGCGACATCGCGCAGAAGTTCAACAACGATTATGCCGCCTCGATCGCCGCCCATGGCCATGGCGATATGTTCTTTCCGCTGCCCGAGCCGCTGATCCAGGGACCGGCGACCCGCGTCATGAGTCTGCGCGACGGCACGAAGAAGATGTCGAAATCCGACCCGTCGGAATTCGCCCATATCGCTCTGACCGACGATGCCGACACGATCGTCCAGAAAATCCGCAAGGCCAAGACCGACGCCGAGCCGCTGCCGAGCGATCCGGCGGGACTTGCCGGCCGACCGGAGGCCGACAATCTCGTCGGCATATTCGCCGCGCTCGGCGACGAGACCAAGGGCGATGTCCTGAGCCGTTTCGGCGGCAGCCAGTTCTCCACCTTCAAGAACGCGCTCGCCGAACTGACGGTTGCCAAGCTCGGACCGATCCGCGCGGAGGTCCTCCGGCTGAAAGACGATCCCGGCTTTGTCGACGGCGTGCTCGCTGAGGGCGCTGAAAAGGCGCGGGCGATCGCGCGGCCGAACATGGATGCGGTGAAGGATGTGCTGGGGTTGATCAGGTAGGGGGACCGCCGCCTCCCGTGTTGCCTTTGGCCCAGATCGCGCAGCAAGCCCACACTCCTCAGCGTCTGGGAGGAGATCAGATTCCTCCATTGATTTCTTGGGCGGAGCGGGGCGCGGACGGAGATTGAAGTCAAGGACAAAAGCGCAGCTTTTGCCGCCTCCGGCGGCGACGGCTTCGCCGTCGTCCTTGAGTTCAATCTCCGTCCGCGCAAAATGGCCGCCAAGAGATCAATGAAGGACTGTCGCTCGGCGAAGCGATGCGCTTCTGCGCCAACGAATATGCAAGTCGCCCAAGTTTGAATCGGGCGCAGCGCGGCCTCAAGCGCGCGAAGCCGCGCCATGCCTTCGACATCGGTCTCGTTGAACTGGTCTTCGCACAGGGTAACCAGCGCGCCGCCGTCATCGAGCGTTTCGACTTCAACGTCAGCGGGATATTTCGCGCGCGATGCAAGGTCGGGGCGCAGGTAGGTGATCCATCCGATCCATGGGTTGAGCGTTCGCTCACCCGCCGCCCATGTCGGATCGGGGATCATCGGAGGTCGGTAGAAAGAAAACGTCGCGCACATTTCTCCCGGCTTCCAGACGTTGTGCGCGAATTTCATCAATGGCCGAAGTTCGGAGGCGCGCCAGGGTCGTCCGGCCGACGGGCGCAAGGCGGAGAGCCGCATAGAGATTATATTCGCCCGAATGTCCTTAGGCAGGATGTAGGAACCGACGTGACACGATGTGTCTGCATAACTCGATTCGCGGAAATCATAGGGCGGCGGTCCCGCGTGACCTCCCCAGATATTGCTCCCGTGCTCGGGCATAAGATCGCCGTTGAACTGATTGCGGAACATTTTGTCGATCAGAAGATCTTTGGCCCCGGCCTCGCTCAGGGGAACGGAAACCGTTTCTTCTTTGGTTTTCGGAGAGAGCAGCCAACTCTGATAGATCGGATCGAAGGCCGGCAGCCCAGTGACAAACTGCGAGAGTCTCCGCGCGTTGTCGGCCTGCGATGGATCGCGCGACTCCCACCAAAGCGTCAGTTCTGGTTTGTCCACCGGAGCGCTCAGCTTTGAATAGGACGCAGCGCCGCCTCAAGCGCATGCAGCCGCTTCATGCCTTCGGCGTCGGTCTCCTCGAACATTTCCTCGCACAGTGTGACCAGCACAGCGCCGTCACTCAGAGTTTCAACTTCGACATCGGCGGGATATTTCGCGCGCGCAGCGAGATCGGCGGGCAAATAAGTGATCCAACCGAGCATTGGATCCAGCGTCCGCCGAAATTCTGTCTGCAGCGGAAGGGGAACCGATGGAAAGTCCATGTAAAATGGAAACATCACGCACATGGCCGTGGGACTCCAAATTTCTCGTGCGAATTTCATCATCGGTCTCAATTCGGAGGCGCGCCAAGGCCGGCCCGTTGCGACCCGCAGCGCCGAGAGCCCCATGAGAATATGGTTCGCGCTGCTGTCGCCCGGATTGAGATAGGAGCCGACATGGCAACTGGTCTCTGCGTAGTTCGACTCGCTGAAATCATAAGGTGGCGGCCCAGCATGGCCGCCCCAGATATTGCTTCCGAACTCTGGCATGGCGCTGCCGTCGAAGTCGGATCGGTCGATATTGTCGATCAGAAGCCGTCTCGCCGCCGTCTCGTTCAGAGGCACAGGGACTGCTTCATCCTTACCGGCTGGTGAATTCAGCCAGCTTTGATAGATCGGGTCGAAGTCCGGCAGGCCAGTGACAAACTGCGAGAGTCTTCTCGCGTCGTCGGATCGCGACGGATCACGCACTTCCCACCAAAGACAGAGTTCCGGCCTGTTCATTGTCATTTCTCCGGTCGGTTCGGATCATAAACGACGAACAAATTCGTCCTTTTGAGTTTGCGCGCGACCTTCTCTAACCCCCGATATCCCTTCATCGTTTGCGCATGCCAGACCGAATTGCGGCCATCAGCCTTCGCTGCATCCGCTTGACGCTCCATCTGATATCTAAAGTTATATTTCTTGATAGCCCAGTATAATAGCTTGTCATTGCGATCGAACAGGAAGTCGATATTGGCCTTCGCCTCGAGCAAGTTTCCCGTTTTCGGATCGCAGCCATCGAAATAGACGCCGCGGACGTATATCGCCAATCCGTAGACAAGCTTGCTGACATATTCCTGATATCGGATCGAGTTTTCCGAATAGCTCGTCATCGTCTCAAGCGTCGGGTCTGGACAGAGCCTCGGCTCGCGATCTTGCGGGGCCGCACCGGGATCCGGCTTTCGGTCGCGGGGGCGCAGGCGCGCGAGGGCGTTATCGAGTACGTCGGTATTGGTGACCAGAGTCGATCGCTTCGCCGCACGAACGAGGCGGGCGACGATATGACCGTCTTTGTCGTAATAGGCGCCGTCGCTCGCTCTCAGGACGCCAGTCGCCAATTCTCGCCACTGGCCGTCTACGAGCGCCTTGAACGTCACCTGAACTTCGTCATGCGCCCAGCGGTAGGTCATGTTCGGGCGACCGGGAACCGGGCCCCCGTCGACGAGTCCATTGGCGCTCGGGATGAAAATCGCGCCAAAGAAGACCGCGGGGGCGGAGAAGCGAGCAGCCAGTGCCGCCAGCCCATCCAAAATGGCCGCGGTCAGATCTCCGGTGAGCCACGAACCTGGGCCACTCAACAACGGAGGAGCGACTAGCGTCACGGGCGGCGCGGAGGGCTCAGGCGGCGCCGGGGGTTCCGAGGGAAGGAAGGCGCGTTCGCTAGTGTGGTCGCTGTTGTGGGCCTGATCGCCTGCGTTCGACTTTTCATCGACCTTTGGCGATTCTTGCGACCGCGTATGCTTGGGCTTGGACGCGAACCACGCGCGGTTCGGCGGCGAGCCGGTTCGCGGATGTTTCTCGTCCCAATCGGCGTCCGCTTTCAGGAGGCCGCAGGCGACCAGATCGCAATAGAGGCGTCGCTCGGCAGACTTGCCCAATGCGGCGTCCGTGCGGGAAGGTGGGTCCGGCAATCGCAGCAGCAACGCCGCGACCTGCGCCTTGACCAGATTGCCGTCCTGCAACGACTTCGCGACGACGCCGAAGCCGGCCATCTTGGCGCTAGCATCGACGCGAAAGCCGTAGACATGCGACAGGTCGCGAGCGAGATCGCGCTCATCACGCGCCTTCCAGGCGCCTCTCTGATCGCGCGACAGCAGCGGGAGGCCGCCGACGCGCAATCCCTGGTCATCGCATTCGACGCCCCCGCGTGACAGGCGAAAGGTCCGAACGGACGGCAGATCGAGCATGAGGCAACTTCACAACCTGAGATTGCATTATGAGAACATAACAAGAACTTTCTGACAAGCAGAAAATGGTTTGCGCTCGAACTTGTGCGTCAAAACGAGCGCCGCCGCCACGCGCGCGCGTTTGGCGGCGGCGACGAATCTAAGTGTCAATGGATTGCGATGAACCGCCCGGCGCGCGAGCTCAGCCCCGCGCGCCTTCAGCCTTCGCCGGCCGCGCCCGCCGCGCATGCGCGGCGACCAAAGCCAGCGCCGCTGGCGTCATGCCCTCGATGCGGCCGGCCTGGCCGATATTGCTCGGCCGGACGGTCAGGAATTTCTGCCGCAGCTCGTTGGACAGCCCCGAAATGCCGGCATAGTCGAGATCGGCGGGAATGGCGGTGGATTCGCCGCGGCGGAAGCGTGCAACATCTTCATCCTGGCGATCGAGATAGACGGAATATTTGGCGTCGGCCTCCAGCCGCCGGGCGATGGCGGGATCGAGCGAGGCCAGTTCCGGCCAGACTTTCGTCAAGGCGTCGATGGTGAATTCCGGCTGGGCGGCGAGCTCGAAGGCGCTGCGCCGCGCGCCGTCCTGATTGACCGCCACGCCATGCGCGCGCAGCTTGGTCGGCGTCGCCGTGCAGGCCTCCATGAGCCCGCGCGCCTCGGCAAGGCGCGCCGCCTTGGCTCGGTACAGCGCCGAGCGCTCGGCGCCGACGCAGCCGAGCGCGATGCCCTTCTCCGTCAGCCGCGCATCGGCATTGTCGGCGCGCAGCGACAAGCGATATTCGGCGCGCGAGGTGAAGATGCGATAGGGCTCGGTGACGCCCTTGGTGGTGAGATCGTCGATCATCACGCCGAGATAGGATTCGGCGCGATCGAACACGCAAGGCGTCCCGCCGGCCGCCGATCTGGCGGCGTTGAGCCCGGCGACGAGGCCCTGCGCGCCCGCCTCCTCATAGCCGGTGGTGCCGTTGATCTGCCCGGCGAGGAACAGGCCTTTGACGCGCCGCGTCTCGAGGCTCAGCTCAAGCTCGCGCGGATCGACGTAATCATATTCGATGGCGTAGCCGGGGCGCAGGATGCGCACGTTCTCGAGGCCCGGAATGGTGCGCAGGAACGCCTCCTGCACATCGGCCGGCAGCGAGGTCGAGATGCCGTTGGGATAGATGGTGGGATCGTCGAGCCCCTCGGGCTCCAGGAAAATCTGGTGGCTGTCGCGGTCGGGAAAGCGAATGACCTTGTCTTCGATCGACGGGCAATAGCGTGGCCCGCGTCCGGAAATCGCGCCGGAATAGACCGCCGTGCGATGCGCGTTGTCGCGCACGATTGCATGGCCGGCCGGCGTTGTGCGCGTGATGTGGCAGGGGATCTGCGGAACGGCGATCTTGCTCGTCAAAGCCGAAAAGGGCTCGGGCGGATCGTCGCCGGGCTGCACTTCGAGCGCCGCCCAATCGATACTGGTTCCGTCGAGGCGCGGCGGCGTGCCCGTCTTCAGCCGGCCGAGTGAAAATCCCGCCTGATCCATGCAGAGCGCAAGCGCGACCGAGGGCTTGTCGCCGACGCGGCCAGCAGGCGTGCGCTCCTCGCCCAGATGAATCACGCCGCGCAGGAACGTGCCGGTGGTGATCACCAGCGAACGACAGCCGAGCACGCGCCCATCGGCGAGTTCAAGCGCCGAGATCGCGCCATCCTCCAAAAGGAAACGGCTGGCTTCCGCCTCGATCACCGTAAGGCCCGGCGTTTGCCGGATCAGGCCCTGCATCGCCGCGCGATAAAGCTTGCGATCGATCTGGGCGCGCGGGCCCTGCACGGCGGGGCCCTTGCGGCGGTTGAGGACGCGAAACTGGATGCCCGATGCATCCGCCGCCACGCCCATCAGGCCGTCGAGCGCGTCGATCTCGCGCACCAGATGGCCTTTGCCGAGACCGCCGATCGCCGGATTGCAGGACATTGCGCCGATCGTGTCGAAGCGCTGCGTCACCAAAGCGGTCGCGGCGCCCAGACGCGCGGCCGCCGCCGCGGCTTCGCAGCCGGCATGCCCTCCGCCAATGACGATCACATCGAACCCGGCCATAGTCCTCATCGCGGCTGTTTCGGGTGGAAACGGGCGGCGCCTCGTTGCATCTGAATTGACGCGGAAGCGCGCCCGCCGCACCCGGCGACAAACCTTCATTGATCTCTTGGCGGCCATTTTGCGCGGAAGGAGATTGAACTCAAGGGCGCCCCCAAAGGGGGCGTCGCCGGAGGCGATGCGCTTCGCGCACCCTTGACTTCAATCTCCTTCCGCGCCTCGCTCCGCCCAAGAAATCAATGGAGGAATCTAATCTCAATCCTCCTGGCGGCCATCGTCCCACCTACCGTCCAGACGCTCAGAGCCCGCCAAATAGGCCGGATGGCGTCATTTGCCAATACAAAGCCGGGAGAAAATCTCGCCGAGCACTTCCTCGACATCGACGCGCCCGGCGATCCGCTCCAGTGCGCGCGCGGCGAGGCGCAGGTCTTCGGCGAGGAATTCGGCCGGCGAATGCGGCTCCGCAAGCAGGCGTTCAAGATGGGCGAGCGCTTCTTCGAACGCCAGCCGATGGCGCGTCGCCGTGATCAGGGCCGGCCCCTGCCCTGAAAAAAGCCGCTCAGCGGCATCGGCGATCGCATCAAGCAAAAGATCGATGCCCGCACCCGTCCTGGCGGAAACGGATAGCGAAGCCGACGGAGGGGCCGCCCCGCCGAGGTCGCTCTTGGTCCTTACCGGCAGGACCGGGCGCCGATCGCTCGCTGGCGGCGTCAAGGCGCCGGCTGGCCCGGCTTCCGTCAGCCAAAGCGTGAGGTCGGCTTCCTCGGCGCGCCTGCGCGCACGCGCGACGCCTTCCCTCTCGATCGGGTCGTCGGTGTCCCTGATCCCGGCGGTGTCGACCAGATTAACCGGATAGCCGCGCAATTCGAGGGCGATCTCGATGGCGTCGCGCGTGGTGCCGGCAATTGGCGAGACGATCGACACGTCGCGGCGGGCGAGCGCATTCATCAGCGTCGATTTGCCGACATTGGGCGGACCCGCGATGACGACATTGAAGCCATCGCGCAGGCGCTCGCCCGACGATGCGGAGGCGAGGGTCCGCCGTATGCGGTCGGCCGCCGTCTCGACCAGGAGATGGATATGCGCGAGGCCGGCGGGGTCCACATCCTCCTGGTCGGAGAAGTCGATCTGCGCCTCGATCCCCGCCATCGCCTCGACGATCGAAGCCCGGATCGCCTCGGTTTCGCGGGTCAGCGCGCCGTCGGCAATGCGCAAAGCCTGGCGCCGTTGCGCCTGGGTCTGGGCGTCGACGAGATCGGCGAGCCCCTCGACTTGCGACAGATCGAGCTTGCCGTTTTCGAAAGCGCGCAGCGCGAATTCGCCAGGATCGGCCGGCCGCATATCGGCAAGCTGCGCGAGCGCCTCAATGATGGCGGCAAGCACGGCGCGTCCGCCGGTGACATGAAGCTCGGCCATGTCTTCGCCGGTGTAGCTGCGCGGCGCCGGAAAGCGGATGACGAGGGCGCGGTCCAGAGCCTCGCCGGTGACGGGATCGCGCAAGGTCTTCAAAGCGGCGAGGCGGGCGGCGGGCGGCGGGCCGCCGATCAGCGCCGCCAACGCCTTGTCGCAGCCGGCTCCCGAAATGCGGACGATGCTGATCGCGGCGCGGCCGACGCCGGTGGCGGGCGCGAAGATCGTGTTCCGGGCGACCGGAAGCGTGGATCGCGTTGGCAAAATGTCTCCAGCGATGCTGTCGCGTGGTTCTATGGCAGGTTCGCGAGGCGGCGCAACATGCGCCAGCCTGCCCCTGAGGCCCCGCACAGCGCCCCGATTTGCTGGCGCGCCAGGCCTTTAGCGGCGGCTCCCGCCGCGGCGCCGGCGACCAACCTGTTGCATGGCCATCCTATCGACTATATGAACCGCTCGCTCCTTTCGAGACAATCCCTCATGTCCGCCAATTTGCCGCTTCACCTGCGTCGCCTCGAATCGGAGGCAATTCACATTATGAGAGAGGTAGTTGCGGAATTTAGCGCTCCTGTCATGCTATATTCGATCGGCAAAGATTCCAGCGCGATGCTGCATGTCGCGCTTAAGGCGTTTCATCCCGCCCCGCCGCCCTTCCCGTTCCTGCATGTCGACACCACCTGGAAGTTTCGCGAAATGATCGGGTTTCGCGACGAAACGGCCAAGCGGCTCGGCCTCAACCTGATTGTCCACACCAATAAGGACGGCCTCGCGCGCGGCATTTCGCCGATCGCTTCCGGATCGGCGCTGCACACGCAGGTCATGAAGACCGAAGCCCTGCGCCAGGCTTTAGATGAGGGCAAATTCGACGCGGCCTTCGGCGGGGCGCGGCGCGACGAAGAGAAGAGCCGCGCCAAGGAGCGCATTTTCTCTCATCGTTCGGCGGCCCATGCCTGGGATCCGCGCAACCAGCGGCCGGAACTCTGGCGCCTGTTCAACACCCGCATCCGCGCGGGCGAGTCGATGCGCGTCTTCCCGCTGTCGAACTGGACCGAACTCGATGTCTGGGAATATGTGCGGGCCGAACAGATCCCCGTCGTGCCGCTCTATTTCGCCAAGGAAAGGCCGGTGGTCGAGCGCGACGGGACGTTGATCATGGTCGACGACGACCGCTTTCCGCTGTTGCCGGGCGAGAAGCCGCAAATGCGGCGCGTCCGCTTCCGCACGCTCGGCTGCTATCCGCTGACCGGCGCCATCGAATCGGATGCGGAAACGCTTGACGAAGTCATCGACGAAATGCGCGCTTCGACGACATCGGAACGCCAGGGGCGCCTGATCGACCAGGATGAGAGCGGGTCGATGGAGAAGAAGAAGCGCGAGGGATATTTCTGATGGCTGAGAATCTCCGCGCCGCCGCCCTGCCGACGCTCCGCCTGCTCACCTGCGGCTCGGTCGACGATGGCAAATCGACGCTGATCGGCCGCCTCCTCTATGAGCAGCAGTTGATCTTCGACGATCAGCTTTCCGCCCTAAAGCGCGATTCGAAGAAACACGGCACCACCGGCGAGGAGATCGATTTCGCGCTGCTCGTCGACGGGCTGGAGGCCGAGCGCGAGCAGGGCATCACTATCGATGTCGCCTATCGGTATTTCGCGACGCCGGCGCGCTCGTTCGTCGTCGCCGACACGCCCGGCCATGAACAATACACGCGCAATATGGCGACCGGCGCGTCCAACGCCGAACTCGCCATCATCCTCGTCGACGCCCGCAAAGGCCTGCTCACGCAGACGTTCCGTCATTCCTATATCGTCTCGCTGCTCGGCATCCGGCATGTCGTGCTGGCGGTCAACAAGATCGACCTCGTGGATTTCGACGAGGCGACGTTCCGCGCCATCGTCAAGAACTTCGAAACTTTCGCCAAGCCGCTCGGCTTCCGCTCGATCACGCCGATCCCGATCTCGGCGCGCTTCGGCGACAATGTCTCGTCGCGCAGCGTGCGCACGCCCTGGTTCGAGGGGCCGCATCTGCTGTCCCATCTCGAAAATATCGAAGTCGATGAGGATCGGCGTCTCGCGCCGTTCCGCATGCCGGTGCAATGGGTCAACCGGCCGCATCTCGACTTCAGAGGATTCGCCGGCACGATCGCCAGCGGCGCCGTCAAGCCGGGCGACGAATTGGCTGTCGCTTCATCGGGCCGTCTCAGCAAAGTGACGCGTGTCATCGCCGCCGACGGTGACGTCGAGGAAGCCGGCGCCGGCGAAGCGGTGACGCTGACGCTCGCCGACGAAGTGGATGTGGCGCGCGGCGATGTGTTCGCTCATCCGGACGCGCGCCCCGAAGTCGCCGATCAATTCGCCGCCCATATCATATGGATGAGCGCGGAGCCGCTGCTGCCGGGCCGCTCCTATCTCATGAAGATCGGCGCCAAAACGACGCCGGCGGCGATTACCGAGCTCAGGCACCGCATCGACGTCAATAATCTGGAGAAGCTGGCGGGCAAGACGCTGGCGCTCAACGAGGTCGGCTTTTGCAATCTGGCGACCACGATGCCGATTGCTTTTGATTCCTACGCCGACAATCGTGAAACCGGCGCATTCATTCTCATCGATCGCTCGACCAACGAAACAGCGGCGGCGGGCATGATCGCGCATGGCCTGCGCCGCGCGACCAATGTTCACCGCCAGGATCTGAGCGTCAGCCGTGAGGCGCACGCCGCGATCAAGCATCAGCGTCCCGCCGTGCTGTGGTTCACCGGCCTGTCCGGCGCGGGCAAATCGGTGATCGCCAATCTCGTCGAGGCGCAATTGCATGCGCGCGGCGTTCATACTTTGATGCTCGACGGCGATAATATCCGCCATGGCCTGAACAAGGATCTCGGCTTTACCGCAGTCGATCGCGTTGAGAACATCCGCCGCGTCGGCGAGGTGGCGCGCCTGATGACGGACGCCGGCCTGATCGTCCTTTGTTCTTTCATCTCGCCGTTCCGGGCGGAGCGCAGTCTGGCGCGTGATCTGGCGGCGCCGGGGGAATTCCTGGAAATATTCGTCGATGCGCCGCTTGAGACGGTGATCGCCAGGGATCCCAAGGGACTCTACAAACGCGCTCTGGCGGGAGAGATCAAGAATTTCACCGGCGTCGATCAGCCCTATGAAGCCCCCGAAAACGCCGATATCGTTCTCAAGTCGGCGCTTGAGACCCCCGAAATTCTCGCCAATCGCGTCGTCGCCGAATTGGAAGCGCGCGGGTTCGTGACGCGCTTCTGATGTCAGGCAAATCGCCGCCCGCCTCAAAAGCATTGCGCGGTTTCGAAAAACGCGCTTCGATGGGATGAGCTAGCCGCGCCCTCGTCGTCAGATCGCCAAACGCCTCGCCGGCGGGGCGGCGGCTTTGCATCAGTTTCGAGCGATCAAAGGGGAGTTGCATGAAAGCCATCACGTTCGCGGGCCTTGGCCTTGCCGTATTGTTGCTGGGCTCGACGGCCGTATCGGCCAAGACTTTGGTCTATTGCTCGGAAGGAAGTCCCGAGAATTTTACGCCGGCGATCAACACCACCGGCACCAGTTTCGATGCGGCGCGCCCGATCTACAACAGGCTGACCGAGTTCAAGCGCGGCACCACCATCGTCGGCCCCGGCCTCGCCGAAAGCTGGGACATCAGCGACGGCGGCAAGACCATCGTCTTTCATCTGCGCAAAGGCGTGAAGTTTCACTCGGTGAAGGATTTCAAACCGACCCGCGACTTCAACGCAGACGACGTGCTGTTCTCCTTCAACCGACAATGGAAGGCGGACAGTCCTTACGCCAAAGTATCAGGCGGCAAATATGATTATTTCAACGATATGGACATGCCCTCGCTGCTCGATTCGATCGAGAAGAAGGACGATTATACGATCGTCATGAAGCTCAAGACGCCGAATGTCGCGATCCTCGCCAATCTGGCGATGGATTTCGCCTCGATCGCCTCCGCCGAATATGCCGATTTCCTGCTGAAGAAAGGAACGCCCGAGCAATTCGACCAGGTTCCGGTCGGCACCGGGCCGTTCTCCTTCGTCGCCTACCAGAAGGACGCGGTGATCCGCTTCAAGGCGAACAAGGATTATTGGGGCGAGAAGCCGCTGGTCGACGATCTCGTCTATGCGATCACGCCCGACGCGACGGCGCGCTACGCCAAGCTGAAGGCGGGCGAGTGCCATATCAACGCCTATCCCCGTCCCGCCGACCTGCCCGAGATGGAGAAGGATAGCTCGTTGAAGGTGATCAATCTTTCCGGCCTCAACGTCGCTTTCTGGGCCTTCAACACGACCAAGCCGCCCTTCGACAAGAAAGAAGTGCGCCAGGCCTTGACCATGGCGATCGACAAGGACGCCATCATCAAGGACGTCTATCTCGGCGCCGGCACGCCAGCCAAGACGCTGATCCCGGCGACGATGTGGTCCTATAACGACAAGATCGTCGACTATCCCTACGATGTCGAAAAGGCCAAGGCGATGCTCAAGGCGGCGGGCGTGACGACGCCGCTCGACATCGACCTTTGGTACATGCCGGTGCAGCGCCCCTACAATCCCAACGGCAAGCGCATCGGCGAGATGATGCAGGCCGATCTCGCCAAGATCGGCGTCAACGCCAAGCTCGTCACCTATGAATGGGGCGAATATCGCAAGCGCGCGCAGAACGCCGAGGACACTACCGCGCAGCTCGGCTGGACCGGCGACAATGGCGATCCCGATAATTTCTTCTTTCTCGACGGCTGCACCGACAACAAGCCGGCCGCCAACAATATCCCCAAATGGTGCAATCCCGAGTTCAACGACCTGCTCGTCAAGGCGCGCGTGATTCCCGACCAGGCGGGCCGCGCCAAGCTTTATGAGCGGATGCAGGAAATCGAGCACGACGAAGCGCCCGAATTCCTGATCGCGCATTCGACAGTGTTCGAAGTCATGCGCGCCAATGTCACCGGCTACAAGCAGAGTCCGCTCGGCACGCATACTTTCGAAGGCGTCGACGTTCAGTAAAGGCGCGGCGCCGGTCTTTCCCTGCCTGACAGGCAAGACCGGCGCTCTCGAAATCGCCCATGCTCGCGTATTTCCTTCGCCGCATCCTTCTGACGATCCCGACTTTTGTCGCGCTGATGTTCGCGACTTTCGTCGCGATCCGTCTGGTGCCCGGCGATCCGGTCGAGACGCGCATGGGCGAGCATGGCATTACGCCCGAACGCCTCGCCATGTTGCGCCACCAGCTCGGGCTCGACCTGCCGGTATGGCGGCAATTCCTCGCCTATGTCTGGCAATTGCTGCATGGCGATTTCGGCACGTCGCTATCGACCCAGCAGAGCGTGCTGACCGAATTCCTCACCTTATTTCCCGCCACGCTCGAACTGACGTTCTTCGCTTTCCTGTTCGCGCTGACGATCGGCCTGCCGATGGGCGCGATCGCCGCGGTCAAGCGCGGCGGCTATTTCGATCAGGCGCTGATGAGCGTGGCGACGGTCGGCTATTCCATGCCGATCTTCTGGTGGGGCCTGTTGCTCATCATGTTCGTCGCCGTCGACCTCGGCCTCACCCCGGTTTCGGGCCGCATCGACCTCATCCAATATTATTTCGAGCCGGTGACCGGGTTCATGACGATCGACGCGCTGCTGTCCGGCCAGAGCGGCGCCTTCCTCGATGCGCTTCATCATCTCATCTTGCCGGCGATCGTGCTCGGCACGGTTCCGCTGGCGGTGATCGCGCGCATGACGCGATCGTCCATGCTCGAGGTTCTCAGCGAAGATTATGTGCGCACGGCGCGCGCGAAGGGCCTGTCGCCTTTGCGCGTCGTCGGCCTGCACGCTTTGCGCAACGCGCTTCTGCCTGTCGTGACGATGGTCGGCCTGCAAGTGTCGAGCCTGCTGGCCGGCGCAGTGCTGACCGAGACGATTTTCTCATGGCCCGGCATCGGCAAATGGCTGATCGAATCGATAGGACGGCGCGACTATCCCGCGTTGCAGGGCGGGGTGATGCTGGTCTCCCTCGTCGTCATCATGGTCAATGTGCTGGTCGATCTCCTCTATGGCGCGATCAACCCGAGGATCAGGCATGGACGCTGACCTGGACATTGGCCTTAGCGCCAGCTTGACGGAAGCGGCGCTGGCGCCGGGCGATCCGGCCATCGCAATTCTTGCCGCGCCGAGCCCCTGGGCCGCTTTCTGGGCGGCCTTCCGCGAAAACAAGGGCGCCGTCTTCGGCCTCTCCATCGTCGCGATCGTCGTGACCACGGCGCTATTTGCCGGGATTATCGCGCCCCATTCGCCGATCGAGCAATTTCGCGACGCGGTGAAGGCGCCGCCGGTCTGGGAGACGGGCGGCTCATGGCGCTATATCCTGGGCACCGACGGCGCCGGCCGCGACATGCTCTCGCGCATCATCTATGGCGCGCGCGTTTCGCTGTTCATCGGCCTCGCCGTGATGAGCGTCTCTTTCGTCATCGGCATCATCCTCGGCCTGATCAGCGCGATGGCGGGTCCTCTCGTCGATGTCGCGATCACGCGGGTGATGGACCTGATCATGTCGGTGCCGAGCCTAGTGCTCGCCATTCTCGTCGTTGCCGTCCTCGGCCCGAGCCTCACCAATACGATCGTTGCGGTGACGATCGTCTATCTCCCCCGCTATGTCCGCCTGATGCGCGCCTCGGCGCTGGGCGAATTGGGCAAGGATTACGTGACGGCGGCGCGGGTGGTCGGCGTCGGATTGTTCCGCCTGATGTTTTTCACCATTCTGCCCAATTGCCTGGCGCCGTTGATCGTCCAGGCCGCCCTCGGCGTTTCCGACGCAATCCTGGAGGCCGCGGCGCTTGGCTTCCTTGGCCTTGGCGCCCAGCCGCCGACGCCGGAATGGGGTTCGATGCTCGCCGATTCCAGGGAGTTCATTCGCTCGAACCCGTGGATCGTTACTTTGCCGGGCCTCGCGATCCTCATCACGGTGGTCGCGATCAATCTGACCGGCGACGGATTGCGCGATGCGCTCGATCCGAAAATGAGGCGGAGTTGAGAGCCATGCCGCTGCTCGAAATCCGCAATCTGTCGGTGTCCTTCGCCACGCGCTCGGGCGCCTTCAAAGCGGTCGACGGCGCCGATCTGACGGTCGAGCCCGACGAGGTTCTGGCGATTGTCGGCGAATCCGGTTCGGGCAAATCGGTCGCCATGCTGGCGGTCATGGGCCTGCTGCCTTTCACCGCCAGCGTCACCGCCGATCGGCTGGCGTTCGATGGCCGCGATTTATTGACGATGAGCCCGGCGGCGCGGCGGCAAATCGCCGGCAAGGACATCGCGATGATCTTTCAAGAACCGATGTCTTCGCTCAACCCATGCTTCACCGTCGGCTTTCAGATCGGCGAGGCGCTGAAGGCCCATCTTGGCCTCGGCCGCGCAGCGCGCAAACAGCGCGTCGTCGAATTGCTCGACGAAGTCGGCATTCCGGATCCGGCCCGGCGCGCCGCCGCCTTTCCGCATCAATTGTCGGGCGGCATGAGTCAGCGCGTGATGATCGCCATGGCTTTGGCGTGTCGCCCCAAATTGCTGATCGCCGACGAGCCGACGACCGCGCTCGACGTGACGATCCAGGCTCAGATCCTTGATTTGCTGGTGAGCCTGCGACGCCAGAACAGCATGGGCCTGGTGCTGATCACCCATGACATGGGCGTCGTCGCCGAGACGGCCGATCGCGTCATCGTGCAATATGCGGGACAACCGGTCGAGACCAACGCCACGAACGAACTGTTCGCCGACCCCCATCACCCCTATACCGCCGCTTTGCTGGCGGCATTGCCGGAGCGCGCCAATCAGCGACGGCTGCCCGCCATTGCCGGCGTCGTGCCGGGGCAAGGCGACAGGCCGACCGGCTGCCTGTTTTCGCCGCGCTGTTCCTTCGTGTTCGACCTCTGCCGCCGCGCGGCGCCGAAGCCGGCCTCGGCGACGCTTGGCCGCGCGCTTTGCCATACGCCGCTGGCGCGGGGGATTCCGGTTACGGGCGTCTCGCTGGAGGGCGCCGGCGCATGAAGCCTCTTCTCGAAGCGCGCGAACTCACCCGCGACTATATTCTGGCGCGCGGCCTGTTCGCGCCGCCGGCCAGCGTGAAAGCGCTCGGTGGCGTTTCGTTCACGCTGACGGCCGGCCGCACGCTGGCGGTGGTCGGCGAATCGGGATGCGGCAAGTCGACGCTCGCCCGCCTCCTGACCTTCATCGAAAAGCCGACCAGCGGGGCGTTGATGATCGAGGGCGAAGATGTCGCCGACGCCGATGAGGCGACACGCCGGCGCCGACGCCAGGAGATCCAGATCGTCTTCCAGAACCCCTATGGCTCGCTCAATCCGCGCCAGAAAATCGGCAAGGCGCTCGAAGAGCCCCTGCTGGTCAATACGGCGATGAGCGCTTCTGAAAGGGAAGCCGCGGCGCGGGAAATGATGGCCAAGGTCGGCCTGCGGCCCGAATATTATCACCGCTACCCCCATATGTTCTCGGGCGGCCAGCGCCAGCGCATCGCGATCGCCCGGGCGCTGATGCTGCGCCCAAAGATTCTGGTGCTCGACGAGCCGGTTTCGGCGCTCGATGTTTCGATCCGCGCCCAGGTTCTCAACCTTCTCGCCGAATTGCAGGAGGCGTTCGCTCTCGCCTATGTCTTTATCTCTCATGATCTTTCCGTCGTGCGTCATATCGCCGACGAGATCATGGTCATCTATCTCGGCCATGTCGTCGAAATGGGCCCGAGCGAGACGGTCTTTTCGTCCCCGCAACATCCCTATACCCGCGCGCTGCTGTCGGCGACGCCGATCGCCAATCCGGGCGCCAAGCGCGAGCGGATCATCCTGAAAGGCGAATTGCCGTCGCCCTTCGCCCCACCGGCCGGCTGCCCGTTCAATCCGCGCTGCCCTCTCGTTTTCGATCGCTGCCGTTCGGAGCGCCCGCCGGTGGAGAGGAAGCAGGGCCGCGACGTCGCCTGCTGGGCGGTGGCGGCGTGAACCCCTCGAAGCGGTTCGACTACATCATCGTCGGCGCGGGCTCGGCTGGATGCGTTCTGGCCAACCGGCTTTCCGCCGATCCGCGCAATAAAGTCCTGCTGATCGAGGCGGGCGGCAAGGACAATTGGATCTGGCTGCATATTCCGGTCGGCTATCTCTATGCGATCGGCAATCCGCGCGCCGACTGGATGTTCAAGACCGAGGCCGAGCGCGGCCTCAACGACCGCGCGATCGGCTATCCCCGAGGCCGGGTGATCGGCGGCAGTTCGGCGATCAACGGCATGATCTATATGCGCGGACAGGCGGCCGATTACGACGGCTGGCGCCAGCTAGGGCTTGAAGGCTGGGCCTGGGACGATGTGCTTCCCTTTTTCAAGAAGCACGAGGATCATCATGCCGGCGCCAACGCCCTGCATGGCGCGGGCGGCGAATGGCGGGTCGAACGCCCGCGCATTTCCTGGCCGATTCTCGACGCCGTGCGGGACGCGGCGGCGGAAGTCGGCATCCCCAAAGTTTCCGACTTCAACAATGGCGATAATGAAGGATCGGATTATTTCGAGGTCAACCAGAAACGCGGCAGGCGCTGGAGCGCGGCGCGCGGCTTCCTGAAGCCGGTTCTGTCGCGGCCCAATCTCGAACTCGTCACCAACGCTCATGTCGAGCGCCTTGCCGTCGAGGACGGACGTGCGGTTGCGGTGAGCTACATTCGCGACGGAGCCAGTTTCCAGGCGCGGTCGGATGGCGAGATCATCCTGGCGGCGGGCGCGATCGGCACGCCGCAATTGCTCGAACTGTCTGGCATCGGGCGACCCGAGGCATTGGCGCGAATTGGCCGGCCGGTGGTCGTCGATCTGCCCGGTGTCGGCGAGAATCTGCAGGATCACCTGCAATTGCGCACGATCTTCAAAGTGACCGGCGCCCGCACGCTCAACGTCGATTTTCAGTCCTATGCGAAGCGCGCGTGGATGGGCGCGCAATACGCTCTGGCTCGGCGCGGGCCGATGACGATGGCGCCCTCCCAGCTCGGCCTGTTCGCAAAATCCTCGGCCGATTACGCCACCGCCAATCTGGAGTTTCACGTGCAACCCCTCTCGCTCGAACGTTTTGGCGAGGCCCTGCATAGTTTCCCGGCGGTGACGCTGAGCGTCGCCAATTTACGTCCGGTAAGCCGGGGCAGCGTGCATAGCCAGAGCGCCGACCCGCGCCAGGCGCCGGCGATCCGCCCGAATTATCTCTCGCAGGAGGAGGATCGGCGCGTCGCGGCCGATTCGATTCGCCTTGCGCGGCGGATTTGTGCGGCGCCGGCGCTGGCCCCTTACGCGCCCGACGAACTCAAGCCGGGCGTCGCAGCGCAGAGCGAAGAGGCGCTCGCGCTGGCGGCGGGCGATATCGGCACGACCATTTTCCATCCTGTCGGGACAGCGAAAATGGGCGCTGCGGACGATAGAACCGCCGTCGTCGACGCACGTTTGCGCGTGTGCGGGCTGCGGGCCTTGCGCATCGCCGATGCTTCCGTGATGCCGCGCATCACCTCAGGCAACACCAATTCCCCGACTTTGATGATCGCCGAAAAAGCGGCTGCAATGATCCTGGCGGATGCGAAGGCCTGAAAAGGGGAGCCGGGCATGACGATTTTCGAAGCGCCGCCGCCCTATGACGGCCGCCAATCCGAGACCGCGTTGATGATCGCGCGCGGCGTGCGGCGCATGTTGCGGGCCCGCGGCTATTCCAGCGTCACCGAATTGCCGCTGCTCGATGGCCGCCGCGCCGATGTCGTAGCTCTGCATGGCGACGGCTCGCTGCTGATCGTCGAAATCAAATCCTCGGTCGCCGATTTTCGCGCCGACCGCAAATGGCGCGACTATGCCGCCCATTGTGATCGCCTGTATTTTGCGATTTCCGCCGCGATACCAGCCGAAATCATGCCGCCGGACGCCGGCCTGATCGTCGCCGACCCCTATGGCGCCGAAATCCTGCGCGAGCCGGAACCGCAGCGCCTCGCCCCGGCGACAAGACGCGCCGTCCTGCTGCGTTTCGCCCAGGCCGCCGCTGACCGGCTGCACCGCATGGCCGATCCGAATGGGATGGCGGGCGTGTGAGGCCGCGGGGAACGCCGGCATCGCTTGCAGCGTCGCGCTGTCTCCAGGCGATCGAAATAAGGGCCATCCCGGTCTAGCCACGCAGCTTGCGCAAATGCGCGATCAGGCCGGCGGTCGAAGCGTCCAGCTTGCTGGCATCCGCGTCCGCCTGCGCGACGATCGGCGCGAGGCGCGAAGCGAGTTCCTTGCCGAGCTCGACGCCCCATTGATCGAACGGATTGATGTTCCAGACCGCCGCCTCGACAAACACCTTGTGCTCATAGATCGCGATGAGGCGGCCGAGCATGCGCGGGTCGAGCTTCGCATAGAGCAGCGTGCTCGAGGGGCGGCTGCCGGAGAAGGTCTTATGCGGCGCGAGCCGCGCGGCTTCTTCCGCGCTCTGCCCATGCGCCTGCATGATGGCGATCGCTTCGGCCGGACTGCGCCCGCGCATCAAGGCTTCGCCCTGGGCGAAGGAATTGGCGACCAGCAGATCATGATGATGGGCGTCGGCATTGGTCGGCTGGGCCGCAACCAGAAAGTCGACCGGTATGATTTCGGTGCCTTGATGGATCAGCTGGAAAAACGCGTGCTGCCCGTTCGTTCCAGGTTCGCCCCAGATGACGGCTCCGGTCGCCTCCTTGGCCGGAATTCCCTCGCGCTGAACGCTCTTGCCGTTGCTCTCCATCTGCAATTGCTGGAGGTAGGCGGGAAAGCGCGACAGCCGCTGGTCGTAAGGAATGACCGCCTGGCTTGCATGTCCCAGAATATTGCGGTTCCACACACTGAGCAGACCCATCAGCATCGGAATATTCTGCACAATCGGCGCATCGCGGAAGTGACAGTCGACTTCATAGCCGCCGCGCAGGAATTCCTCGAAACGCTCGGGACCGATGGCGATGGCGAGCGGCAGCCCGATGCTCGACCAGATGGAATAGCGCCCGCCCACCCAATCCCAGAATCCGAAAACGCGCTCCGCCGCGATGCCGAATTGCGCGACTTTGTCGAGCTGCGTCGAAACCGCGGCGAAATGATCGGCGACCGCCGCCTCGCCGAGCGCGCCGGCGATCCAGGCGCGCGCGCTTGCCGCGTTGGTCATCGTCTCCTGGGTGGTGAAGGTCTTTGACGAAACGATGAACAAGGTGCGGGCGGGATCGAGACCTCGCAACGAGTCGGCGATGTCGGCGCCGTCGACGTTGGAGACGAAATGGCTGCGCAGATTGATGGGCGCGAACGGGCCGAGCGCCTTGGTCGCCATCGCCGGCCCGAGGTCGGAGCCGCCGATGCCGATATTGACGACATCGGTCATCGGCTGGCCGAGCGCGCCGCGCAGGCGCCCCTCGCGCACGTCACTGGCGAAAGCGGCGACCCTGGCCCGCTCCGCCTCTATTTCCGGCATGACGTCGCGGCCTTCGACGATCACCGACGCGCCCGAGAAATTACGCAGCGCCGTGTGCAGAGCGGCGCGTCTTTCGGTGGTGTTGAACAATTCGCCGGCGAACATCGCCGCGCGCTTGCTCTCGACGCCGGCCGCCTTGGCGAGGGTTTGCAACTGGAGGAGGGTCGCCGCATCAATGCGCTGTTTCGAATAATCGAACAGGAGGTCGTCGAGCGTGACATGCATCGCGGCGAAGCGGTTGGGATCGGCCGCGAACGCATCCGCGACGCTATGCGCCAATATTTCGGCGCTATGGGCGCGCAGCGCCTCCAGAGCGGCGGCAATCGCTGTCTCAGTCATGTGAGCCTTCCTTTTGGCGCGTTCTTGGCGCAGTCCGAACGCCGACAATCTCTGATCATCCTGATGTCGGCAAGCCGGCCGGAATTCAAGCTTTCCCTTTGTCCGACTTGCCTCTAAGCGTGTCGCCTGCAAGACCGGATCGAGCCTCATTCATATGCCGCCTGTTCTACAATTGCGAGACGTTCGCCTGACGCTTGGCGGCCATCCCCTGCTGGACGGCGCCGAACTCACGGTTGCGCCGCGGGAGCGCATCGCGCTCGTCGGGCGCAACGGATCGGGCAAATCGACGCTGCTCAAAATAGCGGCGGGCGATATCGCGCCCGATAACGGCAGCCGCTTCGCCCAGCCCGGCGCGAGCCTGCGCTATCTCGCGCAGGAGCCGGACCTTTCAGCATTCGAAACGGTGCTGGACTTCGTTCTCGACGGCCTCGGCGAGGAAGACGATCCGCATCGCGCGCGGGCGCTGATGGAGGAGCTCGGCGTCGCGCCCGCCGCCAGACCGTCCTCGATTTCGGGTGGCGAGGCGCGCCGCGCTGCGCTCGCGCGCGCTTTGGCGCCGGCGCCGGAGATCCTGCTGCTCGATGAGCCGACCAATCATCTCGACCTTCTCGCGATCGAATGGTTGGAAAAGGAGCTTGTCCAGACGCGGTCAGCCTTTGTGCTCATCAGCCATGACAAGCGCCTGCTCGGCAATCTGACCCGCGCGACGGTCTGGCTCGACCGCGGCGCCACGCGCAGGCTCGAACAGGGCTTCGCCTCCTTTGAGGCCTGGCGCGATCAGCAGCTCGAGGAGGAGGAAATCGAGCGGCACAAGCTCGACCGGCGCATTGTGATGGAGGAGCACTGGCTTCGCTACGGCGTCACCGCGCGCCGCAAACGCAACATGCGACGCGTTGGCGAGCTCGGCGAGATGCGCAGAGAGCGCCGCGAAGCGCGTCGCGCTCAGGGCGAGGTCAAGATGGCGGCCTCGGACGCCGCCCAGTCGGGCAAGCTGGTCATCGAGGCCGATCGGCTCTCCAAGTCCTATGGCGAACGCCCGATCGTCAAAGACTTTTCGATCCGGGTGGCGCGCGGCGATCGGCTGGGCGTCATCGGCGCCAATGGGGCAGGCAAGACGACGCTTGTAAACCTTATCACCGGAACGCTTGCCGCCGATTCCGGCGTGATCCGGCTCGGCGCCAGCCTGGAAATGGCGACGCTCGACCAGCGCCGCGCGAGCCTCGAGCCGACGACGACATTGGTGGACGCGTTGACCGGCGGCGGCAGCGACTATGTCGCCGTCAACGGCCAGCGTAAGCATGTCTTCGGTTACATGAAGGATTTTCTGTTCGGACCCGAGCAGGCGCGCACGCCGATCGGCAAATTATCGGGCGGCGAGCGCGGCCGGCTGATGCTGGCGCGCGCGCTCGCGCAACCCTCCAACCTGCTGGTGCTCGATGAGCCGACCAACGATCTCGACATCGAGACGCTCGATCTGTTGCAGGAATTGCTTGCCGATTATGCCGGCACGATCGTGCTCGTCAGTCACGACCGCGATTTTCTGGATCGGGTCGCAACCTCTGTCATCGTTAGCGAAGGCGAGGGACGCTGGGTGGAATATGCCGGCGGCTATTCCGACATGATCGCCCAGCGCGGCTTTGGCCTCACCGGGTCGGGCGCTGTCGTCGCGCCGAAGGCGGCCAAGGAAACGGCGCCGGAAGCGCCGAGGCCGGCGGCCAAGCGCCGCCTGTCGTTCAAGGATAAGCATGCGCTGGAGAAACTGCCCGACAAAATCGCTGCTTTGCGAGATAAGCTCGCCCGCCTCGATTCCCTGCTCGCCGATCCGCAATTCCATGCGCGCGATCCCAAAGCTTTCGCGCGCGCTACTGAGGACTATGGCGCCAGGCAGAAGGACCTCATGCACGCCGAGGAGGAATGGCTGACTCTGGAAATGTTGCGCGAGGAGATCGAAGGCTGAGGGCTGCGCAGCAGAGGCGTGCCGGCGTTATTGACTGAGGGCGCTCGGTAGAGATGAGATCAGATTTCTCCATTGATTTCTTGGGCGGAGCGAGGCGCGGAAGGAGATCAATGGAAGTTTCTCGCGTGGCGATGCGGTGCGCTTGTGTTTCGACCCCAATGCAAAGCGCTCTACTCGCTGGTTTGGCGATGCCGTTCGGTTGAAATCAAGCGCGACCCTCGGGGCCGCGGAGAAGAATGTCAGGACGGGGAAACAAGGAGGAAGCGCAATGCTGCAGGCGTGGCGTTGGTATGGGCCGGGCGACAATGTGAGCCTCGACGATGTGCGCCAGGCTGGCGCCACCGACATCGTCAATGCGCTGCATGAGGCGCCGCCCGGCGTCGAATGGACGAGGACGGCGGTCGCCGACCGCAAGCGGCTCATTGAGGAAACGCCGCCAGGCCGCAGCGCCTTGCGCTGGAGCGTCGTCGAAAGCATTCCGGTGCCCGATGACGTCAAGCGCCTTGGCGCCGCCGCAGCGCCGTCGATCGACGTTTGGATCGCCAGCATGGAGGCTGTCGCGGTCAATGGCGTCAAAACGATCTGCTATAATTTCATGCCAGTGCTGGATTGGACCCGCACCGATCTCGCCTGGCCGCTGGCGAATGGCGCTCGGGCGCTACGTTTTGACCAGGCGCGTCTCGCCGCTTTTGACGTTCATATCCTGAGGCGCAAAGGCGCCGAGGCGGATTATTCGGCGGATGTGCTGAAACGGGCTGGTCAATTGTTCGCCGCGATGGATCAAGTGCAGGCCGACGAAC
Organism: Roseiarcus sp.; assembly: GCA_036513315.1. Taxonomy (GTDB): domain Bacteria; phylum Pseudomonadota; class Alphaproteobacteria; order Rhizobiales; family Beijerinckiaceae; genus Roseiarcus. The sequence goes on from DATBZF010000046.1 coordinate 120,456, forward strand.
TCACCCGCAATATCGCGGCGGGTCTACCGGGCACGACATCGGATTCTCTCGACCTGCAAGGGATGCGCGACAAGCTTGCCGCTTACGCCGGCATCGGCGCGGAGGCGCTGCGTCGCAATCTGATTGCCTTCCTCGAGCGAATCGCGCCGGTCGCCGAGGGGCTGGGCGTCAGGCTCACATTGCATCCCGACGATCCGCCCCGTCCCTTGTTCGGGCTGCCGCGGATCGCCTCGACGATGCAGGATTATCAGATTCTGTTCGACGCCGTGCCTTCGCCCGCCAATGGCATATGCTTTTGCACCGGTTCGCTTGGCGTCGCTGCTCAAAATGACTTGCCGGCGATCGCGCGGCGTTTCGCCGCGCGCATATATTTTGCCCATCTTCGAGCGACGCGCCGGGAAGCGGATGGCTCGTTCTATGAGAGCGATCATCTGGGTGGCGATGTCGACATGGTGGCGGTGCTGCGAGAAGTTCTGGCTGAGGATCGGCGACGGCCCGACGGACAGAAAATCCCGTTCCGTCCCGATCACGGACACCAAATGCTCGACGATCTCAAAAAGAACACCAACCCCGGCTATTCGGCGATTGGTCGGCTCAAAGGGCTCGCCGAATTGCGCGGAGCGATCACAGCGCTTGACGCGATCGGCTGATCACGTCAGCCAGCCAATGCGGTTTCCACCAATTGCGCCCAATAGCTCATGCCATAAGGCAGCGCGGCGTCATTGAAATCGTAAGCGGGATTGTGCAGGCGGGCCGAGTCGCCGTTGCCGATCAAAATGAAAGCGCCGGGCCGCGCCTCCAGCATATAGGAAAAGTCCTCGGCGCCCATCTCGGGCGGCGCGTTCGTCGACACCTGATCGTCGCCGCTGATCTTTCGCGCGATCGATGCGGCAAAATCCGTTTGTTCCGGATGATTGACCGTGGGCGGATAGCCTCGCTTGTAGTGGACCTCGACGTTCACGTTAAGGGCGGCGCCGACGCCCTTGGCGATCTCTGCGATTCTCTTTTCGGCGAAATCACGCGTCTTGCTCGCCAGGGTGCGCGTCGTGCCGCGAAGTTGGGCTGTCTGCGGGATGACATTGTCGGTGTCGCCGGCGTGAAAGCAGGTCACCGAGACGACGCATGAATCGAGCGGATCGACATTGCGCGCGACGATGGTCTGCAGCGCGCTCACAATCTGCGCGCCCGCCGCGATCGGATCGACGCCGAGATGAGGTTGAGCGGCGTGGCCGCCGCGTCCTTCGATGTCGATCGTGAAACGATCGGCCGCGGCGAGAAACGGCCCCTTGCGAATGGCGAAAGCGCCGACCGGCAGCTTCGGCCAATTATGCATGCCGTAGACTTGCTGGATGCCGAAGCGCTCCATCAAGCCGTCGTCAAGCATCGCCTTGCCGCCGCCGCCGCCTTCTTCCGCGGGCTGGAAGATCACCACGGCGGTCCCGGAAAAGTCACGGCTCTGCGAGAGATAACGCGCCGCGCCCAGCAACATCGCAGTATGGCCGTCATGGCCGCAGGCGTGCATCTTGCCGGGATTGGCGGATTGATAGGCGAGGTTGGTCGTCTCATGAATTGGCAGCGCGTCCATATCAGCGCGCAGACCGATCGTGCGCGCGCTCGCCGCGCCCCGACCGCGGATGATGCCGACGACGCCGCTGCGCCCGATCCCGGTCGCCACCTCATCGCAACCGAACGCCTCAAGACGCTCGGCGACGAAAGCGGCGGTGCGCGGCACGTCATAAAGCAGTTCGGGGTGGCGATGAATATCGCGCCGCCAGCTCTGCGCATCGGCGGCGAGATCCTGAATGGCGGGAGTGATCGGCATGATGGCGCCCTGACGGATTGCGGTTGAAGGTGGGCCCGGCGGGACGAATGAGTCAATCGGTTTTCGGCGATCCTCGCGAATCGTTGAAAGCGAGAGCGGTGCGCGCGCTGGTTCGAGCGCGTTGGTTCTAGATGGAATCGCTTGGCGGCTGGACGTAGAACGCTAAGGAGCGTTGCAATCGGATTGCTACATTGAGTTCCTGGGGGGGAGCGCGGCGTGGAAGGAGGTTGAAGACAAGGACGTGACCGAGTTCAAGACATACAAAGACGATGACCGAGGGCAGATTTCCTCTCGCGCATAATCGCCTCCATGCAAACAATGAGATGATGTCGCCACGACCCGGCGGCTGTCCCATGTGTATTTGAACCCGGTCAGGACGAGCGCAAAGCGCTTGCGCGCACATTTAAGCGTTAACGCCGCTCACCGCTGGCGCCGCAAGAGAAACACCGCCTGCTCGCCCAAAAGATTCCAGGCCCACCACGGCAGATTGAGCTGCAGGGGATAGCCTAAGCTGTTCAGCGCCACGCTGGTTTCTATGCGCGCATCGATTTCCCTCGTGAGAATGACAAAATCCCGGATTGTGCAAAAATGGATATTGGGCGTGTCGTACCAGGAATGGCCGAGATTTTGGGTGACCGGCATGCGGCCTTTGAAGGCGATTTGCGCCCTGATCCGCCAATGTCCGAAATTGGGAAACGAGACGATCGCCCGCCGGCCGATTCGCAGCATATGCTCCATGACCACGCGCGGCTGACGAGTCGCCTGCAGCGTTTGCGACAGGATCACATAGTCGAAGGAATCGTCGGGATAATCGGCAAGATCGGTATCGGCGTCACCCTGAATGACCGACAGTCCTTTGGCCACGCAGTCGTTGACGCCGCGCTGTGAGATTTCAATGCCGCGCCCGTCGACCTCGCGCGTTTCCGCGAGCAAGCGCAACAGGGCGCCGTCGCCGCAGCCGACATCGAGGACGCGCGCGCGCGGCTCGACCATTTCGGCGACCCGCACAAGATCGATGCGCGATTGCGGGGCCGCGGCGATTGTCGTCACGATTGCGCTCTCATGCGCCGGAAGATGCGGTCGCCGGCGCAATGCCGCGCGCACGCGCGGCCGCGTCGATGAAACCTTTGGTGGTCGCGATGAGGTCAGGCACGTCGAGAAGGAAGGCGTCGTGACCGCGATCCGTCTCGATCTCGACGAACGACACGGAGGCGCCCCCCGCGTTGAGCGCATGGACGAGAGCGCGAGAATCGCTGGTCGGAAACAGCCAGTCGGAGGTGAAGGAGACCACGCAGAATCGCGTCTTCGACGCCTTGAACGCGCGCGCGAGCGAGCCGTCATAATCGGCGGCGAGATCGAAATAATCCATCGCGCGCGTCATGAACAGATAGGAATTTGGATCAAATCTCTCGACAAAAATCGAGCCCTGATGGCGAAGGTAGGACTCGATCTGGAAATCGGCGCCGAAGGAAAAGGTGCGCTCGGTGCGGTTCTGCAATTTGCGGCCGAATTTGCGCTGCAACGCCGAGTCGGAGAGGTAGGTGATATGGGCCGCCATGCGCGCGACCGCCAGGCCCTTGGCGGGGTTAACCCCTTCGGCAAGATAGCGCCCGTTGCGCCAGTCCGGATCGGCCATGATCGCCTGACGGCCGACCTCGTGGAAGGCGATATTCTGTGAGGAATGTTTGGCGGAAGTCGCGATCGGCAGAGCGCAATAGACGCGCTCGGGATAGCTTGCCGCCCATTGCAGGACTTGCATGCCGCCCATCGAACCGCCAGCGACGCAGAACAGCGTACCGATGCCCAGATGGTCGATCAGCATCGCCTGGGCGCGAACCATATCGGCGATGGTGACGAGCGGCAGAGCGAGGCCATAGGCGCCGCCTGTAGCGGGATTGGTCGACGCTGGCCCGGTCGTTCCCATGCAACCGCCGACGACATTGGCGCAGATGACGAAGAAACGGTTGGTGTCGATTGGCTTGCCGGGGCCGACCATCGTATCCCACCAGCCGTCCTTGCCCGTCACCGGGTTGCGGTTGGCGACATGCTGGTCGCCGGTGAGGGCGTGGCAGACGAGAATGGCATTCGTCTTGGAATTGTTGAGGGCGCCGTAAGTCTGATAGGCGATGCTCAGGGGAGCGAGCGCGACGCCAGCGTCCATCGTCAGGGGACGCTCGGCGCCCAGGCGAAGAACCTGACTGTGAGGCGCATCCGCTTCAGTGGCGCCGCTCGTCAGATTGGGATGATGCCCTCCCATGCGCCATTACCTCTCGCTGTTGTTCGATTTGTCGAACGGCTCGTTTGATATATAGAAAACAAAGCCACCCCAAGTCAATGGCGGGAAGCTTGTTGGGCCGCTCGGGGCTGGTGGCGGTAACAGGCTGTTGACGCTCTTGCAATCTTTGTCGCGGCGGTAACCAGGCGTCGGTTGCGAGCTGCTAAAGTTGCGCATCCGAAAAGGCCGCGAAAAGGCCAGGGATGCGTCATGAGCATGGAACGACTGGAAGCCGGCGCTGCGCAGGACGGCGCTTTGATAGAATTCTTCAAATATGCCTGTCAGGTGGGGGCGCGGCCCGCCGGGCGCGGGCGGCTGCGGCTTCGGGGCGTCGTTTTGCTCGCGGCTTGCCTGATTGGCGGGGCTATTCTCTCGCGCAACGGCGGCCAGTCTCCCGTCGCGGCCCCTGCGGCCGGGCCTTCTCACATTGCTTTTGTCGCTAATGAACGGCTGGCGCCGATGGTCTCGTTCAGCCCGCCGGACGCGATCCGCGCCCCGCTCCATTATCAGGCGCGGATGCGCGAAAATTCCACCGAACGATGGGACACATTGACGTTCGGAGATGCCGGCGGCAACGAGATTCTGTTTCGCGTCACGCTGCGGGCCGCCAAATCGGCCGGATCGGCGCTGCCGCGATCGAGCCTTTTTGTCGAACTCGCCAAACAATCGGCCGAGATCGGCGCGGCTGTGGTTCATGCGACGAACCCGGAATTCTTTTCAACGAGTCGCGGACCGATCGAATGGGCTGAGGTTACGCTGTCAGGCGCGATGGGAGAACGCCCCTGCCTCGGGTTCCGCCTCGACCGGCTGCGGGAAATTGATCTCTCAGGCCTTGCCTGCGGCGCCCATGGTGCGACGCTCGACCGGGTGGCGCTCGGCCGCTTGATCGATCGGCTCTCCGCGACGGGCTCCGGTAGGGAGTTGGGGCTCGGAGAGGTTCTCAAGAGCGGCGCCACCTAAGGCAGGGCCTAATCTCGCGGGACGATCACCCCCGCAAAGCACCGTTCAATCATAGGCCCGCGCCAGCGCCGCGACGATCGCATCTCCCATTTGAGTGGTGGAGACCGGCGCGCCGCCTGGCGCGCTGATGTCGGCGGTTCGCAGCCCTGCGTCGAGAACGCTGGCGATCGCCGCCTCCAGCTTGTCGGCGGCCTCGTTGAAGCCGAAGGAATAGCGCAGCGCCATGCCGAAGGAACCGATCATCGCGATCGGATTGGCGAGGCCCTTGCCTGATATATCGGGCGCCGAACCATGAACCGGCTCATAGAGCGCCTTGCGCTTGCCGGTCTTGGGATTGGTCTCGCCGAGCGAGGCTGAAGGAAGCATTCCGAGCGAACCCGTCAGCATGGCCGCTACATCCGACAGCATGTCGCCAAACAGATTATCGGTAACGATAACATCGAATTGCTTGGGCCAACGCACGAGCTGCATGCCTAGCGCATCGGCAAGCTGATGCTCCAGCGTCACGTCGGCGAACTCGCGCTTGTGCAGGGCCGAGATCACCTCATTCCACAGAACGCCTGATTTCATGACATTGCGCTTGTCGGAGGAGGTGACCTTGTTGCGGCGCTTGCGCGCGAGATCGAAAGCGACACGGCCGATGCGCTCGATTTCGTAGGTGTCGTAGACTTGCGTATCGATGCCACGCTTCTGGCCATTGCCAAGATCAATGATTTGCTTCGGCTCACCGAAATAGACGCCGCCGGTCAATTCGCGCAGGATCAGGATGTCGAGGCCCTCGACGATTTCGCGCTTGAGCGAGGAGGCGTCGGCCAGGGCGGGATAGCAGATGGCGGGGCGCAGATTGGCGTAGAGCTGGAGGTCCTTGCGCAGGCGCAGGAGGCCCGCTTCGGGGCGGACGTCATAGGGCACGCCATCCCATTTGGGGCCGCCGACCGCGCCGAACAGCACGGCGTCCGCCGCCTCCGCCAGCGCCATATCGGAATCGCTGATCGCCTTGCCATGCGCATCATAAGCGCTGCCGCCGACAAGCCCCTTCTCGATTTCGAATCGAGCGAGGCCGCTACGGTCAAAAAACGCGGTGACTTTTTCCACTTCGGCCATGACTTCAGGACCGATGCCGTCGCCGGGCAGGAGAAGGAGTTTCAGGGATGCCATGGACCGCCACATTGGGTTTGGGATGCGGCGTTTGCTATCTGATTTCGCGCTGGGGGGAAAGGCCATTTCCGAGCGATCGGCGCGGTGGAGATGCTCCTGCCGGGCATTTTTCGAGGCGCCGGCCCGTGCTAAAAGCAAGGTTGGCGTTGGATGGAATGATCTGGGGTCCGAATGGGGGCTTCGGCCCGGCGTGGAGGCTGGATTCCGCCAGCGGGGCGTTTGCGCAGGAAAGTTGAAGTCAAGGATATTCGCGGGTTCACGACATATGAGAGCAGAATTTCTCATTGTTTGCATGGCGGAGCGGGGCGCGAGAGGCATTCGAAGTCAAGGACGACGGCGAA
>DATBZF010000047.1:0-2372 GCA_036513315.1 Roseiarcus sp.
CGAAAACCTCGGCGATTTCTACCACAAGATCTGGAGCCGCGGTCCGGCGGGAGTGGAGATTCCGATCGAAATCATTCGCGATGGCCGCGCAATGGGTCTGCGCGTGCGTTCGGCCGACCGCACGACCTTCATGAAGCGCCCGCGCCTCCAGTAGGGCATAGCGCGTTGATCCGATAAACGAACGCCGAACCGGGTCCGCGCCGCTGAGGTCGTGACGGCGTCCTTCGCCGTTGGTGGCCTCGAGAGCGGCCAGCTGGCGGTGGGGTCTGGCTCCGGGCTGAGGTCAGGCGACCGCGCGCCAACTCGACCCGGGATTGGGGCTGATGGCGCCGCCGCCGACCAGGGTGGTTCCGTTCATTTCCCAGACCGAGGCTTGGCCGCTGGTGTTTTGAAAAAGGATGTCGGAACCGCCGCCGTCGTTGAAGTCGCCGGTCCCGACAGCATGCCAGCTTAGGCCGGGATTGGGGCTCACCGGTCCGCCGCCGATCAAGCTGCTCCCGTTCATCTCCCAGATCGAGACTTGGCCGCTCGTCGTGTTTTGAAACAGGATGTCGGAATGACCGTCGTGATTGAAATCGCCGGTTCCGATCGCTTTCCAGTTCGGCCCGGGATTGGGGCTGACCGGCCCGCCGCCGGTTAGGGTGTTCCCGTCCATCTCCCAGATCGAGACTTAACTCAACGCTGGGGACGACGAGACCGCGCCAAGCCGCAATGGGGCGCAGTCGGTATGGCAAGTTGCATATTCTGCGGCGTGCAACTGTGACGCGCGTCACACTCCTAGGTAGAACTACCTATTATTTTGCGCCCTGGGGGCGGGCGTCAGAAATTTCGTTGACGAGTTTGCGCACCATTGCTTCGCCAAAGGTCCTGAAATCGTCGATCGGCGCCACGAATGCGCCGGGGCCGCCAATCACGTTTTCGCGGTAATATTGGGCGAGGCCGCCGGGCGGGTTGGTGTGCATGGCGAGATAGCCGCCCATCGCCGCCGCCTTGCGGTTGTAGATGGCGAGCCCGTTGATCACCGCGCCCGCTGCGACCGCCGCATCACGCGCTTCGGTCACGAGGCGACCCTGGTTGCTGGTGCCGTCGCCCGAGACGTCGATCACCCGCCGGCTCGTCTCAATGGCGCTCTCGGCAAACAGCGCGAAAGAAAAATCGATCGCCGCGCCGATTGCGGTCCGGCCGAGAAACGAGCGCGGCGCCGCGGCCATCGCGGCGACGAATGTGCGCGCGTCCGCTTCATTGCGGATCACGGCCCAATCGACCACCACCCGCTCTTCGCCATCGCCGGCCCACTCGACATAAGCGAGGGCGATCGCGCCGTGCGGCCCAGTGGAGATTGCATCGATGAGCTGCTGGCTCTGGATCGCATCCCCATAGCCGCGCCGCTCAAGCGCGAACTCCTCGTCGTCGATGCTGCGCGAGACGTCCGCGGCCAGCACGATCGCGGCGTCGACGGCGACTGGCGCGCCCGCCGCGCCCGCCTGGGGCGCTTGGGTAACGATAAGCGCGAGAGCGGTGGCGGCGCAGAACGCCAGATCGATCCGCGAGCCTTTGCGCATCAAAGCCTCCTCCGCCCCGCCTGAGATCATAGGCCGGCAGAGCGTCCGCCGGAAGGGCGCGCGCTCACTTTGAGGATGGCGTAAATCCGATCTCGACGCCGTTCCCGACCAGAACGAAATCGGCGACCAGCGCTCAAGCTTCGGGAGAACGACGCGAGAGGAGAACCAAATCAAGGACGACCCGAAAAAGACCGCCGCCAGAAGCAGTGCGTCCGCAGCCCATTCTAATCTATGGGATCTTACGCCTTATGACGCATCCTTGATTTAGGCCTCCTCTCGCGCCCGAGTTTCGCGACGAACCGCTGGCAATCGTTTGCGCTAGTTCGCCGCGAGCATGCCGCGCAGGGTGTGGCTTGCGCCATCCAGCGTGGAATAGACGATATCGTCGATGCGCCATTCGCCGCGTTCGAACAGCATGGCGTAGGTCAATTGCTCCCGCGCGCCGTCGCCGCGGGCGAACTCGGCGAGCACCTTGGCGCCGTCTCGAGTTTCCGAGATCGGGGCCACACTCAGGGCGACGAGGTGGGGCGCGTGGTCGCTGAATGGATCGCGGAGGTCGGCCGGCGGCCCGTCGCGCACGCCGGCGATGATTTCCTCAGCCGCGATCGAGCGCAACAGCGAACGCGAGAAAAATCGGGCCCGCAGCGTATTGTCGCCCATGATTCCATCGCCACGGCCTTCAATCGCCGCGCGATCGGCGGCGTATACGGCCTTGACGGCGTTTTCGGGAGAATGTCGGTTGATGCCTGCTTCCGCGGCTAGCGCGAACGGGAGGAGACAGGCCACTGCGACCAGGATCCTCTTCATGAT
>DATBZF010000048.1:0-2334 GCA_036513315.1 Roseiarcus sp.
CCGGTGTGATCATGGCGTCGCCCGAGAATAGGGCGGACCCGGCGACACCAAGCAGGAACACGACCGCTGCCTTTCGTCCAAGGGCGCGCTGCGCCAGCGCCATCAGCGAGAGGATGCCGCCTTCGCCCTTGTTGTCGGCCAACATCAGGAACAGCACATATTTCGCTGTGACGACAATGAGCAGCGCCCAGATGATGAGCGACACGACGCCGATAACTTCAGGGGGACCGAGCGGGCCTTTGAACTGACCCAGCGCCGTCTGCAGCGAATAAAGGGGGCTCGTGCCGATGTCGCCGAAGACGACGCCGATCGAGCCGAGCGTGAGAACCCAGAAACGCCCGGACGAATGCGTCAGGTCCCCCTCGGCGCCATAAATTGGCGGCGGGGCAGCGTCGTTCGAAACCGGGTGAGACATGCGTAAAGGAAACCTCGGGTCGCCGGCTCCCGGCAGCCCTGAAAACGGCGGGTGTCTATACCCTCTCATCCCAGGAACAGGAAGTGCGGGAATATCGGCGGCCTAATAACTCCCGGCGCCATCTTTTGTGTCGAGCGCCCGTGACGGTGCGCTAGGGCTCAAGCGGCCGCCCGTCTGGCGTGTTCGAAAACCAATTTCGCCACGACTTCTGGCCTCTCGACGTTTGGCAAATGCCCTGCGCCTTCAATGGTTTCAAAACGCGAGCGGGGGATAAGCGAGGCCGTTTTCCTAACCAGAGCGACGGGCGTCGAGCCGTCTTGGTCGCCGACCAGGCACAGGGTCGGCGCCTCGATTCGTGCGGCATAGGGTCGGAGGTCGGTGCGCTTCAAGGCGCCGCAGGCGGCGAGATAGCCTTGGCGCGGCGTTCGCGTGGGCACGGCGCGCATGCCGGCAAGCTCGGCGGATCGCCGGGATCGGAAATCGGCGGTGAACCACCGTTCGAGGACGGAATCGGCCGAGGATTCGATGCCACCGCGCTGAACTTGAGCGATTCGCTAGTCCCAAACCTCGTCCGTCCCGATTTTCGCCGCAGTGTCGCAAAGCACGAGCGCCGCGACGCGATCGGGGTGGTGACGATAGAACTCCTGAGCGATCATGCCGCCGATGGAGAGTCCGACGATCGTGGCGCGTCCGACGCCGACTTGATCCAGAAGCGCCGCGAGGTCGCGCGCGTAGTCGGCGGGCCCGGATTCGGAAAGCCCGTGGCCGCGCTTGTCATAAGTGATGATACGGAAGTCGGGCGCGAGGATCTCGGCGACCTCATTCCAGATGCGGAAGTCAGTGCCGAGGGATTGATGAAGACGAGCGGCGCCCCGTCGCGGCGCCCATGGTCGCGATAATGGACGACGAGGCCGTTGGCCTTTACGAATCTCATGGCGCAGGTTTCTCGGGTGGACCGCGACGCGCGTTGCGGAAGAAGGTCCACCAATACCAGATGAGGGCGAGCGGCGCGCCGAAATCCACAATGGCGTCGAGACCCGGGATCGGGGTCGCGGGAATGACCAGCATCCCGGCCGCCGCCGTGGCGCCGACGCGATAGCTGAGCGCGACCAGAATCCGCTTGAGCGGATTGTCGTTCGGCATGCGCGAGATGATGACCAGAAGCGCCGCGAGCACCACGGCCATCGCAACGATGAAGATGAGCAGGTCACGCAGGATCTGTTCGAACGCGGACAACGTCTCCATTCGCCTCCACGCGCCGCTGCGAGTCGAGCCGCCCTCTCATGTGAACTGGCCTAGGCGGCGACGCCAAGTCATACTGTGCGATTTTGCGCGCGACGCAAACATTTCAATTGCTTAGGTTCATTTTTCTGCAACTGCGTTCCCCCGACTGTTGAGCAGGTGTGCGAAAAATAGCACGTTACGTTTGTGAATTGTCGGCTCTGTTGACGCCGGTCCCTTGCGCCGCGCGAGAGCGCCGATGCGCCATTCATGATAACGTCTCCGAATCCCGGGGCGGCGTAATGGTGGAAACGCGGAAGATCGCTGCGATCCTGGTCGCTGATGCCGTCGGTTACAGTCGGCTCGCCGGGGCGGACGAGGAGGGAACGCTGGCGCGGCTGCGGTCGCTGCGCAACGATCTGATCGATCCTGCGGTCGCTGCGCATCATGGGCGCACCGTCAAGCGCACTGGCGACGGGTTCATTTGTGAGTTCCGCAGCGTCGTCGACGCGGTGCGCTGCGCGATCTCGGTTCAGAACAACATGGTCGAGCGCAATGCCGGCGTGGCTGAAGATCGACGGATTCAATTCCGCGTGGGCGTTCATTTAGGCGACATCGTCGAGGAAACCGACGGCGATCTCATGGGCGACGGCGTCAATATCGCGGCGCGGATTGAGGGCATCGCCAAGCCCGGCGCA
>DATBZF010000049.1:0-7914 GCA_036513315.1 Roseiarcus sp.
CAATTACAGCATCGCTACATGACCCAGGAGACCATGATCACACTGGGCGAAGAACCCATCGTCGCCCTGGCCACAATCGCCGCCTGATCACGAGACGAGCCGACCGCCCCAAAATCTCCACCACCTTGACGGACGTGACCCTTACAGCCCCCCAGCCGTCGCACGTCACTTCCTGGCCCCGCCTTCCCCCGGCGGGGCCTTTTCGTTGCCGCCGCTCCGATCAGCGAAAAGTGAAAGGCGTGTGCAGGGCGCGCCGGTATATGCTGAATTGAGGTGGGCAGGGGGCGGCACTTTAATGTGTCTCTCGGCGTGTCTCACTCTCCGGCGAGCCTATCTATTATCGATGAAATTCAATGGTTTAGTGACGATATGTTGGCCGCCTTCTAAGCGGCAGGTCGCAGGTTCGAGCCCTGCCGGAGTCGCCGGCGAAAACAAATATTTAGTCCGAACTGCCAAACCACTTCTGTGCCGAAGCAGCGGTCAAGGCGCCGTTTGGGGTAGCGAATGACGAACCCGGATCAGCCCCCCGAAGACGAGAGCCGAGACGGCGCGAACATTGCGGCGATCGTTTTTATCATCGTGCTCGTCGCGGGCGGCATCTGGTTATTCAATAAGCTCAACGCCTCCAACGATACGCTCAATTGCGTGGCGTCCGGTCGCACCAATTGTCACGAAATCGCCGCTCCCGACGCGCCGCGGTAACATCGCGAGGCGGGTCGTCGGCATGATCCGGCGGCCGGCTCGATCCAGCGCCAAGGACGCGGCGCGAAATACTGGCGTGCCGAACAGCAGCCGGCCTATTCAAATTGCGTCGTCGCGAAAACGCTTCCGACCGGCCTCTGCGCGCTGAGCTTTTCCAGTCGTCTGGAAGCTCCAAACACTATCCCGACGGCGACCGACAAAACCGATAAGTGAAGCAGGAGCGCAAGCGCACTCTGGGCGGGCGGCGCAGCGCCCATTGGTGGGTCTTCGGACTGACGATGAATCACCGGATTGTGACCAATTTCTCGCCGCTTTTGCTCAACGACGCACTATCTAAAAACAGAAGGAGCAATAGGTGATTTCGCCATGACCAAGAACATTTGGAAGAGCGCGCTGCTCGTTGTCGCGCTTGCGCCGACCATCGCCTACGCGGCTATGGTCACAGAGCCCGGACGCAACGGCTTACGACCGGTGCAACTTGTGCCCCATACAGCGAACCGAGCGTCCCCGGGGAGCAGTATGGATGCGCCGGGCGGCGTCGGCCCCGGGTTCACCAATCTGAGGGATATCCCCCCGGGAATCGTCGCGCCTGGAACGATCGGCCGAAATGGCATTGAGGCGCCAGATAACGCACGCTGACACGATAAACGGCTGCCGAAACGAACCGGCGGCCGTCGTGTTTCGGCAGGCGCGGGCGCCTGCGATCGAATTCCTCCTAGCTGCGCTCACGGGGCGCCGCCTCATGATCTCTTTGATTCACTATGAATCAGCAAGCGTTCACTCAGCCACGGGCCGCGGCCTGCGCGGTATATCGAGAAAAAACAAGGACTTGAATCGAGTTTGTCGCAAAATTCGCACCCACGCGCCGCGACGAACCAACCATTCCCATCGAGGACCGGCCGCGGGCAAAAGAGCTGTCGAGGCGCGATGCATGAGCGCTTCTTCATCCCCCGTTCATCGGTGTCATGATCATTTCCCCGAGGGGCCACAGTCTACGAAAGGAACGTCCAATGCGAATTCTTAAAGGCACTGCAATCGCCGCCGTTGGCGGCGCTGCGATGTTGGCGCTCTCCCTGAGCTCCGCCTCCGCGTTCACTCTTTCCGGGCCCTCCCTGGAACAGCCGGTGGCTTCCGCGCAAATCGAGAAAGTGTGGTGGCATCATGGTTGGGGCGGCGGTTGGCATGGCGGCTGGCACCATGGTTGGGGCGGTGGCTGGGGCGGCGGATGGGGCTGGCATCATCGTCGTTGGTGCTACTGGCACCCGGGCGCCTGCTATTGAAATAATTCGTCAATAGAAACGGCCGCCGGAAATTACGCCGGCGGCCGCATATCCAGGCGGAGAGCCCCTTGGCGGCGGATGTCCGTCGGCTTAATGTGGAGACGGCCCCGGTTCGACTCGTTTCTCGTCCAATGCCCATTACGGAAGGGAAGTGAAGGCGGCAATGCCAGAGCGATTTGAATCGCAGGCCTATGCGCCTGAAACAACCAAGCTGATGAAGGAAGCCTTCGACGAGGCCTGGCGTAAAGTCGGGCGCGGGGAGAAAAACATCGAAGTGACCCGGAAGCTTTTGGCGAGCGCAATCCTCGATCAGGTCAACGCCGGCGCCGGCGATCGCGAAAAGATCGCCGCCGCCGCGATCGCGACCTTGGCTGTGGCCCGAAATGTTTCTCGTTAGCGCGCTCGAAAGCCTGCTGAACCTGATGGGCGCGGACGCCTGCTGAATCCGACCATCTTTGCGCGCCGCTCGACGCCGAGCAACACTCGCCGATGAACTCCAACGCGGCTCCTATCGGTCCCGAAGAATCGACCGTTTATCGAGCGCCGGGCGAATGGCTCGGGCGTCAAATTGCAATGTGAACCTTGCCAGAATTGATAATCATAAGAAAGGGTTGCGTGGAGAGCCGCGTGCGCCGCCAAGCGTCCGCGCTTCATCGGCCGTTCAGGTTGGTCATGCTTATTTGAGTGGGTATGGGCAACTTGGAGGAAGGAACGATGTCTCGTAAGTTGGCTGCTTGTTCGTTGGCGGCGCTTGCCGGCGCCGCGATGTTGGCGCTCTCGATGAGCCCTGCTTCGGCGTTCACGCTTGCCGCGCCCTCGCTCGAACAACCCTTCGCCGCCGCGCAGATCGATAAGGTCTGGTGGCATCATGGTTGGGGCGGGGGTTGGGGCTGGCATCATGGCTGGGGTTGGCATCATCCGTGGGGATGGGGCGGCGGCTGGGGGCCCGGTTGGGGTTGGCGCCATTGCTGGCGCGGCTATTGGGGTCATCTCCACTGCTGGTGAGCGCTGAGCCAGTTCGATCTGATTGGTCCGCCTCGACCCTGGCGCGCCTGCGCCGGGGTCATGTTCCAGCGCCCATTATCTTCGCGGCGGCGCGCTTGTTCTCAGCCACGCAGCCCCCAACTATCGTGTTCAAATTGTCGGGATTGCATTGCTGCAATGCAGCGGCATGTGTTGCCGTTGATCTTCGTCTGTGGCAAGAGCTTGCTCCCACCAGCCTAACAACGGAACGAGATGTCTATTTTTAACGGAAACAGCTTTCTAGATCGACAAACCGCCGCCGCCAACGCCAGAAAAGCCCAAGCGGAGAAATTTCTGGCCAGACCGAAATACGATCCCAGCGATCCCGCCATCATCGAGCGCGAAGCCAAGCGCCGGGCTATCGTTGAAGCGCGCGAGCTTCGCACCGCGCAGCGGCAGGCGCAGAAAGAGGCCGCGGAAGCCGAGCAGGCTGCGAAGCTGGCGGCTGAGGAAGTCGCCAGGCAGGAGGCTTTGAAGGCAGAGGCAATCGCGCGTGAGATCGAGCATGCCGAGAAGGTCGCCCGAGAAGCAGCGCTTGAGGCCGAGCGCAAGCTTGAGCGCGACGCCCGATACGCCGCCCGCAAGGCGCGCAAGAATCAACGTAAGAGCGAGATCCAGCGCTATCGTTGAGCGCATGCCGCGCCTCCGCGACGTTGCGGCCTCGTCTCATCTGAACGCTGCATAAGCCCGGCCACAGGATGCGGCCGGGCGCCGAAACCATTTGACGCGGACGCCGGAAATCAGCCGACAAGTCTGCCGGTTATTTGGTCGCCTGGATACTGTCGGAAATCGCCTTCAGCTCGGCGCCATTGGCGTTTTCGCCTTCGCTGGAACCCCAATAATAGAGCAGCAGGAATTTGCCGGCGGCGTTGGTCTCGACCAGCGTCAGGCTGATATTGGCGGGGCCGTCCTTATCCTTGCCGGTGAAGGACAAGTCGAAGGCGGAGAGATTGTTGATCTTGATGTCCTTCGTCTTCATGCTGTCAGAGTCGATCGTCACGCCGTTCTTGATAAAATACTTGAGGCCCTCCTCGGTCGCCGATTTGACATCTGCCGCATCGACAGATTCGAAGGCGACATAAATCTTGCCGTCGGCCGACGTTCCCTCGACGCCGCCGTCATAGGCGTTCGGGCCCCAATTATCTGGAATGCTGACGGTCGCGATCGGATTTTCGGCGGGGACCGGAAACGTGCCGGCCATGGCCAGCGATGGCGACAGGCACAGGCCGAGCAAGGCGAAAAAAGTGTGGCGTTTCATGGAATTCTCCCTTGCACAGGGCGGGCGCCGCCGCTGTGGCGATTGCGGGGTCGAACATCCCGGAATTATCCGTTGAAGTCGAGCCGCAAATCGCGCTCATTCCCGAATATTCGCGCCGGCAAGGCTCAAGCTTCGCCCCCGACTTTGCGCAGCCGCGCAAAACCGCGATCAAGATCTTCCTTCAGGTCTTCGATGTCTTCGAGACCGATCGAAAAACGGAGCGTCGGACCGCCCGGCGCCCAACGCGTTGCGGTGCGGTATTTCGTACAATCGAAGGCGATGACGAGGCTTTCGAAGCCGCCCCAGGAATAGCCCATGCCGAACAATTCGAGCCCGTCCAGCATCGCCGCCAGTGCGCGATCGGGGACCGGATTGAGGACAATCGAGAATAGGCCCGACGATCCGGTAAAATCCCGCTTCCAGATCTCATGGCCGGGATAATCTGGAAAAGCCGGGTGAATGACGCCGCGCACTTCAGCCCGGCCTTTGAACCAATGGGCGAGGGCGAGCGCTTGGCGCTCGGCTTCGCGCAGGCGCAGCTCCATGGTGCGCAGGCCGCGCAGGGCGAGATAGACGTCCTCGGGGCCGGGCTGGACGGCGAGCGCGTCGACCGTTTTTTGCAGGCGTGGAAACCATTCGGAATTGGCGGAGACGAGACCGAGAAGAAGGTCCGAATGGCCGGAGAGATATTTGGTGCCGGCCTCGACCGCCAGATCGACGCCATGCGCATGCGGCGAGAAGAACAGGGGCGTCGCCCAGGTGTTGTCCATGATCACGCAGACGCCCCGCTCGCGCGCCACCGCTGCGATCGCCGGGACATCCTGCATGTCGAGCGATTGCGAGCCCGGCGCCTCGACGAAAATCGCGCGCGTGTTGGCGCGCATCAGGGCGCGGATTTCGGCGCCGATGGCGGGATCGTAATAGGTCGTCTCGACGCCCATGCGTTTGAGCAGGGTGTCGCAATAATTGCGCGCCGGCTGATAGGCGGCGTCGGTCATCAGGAGGTGGTCGCCGGAACTCAGCGCGGTCGTCAGCGCGGCGATGATCGCGAACAGCCCCGAGGGCGCGAGCACGGTTCCCGTCGCGCCGGCAAGATCGCTCCAGGCTTCGCAGAGAGCGTCGGTCGTCGGCGTGCCATGGGTGCCGTAGGTATAGCGCTGCTTGCGGCTTTTCATCGTCTCGACATCGGGAAACAGAACCGTCGAGCCGCGGTAGGCGGGATAATTGATGAAGCCGTGATTCGCCTCGGAATCGCGGCCAAGATGAACCAGGCGCGAGCGCGAACGGAGCTTTTTCTTCGATTCCGGCGTCAGTTTGGTCATGGGTCCTTGGGTCTCTTTGCGATTCAGGGGCAAAGTGCAGAGCGCGCGGGCGGCCGTCAACTCGGGATGGTCATTCGCGGAAAACCGGGCGAGGGCCAGCGCGGGACAATCGCGAGGCCAAGCCCTTCCGTCACATGCCTGTTCGACATAGGATCGCCGCCTCATTGTCCGGGAGTTTCATGTGATGAAGCCATTGATGTCCCTGTTCGCCGGCGTTGCGTTGCTCTGCACCGGCGCGATCGTCGCCGATGCCGGCACGCTCGATCAGGTCAAGGCGCGGGGGTCGTTGATCTGCGGCTCGAATATTGGCCTGGCCGGCTTCGGCCTCCCCGACGATCAGGGCGTCTGGAAGGGGCTCGACATCGACGAATGCCGCGCCATCGCCGCCGCGATTTTCAACGATTCCAGCAAGGTCAAATTCCTGCCGATCAACGCCAAGGATCGTCCAACCATTCTGGCTTCCGGCGAAATCGACGTGCTGATCCGAAACACGACATGGACGCTGTCGCGTGAAACCGGCGGCATGTTTTTCACCGGCGTCAATTTTTACGACGGCCAGGGCTTCATGGTGCGCAAGAAGCTCGGCGTCGATTCCGCGCTGAAACTCGACGGCGCTTCAGTCTGCATCCAGCAGGGCACCTCGACCGAACTCAACCTCGCCGACTTTTTTCGCGCGCATAATATGAAACTCGAAGCGGTGTCCTTCGCCACCGATGAGGAGACGGTGAAGGCCTATGATTCCGGGCGCTGTGACGCCTACACTACTGACGCTTCCGGTCTCTATGCAGAGCGCCTCAAGCTGAGCGCGCCCGACGATCATATCGTCCTGCCCGAGATCATCTCCAAGGAGCCGCTCGGCCCGTCGGTGCGCAAGGACGACGTGCAATGGTTCCAGATCGTGCAATGGGTCCATTATGCGCTGATCACCGCCGAAGAGGACGGCGTCACCAAAGCCAATGTCGACGACAAGCTGAAATCGGAGAATCCGGAAATCCGGCGGCTGCTCGGCGTCGAGGGCGATTTCGGCAAGGGACTCGGCCTCACCAACGACTGGGCCTATCGGATCATCAAGGCGGTCGGCAATTATGGCGAATCCTTCGACCGCAATGTCGGCGACGGCTCGCCGATCAAGATCAAGCGCGGCCTCAACGCGCTTTGGACGAAGGGCGGCCTGCAATATGCGCCGCCGATTAGGTGAGGCCGGAGCCAGCGTAGCGCGATAGGCGCTACTGCCCGCGCTTCGCGCTGGTGGCGAACCGCACCGCCTCTTCGGCGGCGCGGAACAAAGCCTGGGCCTTGTTGACGCATTCGCGCTCCTCATAGGCGGGCTCGGAATCATAGACGATGCCCGCGCCGGCCTGGACATGCATCTGGCCGTCTTTGACCACCGAAGCGCGCAGCACGATGCAGGTGTCCATATCGCCCGACGCGCCGAAATAGCCGATGCAGCCGGCATAGATGCCGCGCTTGTCCTTTTCCAGTTCGTCGATGATTTCCATCGCGCGCACTTTCGGCGCGCCCGAGACGGTGCCGGCGGGAAAGCCGGCGGCGAGCGCGGCGACATTGTCGTGTTTCGCGTCGAGTTCGCCCTCGACGTTCGAGACGATATGCATGACGTGGCTGTAGCGTTCGACGAAGAAACTATCGGTGACCTTCACCGAACCGATTTTCGCGACGCGGCCGACATCGTTGCGGCCGAGATCGAGCAGCATCAGATGTTCGGCGCGCTCCTTGGGATCGGCGAGCAATTCGGCGGCGAGATGCTCATCCTCTTGCGGATTCTTGCCGCGCCAGCGGGTGCCGGCGATCGGGCGGATCGTCACCTTGCCCTGGCTGACGCGCACCAGGATTTCCGGGCTGGAGACGACGATCTGGAAACCGCCGAAATCGAGATAGCAGAGATATGGCGACGGATTGACGCGGCGCAGCGCCCGGTAGAGCGAGAAGGCGGGCAGTTCGAAACGGCTGGTGAAACGCTGCGACAGCACGACCTGGAACACATCGCCGGCGACGATATATTCCTTGGCCCTGACGACCATCGCGTTGAACTCGGCCTCGCTGGTGTTGGATTGAACCTCGCCTGCCATTAGCGTCGGGTCGATCTGCGGCGGCGCATGGGCAAGCGGCCCCTCCAGCACGGAGACGATGCCCTCGAGCCGCGTCTGCGCGCTTTCGAAAGCCGCTTTGGCGGAAACGCCGCTCGCCGGGCGAACCGGAGTGACGACGGAGATTTCGTCGCGAACGCCGTCGAAGACCACCATGATCGTCGGGCGGATCATCACCGCTTCCGGCACGCCGATCGGATCGGGCTTGGCGGGCGCGAGGCGCT
>DATBZF010000050.1:0-4363 GCA_036513315.1 Roseiarcus sp.
CAAGCCGTTCCACTTCGAAGGCCAGCGCCGCATGCGCACCGCGGACGGCGGTATCGCCGAATTGCAGAAATGCGTCGACACGCTGCTCATCATCCCGAACCAGAATCTGTTCCGGGTCGCCAACGAGAAGACCACCTTCGCCGACGCCTTCGCGATGGCCGATCAGGTGCTCTATTCCGGCGTCGCCTGCATCACCGATCTGATGGTGAAAGAAGGGCTCATCAACCTCGATTTTGCCGATGTGCGCTCGATCATGAGCGAAATGGGCAAGGCGATGATGGGCACCGGCGAAGCGGCGGGGGACAAGCGCGCGGTGCAGGCCGCCGAAGCGGCGATCGCCAATCCGCTGCTCGACGAGACCTCGATGCGGGGCGCGCGCGGCCTTTTGATCTCGATCACCGGCGGCAATGACCTCACGCTGTACGAAGTCGACGAGGCGGCGAGCCGCATTCGCCAGGAGGTCGACGAGGAAGCCAATATCATCCTCGGCGCCACCTTCGATTCGGCGCTCGACGGGGTCGTGCGCGTTTCGGTCGTGGCCACCGGCATCGATCAGGAGGCGATCGGACAGATCGAACCGGTCAACGCCCTGCCGAGGGCGGATGCCTTCTCGCGCGCGCGGGCCTTCACGCCCCGCTCGGCTCGCCCGGCTTTGGCCCAGGCTGACCTGCCTGTCGTCGCCGCGGCGTTCGGCAGCCAGGAGGACGCCGCCGGGCCTGTCGCCGCCTTCCCCGAGCCGATCGAGGCCCGCCTCGAAGCCGACGAATCGGCGCAGGAGGAATTCATTCCGCCCGCCCCGGAGCAGCCGGTGGCCCGGGCGCCCCGCATGCCGCAGATCGAGGACCTGCCGCAACTGGCGCAGAACCAACTGCGCGCGATGCGCGAGGGGCAGCAAAACGCCCTTCCCGCGCCCGAAACGCGCCGCCGGTCGCTACTGGAGAAATTGGCCGCATTCGGCATCACGCGCCACGATGGCGAGGCCGCTCCCGCGCCGGTCGCCGCGGCGCCCCCGGCGGCAGTGACGACGCTTCAACGGCCGCCTGCTGCGGCTCCGGTCGATCCTGGCCGCGCTCAGCCTCGCCCGCAGTCGGCGCGCTCCCCGAGCGCGCTTGACCCACATGGCCGGGCCGTTCCGCGTCCTCCAGTCTCGGAAGACGATCATCTCGATATTCCGGCTTTTTTGCGCCGGCAGCAGAACTGATTCGGGTACTTGTGGCGCCTCGGCTCTCGGCCGGGGCTGGTCTGGAGGCGTCATCCGCGCACAGGGTTAAGCCTTAGTAAAATAACTAAAGCCTTGAAAAACATCGGACAATTTCTGCATGGGTGTTGTAACTTTTGTTCACCAAAGGTGATTTGTCGCGGCGGCGCCCCGCCCCTAGTCTGGCTTTTCAGGAGCCGTCGCTAGGCTTTTTGGCGGCGGTGGGCGGACGACGATCGGCAGCTTTGAGTAGCGATGCAGTGCGGAGCTTAGACGCTTCGCATCGCAGCCGACAGCACCAATCAGGGCCGGGCGAACGTCCGGGGGCAGTTGATGCGGTTTGGGTCTCAGACAACGCTGCGCGATCGGGTGGTCATCCAAGGCGTCGGCGTACACTCCGCGGCGCCTGCTCAAGTTGTTCTTCATCCTGCCCATGTCGACACTGGGGTCACGTTCCTCCGCACTGGATTGCCGGGTGGACGCGAGCGCCTGCTCGAGGCCAAATGCGCCAATGTGACGCAGACCTCGCTCAGCACCACGCTCGGCGACGCCTCGGGCGCCAGCATCTCGACCGTGGAGCACCTTCTGGCCGCCCTCTCGGGTCTCCGGATCGACAATGTCCTCGTCGAGATCGACGGACCGGAAACGCCGATCATGGACGGCTCCGCCGCCGATTTTGTTCGGGCGATCGATTCGATCGGCGTCGTCCAGCAGGCCCGCTCGCGCCGCCATCTCAAGATCGTCAAGCCGGTTCGCGTGGATCACGGCGGCGGCTTCGCCGAATTCCTGCCGGCCGAAGGCGGATTCCGCCTCGACGTCGAGATCGACTTCGAATCGCCGGCGATCGGGCGTCAGCGCCGGGTGTTCGATCTTGACCCGGCGACTTTCCGACGCGATATCGCCCGCGCCCGCACTTTCGGTTTCCTCAGCGAAGTGCAGAAGCTGTGGCAGGCGGGCTACTGCCTCGGCTCCTCGCTCGAGAATTCGGTCGCCATCGATGGCGACGCCGTCCTCAATCCCGAAGGGTTGCGCTACGCCGACGAGTTCGTGCGCCACAAGGCGCTTGACGCCGTCGGCGATCTGTCGCTCGCGGGCGCGCCGATCGTCGGTCTTTACCGAACCTATCGCCCGGGGCACAAGCTCAACGCGCTGGCGCTCGAGGCGCTGTTCGCGCGCCGCTCAGCCTGCGAGTTTCTCGAAGCGCCGTCTGCGCCAGCCGCGATCAGGGCGCGGGTCGGGGGCGCGCATGTGCCCGCCGGAGCCGCGGCGTTCGCCGCCGCCGATTGACCGCTCCCGGCGGCCCGCCAGCGGCCTCTTGTCTCTCCCGCTTTCTCGCCTCGATGCGCCGCTGACCGCGATTCTCCGGTCCGCCGAAAATCTGGCGCGCGCGACGCGAGTGCGCTAAATGACCCGCTTCGCCCCGAACAGCGTGATGGCGCTCCGCCGCCGGCAACCCGAGTCTGTGAAGCATGGCCGACGTCGAATTTGACGCTTCCTCGTCCAACGGCCAGAAGCGACTGGCGCGCCGCTCTGTCGCTGGCGCGGCGTTCATCGCCATCGCGCTTTCCGGTTCGGGCTGCTCGATGTTCGACCAGTTCAATCCCTTCGGTGGCGAGAAATACAAGATGGAGGTCACCCCGGACGTTCCAGCGAGCAAGACCTACGATCAGGGTCTGGAAAAGTTGGCCAATGGCTCGCCCAGTGAGGCGGCGAAGAAATTCACCGATCTCGGCAAGCAGTACCCGAGCTCGGATTGGGCGCGCAAAGGCCTGTTGATGACGATCTACGCGGACTATCAGGCCGCCGACTACACCAGCGCCGAAACGTCGGCCGAGCGTTACCTGAAGGAATACGCCAATTCCGCCGAAGCGGACTACATTTTGTATCTACAGGCCAATTCATACTACATGCAGATACCGGATATCTCGCGCGATCAGGAAAAGACAGCGAAGGCGCTGGAGGCTTTCCAGTCCGTCCTGCAGAAATACCCGAAGTCGGAATATGCCGAAGACGCGAAATACAAGATCCAGGTCACGGAAGACCAGCTCGGCGGAAAGGAAATGTCGATCGGGCGGTTCTATCTCAACCGCCGCAATTACACCGCCGCCATCAATCGCTTTCGCAACGTGCTCCAGTATTACCAAACGACGCGCCATGCGCCAGAAGCGCTTTATCGCCTGGTCGAGGCCTATCTTGGGCTAGGGATCAACGAGGAAGCACAGACTGCCGCCGCCGTGCTCGGGCACAATTTCCCGGACAGCGACTGGTACCATGACGCCTATGACCTCTTGAAGGGCAAGGGACTCTCGCCCCACGATTTTGGCGGCTCGTGGCTTTCGACGATCTGGCACACGGTCGTCCCGTCCTGATCAGGCCATTGGATGCTTTCGCGCCTCTCCATTCGCGATGTGGTGTTGATTGATCAGCTGGATCTCGAGTTCTCGCCTGGGCTGACGATCCTCACCGGCGAGACCGGCGCGGGGAAATCGATTCTTTTGGATGCGCTGGCGCTGGCGCTCGGCGCACGCGGAGACGGCGGCCTGGTGCGCCACGGCCAGGCGCAAGGCCAGGTGACGGCGACCTTCGAATTGGCGTCGGGACACGCCGCCCACGCGCTCCTCGAAGGCCAGGACATTGAAGTGGGCGACGAGCTGATCCTGAGGCGGGTCCAGCTCGCCGACGGACGCACGCGCGCCTACGTCAATGACCGGAGCGTCAGCGCCCAGGCGCTGCGCGCGCTGGCGTCGGCGCTGGTCGAGATCCATGGCCAGCACGACGAGCGCGCGCTGACCGATCCCTCGACCCATCGCGCGCTGGTCGACGCCTATGGCGGCCTTGAGCCGCAGGCGGGTGCGACCGAGCGCGCTTACGCCGCCTTGCGCGAGGCCGAGCGCGCGCTCGAGGCCGAACGCGCGAGGGTGGCGGCGGCTGAAGCCGAGGCGGAGTTCGCCGCTCACGCGCATGAGGAGCTCAGCCGCCTCGCCGTCCAACCGAACGAAGAAGAGGCGCTTTCGGCGCGCCGGCAAGCGATGATGCAGGGCGAGAAGGTCGCAGCCGACATCCGCGATGCGCTCGATCATCTTAATGGCGAAACCGCGATCCAGTCGATGTTGCTCTCCCTCTCGCGCCGGCTGCAACGCCGCGTGCAGCAGGCCCCAGCTCTGC
>DATBZF010000051.1:0-39977 GCA_036513315.1 Roseiarcus sp.
ATATATATGCCCGGCATATCCTCTCGGCGAACCCGGACGCGCGGGTGGGAGTCCTGTTTCAAAACGACGTGCTTGGGCAGACGTTTCTCCACGCCATGCGCGAGGGGCTTGGTCCGGAACACGCGGCCATGATCGTCAAAGACGCTTCCTATGAGGTCGCGGAACCAACGGTTGACTCCCAGATCGTCTCTCTGCAAAGCGCCGGCGCCGATACGCTTATAATCGCTGCAACTCCCAAGGCCGCCGCGCAGACGATCCGCAAGGCATTTGACATTGGCTGGGCGCCGGAGCGCTACTTGTTCAACGGCTCGTCTTCCATCGCCGGCACTCTCAAGCCCGCCGGACTCGAACAATCAAAGGGCGTCATTACCGCCACCTATGGCAAGGATCCAACCGACCCACGTTGGAAAGATGATCCCGGCTACAAGGAATGGGCGGCGTTCGTCTCAAAATATCTGACGCCCGCCCAATTGGGCGACGCCAATTCGCTATACGGGTTTTCTACGGCGTCCATCATCGTCCATGTGCTGAAGCAATGCGGCGAGGACTTGTCGCGCGAGAACATCATGCGTCAGGCGACGAACATCAAGAATCTCGAATTGCCGATGGGGCTGCCCGGTGCGCGCATCAACACTTCGAGCGACAATTACTATCCTTATCGACAGATGCAGCTTTCCAGGTTCAATGGCGAGAGTTGGGAGTTGTTCGGCGATCTACTCAGCGACTGATCGGCCGCTTGCGGAACCCCGTGGGAGGTTTGCGCCGCCTCTCCTTCTCTCGCGGAGCATGATAGCGTCTCGCCTTCTTCGAAAAATGCCCTATAACGCCCGTTGGCATTTTTCGAGCGCGTCCATGCAACTGGTTTCAACTCCCGAAAATCCGATCCCGCCCGGCGCGAGCGTCGCCATGGTGCGGGCGGTCGATGGCGTGCAATTGCGCACCGCGCGATGGGTTCCTCCCACCGCCGTGCGCGGCACGGTGGCGATCCTGCAGGGTCGTTCGGAATTTATCGAGAAATATTTTGAAGTGATCCGCCAATTGCTGGCGCGCGGTTTCGCGGTGGCGACGCTGGATTGGCGCGGGCAGGGCGGCTCGGCGCGGCAATTGAAGAATCCGCGCAAGGGCCATATCGACGATTTTTCTTTGTTCGAGCGCGATCTCAACGCTTTGGTCGACGACGTGCTGGGGCCGTCCTGCCCGCAGCCCTGGTTCGGCCTCTGCCATTCGATGGGCGGCGCGATCATGCTTGCCATCGCTCACGCCGGCCGCTGCCCGTTCGAGCGGGTGGTGCTGACAGCGCCAATGATCGGGCCGGCCGGGATCAGCTATCCCAGAGTCGCCCACACGATCGTCGAGATTCTCGATACGTTGGGCTTCGGCGGCGCTTTCGCGCCGGGGGCGCGCGGCGCCAATGGCTTGATGAGCCCGTTCAAGGACAATGTCCTGACTTCGGACCCGGTCCGCTACGCGCGTTCGGCAAGCGTCCTGGCGGCGGCGCCTGAGCTTGGGCTCGGCCTGTGGACGATCGGCTGGGGGCATGCGGCGTTTCGTCTGTGGCGGCGCTTCGAGGATCCCGATTATGCCCGCCAGATTCCCGGGCCGCCGATGTTGGTCGTCAGCTCGGGCGCCGACAGGGTGGTCGACCGGCGCGCCATCGAACGGTTCGTCAGCCGGATGCGCGCGGCCCGGCTGATCGTGATCGATGGCGCCGAGCATGAAATCCTGGTCGAGCGCGACGAATTGCGCGATCAATTCTGGGCGGCGTTCGACAAATTCATCCCCGGCGTCGAAGGCGAGCGCGCGGCGCGTCAACTGGCGCCGCCGGCGCATTCGCATTCCTGAAGGAGAAAGTTCATGCAGCCGCGCGTGGCCTACGAAGATTTCACTAAGACGGCAGCCGCCGCCTATGCCGGCTTAGGAACGTTGACCAAGGCGGTGGACGAGTCGGGGCTCGACAAGAGCCTCACTGAACTCGTCAAACTGCGGGCCTCGCAAATCAACGGCTGCGCTTTTTGCGTGTCGTTCCATCTGAACTTGTTGCGCAAGCTCGGCGTCGCCAGGGAGAAGATCGATCTGTTGCCGGTCTGGCGCGAGGCGGGCGTCTATTCCCAGCGGGAGCTTGCGGCGCTCGCCTGGGCTGAGATCATGACCGGACTATCGCCCGGCGGCGCATCCGATGAAGCCTATGCGGCGCTGCTCAGCGCGTTCAGCGTTGAGGAAGCGACATTCCTCAACGTCGCGATCGCCACCATCAACGCCTGGAATCGTCTCGGCGTCGCGCTGCGTTTCGCCCCGCTCACGCTTCGCGCGCCCAGCCCGCCGCGGCCCGTTGATGCTTGAAGGGTCGCCGACCGAAGGTTTAGCGACGGCGGACCGCGCCTCGCGGGCGGCGGGCCCCGAGGAGGAGGCCGACTGCCGGCGCCTCGCGCTTTATTTCATTGTCGCTTTTGCGCTGGCCCGCGTCGCGCTCGCCTATTCCTTCTCCTTCGGCATCGACGAAGCTTATACGGTGGTGATCTCGCGCCGGCTCGATCTGTCCTATTTCGATCACCCCCCGCTTCACCAATGGATCGCTCATTTCGCCGGCCGGCTCCTCGGAGAAGGCCTGTCGATGCGCTTGCCGTTCATTGCGCTGTTCTCCGGAACCGGTTGGCTGATGTACCTTTTGACGCGCCAATTGTTCGGCGCGCGCGCCGGCGTCTGGGCGGTGTTCGGCCTCAACGCCTCGGCGTTTTTTTTCGCTTCGGCAGGTAGCTGGATCGTGCCGGACGGGCCGCTGCTGTTTGCGCTCGCCGCGGCGGCTTACGTATTCGCGAAATTGTTCTTCGAGGAAGGAGGCGACGGCGCACTCTGGCGGCGCTGGCTGGCCGGCGGCTTCTGGCTGGGCATCGCCGCGCTGTCGAAATATAACGCTATTCTGTTCGCGTTCAGCCTGGTCGCCTTCATCGCGCTGTCGCCACGCCAGCGTCGCTGGTTCGCCCATCCCGCGCCTTATCTGGCGGCGTTGCTGTGCCTGGTCGTGCTCTCGCCAGTCCTCGTCTGGAATGCCGAGAATGATTGGGTGTCCTTCGCTTTTCAGGGCGCGCGGGGCGCGCCGCATGGCCAGTGGCGGCCGCTGCAGGTCGGCGCGATGGTCCTCGGGCAGATCATATGGGTGACGCCATGGATATTCGTTCCGCTCGCCGCGGCGCTTCTTGCGGCGACGCGGCTGGCGCTTAAGGATCCGCGCCGCCTGTATCTCGTCTGTCTGGCGCTGCCGCCGATCGTCTTCTTCACACTGACGCCGCTATGGGGCTCGCGGGGGCAGCCGCATTGGCCGATGCCGGGCTGGTTTTTCGTCTATCCGCTGCTCGGCGTCTGGCTGGTCGAGGCCGAGGCGCGAGGGTTCGCTTTACGCAAATGGGCGATCTGGTCGGCCGCGCTGCTCGCCATGGTCGGCGCCGCGATCGGTTCGCAGGCGGCAACCGGTTGGGTCGAGCGGCTTGGCCTGCTCCCGGCTGGAGTCTCCGATCCGACGCGCGAGACGTTGAATTGGGACGCCTTGAAAGACTCGCCGCTGCTGGGCGCCGAGGGCGGGAAGCCGCCCGGCTTCGTACTTTCCAACCATTGGTCCGAGGCGGGCAAGATGGCCCTCGCGCTCGGCGCGAAAATGCCGGTGATTGTCTCGCCCGACGATCCGCGCGGGATCGCGTTTCTGCAGGATCCGGCTGCCTTTGTCGGCAAGGACGCCGTGATCATCGTGCCGATCAATCAGATTTCGACGCTTCCCGACGTGTTCCGCTCCTATTTCGAAGAGCTCGGGCCGCCGCAAAAAGTCTCGATCGGGCGCGACGGAATGGACGAAGTCGATCTGGCTCTATTCCCGGCTCATCGCTTGACGCAGCCCCTGCCTTTGCCCTATCCGCGGCGCGCCGTCGCAAATCCCTCCCCCAAGGCGTCGCCATGAACGTTCCTGCCGCGCCGATCCTGTCGGTGATCGTGCCGACCTATCGCGAAGCGGCCAACGTTCCCGTGCTTTTCGCGCGGCTGAAGAAAGCCTTGGCGGGCCTCGCCTGGGAAATGATCGTCGTCGATGACGATTCGCCCGACGGCACCGCCGATATCGCTTTCGCTCTGGCGGCGCGCGATTCGCAATTGCGCTGTCTGCGGCGGGTCAACCGGCTCGGCCTCGCCGGCGCGGTGATCGAGGGCGTTCTGTCTTCGAGCGCCGAATTTGTCGCCGTGATCGACGGCGATCTGCAGCATGACGAAGCGATACTGCCTGAAATGTTCGCCGCTTTGAACGACGGCGGCGGCGCGGATCTGGCGATCGGCGCCCGCGTCGATGAGCAAGCCGGCGAGCGCGGGCTGTCGCCGGCGCGCCAGAAGCTGAGCCATGCCGGCGCCTGGTTCTTCAAACGCGTTTCCGGCCTCAGCGTTTCCGATCCGATGAGCGGTTTTTTCATGATCCGGCGTGGGATCGTCGGCAGCATCGCGCCGAAACTGTCTTCCGACGGTTTCAAGATCCTCGCCGACATCCTGCTTTGCGCGCCGCCTGGCTTACGAATCATCGAGACGCCCTATATTTTCCGCAAGCGGCAGGCCGGCGAATCCAAACTGTCGCCGCTGGTGGGCATGGATTTTCTCGGCCTCATCGTTCACCACGCGAGCGCTGGAATCCTGCCGATCCGCTTTGTGTTGTTCGCCGTCATCGGCGCCTTCGGCCTGGTGGTTCACTTGAGCGTTTTGAAAGCGCTGATCGTGGCGGCCGGACTTCCCGACTTCCGCATGAACCAGCTCGTCGCGACGCTCACCGCGATGACCAGCAATTTCCTGTTGAACAACCAGGTCACCTATCGCGAATACCGCTATCGCGGCTGGGGAATCCTGCGCGGGCTGCTGCTGTTCGCGCTGGTGTGCAGCGTCGGCGTCGTCGTCAACGTCAATATCGCGTCCTGGCTATTCGATTTCGACAATATCTGGTGGGTCGCCGGATTTGCCGGGGCGCTGGTCGGCGTCGTCTGGAATTACGCCGTGAGCACGTCCTTCGTCTGGCGGCGCCGCCGAGGCGCCTGAGGGCGCCTCGAGGGCGGCGCGGGCGCCGGTGGAATTTTGTGGCGAAATAGTGGAATTTAGGTCAACATCATTGCCATAATGCGCATTATTATATTGAAAGTGTTCGATAAAATCAGCATGGAAGCGCAGGCTATTGGTGAAAACTCCCCTTGTAATTCGTCGCTCCGCGCAAGGCCTGCAGGTTGGTTTCCTTCGCCGCCGCCGCCCGCTATGACAGCGCGATGATCGAGGACGCCGTCGACGCTTTCGCGCAAATATTCACGCCGCCCTTTCGAGCGACGCTGTTGAAATCATTGGGTTTGACGATCGCCCTGCTGGCGGTGATCTGGCTCGGCCTCGACCGTTTCGCCGGCGCCTTCATCCAGGTGGAGGCGTCATGGCTGGCGACGATCCTGTCATGGATCGTCGGCCTCGGCCTGGTGGTCGGGCTGACGTTTCTCATCGCGCCGGTCACCTCACTGGTCGCCAGCTTTTTCCTCGACGATATCTCGGCGATCGTCGAGCGAACGATCGATCCCGAGGGGAGCCAGGGCCGGCCGATCCCCGCCGGGGCCGCGGCGGTTTTTGCCTTGCGCTTCGCCGGCCTGTCGATCCTCGTCAATCTGATCGCGCTGGCGCTGCTGTTCGCGCCGGTCGTCAATATTGTCGCCTTCCTCGCCGCCAATGGCTACCTGCTCGGGCGCGAGTATTTCGAGCTCGCAGCGATGCGTTTTCGTGGCCCCGCCGAGGCGCGGCAGATGCGGCGCCATTTCGAGCTCCGCATCTTTCTCGCCGGCCTGATCATCGCCGGCTTCGTCGCGATCCCGCTGCTCAATCTGTGCACGCCGCTGTTCGCGACCGCCTTCATGACGCGGTTGCACAAACGGCTCGCGGGCGCCGCGGCCTATCCGGTCACGCCACGATCTTAAGGGTTCAGGTGGCGCCGCTGCTGGCGTATTGGCCGGTCTTGCGGAAACGATAGAGATAGGCCGGCGCGATCGCCTCCATGCCTTGCGCGATGACGCCGAGGCCCTGCAGCGTGCGCCCTTCGGCGGTTGCGGCGGCAGATACCAGATTGTCGCGCCGCAGCAGTTCGACCTGATCGCGCGTCGTCGTCAGCGCCTTGGGGAACAGGCCGAGCGAAAGCGCGCTGGCAAGTTCGGTCCCGCCCGCCATCAGTCTGGCGATGCCGAAAGGCACTGGCAGAAGCGCGCGGCGGCGATCGGTCTCGCGGCATACGAAAGCGGCGATCTCGCGCAAGGTCATCGCCTCCGGGCCGCCAAGCTCATAGGTCTCGCCCGGCTTGGCCCGCCCGTCGATCGCCTGCGCCGCCGCCTCGCCGATATCGCCGACATAGGCCGGTTGCATTTTGGCGTCGCCGCCGCCGAACAGCGGCAAGACGGGCATATAGCGGGCGAGAAGCGCGAAGCGATTGAGGAAATCGTCCTCCGGGCCGAAGACGACCGATGGGCGCAGGATTATCGCGTTCGGGAAAGCCTCGCGCGCGACCGCCTCGCCGCGCCCCTTGCTGGCGATATAGGGCGAAGACGAATCGGCGTCGGCCCCGATGCCCGAGCCATGCACGAGAATTCCGACGCCCTGGGCGGCCGCCGCGCGGGCGACTTCGCGCGCGCCGAACACATGCACCGCCTCGAAATTCTGCCGGCCCTGCTGGCGCTGGATGCCCGCCAGATTGATCGCAGCGTCGGCGCCGATCAGTGCCGAGGCGATCGAGGCGGGATAGCGCAGGTTGGCCTGGACCGCATGGATCTGGCCGACATCGCCGAGCGGTTGCAGGAAGCCGGCAAGGTCAGGCCGCCGCACGGCGACGCGCACGCGCCAGCCGCGCCGCGCCAGCGCGCGCACGACATAGCGCCCGATGAAACCCGAGCCGCCGAATATTGTGACCAGGCGCTTGCTGACATAGGGAGCTTCGGCCATGAGCGATCATCTCCGCGGACATTCTTCAAAGGCGTTTTTTGATAGGCGAAGCAGGGCTGTCTGTATAGGCGCCCCGGACGCCGCCGGCCCGCGATGCGACCGTTTGGCGCGTCGCGCCGGCGCTATCGGCGACCGGCCTTTTCCTATAGGTCAAGCGACAGGCCGGAGGATTGAACAATGGACGCATTTGTTGATCCGACGAAAGAGCGTTTCGGGCGTTTCAAGGATCTGCCGGGCGACCGGCCGATCGATATGCTCAATCTCGTCAAATTGCGCGCGGAAGCCGCCTATGCCGACGGGCGCAAGGCGAGCGGCCTGGAAGCCTATCGGGCCTATGCCCGCGAAAGCGGCCCCGTCTTCACCCGCCTCGGCGGCAGGCAGGTCTGGATCGGCAAGCCGGAGCTCACCCTGATCGGGCCGGAGACGGAAGCCTGGGACATCGCCTTCATCGCGCAATATCCGAGCGGCGCCGCGTTCGTGACGATGCTGCGCGATCCGGTCTATCGCCAGGCGGTCAAGCACCGGCAGGCGGCGGTCGCCGATTCCCGTCTGATCCGGCTCGCGCCCGCGATTCCCGGAGCGGTGTTCGGCGAGGCGGAATGACGCTCGGGGCGGCTCTGAATCGCGCCGCCGCGCCGTATGATTATCGCGGCGATCCCTCGGTGCCCGCCTTTCCCGACGACCGGCCGATCATCATTTTCGATGGCTATTGTGCGCTTTGTTCGGGCTGGGTGAGCTTTGTGCTGCGCCATGATCGCACCGCCGCCTTTCGCCTGTTGCCGGCGCAGACCGCGCTCGGCGCGGCGCTTTACCGGCACTATCGGCTGGACCCCGAGGATTACGAGACCAATATCCTGATCGCCGACGGCGTCGCGTTCTTCAAATCGGAAAGCGCGCTTGGCATGTTGGAGCGTCTTGGCCCGCCGTGGGCATGGGCGCGCATTCTGCGGCTGATGCCCGCCGCGCTTCGCGATCGGCTTTATGAGATCGTCGCCCGCAATCGCCTGCGCTGGTTCGGCCGCCGTGACCAATGCCTGATCTCGGCGCCCCGCTATGAGGATCGTTTTCTCTCATGAGCGATGCGACGCGCAAAATACTCATCCTTGGCGGCTACGGCATTTTTGGCGGGCGCCTTGCGCAATTGCTGGTGAACGAGACCGGCGTGACGCTGATGCTGGCCGGCCGGTCGCTGGACAAGGCGCGCGCCTTCTGCGCCTCGCTGCCCGCTGGCGCGCAGCGCCTTGCGCTGGCCTTCGATCGCGACGGCGATGTCGGCGCGCAACTGGCGTCGATCGGGCCCGACCTGATCATCGACGCCAGCGGACCGTTTCAGGCCTATTCCGGCGATGTCTATAAGCTGGCTCGCGCTGCGATCGCCCTCGGCGCTGACTATATGGATCTTGCCGATTCTTCTGAATTCGTCGCGGGAATTGGCGCCATCGACGGTGAGGCGCGCGCCAAGGGCGTCTATGCGCTCGCCGGCGTCAGCAGCTTTCCCGTGCTTACCGCGGCGGTGGTGCGCAAGCTCGCCGACGGGTCGGCGCGCGTTACGGCGATCCGCGCCGGTATCGCGCCTTCGCCGTTCGCCCGCGTCGGTCCCAATGTGATCCGCGCGATCGCCAGCTATGCCGGCCAGAAGGTGGCGCTGACGCGGGGCGGCGTGGGCGCGCAAGCTTATGGCCTGACCGAGACGATGCGGCGCGCCGTGCGACCGCCGGGCATGCTCCCGTTGGAGAGCCGGCTGTTCTCGCTTGTCGACGTTCCCGATCTGCGCGCGCTGCCGCCGCTTTGGCCGGGCCTGAACGCCATCTGGATCGGCGCCGCGCCCGTGCCGGAAATCCTGCACTGCGCTCTCATCGCTCTGGCGTGGCTCGTGCGTATTCGGCTTCTGCCCAATCTGGCGCCGCTGGCGCCATTGTTCCATGCCGTTCTCGGCAGGTTGCGCTGGGGCGCGCATCGCGGCGGCATGTTCGTCGAGATCGAAGGGACGGACGATGGCGGGAGCGCGTTTCGGCGCTCCTGGCATATGTTGGCCGAGGGCGACGACGGCCCGCTGATTCCTTCAATGGCGATCGCCGCGATTGTGCGCAACGAACTTGGCGGCAGGCGCCCCGCCGCCGGCGCAAGGGCGGCGACAGGCGAACTCGAACTCGCCGATTATGACGCGATCTTTCGCCCCTATGCGATCAGCCACGCCATTCGCAATGACAGCGCGCTGGCGGGGGCGCCGCTTTATCAACGCATGCTTGCCAGCGCCTGGGAGGATCTGCCGGCGAGCCTGCGCGCGATGCATAGGGTCGGCGCCGCGCAAGTCGCGCGTGGAGAAGCCGATATCGAGCGCGGCTCCGGGCTGCTGGCGGGATTCATCGCTGGTTTATTCGGCTTCCCCAGGACGGCGCGCGGCGCCCCAACAAGCGTGCGCTTCGAAGCCAGAAACGGCGTGGAGACGTGGACGCGCATTTTCGCCGGCCGGATCATGCGTTCGCGCCAATGGCAGGGCGTCGGACGCTGGGAAGGTCTGCTGTGCGAGAGTTTTGGTCCGTTCACGTTTGGATTGGCGGCGCTGACGGGGGACGGGCGGCTGCGCCTGGTCCTGCGGCGTTGGACATTTCTGGGGATCCCCTTGCCGATCGGGCTCGCGCCGCAAGGCCACGCCATCGAGTTCGAGCAGGACGGCCGGTTCCGGTTCGACGTTGCGATCCGCGCGCCGCTGATCGGCCCGATCGTGCGCTATCGCGGCTGGCTCGCGCCGGAATAGGGTTCGCCGGCGTAGATCGACAGGATGATCTTTGCGGGGCGATCAGGCGCCTGGCCCATGGGTCTGCCGCCGCGCGGCAATGATCGCCTCCGCCGGGCGCCCCGACAATTCGGCCAGGTGGTTGAAACGCGTCTCGAAGGCGCCGACGCCGGCGGTCGCCGATCGCAATTCGACGATCAGGTCGCCGATTTCCGCTTCCGGGATGAGGGCGCTCAGCACATCCCAACCGTCCCATCCCTCGCGCGGCTCGAAGCCGAGGATCTGCCCGCGTCTGGCGCTGACCAGGGCGCTGGCGCGCGCCATAGCGTCCGTGGGAACGAAGATCGAGACGGCCAGAATCGGTTCGAGCAGGACCGGGCGCGCCTTGGGCAAGGCTTCGCCGAGCGCGACTTTCGTCGCCGCGCGAAACGCCATGTCGGACGAATCGACTGAATGATAGGAGCCGTCGGTCAAGGTGACGGCGACGTCGACGACGGGAAAGCCAAGCGGTCCGCGCGTCAACGCGTCGCGCGCGCCGGCCTCGACGGACGAGAAATACTGGCGCGGCACTGTGCCGCCATGCACGGTCTCGGCGAAGGCGAAGCCCTCGCCGCGCGCGCGGGGCGCCACGTCGACCGCCACGTCGCCGAACTGACCATGGCCGCCCGACTGTTTCTTATGGCGCCCGCGCACCGAGACGGCGTCACGAATAGTTTCACGATAGGCGACCGACGGCTTTTTCGATTCGAGCGTCACGCCGAATCTCGCGGCTAGTCGCTCGACCGTGACGCGAAGATGCATCTCGCCCTGGCCGAGCAGCTTGAGTTCGCCCGATTCCTGATCGTGAAAATGGACCAGCGCGGGATCTTCCTCGCACAGCTTGACCAAAGCGGCGGCAAGCCGGACTTCGTCCTTGCGGTCCTTCACATGCACAGCGACCGCTTGCGTCGGCGGCGGCGGCGCCGCCGTGACGGCGGCCTTGGGCGGCTTTTTGGCGTCGGTGAAGCGGTCGCCGGTGGCGATCTGCTCCAGCCGGGCGAAGGCGACGGTGTCGCCTTCCTCGGCGCGCGCGATTTTGGACGAGGCCGCGCCCATCACACGCGACAGGCCGGCGATGCGCTCCTCCGCCCCGCGGGCGCCGACGACGCTCGATCCGTCGGCGAAAGCGCCGCGCAACACGCGGGCGAGCGACAGTTTGCCGCCATGACCGCTATGAATAGTGCGCAAGACCTGAGCGAGCGCCGGGCCTTCGGGCGCAAGGCTGAGCCGCTCGCGCGTTTGCGCGATGCCTGGCGCCTCGTGCCGCAGCGCTTTCAAAAGCCGCGTGACGCCGTGGCCGCGATCGGCCGAGCCCATTAGCAGCGGCACGATATGGCCGACGCGCAGCTCCTTGGCGAGATCGTCGAAAACGCGGTCGCGCGGCGGCTCGATTTCGCTGATCAATTGCTCCATCAAAGCGTCGTCGTAATCGGCGAGGCGCTCCAGCATGGAATAGCGCGCCTCCTTGTGATCGGGCGCGACGCCTTCCGGCGTTTCGATGACGGTGGATGGGGCGTGCTCGCGATAGAGGAAAGCCCGTTCGAGGGCGAGGTCGACGAAGCCGATCGCCACATCATGCTGCCAGACAGGGAGCTGGCGCAGCAGCAGCGGCGTGCGCGAGGTTGATTGCAGCATCGCCAGAGCTTCGCGGACGCCGCCGCCGGCCAGGTCGATCTTGTTTAGAAACAATACGCGCGGCAGCCGCAATTCCTCGAGCTCGCGCATGATGATCTGCAGCGCCGGCGCCTTGCGGCTGTCCGCTTCGCAGACCACGATCGCAGCATCGCAAACGGGCAGAGCGTGGCGCATGTCGTGGATGAATTCGACCGAGCCGGGGCAGTCGAAGAAGGTGAAACGGTCGCCCATATAATCGATGCTGGCGACATTGGGCTCGACGCTCATCGCATGGGCGCGCGCCTCGGGACTGGAATCGCCGATGCTGGTGCCCTCGCGGACGGAGCCCTGGCGCGGCGCGCCGCCGCCGCGCGCTAGAATGGCTTCGAGAAGGCTGGTTTTGCCGCTTTGAAAGGGGCCGACCAGCGCGATCAGCCGCGGCCCCGCAATTCTTCTATCGCCCGATTCCGCGGAGCCGACCATGACGATCCTCCCAACTTCTTGGCGGTGGGCCCGGCCGTCCGCCGGCGGCCAGATCCCCTGGACGCTCAAGGTTGCAAGTCTGGCGGCCCGATGCAAGGCGCCAATTGACCGGGGGCGACCGGGATCGCCTCTTGTCGCAATCTGTCCGGTAACGTTGTATGGACGACGAAAATTTGCGTGGCCGCGCGCCGAAAGGGCTGCTCGGGCGGCGCGACGGCTGGATGAAGGAAGTCATGACGGAAACGGCGTTGCTCGATCGCGATGCTTTGGTCGCCGCCCTCAATGGGCGCTCCATCGTGCTCGTCGGCATGATGGGGGCGGGCAAAACTTCGGTTGGCCGTCGCCTTGCGACGCTTCTTCACCTGCCTTTCGTCGACGCCGACGGCGAGATCGAGGCCGGCGCGCAGATGACCGTGCCTGAGATTTTCGAGCGTTTCGGCGAAGCCTATTTCCGCGAGGGCGAACGCAAAGTGCTCGCCCGGCTGCTGAGCGAGGGGCAAAAAGTGCTCGCCACCGGCGGCGGCGCTTTCATGAACGAGGCGACGCGCGCCAGGATCGCTCAATCCGGCGTCTCGATCTGGCTGAAGCCCGATTTCGAGGTGCTGATGCGCCGGGTCCGCAAGCGGTCGAACCGCCCATTGCTGCAAACGGCCAACCCCGAGGAAACCCTGCGCCGCCTGCTGCGGGAACGCGGCCCCGTCTATGCCTTGGCCGACCTGACTATCGAGCCGCGCGACGGGCCTCACGATTCGGTCGTCGAGGCGATCGTGTCGGCGTTGGGCGCGCATCTGGCGACCAGAACGCACGCCGGCGCGCCGAACGGCGTCGATTCCGCGCCTGCGGCGGTGCGGATTCAAGAAGTCGAAGTCGCCCTGGGCGCCCGCGCCTATCAGATTTTGATCGGCGAGGGCCTGATCGCCGACGCCGGCCAATATATCGCGCGTCTGGCGCCCGGCGCCAATTGCGCTGTCGTCACCGACAGCAATGTCGCCGGCCTGCATCTTGAAGCGCTTTCGGCGAGCCTTGCGCGGGCCGGGCTGCGGTCGTCCAATATTGTCGTGCCGCCGGGGGAATCCTCCAAATCGTATGGGCGATTCGCCGAGGTTTGCGACGGCCTGCTCGCCGCTCACATCGAACGGCGCGATCTTGTCGTCGCATTGGGCGGCGGCGTGATCGGCGATTTGACCGGCTTTGCCGCCGCCAGCGTGCGGCGCGGGCTGCGCCTCGTGCAAATCCCCACGACCTTGCTGGCGCAGGTCGATTCCTCGGTCGGCGGCAAGACCGCGATCAATTCGCCGCATGGCAAGAACCTCGTGGGGGCTTTTCACCAGCCCTCGCTCGTTCTGGCCGACGTCGGCGCGCTCGATACGCTCAGCGCGCGCGAATTTCGCGCCGGCTATGCCGAGACGGTGAAATATGGACTGATCGGCGATATCGCCTTTTTCGAATGGCTGGAGGCCCATTGGCGCGACGTCTATGCCGGCGGCGCCGCGCGTCTTCGCGCCGTTGCGACCAGTTGCGCGGCCAAGGCGGCGGTGGTCGCCGCCGACGAAACCGAGCAGGGCGAACGGGCGTTGCTCAATCTGGGCCATACTTTCGGCCATGCTTTCGAACGCCTGACCGGCTATGACGGCGCGCGCCTGGTGCATGGCGAAGCGGTGGCGATCGGCATGGCCTGCGCTTTCCGCTTTTCGCGCACGCTCGGCTATTGCAACGGCCAGGACGCGATGCGCGTCGAAAACCATTTGCGCGCCGTCGGACTGCCGACGCATATCCGCGAAATTCCCGGCCTGGATGCGGAGCCGGAGGCGATTCTGGCGGCGATGCGTCAGGATAAAAAGGTCGAACGCGGCCGCCTGACCTTCATCCTCGCCAAAGGGATTGGCGAGAGCTTTATCGCCAGGGACGTCGCCGAGGCGCGGGTGCGCGACTTTCTCAGCGACGAACTCGCGCGGCCCGCATAAACTCCCCGGTTCTTAAAGCCGAACATCGAGGCCATCATGTCTTTAACCGTCGACGCTCTGATCGTGTTGGCGAGTCTCATCGCATCTGCTTTTTTTTCGGGCGCGGAAACCGCGCTGACGGCGGCCTCCCGGGCGCGCATGCACGCCCTCGAAATGGACGGCAATCCGAGCGCGAGCCTGGTCAATCGCCTGATTCTGGCGCGCGGGCGCCTGATCGGCGCGATGCTGCTTGGCGGCCAGGTCGTCAATATCGCCGCTTCGTCTTTCGCGACCAGCGTGCTGCTGGTCATCGCCGGCGATCGCGGCGCCGTCTATGCGACGGCGATGATGACTATTCTGGTCGTCATTTTCGCCGAAGTTCTGCCCAAAACCATCGCAATCGCCTATCCCGATCGCGTTTCGCTCCTGATCGCGCCCGTCGTCTCGTTTTTCGTGACGATATTCTGGCCGGTGGTCGCGGCGATCGAGACCTTCGTGCGTTCGCTTCTCTGGCTGTGCGGGGTGCGGATCAGCGAGCATCGGACCATTGCGTCGGGACATGAGGAGTTGCGCGGCGCGGTCGATCTCTTGCACCGCGAGGGCGGCGTCGCGCGTTCCGAGCGCGATATGTTCGGCGCGCTGCTTGAACTCGACGAAATCGACGTGTCGGAAGTGATGATCCACCGCACCAATATGGGCGCGATCAACGCCGATCTGCCGCCCGGCGACCTCATTCGCGAAGTGCTCGCTTCACCCTATACGCGCCTGCCGCTCTGGCGCGGCCAGCCTGACAACATCATAGGCGTCCTGCACGCCAAGGACCTGTTTCGCGCGCTCGCCGCAGCCGGCGGCGATTCGAGCCGCATCGATATCGAGGACATCGCGCTTGACGCCTGGTTCATTCCCGACACGACGACGCTGCGCGATCAATTGCAGGCTTTCCTGCGCCGGAAGACGCATTTCGCAATGGTCGTCGACGAATATGGCGTGGTGATGGGGCTGGTGACCCTGGAGGACATCATCGAAGAGATCGTGGGCGACATCAAGGATGAGCATGATGTCGCCGCTCAGGGCATGCGGCCGCAAGCTGACGGTTCGGTGATTGTCGATGGTTCGGTGACGATCCGCGACCTCAACCGCGCGATGGACTGGGCGCTTCCCGACGAAGAAGCGACGACGATCGCCGGACTGGTCATCCATGAGGCGCGCGCGATCCCTGAGTCGAGACAAGTCTTTGTCTTCCACGGATTTCGCTTTGAGGTTTTGCGCAAAAACCGCAACCGCATCGCCGCGCTGCGCGTCTCCGCCGTCACCGCGCCAAAGGCGAAGGGTCAGGAGAAGAACCAGGAGAGCGAGGGCGACGCGGCGGTCCGCGACTAGGCGCCGTCGCCGTCCCGGGCTTAGGCGGCGACCGCCTCGATCGTCAGCGTATCGAGCGAGAAGCCGCCATCTTCGCTAATGGCGAAATGATCGCGGACGGCGCTGCTCGCCTGCGCCTGCAAGCTGAGGATCGCATTCGCGTAGAGTTCCGGCGTCTTGGTGCGCTCCGTCCAGACCGTGAACTCCAGGCGCAGCTTGCGCGCTGCGATCGCCGTGACAGAAAAACCTGAGCGGGCGAGCGCGGCCATCCATTCCGCCGCGCTGTAATTGCGCACATGCGAAGGATCGCGCAACAATTCGATCGCCTGCAAATGCGTGTCGAGCAGAGGATGCGCGGGCGAGACGCAGTCGGCGAATAACGCGCGGGCCCCATCTTTCAGCATGCGCCGCGCTTCGCGTAAGCCCGCCTCGAAATTGTTCCAGTGATGGGCGCTATACCGGCTTAGCACGAAATCGAACGAGCCGGCGCCGAACGGAAGGCGCTCCGCCGCGGCTTGCTGCGTGACGATATTGGCCAAGCCGCGCTCCGCCGCCGCCTTTTTCACCTGCGCGAGCATGTCCGGCGTCAGATCGCACGCGACGACTTCACGCACATGCGGCGCGGCGCGATAGCTGACATGGCCGCCCCCGCATCCAAGATCGAGCGCGCGGGCGTCGGCGCTTCCGCGCACAAAGTCCTCGATCTGATCGAGGTCGGCGCCGCTGCTATGCACGGCGCTGCGGACATAGGCCTCGGCGCGCGGCGCGTAATGGCTGGCGACAAAATCATGCTGACTCGTGGTCACGGCGTTTCTCCAGATTGCGCATCCATTTTCCCGCGAAGCCTAACCTGTTACAAGTTGCAGTCTTATCCTGGTATAAGACGTTCCACGATGCTGTTGCCGCAAGACCAGCGGCGCCTTCTCGGCGCCTTTCTTCGCCGCCGCCGCGAGCTTTTGCGCGCCGCCGATGTCGGCCTGCACGCCAGCCGAACGGGGCGACGGCGCACGCCGGGGCTCCGCCGCGAGGAGGTCGCCGAGATCTGCGGAATGAGCCCAACCTGGTACGCCTGGATCGAGCAAGGCCGGGACATTTCGGTGTCCGCCGACGCTTTCGCGCGGCTGGCCGACGCGATGCGTTTCACGCCGGCGGAACGAGCTTATTTGTTCCAGCTCACGCGCAGGCGCGATCCATCGGAGCCGCCCGGCGCCCCTGACGAAGAGAGTGAGGGCGCCGGCATCCTGGCGGACGCCGTCAACGCCATGACCGCTCCCGCTTATTTGCTTGATCGCCTGTGGCGCGCCCGCGCCTGGAACGCGCCGGCCGCGGAGCTCTTTGTCGGATGGCTGGAGGGCGACGAGCGCTGCCTGCTCGACTATGTCTTCCTCGACCGCGCGGCGCGGGCGTTGATCGTCGATTGGGAGAATCGCGCGCGCCGTCTTGTCGCCGAGTTTCGCGCGGACACCGGGCGCAATCCCGATGACCCCGCCTTAAGCGCGCTGGTTGACCGCTTGCGGACGGGAAGCGCGGATTTTGCGAAATTTTGGGGCGATCACGCGGTTCTGGCCCGCGAGGGCGGAGCGCGGACGTTCAACCATCCGCGCGACGGGTTGCGACATTACCAGCAGGTCACGCTAGCGCCGGCCG
This sequence comes from Roseiarcus sp., assembly GCA_036513315.1. Taxonomy (GTDB): domain Bacteria; phylum Pseudomonadota; class Alphaproteobacteria; order Rhizobiales; family Beijerinckiaceae; genus Roseiarcus. Next base: position 16,798 of record DATBZF010000051.1, read on the forward strand.
GGCGGCCGGACACCAAGCTGGTCATGCTCCTTCCCTCGCAGGATGCCGAGCCTGCCTAGGCAGCGCCGACGAGCGCTGGCAGGTCCGACAAGGAGGTTATTTCCCGATCAGGTGCGCCGGGCAGACGCTCGCGGCGTTGTCCGGCCCGGTTGCACCAGACGACCCGCATCCCGAACGCCGAAGCCGCATGGGCGTCCCATGCATTCGACGATTGAAAGGAGATCGCCGAAGCGGGCAGATCCAGCCGATCGAGGGCAAGCTGGTAGACTTTCGGGTGCGGTTTGTAGACGCCTGCCTGCTCGACGGACAGCACCGCGTCGAACAGCCCGCCAAGCCCCGCTCCGGCGAGCGCCGCATCGAGCATCGCCGGCGTTCCATTCGAGAGAATCGCAAGCGGCAGCCGCGCCCTTTTCAGACGGCGCAACACATCGGGAACTTCCGGGAAGACATCGAGAGTCCGATAAAGATTCATCAGACGCTCGCGCAGGCCGGCGCGGTCGATCGCCAACGTCTCCAGCGCGAAATCGAGCGCGCCAGCGGTCACTTCATGGAAGTCGGCATGACGGTTCTGCACCGCCCGCAACCAGGTATATTGAAGCTGCTTGTCGCGCCACAGAGCGGCCAAGGGCGCTGCTTGGTCTCCCAATATGTCCGCGCAGGCCCTGACCGCCGAGGTTAGATCGAACAGCGTCCCGTAGGCGTCGAAAACGCAGGCCTTGACGCCTGTCAGAGGTTGCAAGCTCTCGCTCATCTCTTCACGCCCTTTCGTCCCTCGCCGTCCCGAATTGCGGGGCGGATGCTTGTCGCCTATATAGGCGCCCAACGAGGCGGGTTTTTGCCCGGCAAGAGGTTTCATGTCCTGGAATAATCAAGGCGGCGGTCCGTGGCGTTCCGGCCAGGGGCCGTGGGGGCAGGGCCCCGGCGGCGTGCAACCTCCCGGCGATCTCGAAGAGGCGCTTCGCCGCCTGCAGGCTGGCCTGCGGGGGCTCGTTCCCGGCGGGGGCGGTTTTGCCGGGCGCGGCGTCATCTTTTTTTTCCTTGTGGCGATTCTGCTTTGGTTCGCCTGGGGCTTTTACACGGTCCAGCCCAATGAGATCGGCATCAATCTGGTGTTCGGCCGTTACACCGGCAAGACGGCGGCGGGCCTCAATTACAATTGGCCATGGCCGGTTGGCGCGGTGATCAAGGCGCCGGTGTCGGATCAAAAGATTACCGAAGTCGGTTATCGCGGCGAGCAGGACGTCGCAGTTGAAAACGGCCGCAGCCGGTCCGAAGCGCCCGAAGAGAGCCTTATGCTCACAGGCGATCAGAATATCGTCGACGTCCAATTCCGGGTGAGCTGGCAAATCGATCCGGCCAAGCCCGAGGATTTCGTCTTCAACATCCGCCATCCCGAAGAAACGGTGAAAGCCGTCGCCGAGAGCGTCATGCGCGAGGTCGTCGGGCTCAAGACGATTGACGGCATTCTGACCAGCGATCGCAAGTCGATCGAACCGGATGTACAGAACCGAATGCAGAAAGTGCTCAACGACTATCACGCCGGCGTGCTCGTGCTGCAGATTCAGCTCCAATCGGTCGACGCCCCGGCGCAGGTTCTGTCCGCTTATCGCGACGTGACCGCGGCCCAGCAGGATAGGCAGCGCGCGGTTAATGACGCCGACACCTACGCCAACCGCGTCGTGCCGGAAGCGAAAGGCGCCGCGGCGCGGATCAAGCTGGAGGCCGAGGCCTATCGCCAGCAGACAGTCGCCGAGGCCACGGGACAGACCTCGCGTTTCAATCAAGTCTATGCGCAATACAAGAATGCGCCGGGCGTCACGCGCGAGCGTATGTATTTGGAGACGATAGAGCGCGTGCTGGGCGCGATGGACAAGACGATCCTCGACACCAACGGGGTTGGCCCGCCCGTCCCCTATCTGTCGCTCGACGCTCTCCAGCACAAGCCGGCGGGAGCCGCCAAATGAAGAATCCGTTTGCCGGCCTCGCGCTCGTCGTCGCCGCGATCATCGTGCTTATCGTCGTCTTCGGCGCCTTCTTCACAGTCGTTCCGACCGAACAGGCTCTCGTGCTGCGGTTCGGTCAGCCGGTGCGCGACCTGATCGACGCCCCCGGGCTCTATGTCAAATGGCCGTTCGTCGATTCGGTGATCTATATCGACAAGCGGATTCTTGATCTCGACGAGAGCCGGCAGGAGGTTCTGGTTTCGGGTAACCAGCGTCTCGAGGTCGACGCCTTCGTGCGCTACAAGATTTCCGATCCGCTGCGGTTCTATCAATCGGTCGGCTCGATTCAGGGGGCCAACGCCCAGCTTGGCGGCATGCTCAATTCCGCGCTGCGCCGGACCCTCAGCGAGGCGTCGATCACCGATATCGTGCGCGACAAGCGCGACGCGCTGATGGCCGACATTCTCGCGCAGGTCAAATCCGGAGCAGAGCGTTTCGGTCTCGGGGTGGTCGATGTGCGGATCAAACGCGCCGATCTGCCGCCGGAGAATTCCGAGGCGGTGTTTCACCGCATGCAGACCGAGCGCCAGCAGCTTGCGGCCAAATTCCGCGCCGAGGGCTCTCAACAAAGCCAGGAAATCAAGGCTGACGCCGACCGCCAAGTGACGGTCACCATCGCTCAGGCGCAGCAGGAGGGCGAGCAGATCCGAGGCCAGGGCGACGCGGACCGCAACCGAATTTTCGCGGAAAGCTATGGCAAGGATCCTGACTTTTTCGCTTTCTACCGCTCCATGCAGGCTTATGAAACAGCGCTAAAGAGCGGCGACTCGCGCATTATCATCAGTCCCAAATCGGATTTCTTCCGTTATTTCAGCACGCCGACGCCTACGGCGCCGCCGCCGTCGACCGGAGACGCCACGCCCGAGACCCAGACCGTTAAGTAATCGGCGTCGCGGTCCTCCGGCTGGCGAGGGCTCGATTGCCGCCAAAGCGCGGCGCGGGACGCGTTCCCCGCGGGAACAATGTCGTGTTCGCCGCTTTGCCGACATGATTGTTGTTCAGGGATTGTCAAGTTAAGAGCTAAAAGAGATTTCGGTATCAGGAGAAAAACGCCATGCGCGTTGCCCAGACGTCCATTTCGTTGCGCGTTAGCCCGTTGCTTTCCCCGTCCTTCATGTGGCGGAAAGGTCGTCGCTGCGGGGTCGCGTTGGCGCTGGCGGCTGGCCTGGCGGGCGCTTCCGCCCTTGTTCAGATCTCTCCGGCGATGGCGCAGGGCAGGCCCGCCTCCCTCGCTGATCTCGTCGACAGCGTCGCCGAGGCGGTGGTGAATATTTCGGCGACCCAGACGGTCGAGGAAAAGGAAGCGGACGGCGCTCAGCAAATGCCCGATTTGCCGAAAGGCACGCCCTTCGACGACATGTTCGAGCAATTCTTCAGAAATCACGGCCAGAACGGCGCGGCCCCGCGCCCGCATAAATCAAGCTCGCTTGGCTCGGGTTTCGTGATCGACCCCAGCGGCATCGTCATCACCAATAATCACGTGGTCGGCGACGCCAACGACATTATGGTTATTTTCACCGATGGACGGAAACTGAAAGCCGAAGTGATCGGCAAGGATCCCAAGGTCGATGTGGCGGTGCTGCGCGTCAAAAGCGACAAACCCTTGAAGACGGTGAAATTCGGCGACAGCGACAAGATGCGCGTCGGCGACGGCGTGATGGCGGTCGGCAATCCCTTCGGGCTCGGCGAGACAGTGACGGCGGGCATCGTTTCGGCGCGCAACCGCAATATCGACAGCGGGCCCTATGACAATTTCATCCAGACCGACGCTTCGATCAACAAGGGCAATTCGGGCGGTCCGCTGTTCAATATGGCGGGCGAGGTGATCGGCATCAATACCGCGATCCTGTCGCCGTCGGGCGGCTCGATCGGCATCGGCTTTGCGACGCCGGCGTCGTCCGTCGTGCCGGTGATCGCCCAATTGGAGGAATTTCACGAGACGCGGCGCGGCTGGCTCGGCGTCCGCATCCAGAATGTCGACGATTCGATCGCCGAAAGCCTCGGGCTCGGCACGGCGCGCGGCGCGCTGGTCGCTGGCGTCGACGACCGCGGGCCGGCCAAGCCCGCCGGCCTGTTGTCAGGAGACGTGATCATCAAGTTCGACGGCAAGGACATTAAGGAATCGCGCGATCTGCCCAAGCTCGTCGCCTCGTTGCCGGTGGGCAAGGAGGTCGACGTCGTCATCATCCGCAAGGGTCAGGAAATCACCAAATCGGTCAAGCTCGGCCGCTTGGAAGACGGCGAGAAGGCCGCGGCCGCCACTGCCGGCGACGACGATGCGACGGTCGAGAAGAAGGCGATATCGAAAGCGTTCGGCATGGAGCTTTCGGCGCTATCGGACGAGACCCGCAAGACCTTCAAGATCAAGGACGGCGTCAAGGGCGTTGTCGTCTCCTCGATCGAGCCCAATTCGGCAGCCGCCGAGAAAGGTTTGCAGCCGGGCGACGTCATCGAAGAGGTCAATCAACAGGCGGTGAGCGCGCCGGACGAGGTCAGCAAGGCGATCGACGCGCTGAAAAAGGCCGGCAAGAAATCGGCGCTGATGCTCGTCGCCAATGGAAGCGGCGACGTTCGGTTTGTGGCGCTGGCGATCGAATAAGGCCTCGCTCTTCGCCCGCGACAGTCGGCCAGAGCCGAAGACATGACGGGCTCGGATCGGCTCAAGAATGTCATTCCCGCTTCCGCGTCGCTTGCGCGGGAATGACACGACAGATCAAGCTAAAATCGTCGCGCTCTACCCTTCGATGAATGCGCCGCGGGCAAAGCCTTGCGCATAGAGTAGCGCCGTCAGGTCGGCGTGATCGATGCGGGCATGCGCCGCGGCGGCGACAGCCGGCTTGGCGCGGTAGGCGGCGCCGAGCCCCGCCTCGCCGAGCATGGCGAGATCATTCGCGCCATCGCCAATCGCCAGCGTCTCATCAAGGCCGAGGCCGCGCGCCGCGCGAAGGTCGCGCAATGTCGCGAGCTTCGCGTCGCGGCCGAGGATCGGCTCGCCGACGCGCCCGGTCAGGTGGCCGTTCTTGACGATCAGCGCGTTGGCGCGATGTTCGTGCATGCCAAGCCTTGCGGCGACGACACTGGTAAACTGGGTGAAGCCGCCTGAGACGATCGCCGTATAGGCGCCATGGCCCCGCATGGTTTGAACGAGGGCGCGTCCGCCCGGCGTCAGGGTGATGGCGCTGTCGAGAACTTCCGCGATGACCGTCTCGGGCAGGCCCGCGAGAAGCGCGACGCGTTCGCGCAGAGCCGGCTCGAAAGCGATTTCGCCGCGCATCGCGCGTTCGGTGATCGCCGCCACATGCGCGCCAACGCCCACCCGCGCCGCTAATTCGTCGATACATTCCTGGCCGATCAAGGTGGAGTCCATATCGGCAAGGAGCAGCTTCTTGCGTCGGCCGGCCGCCGGCTGCACGATGGCGTCAACCTTTTCGCCGGTGAGCGCGGCGCTGAGCTGTGTGCGGGCGAGCGCAAGCGCGGCATCCTCGCCTGTAAAAAACAGGTCGGCGGCGACTTCGGGATCGAGCCATCGTGTGGAGGCAAAACCCGGCAGCGCTTGCGCGGCGCGCGCGATCAAGGCATCGCTGAGCGCGAATTGCTGGGGATTGGCGACGAGCGTGGCGACGAAAGTCTGTAACGGCATGGGCGCATTGGGCTCGGATGGGGCGCGGCCGCGATGAGCCGCCGCGCCCTTCTCATCGCAGGACCGACGGCGAGCGGCAAGTCAGCGGTGGCGCTGGCGCTTGCCCAAAAACTGGGCGGAACGATCGTCAACGCCGATTCGATGCAAGTCTATCGCGATCTGCGCGTGCTGACCGCGCGGCCGAGCCCGGAGGAGGAGCGGCAGGCGCCGCATGAATTGTTCGGCCGGATCGACGGCGCCGTGAATTTCTCGGCCGGGCGCTGGCTTGCCGAAGCCAACGCTGTCCGCGGTCGCATTGTCGCGCAGGGAAGCGTCGCGATTTTTGTGGGCGGCACCGGCCTTTACCTTCGCGCGCTGACCCTTGGTTTTTCCGATATCCCTCATGTGCCGGAAGATGTCCGCGCCGAGGTTCGCGCGGGGGCCGAGGCCTTCGAAAGCGCACAATTGCATAGCCAACTCACCGCGCGCGATCCCGCCACTGCCGCCAGGCTTCGGCCAAGCGATCGGCAGCGCATTCTCCGCGCACTCGAGGTCCTCGCCGCAACGGGCCGGCCGCTCGCTTCGTTTCAAGGAGCGCGCGGCGCTCCGCTGCTTGCGCCGGGACAATGGGCGGGGATTTTTCTTGCGCCGGAGCGCGAAGCCCTCAACGCCGCCATCGACAGGCGTTTCGACGCGATGCTGCGGGCAGGCGCGCTCGAAGAGGTCACGGCGCTGGCGGCGCGCAAGCTCGATCCCGCGCTTCCCGTCATGCGCGCGCATGGCGCGCCGCATTTGATCGCCCATCTCAGGGGAGACGTGTCGCTGGCCGAGGCGGCGAGTCGCTCGGCCCTCGACACCCGCCGCTATGCCAAACGTCAATTCACCTGGGCGCGCCATCAAATGCCGGAATTCGCCTGGGTCGCGCCTGACCAAGCGATCGAGGCGGGCGCCCGCGCTCTGGACGGCTTCCGTTGATCGCCGCCTTCCGGTAAATCTGCCGCCCATGCCGAAAAAATCACCGCCAAACGAAGAATCCGGCCTTAGCGACGCGCGCGCCGAACATGCGCGGCTTGGCGAGGAAATCGCCGGGCATGACAAGCGCTATCACGGCGAAGATGCGCCGACGATCTCGGACGCCGATTATGATGCGCTACGCCGTCGCTATACCGCGCTGGAGGAGAAGTTTCCCTCGCTCGCCGGCGCTGATTCGCAGAACAAGCGCGTCGGCGCCGCGCCCTCCGAGAAATTCGCCAAGGTACGGCACGTCGTGCCGATGCTATCCCTGGGCAATATTTTCGATGACGGCGAAGTCGACGAGTTTTGCGCGCGTGTGCGCCGCTTTCTTGGCCTTGCCGAGGATGCCGAACTCGGCGTGACGGCCGAGCCAAAGATCGACGGGCTGTCCTGCGCCTTGCGCTTCGAGCGCGGCCTGCTCGTCCAGGCGGCGACGCGCGGCGACGGCTTCGAGGGCGAGGACGTCACCAATAATGTGCGCACGATCGCTGCGATTCCGCAGAAGCTGTCCGGCGCGCCCGATGTGCTGGAGGTGCGCGGCGAAGTCTATATGGCGCATGAAGATTTTGCGGCGATGAACGCTCGCCAGACGGAGGCCGGAAAGCCGATCTTCGCCAATCCCCGCAATGCCGCGGCGGGCTCGCTGCGCCAGCTCGACGCGCGCATCACCGCCGAGCGGCCATTACGCTTTTTCGCTTATGCCTGGGGCGAGGTCAGCGCGCTGCCTGCCGACACGCAATTCGGCATGATCGCGGCGTTTAAGAAATTCGGCCTGCCGGTCAACCCGCTGACCCGGCTCTGCGTCTCGGCGCAGGAAATGATCGCCCATTTCCGCGCCATCGAGGCGCAGCGCGCGACGCTGGGCTATGACATTGACGGCGTCGTCTACAAGGTCAATTCGCTTAGCCTGCAGGCGCGGCTCGGCTTCGTCTCGCGCAGCCCGCGCTGGGCGGTCGCCCATAAATTCCCCGCTGAACAGGCGACGACGATCGTCGAAGCGATCGAGATCCAGGTCGGCCGCACCGGCGCCTTGACGCCGGTCGCCAAATTGCGGCCGGTGACGGTCGGCGGCGTCGTGGTCTCCAATGCGACCCTGCATAACGAAGACGAGATCGCGCGCAAGGATGTCCGCGTCGGCGACCATGTCCGCGTGCAGCGCGCCGGCGACGTCATTCCGCAGATATTGGAAGTCATTCTCGACCAGCGCCCGGCCAAATCCGCGCCCTATGTCTTTCCTGAGGTCTGCCCGGTCTGCGGATCGGCGGCTTTGCGCGAGATCGACGAGAAGACCGGCGTCGCCGATGTCGTGCGCCGCTGCACCGGCGTGCTGATCTGTCCAGCGCAGGCGGTCGAGCGGCTGAAACATTTCGCCTCGCGCAATGCGATGGATATCGAGGGCCTCGGCGACAAGCAGATCGAATTGTTTTTCGCCGAAGGCCTGATCAAGACGGCGGCCGACATATTCACGCTTCAAGCGCGCGACGGCGCCAAGGGGCCGCGCCTCAGCGAGCGCGACGGCTTTGGCGACTTGTCGGCGCGCAACCTGTTCGCGGCGATCGAGGCGCGGCGGACCATTGTCGTCAATCGCTTCCTCTATGCGCTCGGCATCCGTCATATCGGCGAAACCAACGCCCGCCGCCTCGCGCGCCACTTCGGCGATTTCGCCGCGTTGCGCGCGGCGGCGCTCAGCCCCGAGGGCAGGGCCGAGATCGACGCGATCGACGGCATCGGTCCGACCGTCGCCGAAGCTTTGGTCGATTTTTTCGCCGAGCCGCATAACGAGGCCGCGCTCGATTCCCTTCTCGCGGAGGTCACCACGACGCCGATGGAAGCGGTCGCCGCCGACCATCCGCTGGCCGGCAAGATCGTGGTCTTCACCGGCTCGCTCGAGAAAATGACGCGCGATGAGGCCAAGGCGATGGCGGAACGGCTCGGCGCGAAGGTCCAGGGCTCGGTATCGGCGAAAACCGATCTTCTTGTCGCAGGGCCCGGAGCCGGCTCCAAGCTGACCAAGGCGGGCGAACTGGGCGTCGAGGCGATCGACGAAGAGGAATGGTTCCGGCGGGCGGGGCGTCCATAGGCGCTAAAATAGCACCTTGCCGCGGAACCTCATGAGAGGATTGCGCCGCCCCTCATCTGTCGTGCGGAGCATGACGGATGAGGGGCGGCGCGACGTTTCGGCTTTGCTTTCCCGCGCTCTCCACCGCGGAAACGCTACGGATCGATTAAGTTAGCGCCTATGGCGGGACGCTCACGATCCCAATAGTCCGGCGGCGCCTCAGGAATAAAGATCGGCGCGGGTCGGCGGCAGGTCGACAGGGCCTCGCACGCGCTTGGACGCCAGCGTCTGATAGATGCCCGCGTTGTTCCGCTGAAAAGTGATCGAGCAGGCGGCGAGATAGACCATCCAGACGCGCGTCGTCGCTTCGCCGACTTGCCCGCAGGCCGCGTCATAATTGGCGACGAGACGGTCGTGCCAGAATTTGCACGTGCGCTGATAATGTTCGCGCCAGCCCTCGACGTCGTGAATCTCAAAACCATGCAATTCGAGATTGGTGATGGTGCGGCCGATATAGTCGAGTTCGCCGCCTGGAAATATGTAGCGCGTCAGCGCCGCGAAATCGGCGCGCTTCTTGCCGGTGCGCGCCGCGCGGCTGCCGCCGGGGCGGGTGATCGCGTGATGCAGGAAGAGGCCGCCGGGCCTCAACAAGCGCCGCACGGTCTTGAAATAAGTTTCGAAATTGGCGGCGCCGACATGTTCGAACATGCCGATCGAGGTGATTTTGTCGAAACGTCCGTCGCCCTCGATCAGGGTATAATCGGCCAATTCGATCGTCACTTTATCGGTGAGCCCGAGACGCTCGACCTTTTGCCTGGCGAGCGCGATCTGCTGTTCGGACAGAGTGACGCCGTGAACCTTGACGCCGTAATTTTGCGCGGCATGGCAGGCGAACGCGCCCCAGCCGCAGCCAATATCGAGCACCGTCTCGCCGGGCTTGAGGCGCAGCTTGCGGCAGATCATGTCGAGTTTCTGGATCTGCGCCTTTTCGAGATCGTCGCTCCAGTCGTGAAAATAAGCGCAGCTATAGACCATCCCCTTGTCGAGCCAGAGCTGATAGAAGGCGTTGGAGACGTCATAATGATGGGCGATGTCTTTCTTGTTCTCGCCCGGCGATCCATCGCTCTGGCGATCGGGGGCGATCGCCTCCAGCGGCCAGGGACCGCCGCGAGGAACGAACAGAAAATCGAAAGCAGTCTTCAGCGCCCGCGCCTTGCTGAGCGATTTGGTGAAATCGCGCGTCCGTCCCTTCGGCTTTTTGGCGACGAGGTCGAACAGGGTTCCATTGACGATGTCGATGCGCTTGGCCGCCCAGAGATTGGCGAGCGTGGTGATTTTGGGCGCGCGCAGCAAGCTTGCGACGGCGCCCTCGTCGGCGATCGCGACGGCGAGCGAACTTGCCGGCCAGTCGGCGGGAACGGACGAGCCGTCCCACAGCCGGAAGCCGAATTCCAGCGACGCGCGCTGATGAATCTGCGTCAGCAGCGTCCGGAGGCTCTTTATTCTCTGTTCCGCCTTGGCCAAAACAATCCCGTCGCTTGATAGCGCCTGGCGCGCCCGGCGGGACATTAGTTGGCGCCATGGCGCCAGCGCAAGCGCTTCCCCCTGTCGCTTCGGTGTGAAACATTCGCGCCGCTTTCGTCTTTCGCCCGAACCATCGAGCCGATATGAGCATAGTTGACATCCGCGCGGCCGGACTCGGCGACCTCGACGCCATTCTGGCGTTGGAGCTCGCCGTCTTCGCCACCGACCGCCTGTCGCGCCGCTCCTTGCGCGCCTTCATCCTCAGCCCGCGCCGCCCGCTGATCGTCGCCATCGCAGATGAGGGTCTGGCCGGCTATGCGCTGGTCTCGCTGCGCGAGCGCGCCTCGGCGGCGCGCCTCTATTCGATCGCGGTCGATCGGCGCAACGGCCGGCGCGGCGTCGGGCGGGCGCTGATGGCCGCTTGCGAACATTACGCGGCCGCGCATGGTCGGCGCACCTTGCGTCTTGAAGTTCGCGCGGACAATGCGGCGGCCATCGCGCTCTATCAGCGTCTCGGCTTCCGGCAATTCGGGCATTACGGGAACTACTATGCCGACGGGGCGACGGCTTTGCGCTTCGAAAAGCAGCTCGCCCCGGTCGGCGCGCTGGCATGAGCCCGAGACCGGCGAGAATTATTGTGCGCAGGCCCCCGCGCCAGTTGCATCGGCCTCAAAGCGGGCACATTGTGGCGCACTATCATATAAGCGCGTTTGAACAGCGCCGCGCCTTGCGGAACCTTCGCTTCTTCTTCTGCGCCCGGCCAAGGAGCCGATCGGACGTATGCGCTTTTCCTTCGCCTACCGGCGCAGTCGTCCCGCGACCAAATGCTCTGAGATGGACGGGCGGCAATGACCGGCTGGGTAATTCTCGTCGATCAGCTCCGTGATTTTCCCAATGCGGAAACGCCGCACAAGGTCATCACGACAAGCGATTATCTCGCGCGGCCCAAGCTCTTCGCCGGTTCTGGACGCGCCAAGCTCATCAACCTGTCGCGCTCCTACAATTATCAGTCGAAGGGTTATTACGCCTCGCTGCTCGCCGAGGCGCGCGGCCATCGCGTCATCCCCAGCGTCGAGACGATGCTGGAGCTGCGCGAGCGCAAGCTCTACGAACATGCGCTGCCCGATCTTGAAGAGGCGCTGAGCAGCGCCGCCCATCGCGCCCACGCCACCGAGAACACGACTTTCGACCTGCTGTTCTGCTTCGGTCTTACGCAAGATCCGCGCTTTGAAGCGTTCGGACGCCTGTTGTTCGACTGGTATCGCTGCCCGGCGCTGGAGGTGACAATATCGGCGGGCAAAAGGTGGAAGATCGACCGCCTGCGCGCCCGCCCGCTCGGCAAGCTCGGTCCGGAGGAGGCGGCATTCTTTCGGCTCGCGCTGCATCGCCATACCGAGCGCGACTGGCGCAATCCGCGCGCGCGCACGGTCGCCAAATATTCGCTCGCCGTGCTCTATGATCCGCAGGAAGAAATGCCGCCCTCGTCGGTGGAGACGCTGCGCTTCTTTGAAAAATTCGCCGAGCGCCATTCGGTCGATATCGAATTGATCACCAAGCGCCAATTGGCGGAACTGGCCGAATTCGACGGGCTGTTCATCCGAGCGACGACCTCGATCGACGATTACACCTATCGTTTCGCGCGCCGCGCCTTGCAGGAGGGCATGCCGGTCATCGACGATCCCGTCTCGATGATCCGCTGCACCAACAAGGTCTACCTGCATGAGTTGATGGAGGCGCAGGGCGTGCCGATTCCCCCGACCGTCATGCTGGCGGAGGACGAGGACCTCGCCAAGGCTGCGCAGGTTCTCGGCTGGCCGATGGTGGTGAAAATCCCCGACGGATCCTTTTCGCGCGGCGTTCACAAGGTCGAGAATGCAGAGCAGTTACAGAAACTTACTGAAGAACTGTTCATCGATACCGATCTCCTGCTGGCGCAAAAATTCATGCCGACCGATTTTGACTGGCGGGTCGGCGTGCTCGACGGCGAACCGTTGTTCATCTGCCAGTATCAGATGGCGCGCGGCCATTGGCAGATCATCAAACACGGGCCCGACGGGGCCAGGGAGGGCGGCTATCGCACGCTGGCGCTCGCCGATGCGCCGCCCAAGGTGATCGATGTCGCGTTGCGCGCCGCGCGCGCGATCGGCCGCGGCTTTTATGGCGTCGACATCAAGGAGACCGGCGATTCGATCGCGGTGATCGAGGTCAACGACAATCCCAATCTCGATCATGGCGTCGAGGATCAGGTCGGCAAGGACGAAGTCTGGAGCCGTATCCTGCAATGGTTCATCAAGCGCATCGACGCCTGAGCGCGGCGACGATTCATGTGGATTGGCCGGCGCCCTTGCTGGTATCATCCACCCCTGTGCAAGCCACGCACCGGATGTCTCGATGTATCAGCCTTTGCCCCATCGCCAGGAACAGCTCGAAGCGCAGCATGCGCTGATCCGCAGCCATCCGCTTGGCCTGCTGATCTCCCATGGCGCCGAAGGGCTGCAGGCCAATTCCATTCCGTTTCTGATCGATCCCGGCGCCTCGAAGCTCGGCACGCTGCAGGCGCATATGGCGCGCGCCAATGGACAATGGCGCGCGCTCGACGCGGCGAACGACGTCCTCGTCGTGTTCCAGGGCGCCGATCATTACATCACGCCCGGCTGGTATGAGACCAAGCGCGAGACCGGCAAAGTCGTGCCGACCTGGAATTATGTGATGGTGCAGGCGCGCGGGCGCCCGCGTGTCATTGAGGACGCTGCCTGGCTGCGCGCCCAGATCGAGGCGCTGACAAAAAAGAACGAGAGCGCTCGTCCGGCGCCCTGGGCGGTCGGCGATGCGCCCGAGGCTTTCATCGCCATGCAGATCAAGGCGATCGTCGGCGTCGAAATCGAAATCACCGATATCGCCGGCAAGTGGAAGGCGAGCCAGAATCGCCCCGCCGCCGATCGCATCGGCGTCGCCGCCGGGCTCGAGGCTTTGGGCGACGAAGCTTCGCGCGAAATGGCGTCGATCGTGCGCGAGGCGGCGCCCAAGAGTTGAGCCGAGCGCCTGTTTCTTTGGGAGAGGATATGATGCGCCTGATCATCGCCGCCGTCGCGCTGTCGTTCGTCAGCGCGCTCGCCGTTCCGGCCGCAGCCGCAGGCTTGCCGACCAAGGTCGGTCAATGCGTCGACACGACGGTGAAGAGCGTCGAGGAAAGACTGGAGGACGGCGCGACGAACAAGCCCGTGCCCGGCTCGGGTAGCGCCATCTCATTCGCCAATGGCGGCTATCAGGTATCCTACGAGCAGATGCCGGCGGTCGATGCCTCGCGCGCCGGCGATCCTATCCGCCTATGCCTCGCTTCCATCCCGAAGGGCTGCCCGCCCGGCGACGATCGGGGGCGGGAATATAAGGCGACCAACCTGCGCACGCACAAGAGCTGGCGCCTGCCCGATTCGGAACATTCCTGCGGCGGGGCGTGAGGGCGCGAGCGCGCTTGGCTTACGCGGAGCGCTCGCCGTAGACTTCCAGATAGGCGTGGCGAAGCATCTCGCCGCGATCGCCCCGCATGTCGACAAGGTCGCTGTGCGATAGCGAATTGATCTCGCCGACGAGGCGGAGAAAATGGGCGCGCTTGGCGCGGCGGTCTTTGATTTGGGCGATAACGCCTGCGAGAGTCATATTCAGGTTCCTTTTCTTGTTGTTGCTTGAATATTTGCAGAATCGTGCTGCGTTGCAATATCAAATGTCGCAACGCAGCATATCCAATTCCGCATGGCTTGTTACCGCACAGTTAATTTCTGGCGATTCTCATGCGGATATCGCATGACGGATTTCGCCTGTCGGTCCGCGCCTTGCTAAGCCGACCTCGACTGCTCGTCCCTGAAGTCGCGGACTCATCAAATCGGAGCGATAGCGACCGTGATCCCCTGGGTGCTGCACGATAAGGCGACGACGCCCGGCGGCGGGCAATTGCGGTTGATGCAACGCGGCTCCGAATTTTCGATCCGGCTTGGCGCCAATGAATTGATGAATTCCCGCCTGAGCGGCTCGGAGGAGGCGCTCGCCGCGATCCCCTGCGCGCGCATTCGCGACCGGCCGGCGCCGCGGCTCCTGATCGGCGGCCTCGGCATGGGGTTCACGCTGCGCGCCGCGCTGGCCGCGCTGGGCGACGGCGCCGCAGTCGTCGTCGCCGAAATCGTGCCCGCCGTCGTCAAATGGGCGAAGGGTCCGATGGCGCCTCTGTTTGGCCAATGCCTGACCGATCCGCGGGTCACTCTTATCGAAGGCGATGTCGGCGCGCAGATCGGCTCGGCGCGATCGGCCTATGACGCGATCCTGCTCGATGTCGACAATGGCCCGGAGGGACTGACGCGCGAGGCCAACGATTCGCTCTATCATGAGGCAGGCTTACGCGCGGCCGGCGCCGCGCTGCGTCCAGGCGGCATATTGGCGGTCTGGTCGTCGGGACCGGACCGGAGTTTTACGGCGCGGCTGCGCGGGGCGGGATTTGGCGTCGAAGAGGTCAAGGCGCGGGCCAGTCGCGCTGGCGGCGGCGCCCGGCATGTGATCTGGATGGCGACTGCGGGCGGATCTGCTTCACGGTGAAATGAAGGGTGGCGCTGACGGCGCGCGATGCTGCGCTCTTTCCGGCTGTGGATCTAAGGCCGATAATCTGCAACCGTTTGCATTAGAACTGACGCAGAAGCGCGCCGCTCGCTTGGCGACAAACCTTCATTGATCTCTTGGCGGCCATTTTGCGCGGAAGGAGATTGAACTCGAGGACGAGCGCAAAGCGCTCGCCGCCGAAGGCGGCAAAAGCTACGCTTTTGTCCTTGACTTCAATCTCCTTCCGCGCCCCGCTCCGCCCAAGAAATCAATGAAGGAATCCGATCTCGATACTCTTGAGCGTTCTCCGTACGGTCGCCACATGACGTTCGCTAACGCTCGCGCCGAGCGCAATCCATCAAGCGATGCGCTCGATTCAGACGGAGGAAACGCTATGCTGAAGTTCTGGCCCCGCCTTGCTCTGACGGCTCTCGCAGCCATCGCGGCCGATGCGGCGCACGCGCAACTACTCACCCACCGCGACCTTTCCTACGCCGCCGCCAGGACGATCGCCGAGACGGCGATCGAGAGCTGCACGGCCAAGGGCTATCGTGTTTCGGCCGTCGTGGTCGACCGCGACGGCGAGACGATCGTCGCCCTGCGCGGCGACAACGCGAGCCCGCATACGATGGAGAACGCGCGGCGCAAAGCCTATACCGCCAACAGCTTCCGCACATCGACCGCCGAATACGCCAAGAGATTCGCCAATAACGACCCGCTCGTTCACCAGCAGGTGACGCTGCCCAATGTCATCGCCATTCCCGGCGGCCTGCCGGTCAAAGTGGGCGAGGATGTCATCGGCGGCGTCGGCGTCTCCGGTTCGCCCGGCGTCGACGAGCCCTGCGTCCAGGCCGGATTGGACAAGGTCGCCGATCAGTTGAATTAGAAGAACGGCTCGCCGCCGTCATAGCTGTGAAGGCTGACTCATTCGTTGATTAGGCAAACGTAGCAGTGGCGTTGGCGCAGTGACGCAACAATCCAGGCTGGGCTGGGCTCCCGAGTGGTGCCCCACCGGATTATCGGGCCTACAACTTCGCTATTGAGCCATTGTTCGCATGGAGGCCATTTTTTCACCCCGGAGACCTTTGTCAATGACGACCGCAACGCGGTCGCCGCCTGCGGCGGTGGCCTGAAAGGCCATCATTGACAAAGGTCTCCGGGGTGAAACACGCTCCGCCATGCGAAACGATGGATCACTCTCGACCCTTTCGGACTGCGAAGCGGCTTCGACAAAAAAAACGCCAGTGCTCTAACGCACAGTCACTCGCTCCAGCCTCATCGCCGCGTTCAACTGATACAGGAGATAGAACCCACAGACCATTTCGATGCTGTCAATCGCGATGTAGATCTTCCGCATGGCCATGACGTTGAGCAATACGAAATAGCCGCCAAGGGCGAGCAGCAAAATCGTCAGCAGCCGCGCCGTCTTCAGATCGTCGGGGATGTTCCGAAAGATCAAGAGGTAGGACAGGCCATAGACGGCGATGCCGAGCAGTAGATCGGGCGTGTCATAGGTCAGCGCCGCGAGCAGGCACAGCACGCCGCCGATGCCGAGCCAGACGCCGGCCGCCCATCGCGCGCGGAACAAAGCGCGCGCCCTGGCGCCGCTAACGATCGAACCGACAGGCACGGGATCGACCCGCGCCGGAATAGCCGCCTCTCCCCTGTCGAGCACCGCGCGCAGAGTGCCGGCGAGCTGTTCAAAATGCCGCTCCAGCGGCGGCGACAGCGCATCCAGCCAATGGACCGAACTGACGAAGAATTTGAGCGCCGCATTCGGCTGGATATCCTCGATTCGCACCGGGATCAGCGGCACGCCGCGGCTGACCGCGCGCTCCACCTCGCGCCGGATATGCGGGGATTCATTGGCGCTGCCGGAGAAAATGAGAACCAGCGCCTTGCAGTTCTCCAGGGCTTCGATCAGGGCGGTGGCATATTCGGCGCCCGGTGCGATGTCGCGCGGCGCGATCCAGCAGCGTATGCCTGCATTCTCGATGATCGCGCAGGCGGCGAAGGCGATCGGCCGGTCCTGATGGGCGTAGCTGATGAAAACATCGAAGCTCATGGCGCCAGCTTGCCAAGTTGCGGGTCGCGACACAATCGCAATGTGCCGCCTTCTCGCGGGCGCTTCATCCCCGCGTCGGCGCCCGCCAGACCAGCAACCGCCGCTCAAGCGCGTTAAGCGCGAGGGCGCCGACGAAGCCGATGGCGCCGAGCAGGATGACGCCGGCGAAGAGATCGGGCGAGCGAAACATGCGTGCGGCGACCAGCACCCATTGGCCGAGGCCGTCGAGGCCGGCGATCATTTCGCAGACGACGGCGAGGATCAGCGAGACAGTGAGGCCGAGGCGCAGGCCGGCGAGTATGTCGGGCAGCGCCGAGGGCAGCGCGATTTTGACGATGACTTGCCAGCGCGACAGGTGCAGCGCGCGCGCCACTTCATAGAGCCGCGGCTCGACGGCGGCGAAGCCATGCACGGTCGATAACAGCATCGGCCAGATCGCGCCGAAGGCGATGACGCCGACCGCCATCGCCGGGCTGAAGCCGAAAATGGCGATGGCGAGGGGAATGATGGCGGAGGCGGGCAGCGGGCGCAGGAATTCCAGCAGCGGCCCGAAATAGGCGCGCATCAGGCGCGACGAGCCGATCAGCGCGCCGAGCGCGACGCCGGCGATCGAGGCGATCAGCCAGCCCTCCAGCATATGCGCGATCGTGCCGCCGAGCTTGGCGGCCAGATTGCTGGCGGCGAAGCCATGCATGAGGGCGGCCCAGGCGCGGTCGGGGCCGGGCAGGAAGACCGGCGAAACCAGCTTCAGATTGGCGAGGATCTGCCAGGCGGCGACGAAGGCGGCGGCGACGATCAGGCTGGCGAACCGCCAGAGGAGCGTCTTCATCGGACTTCTCCGACGAGCGCGGCGCGGCCGAACAGGCGCTGCTGGGCGAAGACGAGGACCGCATTGAGCGCAAAGCCGACAATGCCGATCCACAGGAGATAGGCGAGCATCAGTTCGGGCCGCAGCGCCTGGCCGGCGGTCATGATGCCGGCGCCGAGGCCGAGCGGATTGACGGCGATCTCGACGGTGACGGCGACGATCAGCGACACGCCGGCGGCGAGGCGGAAGGCGACGAAAATGCGCGGCAGCGCGGCTGGTACGATGATTTTGGCGATGCGGGCGACAAAGCCAAGGCGCAGGGCATGCGCCACTTCGATCAGCCGCGGCTCGACGCCGCCGACGGCGGCGCGAGTGAGCAGCAGCACCGGCCAGGTGCAGGCGAAGGCGACGATGGCGATTTCCAACCGGTAGCCGAAGCCGAGCGCGACGAGGGCGACCGGAATGAGCGCGACCGAGGGGATCGGGCGCACCAGTTCGATGGTCACCTCCATCAGCCGGTCAAGCGGGCGCAGCGCGCCGAACAACACGCCGAGCGCCAGGCCGATGGCGCCGCCAATCGCCAGACCGCCGAAAGCGCTGGCCAGCGTATCGCGGGTGGCGATCAGCAGGGAGCCGTCGCCGAGCGCGCCGACGAAAGCTGTGAGCACCTGGCTCGGCGGCGCGACGCTGTCGCTGGGGCCGCCGGCGCGCGCGCCGATCTCGGCGAGGATGAGCAGCGCCGCCGGAACGACAAGGGCGCGCCCATCCCATTTCATCGCTCGGCGCTCTTGATGAAATCATAGAGTTCGCGGCGCAGCTTTAGGAACTCCGGATCTTCACGCGTGGCGATCTGATCACGCGGGCGCGGCAGGCCGATCTTCAATTCGATGCCGATCCGGCCCGGTTGCGGAAGGAGGCCGATGACGCGGTCGCCGACATAAATCGCCTCTTCAAGGTCATGGGTGACGAAGAGGATCGTGGCGCCGGTCGTGGTGGCGATTTGCAACATTTCGTCCTGCAATTCCTGGCGCGTCATCGCATCGAGCGCGCCGAACGGCTCGTCCATCATCAGAGCGGCAGGCTCCTGGGCGAGGCAGCGCGCGATCTGCAGGCGCTGCTGCATGCCGCCCGACATTTGCGAGGGATATTTGTCGGCATGATGAGGCAGTCCGACCTTGGCAAGCAAAGCCGCGATGCGCGCCGCGCGCCCGGCCCGCGGCGTGCCCGCCGCTTCAAGCGCGAGCGAGACATTGCCGGCGGCGGTGCGCCATGGCAGCAGCGCCTTGCCGTAATCCTGAAAGACGATCGCCACATCGCGGCGCGGCCCGAGGATCGGCGCGCCGCCGAAAGCGACGGCGCCGGCTGTCGGGGCGAGCAGGCCGGTGGCGACGCGCAAAGCCGTCGTCTTGCCGCAGCCGGATGGGCCGACGAGGCAGACAATCTCGCCGCGCATGATTTCGAGATCGAGTCCCTCGAGAATCTTGCGATTGGAAAAGGCGAGATCGACTTTGGAAAAGCGGATCAGCGCCTCGCCGGCGCGCGCGGAACAATCGTTCACGGCCGTTCTCCCAGCGATTCGGGATAGACCAGCGCCAATGTCGAAGTGAGATGAGCGGCGAGCTTTTCCAACGCTGCCGCGCCCCGCCTGGCGATGACGAGATCGGCGAGTTGGCGATGGCTGTCGACGAAATCTTCCGGCTCTTCAAACGTGCGCATCATGATGCGGCGATAGCGATAGGCCTGATCATAGAGATCGGAATGGGCGGCGAGCATGCGCGGCGAGCCGCATTCGGCGATCAAGCAGGTGTGGAAGCCCTTATGCAGCGCGTCGAACTCGGCGCCGCCTTCGCGTAGGCCTTCGCTGTTCTGTTCGGCATAGCGGCGCAGGCGATGCAACGCCGCGACGATCGCGCCTTCCCAGGCGCCGTCGCCGCGATCCATGCTTTGGCGCAACGCCTCGCATTCGATCAGGATGCGCAGCCTCGTGATGTCTTCAAGATCGCCGCGCGAAATGGCGCTGACGCGAAAGCCGCGCTGGCCGATCGCCACGATCAGGCCGCGCGCGATGAGGCGCGACAGGCCCTCGCGCACCGGCGTCGCGCCGATGCCGTAATGGGCGGCAAGATCGGCGATGGCGAGGCGCGAGCCGGGCGCCAGCGCGCCCGAGACGATATCGGCCTCGACCAGCGCCGCGACGCGTTCGCTCAGCGTATCGGCGGTCGGTTTCTCGATCGGCGATGCGCTGAGACTAAGGATCATGGCAGCACGAGTTTCGATGGTACGATCTCGGTCTGTAACAGGTTCTGTTGCTTCATCACGTCGAGCCACCAGGCGAGCTGATCGGCTTTCAGATCGGGCGCGGCGAGACTGGGCCGGTTCAGCCTGACGATTTCGAGCGGCTGCTTGGTGAAATTGGCGATCGAGACGCTCGCCTTCTCGCGGTCATTGTTTACGATTTCGGCGGCCTCGGCGATGGCGGCGCGGAAATTGGCGATCGCCTCCGGGTTCTTTTCGACGAAGGCGCGCGCGGCGACGTAGGAAATGATCGGCTCGGTGCGCGCGAGTTCGGCGGCGTAATTGGCCGCGACATAGCCGGTGCCGGCTTTGGTCATGCGGGTGACGAATGGCTCGGCGGCCAGCACGGCGTCGACGGCGCCCGATTTCAACGTGTCGTTCATGGTCGGGAAGGTCACTTCGACGAAATTCACCGATTTCGGATCGACGCCTTTTTCGACCAGCCATTTGACGAACAGCACTTGCAGGAAAGCGCCGATGCCGGGCGCGCCGACTTTCTTGCCGACGAAATCCTTGGGCTCTTTCAGCGAAATCCCGTTGCGCGCGAAGGCGACGATCGCCTGGTTGGAGATCGGGTCCATGCGCGAGGCGCCGTCGACCGCGACAAGATCGAGGCCGCCGTCGACCGCTTGCAGGAACACTGATTCGGTCGGGCCGCCGATCTGGATCGAATCCGACAGGATGGCGGCGGGAATATTCGAATTGATGCCGATCAGGATCATCTTGGCGTCGAGCCCATGTTTGGCGAACAGGCCCTGATCGACCGCCACCATCGCCGAGGCGCAATCGGAGGTCGCGGTGCAGCCGATGGTGATCTTGGTCTCAGCCAGCGCCGGCATACAGAGCGCGGCGAACGCGACGGCGCCGGCGGCAAGCCGCGCCAGCGGACGTGCGCGGCGGAATGGATGTCTCATGAACGCCTCCCTGGGGGCTCGCTTGGCAAGCCACGTTTATAAATCGACAAAATAGTGGATCATATATTTTTTATCAAAGCAAGGCTTGTAAATCGACAAAAATTGAAATCATATATATTTTTTTCGCAGCGGGAGGTCAAATTGAAACTGGCGACATTTCGGCGCGAGGGCTCCGAGCGCATCGGGCTCGTTCATTCCGGCGACAAACGCCTGTTCGACCTGACCGCCGCCTGCGAGCGCGATGATCCGGCCAACCGCGCCTTCGATTCGATGCTGGCTTTGATCGACGCCGACGAGGCTGGCCTCGATACGGCGCGCACGCTTTTCGACAAACGCGGCGGCGAGACCGATCTGTCGGTCGGCGTGGATGCGGTGGAATTGCTGGCGCCGCTGCCGCAGCCCCGCCAGATGCGCGACTGCATGTCCTTCGCCACCCACATCCGGCAGTCGGGGCGCGGCGCCCGCGCCCTCGCTGCGCTGAACAAAGAGGGCGAAGCGGCCTTCAAGGCGGCGTTGGCCGAACCGCTCGGCGAACTGGCGGCGGTCTATCAGAAGTTGCCGATCTATTACATTACCAACCGCATGATCGTGCGCGGCCCGGGCGCCGTCGTGAAATGGCCGCGCTATAGCAAGGTGATGGATTACGAGCTGGAATTCGGCATCGTCACCCGTCGCACCAGCGCCAATATCGAGCTCGGCGCGGCGCGCGATCACATTTTTGGCTACACGATTTTCAACGATTTCTCGGCGCGCGACATGCAGATGGTCGAGATGGAGGGCCGGCTCGGCCCGGCCAAGGGCAAGAGTTTCGACGGCGCCAATGTGCTCGGGCCCTGGATCGTTACGCCGGATGAAATCGGCGACGCGCAGGCGCTCGATGTCGAGGTCCGCGTCAATGGCGAGACGCGCGCACGCAGCAGCACGGCGGGCATGCTGTTCTCCTTCGAGGAGATTCTCGCGCACGCCTCGCAGGACGAGACGATTCACGCTGGCGAATTCTTCGGCTCCGGCACGGTCGGCAATTGCTGCGGTCTCGAAATCGGGCGCTTTCTCGAACATGGCGACACGATCGAATTGCGGGTCGAGAAGATCGGCGCGCTCGCCAATCGGGTCGAGCGGCAGGGGTGAGGGACGGGATTTGACGTCAGCCGATACGGCGCAGGGAGCAGCGACAGTACGTCATTGATTGCATGGAGGCGATTATGCGCGAGAGGAATTCGAACTCAAGGACGACCACAAAGTGGTCGCCGCCTTCGGCGGTCGCCTGAAAGGCGATCCTTGACTTCGAATTCCTCTCGCGCCCGCTCCGCCATGCAAACAACGAGGAAATCCGCCCTCGATCAGAACGAAGGCAATCCCGACAAAGGAGGAAACCATGGCCCGACAATTGATCGATATTTCCGTGCCGCTGCAGAACCATGTCGCCGCCGATCCGCCAGGCGGCGGCCCATTGATCGAATATATCGATCATCAGCAGGGCCTCGCCGCGATGCTGAAATTCTTTCCCGGCCTGAAGGCCGAGGATCTTCCCGACGGTCAGGGCTGGGCGGTCGAGCGCGTTGAATTATCGACCCATAACGGCACCCATCTCGATGCGCCCTGGCATTACCACCCGACAATGAATCGTGGGCAGCGATCCGCCACCATCGACGAAGTGCCGCTCGAATGGTGCTTCCAGCCCGGCGTCAAGCTCGACTTCCGCCATCTCGCCGATGGCTATGTCGTCAACGCCGCTGATGTCGAAGCCGAACTCAAGCGCATCGGCCATGTTTTAAGTCCGCTTGAGATCGTGGTCGTCAACACCAGCGCCGGCGTCAAATACGGCCAGCCCGATTATGTCGCCTCGGGATGCGGCATGGGCTATGAGGCGACGATGTATCTGCTGGAGCGCGGCGTGCGCGTGACCGGCACCGACGGCTGGAGCTGGGACGCGCCCTTTGTCTACACCGCCAAAAAATACGCCGAGACGCACGATGCCGCGCTGATCTGGGAAGGCCATAAGGCCGGGCGCCATATCGGCTACAGCCATATCGAGAAGCTGCATAATCTCGAACGCCTGCCCTCGACCGGCTTCACCATTTCATGCTTCCCCTTCAAGATCGAACGCGCCTCCGCGGGCTGGACGCGGGCGGTCGCGATCATCGACGGGTGAAGCGCGTCCGCGTCGCCCGGACAGAGGGCGTTCGAGAGGAGCTGAGATCAGATTCCTCCATTGATTTCTTGGGCGGAGCGAGGCGCGGAAGGATATCGAAGTCAAGGACGTGACCGAGTTCGTGACATATGAGACGAACGAGG
>DATBZF010000052.1:0-76127 GCA_036513315.1 Roseiarcus sp.
ACTGAAACGGTCGAGTGTGATCCATCGTTTCGCATGGCGGAGCGTGTTTCACCGCTGAGACCTTTGTCAATGATGGCCTTTCGGCCACCGCCGAAGGCGGCGACCGCTTCGCGGTCGTCATTGACAAAGGTCTCAGCGGTGAAAGAATTGCCTCCATGCGAACAATGGCTCAATAGCGAAGCCAGTTGGCGCGATAAACCTGTCGAAGCTGTTGTCGCGCACCCTGAACCTCCTCCCATATGGAGAGCCAATCAACGAATTAGTGAATCTGCACAGCAATGACGGCGACGCGGTTCTAATAGAAAGCGGCGCGCACTACGCCCCACCGACATAGAATGGGCCCCGGCGCATTCAAGCGGCAGCGGGGCCCTGTTTCGACATTTCGAAACGATCTGGTTAGTGCAGATATCGACAGCACCGGCGCCCGCGCCTACCCGCGCGCGCCACTGCTCGAACAATGCCAAATTGTCGGAAGCCCCGCGCAAGCCGTTCCAGGCTTTCGCGGCGCCGTGACTTCGACGCGATCGAAGTCAACCAAGCTGCCAAGGTGGAGTCATCGCGCCTCCAAATCCGACGGCCACGCCGTCTTCGGCTGGTCTTTCAGGCCCGTTTCCCGCGCTTGCCTGTTTCGCGAGAACGTCTTCAGGCTCGGCGCTTTTGCACGCGCTGTCAAATCAACTTTGGGGGCGCTTCCCCCCTTCACTCCGCTTGCGGGGAGAAGGCGTCGTGCGAAGCATGACGCGGACGAATGCTTCGCATTCGCCTTGGGATGAGGGGCGGCGCAATCTTCCGACAAGGCTTTTTTTGCGAACAGGCGCGCCGGACCGTAAGAAGAGCGAGCCTTGCGCCGCTCCAACAAACGCGCGCAGGGCAGGGGGGGGTGATCCTTGAATGGCCATTTGCCGATCGTCGCGTTAGGGCTGCGCATTGCCGGCTGGATCATCGGCGCGCCGTCATTCCTCTTGACCTTGTATCTGGGTGGAGGCCTCTTCGGCTTTCGGCAGGCGCCGCCGACAGATGTTTCGGCGCCTCTCGATATCAAAACCTATGGCCTGATCGCCCTGCTCGATAATGGCGCCCGCGGCATCGCCAGGATGTTTGAGTTTTTCGCCGGCGCGGCCACATGGATTCTGACAGCGCTGACCCTTGTGTCATTGACCAGCACATTGGTTGGCGTGATCCTTTATCTCGCCGGCCGCGGCGTCGCGCATCACGCGACCTGGGCGAGGATTCTCGCCATTCTGATCTTTCTCGCATTGCTGCCGGTGGCGCTCGGGGCTTTGTCCGTCCTGCCGCGCCTGTTGCTGCCGGTCGGCTGGCTGCTGATCGGCGCCGCGTTCTATTCGTTATGGGTCCTGGTCTGGCGGTTCAACTAGATGCCGATGAGCTCAGTCGAGCGGCGTTTGCCGCGGCGCCAGGTTTCTTGGCGTGAAGAACGTGCCAGACCTCCATCCGCCCCGCGCCTTTGACCTCGATCGTTCCCATCGCTTCGCAGTCGAAAGCATCCTTGACCAATTCGTACGTGTTGCCGGTGATTTGGATACACTGCGTGCGTCCATGCGATTCCATGCGACTCGCAAGATTGACCGACTCTCCCCAGAGGTCATAGATGAATTTCTTACGGCCAATGATGCCCGCCACGACCGGACCGGAGTTTATGCCAATGCGGAAGGCGAGCTGGCGGCCGCCAAACAATGTGCCCGCTGCGGCGGCCTGCATATCCAGCGCGAGGCTGACAAGTGCGATCGCGTGGTCCGACCGGCTGCGCGGTACGCCGGACGCGACCATGTAGCAGTCGCCGATAGTCTTGATCTTCTCCAGATCGTATCTCTCGACCAGCCCGTCGAAGCAAAGAAACACCTGGTCGAGTAGATCAACGAGCTCCATCGGCGTCATCTTGGCCGCTAGCTGCGTGAATCCGACCACGTCGGCGAACAGGATACTAACGGCCGTAAACTCATCGGCGATCGTGCGCCGCTCAACTTTCAGGGCGTCTGATATCTCTTTGGGCAATATGTTGAGCAGCAGCATTTCGGCTTGTTGCTGGAAAAAATCACGCCGACCCACAAAATAGTGGAGAAGCCCGAAGGTGACCGAAATAACCGCACCGACGTTAAGAACGAAAAACCAGGTCACAAAAGACTCAGGCAATGCAGCCGGCGAAAGAATGGGCTGCAAGATGGCGGTCAGTATCAACAGAACGACAAATCCGACAATCCAAAATAATGTGCCGCGCAGGTCCTCAAGCAAAAGCGAACCAAGCGGACACAGCGCTGCCCAGATAATCACGACGCTCGACTGCCTGAACCCGCCAAGGCTCAGCGTCACGAGCCATGGCAGGAGGAGAATGAGGAGTAGCTGACTGAATCGATAGAATCTGAAATTGCGAGTGTAGGCGAAAATTGCTGTGTTGATCGGCGTGAAGGCAGTGTAGAATCCAGGGATCACAGCAGCAATCGGCGCGCCGATGGCGAGATAGATTGCGCTCCACAGCAGGGTCATGGGAAGCGTTCCGGCGCAGAGGACGACGGCAATTCGCTTGCGCAGCGCCGTTTCATCGCTGTCGCTCGGATCGACAGCTATCCGTCCGATCAGCGTGATCAATGCCTTCATCGAACCGGAGCCAGCATGTCGATATGAGCATACGGTCGCAGCCCGGATGTATCAAGCGAGCCGGGCTCGGCGCGAGGCGGTCGACGGTCCGGCTGAGATCGCGAACTGGTCCGGGTCCTCGATGACAGCCCCGGCTTTGTCTTCGATATCCACGCGATATGGCCGCACACGCCGCATCTGCCGCTGCGTGTCCGCCTCGCCATTGACGCTCTGGCGGCGGAACTCCCCGGCGCGACGGAGCTTTAGAGGGGATTAGCCTGGACCGACGCCGCGTTCACGAGCAGGTCTCTTGTGAACTCAATAAAAGTCCGCACCTTTGCGGCCCTGAGCTGCCGCGAAGGATAGAGTGCGTAGAGTGGAAACGCTTCATCCGGCCAGTCCGGAAAAAGCTCAATCAATTTGCCTTCCGCCAGCAGATGGTCGGCGCCGAGGGCCATAATCTGCGCAATGCCAACCCCAGCTTCACACGCGCCAAGCATGGCGCCGACGTCCGACACCATCAGGCGGGCCGACGGTTTAGCAGGCAGAATTTCGCGACCTTGACGAAACTCCCAATCGAATGGTCGTGCATTCGCCGCATCGTAGAAGGCTATGCATCGGTGCTTCTCGACTTCGGACGGGTGCTTCGGTCGGCCGTAGCGTGCAACAAACTCTGGCGACGCCACCGTCAGAATGCGCGTTTCGATCAGTTTGCGCGCGATAAGGGAGCCGCCTGGCGGCTCGCCGAAGCGCAGCGCCAAGTCGAAGCCGTCGGCGACCAGATCGCCGACGTGATCGCGCATGATGAGTTCGAGCCGAACTTCGGGATGTCGATCAAGAAACTTGGAAATCTGTGCGGCCAGCACCACACGCGAAAAAAATGGATCGACATTGACCCGAAGCCGCCCGCGCACGATGCCTGCGGCGCCCGAGGCTATGATAGCGGCCTGCTCAATGCCATCCAGATGCGGCCCGACTTCCTCGTAAAACCGTCTTCCTTCGTCTGTGAGGGTCATGGTGCGCGTCGTGCGCTCAAGAAGCCGCACGCCGACCCGTCTTTCCAGCCGCCCGATCGCCCGACCGACGCCAGACGAAGTGAGACCCAGCGCGTCGGCCGCGCGCGCCATCGAACCAGCCTCGACGACGGCCATCAGGACCGTCACACCGGAAAGAAGGCGAGCGTCATAAGGCATGGCGATTACTGATTCCTGATCCGAAGTGTTCGGACATTTCGGCGCTACAATCAAGGAAAAAGCCGTGTCATCGTCTCTGCGACGGTGGGCGACTGGATCAATCGCGCCGGTGACGCAAAGCGACGGCCAAGCCGTGCGCATGCGGATCGCCGACTTCCCGCCCCCTGATAGGAGTGACGCATGACCACGAAATCGACAGTCCTGATTGTCCGGCAAGCGCTTGGAATGGCAGCCATCGCCGCTCTTGCTCTGGCTGGATCGTCGGCCCCTGCGCGGGCCGCCAATCACCAAGGGAGCAGCATTATGACGATGAACCAGGACCTCGCCGACCGCGAGAAGGACATTCATTGGCCAGAGGGGTTCATTCCGTTGCAGGCCGAATTGTTCTCGCATAACGCCCTACTGATCAACGCTTCATGCGAGCGCATCTGGGGAAACATCGTCGACGCGACGAAGTGGCCGCAGTGGTATCCGAACTCAAAGGACGTGCGCATAGACGGCGGCGACGTGCTCAAAGAGGGCGCCGTGTTCCATTGGTCGACGTTTGGGCTTCCGCTCGAGAGCAATGTCAACGAATTCGTGCCCTATACGCGCATCGGCTGGTACGGCTATGCGCCGGGAACGGCGCCAAGCTTCTACCATACCTGGTATCTCAAGCCGCAGGGCGACGCCTGCATTGTCGTCACCGATGAGGTCGGCAAGGGTAAGGACGCTGCGCATCTTCGCGAGACGGACGAAAGCCTCATGCATCGCGGCCATGACCTGTGGCTTGCGACCTTGAAATGGATGTCGGAAGGAAAGTGAGCCGCCCCCTGCCGCCGGGGCCGCGGCTTTGCTTGTCGAAGCCAACCTCAAGCCACGGCGCCGGCAGCGCGATCGCCACCGGAAGGAAATTGCCGTCGGGACCCTCGCCGCCCAGACCTCTCAGGCCGATCGCCGATCGTCCGGGCCATCGGCCGCTACGGCGCCGAGTGCGCGCAATGTGCCGATCAGATGGGCGAGGCGATAAGGTTTGGGCAGCAGCGCGCCTCCATCAGGCAAATCCGGCTGGACGACAGCGCCGCGTCCGGTCGTCACCACAATCTTCACCTCGGGCCAATGGTCGTGGACATAATGCGCCAGGCTGATGCCGTCCATTTCGCCGGGCATGTTGACATCGGTGAAGAGGATGCGGATTTCCCTGTGCCGCTTCAAAAGGGCTATCGCTTGTCCCGCATCCGACGCCTCGAACGCCGCAAAACCCGCATCCTCCAACGTGTCGACCGCGACGAGCCGGATAAGAGGCTCGTCTTCGACGACGAGCACGGTCAGGGGGTGGGAGACATGAATGGTCATGCCCGGTAAATCGCCACCCGAGGCGGAGGTTCCAATCCTGATTGATCGTTAGATTTTTATTCTAAACGAATCCTTTCAGGCGATTGGCCGCGCGAGGCTTTCGCCGCCGCCAGAGCGCAAGTTACTTTTCGCCGCACGCGAGCCTCGCGCCTTGATCTAAAGAATTCGCGCCCGTTATGGTCCATAACGAATGCGAATCGCGCCCGAGGAGAAGGGCGAGACCGCGCGCGCCGGGGGGCGGCGCACTGCCGGGGAGGCGCCCATGAGCTCGGTGACGATCGGATTCTCCGTCGCGATTTTGACCTTCGCCAGCGGTTTCATCGGTCTGACGCTTCAGAAATCCCTGCCGGAAAAATATACGACCGACCATTCAAGCGATACGATCAAGGCGGTGCTGGCGCTGGTCACCCTGCTATCCGCACTGGTTTTGGGACTTCTCATCTGGACCAGCTATGGCGTCTATACCGCTCAGCGAACCGCGGTGCAGACCTTCGCCGCTCATGTGTTGCAGCTCGATATCGCGCTTGCCGATCTCGGCGCTGACGCAGCCCCGGCGCGCGCCGCGCTCAAGGATGAAATCGTCCGCACGCACGACGAATTCTGGGGAAACAACAATACCGATTTCATGGCGAGAAACTATTCGGCGTCGCGCGCCAACATGCTGGCGAGAAAGCATTTCCTCCAGGAGATGCATCCGGCCAACGACACGCAAAAGCAAGCCTTGATCGCCGCGCAGCAGGAGACGACGACAATCTGGCAGACGCGGCTGTTGATGTCGTTCCAGCTCGACGATCCGGTGTCATGGCCACTCCTGACGATCGTGATCTCCTGGACCCTGTTGTTGTTTTGCGGCTATGGCCTGACGTCGCGGATGAATGCGATGACCATTTCGACCATCGCATTCGGCGCCATCGCGGTGGCGAGCGCCGCCTATCTGATCGTCGACCTGAGCGAACCCTATACCGGGCTCTTCCGCGTTTCACCCGCGGCGCTTGAACGGGTGATCGGCGATTTGGGAAAATAGGGGCGCCGCCCCGCTATTTAGGCTCGGCCCCGGGCCCGTCGGGCGGCGGGATCACTTGCATCGCGCCCGCGGCGGGCGCCGGCTTTTGCATCTTCGGGTCGAGGCCGCCTTCGGGATGGATCACGCCATTGGACTTGCTCAGCTTGTCGCTGAGCTCGCCGTTTTTCTTTGACAGGTCGGTCTTGGGAGCGTCGGCGTCGGGGGCGACCTTCCCGGGGATCGCGTCGGTCGGCGGCGCGGGCTCTACAGCCGCGGCCGGTTGACATAAAGCGGCGCCGATCGCCGCCAGCATAAGAATCTTCCGATGCATGGCATGGCCTCTCAACATTTCGCCTGCATGGGAAATGAGCGCTGCGAGGGATGGTTCCCGCCGCCTATGCCCGCATCAAAGCCTCCGGCGTCAGATCGGCGAGCGAGGGATAGCCGTCGACCGCCATCAGCAGATCGGCCTCGGCCAGCAGACAGCGAAGCACGTGAACGATTCCGTCAACGCCGTCGAGCGCGAGGCCATAAGCATAGGGGCGCCCGACGCCGACCGCCTTGGCGCCCAGCGCCAGCGCCTTGATCACATCCGTGCCTGATCTGATCCCGGAATCGAACAGCACCGGCGTCGCGCCAGCCGCCTTGACGATTCCAGGCAGCAGGTCGATCGCCGCGAGGCCGCCATTGGCCTGGCGCCCGCCGTGATTGGAGCAATAGATCGCATCGACGCCGCCGTCGATCGCGCGGCGCGCGTCGTCGGGATGGCAGATGCCTTTGAGGATCAGCGGCAGTTTGGTGAGCGCGCGCAGCCATGGCAGGTCGGCCCAGGCCAGGACCCTGCCGAACGTCTGCGCCCACTGCATGATCGCCGCCGCGCCATCCTCTTCCGGCGGCCTTTTCAGCGAAGCGCGGAATTGCGGATCGGTGAAATAATTGGCGAGGCAATGGCCGCGCAATTGCGGGAAATTGGAATCATTGAGGTCGCGCGGGCGCCAGCCCGTCACCCAGGTGTCGAGCGTCACCACAATGGCTTTGAAGCCGGCCGCTTCGGCGCGATGGACGAGGCTTTCGGCGACGGCGACGTTCTTGGGCGTGTAGAGCTGAAAGAAGCCAGGCGTAGCGCCGAATTCACCTGCGACGGCTTCGAGCGGATCGACCGACAAGGTTGAGGCGACCATCGGCACGCCGGTCCGCTTGGCGGCGCGCGCCGCAGCGATATCGCCGCGCCCGTCTTGCGCGCAAAGGCCGATGACGCCGATCGGGCACATGAACAAGGGCGTCGGCAGCTTCATGCCGAACAGATCGACCGACAGGTCGCGTTGCGCGGCGTCGACCATCATGCGCGGCATCAGGCCCCAGCGCTGAAAGGCCAAGGCGTTGAATTCCTGCGTGCGCTCGTCGCCGCAGCCGCCCTGGACATAGGAGAGGACGCTCGCCGGCAGCGCGGCGGCGGCCTTGGCCTCGAGCGATTTGAAATCGACGGGAAGCTTCGGCCTGACGCCGCGCAGGCCATTGAAATAGATCTCGTTCTGATAATCGCCGTAGGCGGGCATGCGGATCCTCCAGGGCTTCACGCGTAAGAATGCGTGCTGATGTATTTAATGACATATGCTACAGTCAACATATGGCCGCGCGGCTGATTGAAAACCAAAAACTGACGCTCGACGATGGCTCGATCATTCAGATCAGGATATGGCGGTTGCCGTACGTGACGCTCGAAAGGCCGCATGGATTGAAATACTCCCTCTTCCACGGGCGTCCAGGCGAACGGATCATCGGTTATGACAATGAAGCTGGAAAGGGCGATCATAGGCATTATCGGGGACGAGAAGAAAGCTATCGCTCCACGACGTCTGAAGACCTGATTCTTGATTTTAAGAACGACGTGAAAGAGGAGAGGAAGCGATGAAGGAAGTCACTCTGCACGTCCGCGACATCGATGCGTTTTTCGCCGACGCCAGGGAAATGGCGCGCCGCGTCGATCGCGGCCAGAACAAGATTGCTCGCGCCAGATTCGCATTCGAGAGCATGGAGGGATTGTTGAAAGTCCTGACGGCCAATCGCTGGGCGTTGTTGCGCGCCTTGCGGCGTCTGGGCCCCGCCTCCGTTCGCGCACTCGCCAGAAATCTCGACCGCGACTATCGCGGCGTTCACGCCGACGTCGCAATTCTTGTCGAAGCCGGTCTGATCGCGAGGGATGACGAGGGGCTCATTCACGTGCCCTGGTCGCGCATCACGGCCGAAATGGCGCTTGAAACGGCGGCGTGAAAGAAGCGCGGCTGCGCTATTTCTTCGCGCAACCCGTCGTCGCGTCGCCGCTGCGCGCGAGGGGTCTGCCGTTGATGAACACGTTCGACGCGCCGCCCACAATGGCGCCGCCGCACGCGGTCTTGGCCCCCGCCGTCGCGGCGGGGCGGCCGTTGATGAGCACGTCGGGCGATCCCTGGACGACGGGGCCGTCCTCGCTCGCATCGCCCTGCCGGGCCGCCGAGGCGCCGCCGACTGACACGTCAGGGCTGCCGTTGACGACGACGCCCGGGCCGGTCGGCGATGGGCTCTGGGCGTGCGCATAGGCGAAAGGCAGGGCGACGGCCGCGATCAAGAGGAGCTTGCGCAAAAGCATCCGCCTCACTCCGATTGAGGCGCGCCCGCCGCGCGCGCTTTTTCGATCAGGAATATGATGCCGCGCTCCACCTCTTGCGTGTTCGCGATGCGGTCGCCGGTCTGGCGGATGAGATTGGGGATGTCGATCGCCGCGAGCGGATCGGTGCAATGGACCTGCAGCAGATCGCCGGGCGTCAGGCGCGCCAGCGCCTTGCGCGTCTTCAGCGCGGGCAGCGGACAATTCAGTCCGATCAGGTCAAGCTTGGTGGTCGCCATCCTGGCGACGATGGGGGAGGGGGCTGGCGTCGTCAAGCCATGTGCGCCGGGCTGCGCAAGCGCGATTGACATTCATTTCAGCATAAGCCGCAGCGCCAGCGCGACCAGCCCGAAAAGCGCGACGCTCGCCCCGTAAAGGCCGACGAACCACAACAGCTTGCGCATCAGTGATAATGCGTTTCGTGACCGACCTTGCCGCGAAACAGCCAATGGGCGTAGCCGGTATAGGCGAGGATGATCGGCAGCAGCACAACCGCGCCGACCAGCAGGAACCATTGGCTGGCCGGTGGCGCCGCCGCCTGCCAGATCGAAATCGAGGGCGGCACGATCAGCGGATACATGCTGATCCCGAGGCCGGCAAAGCACACAACGAACCAGCCGAGCGCGCAGAGAAATGGCGTCGAATCGTGCTTCAGTGAAAGCCCGCGCCAGAAGCCCCAGCCGAACAGCGCGACCAGCAACGGCGCCGGCGCGGTCAGCACAATGCCCGGCCAGCCGAACCAGCGCTGGTGGAACGTCGGATTGAGCATTGGCGTCCACAGGCTGACCACCACGATGAACGCCAATACGGCGACGCCGAGCGTGCGCGCATGGCGCCGGCAGCGTTGCTGCAGCGACCCCTCTGTTCGCCAGATCAGCCAGCATGCCCCCAGCAGCGCATAGCCCGTCACGACGGCGAGGCCGCAGAGAATGGTGAATCCGGTCAGCCAATCCCACCAGCCGCCGGCATAGGTGCGGTTTTCCACCCTGACGCCTTGCAACAGGCCGCCGAGCGCGAGCCCTTGGCACAGGGCGGCGACGCCCGAGCCGAGCGAGAATGCGAGATCCCAGCCCAGCCGGCCGCGTCGCGACTCCGCGCGAAAACGAAATTCGAACGCGACGCCACGAAAGACCAGCGCCAGCAGCATCGCAATGATGACGGGATAAAGCGCCGGCATGATCGTCGCATAGGCCAGCGGGAACATCGCGAACAGGCCGCCGCCGCCGAGCACCAGCCAGGTCTCGTTGCCGTCCCACATCGGCGCGATCGAATTGACCATCACGTTGCGATCTCCGTCCTCGCGTTCGACGACGAACAGGATGCCGACGCCCAGATCGAATCCGTCGAGCACGACATAGGCGAGCACCGCGAAGGCGATGATGCCGGCCCAGATCAGCGGCAGATCGAGATGCATCGCCTATTCTCCCGTTGCGACCCTGCGCGGCGCCCCCGCCGCGGGCCGGGCGTGAGGCCAGCGGCATGAATCGGCGCGCCCTCGGCAAGCCCCGCCTCGCCCGGCTGGGGCGGCTGCGCCATCAGCCGCAGCAGAAAGCCGATGCCGGCGGCATAGACGATGAAATAGACGATGACGAACAGCGCCAGCGAAGTCGCCACGCCCGGCAGGCCGATCGGCGACAGGCTGTCGGAAGTGCGCAGCAGGCCATAGACCGTATAAGGTTGGCGTCCGACTTCGGTGGTGATCCAGCCGCACAACAGCGCGATAAAGCCGGCCGGCGCCATCGCCACCATGATCCTCTGCAGCCAGCGCGCGCGATCGAGGCGCGCGCCGCGTCGCAGCCACAGGCTGACGAGGCCGATCGTCGCCATCAGGAAGCCGAGGCCGACCATGATCCGGAAGGTGAAGAAGATCAGCGGCGAATAAGGCTGATCGGCGCGCGGCCATTGCTTGAGGCCCGGGACTTCGCCGTTGAGACTATGGGTCAGGATCAGCGAGCCGAGATAGGGAATTTCGATTTTGTAGTCGGTGCGCTGTTCCTTCATATTGGGGATGCCGAACAGAATTTCGGGGGCGCCGCGCTCCGTCTCGAAATCGCCTTCCATCGCCGCGATTTTTGCCGGCTGGTGGGCGAGCGTGTTGAGCCCGTGCAGGTCGCCGACAACGATTTGCGCCGGCGCCACCAAAGTCGCCATCCATAGCGCCATCGAGAACATGGTGCGCGCCGCCTGGTTTTGCGCATCGCGCAGCAGATGATAGGCGCCGACGCCGCCAACCAGAAAAGCGACGCAGAGGTAGGACGCGAGCACCATATGCGGCAGGCGCACCAGGAAGGATGGGTTGAACACGATCGCCCACCAATCTTCCGGAAGGAAGCGCCCGTCGGCGTCGATCGAATAGCCGGCCGGAGTCTGCATCCATGAATTGGCCGACAATATCCAGGTCGCCGAAATCAACGTGCCGAGGGCGACGAGCACAGTCGCGGCGAAATGCAATCCGCGCCCGACCTTGTTCATGCCAAACAGCATGATGCCGAGAAAGCCCGCTTCGAGGAAGAATGCGGTGAGCACCTCATAGCCCATCAGCGGCCCGATGATCGGCCCCGCCTTGTCGGAAAACTCCGCCCAATTGGAGCCGAACTCGTAGGACATCACGACGCCCGAGACGACGCCCATCGCAAAGCCGATTGAAAATATCTTCAGCCAATATTGGAAGAGATCGAGATAGACTCGGCCTCCAGTCGCAAGCCACAAGCCTTCCAGCACGGCGAGGTAGCTTGCGAGCCCGATCGACATTGCCGGGAAGACGATATGGAAAATGATGGTGAAGGCGAACTGGGCGCGGGCGAGGTGGAAGGCGTCCAGCGTAACCATCGCGATTGGCCTCGATCCCCAGCGGTCTCGCGGGCGATTGCCCGCGCCGACGCATCGGCAGGGCGATAGCAGCGCGCCTTGCCGTCGACGACAGTCATTCTATCAGATTATCGGCGCGCGTCGTGCGGCGAATTGGCCCGCATGGATCGACCAAGGCGCCGCGCCTGCGCGACGTGTCATTGCTGTGCAGGTTCACAATTTCGTTGATCGGGCCTGCAATAGGAAGGAGGTGCGGGATAGGAGACAAAAGCTTCAACAGCATTCGTCCGGGCCGGTTCTCAGGAAGAAGGCGCGGGCCGCACCAGCACCAGACCAATGACAACTGAAACGGTCGAGTGTGATCCATCGTTTCGCATGGCGGAGCGTGTTTCACCGCTGAAACCTTTGTCAATGATGGCCTTTCAGGCCACCGCCGAAGGCGGCGACCGCTTTCGCGGTCGTCATTGACAAAGGTCTCAGCGGTGAAAGAATTGCCTCCATGCGAACAATGGCTCAATGGCGAAGTCAGCAGGGGCGATAAACCTGTCGAAGCTGTTGTCTCGCATCCTGAACCTCCTCCCATATGGAGACCCAATCAACGAATTCGTAAACCTGCACAGCAACGACGGCGAGGCGGTTCCAATAGAAGGCAGGATGCTCTAGCTGTTTGGGCGCCGGTTGAGCTGGTCGGAGCCCTCGTTATCCGATCCCTTCCCGCAACGGACAGATTGCTCGCGCGCGGCATAGAGCGCGACAATTGGAGGCGACCCGCCGCTACGATTGTTTCGCCTTGAGCCTATGGCGGTGCGCCGCCTGTTTGGCCCGGTTCCCGCATAGAGCCATGCTGCACCATCGCCGCGCATGGCCGCGCGTGTGGTCGGCGAAAAGCAGCGTGCAAACCGGTCCCTCGCAGGCCTTCACATCACCGAAGTCTTCGGTGCAGACGAAACGCGCCAGCGCCTCGCCAATCGGCAGGAGAAGCGCTTCCGGCGAACGCCACCGGCGCGTGACTTGAAGCGTTGGAGCAGCGGGCTTGGCGCCATGCTGGAGAACAATCCGGCTGAAAGCCTCGTCGCGCTCGAGCAGGCGGTTTAGCGGCGCCAGTTCTCTGAGATCCTTCAGCGCGAGAGGGCGGCCCTTGTGCTCGCGCACAAAGCTTCTGAACCATTCGCGCAAGCTTCTCGCCTGATCCGCGACCTTGTCGAGCTCGCCGGGCAGGGCCTGCGCCCGAATATTTGCGAGCGCATCGGCAGGCGCCAGCCGCGCCTGCTCAAGCCAACGCAACAATCCCTCGCCGTCGTCGATCCAGTCGATTGCTCGATCGACCGGCGTCGCGATCGAATTCAGGAAATCCAACCCGACCGCGTCGCCGACAAAAATCGCAGGCGGATGATGGTCCATGGCAACTCCTGTTCCGCCAACGCATTACCTCCCGCCGAGGTGCGTCTTGGAACCCTAAGCACAAATAACCTCTCAAATCGTTCTTGACAAGTTACATTCGCCTAATGTAACCGTGATGTAGCGATCAATGAGGTTACGCACTCATCCTGCCTCGAAGGAGAACCTTGATGTCCTCAGGTGACGTGAACGTTGTGCTGGTCCATGGGGCCTGGGCCGATGGATCGAGTTGGGCGAAGGTGATTGCGCCGCTGGCGACCGCTGGCGCCAGGACCGTCGCGGCGCCTCTGCCGCTGACCTCGTTCGCCGACGATGTGGCGGCGCTCGACCGTGCGCTGGAGCGCGTGACCGGGCCGGTCGTTTTGGTCGGCCATGCCTATGCCGGCGCCGTCATCGCGGCGACGCGCGATGAGAAAGTGCGAGCGCTTGTCTATGTCGCCGCGCTCGCCCCGGACGAGGGCGAAACTGTCGCCGACGTCTTCTACCGCGCCGAGCCGCATCCTCAGGCTCCCAAGCTCGCGCCCGACAATCATGGCCTGATCTATCTGCCCGACGACGCCTTCGCTGCGGCCTTCGCCCCAAACGCGACCGAAGAGGAGCAGGCTGTGCTGGCCGCGGTTCAGCGGCCGATCTCGCCGGCCTGCATCACGGTCGCCGTGCCCCGGCCATTGTGGAAGGACCGGCCGGCCTGGTTTCTCATCGCCGAGCAGGACCGCATGATTGTCCGCGAGACCCAGCGCTTCATGGCCGAGCGTATGAAAGCTGAAGTGCGCGCCTATCCCGTCGATCACACGCCAATCATCACCGCGCCGGAAAAAGTCGTCGCCATCATCCGCGAGGCGATCGCAGCGGTCGGCGCGCGCTGAATAACCGTTCAAAATTACGTTAAAGAGTTACAAACCTCGGGAGATGATCATGGCTGCCATCAAATATCGAACCGCCGACGTCGACGGCTTCAAAATCTTCTATCGCGAAGCCGGCGCCGCCGATGCCCCCAAGCTGCTGCTGCTGCATGGCTTCCCCAGCGCGGGCCACATGTTCCGCGACCTCATCCCGCTGCTCGCCGATCGCTTCCACATCATCGCGCCCGATCTGCCGGGCTTCGGAAAGTCTGATATGCCGCAGCGGGGCTACACGTTCGACCGCATCGCCAGCATGATCGACCGCTTCACCGAAATCATCGGTTTCGATCGCTACGCCGTCTATGTCTTCGACTACGGCGCCCCGACCGGCTTCCGCCTCGCTGTCAAGCATCCCGAGCGGATTACGGCGATCATTTCGCAGAACGGCAACGCCTATGAGGAAGGCCTGAGCGACGGCTGGAATCCGATCCGCGCCTATTGGCAGGACGCCTCGTCCGCCAACCGCGAAGCGCTTCGCGCCTTCCTCAAGCCTGAGACGACGATCTGGCAATATACCCATGGCGTCGCCGATCCGACGACGGTTTCGCCCGACGGTTATTCGCTCGACAATTATTATCTCGCGCGGCCGGGCGCCGACGATGTGCAGCTCGATCTGATGGGCGATTACAAGAGCAACGTCGCGCTCTATCCCGCCTTCCAGAAATATTTCCGCACGCACAAGCCGCCGTTCTTGGCGGTATGGGGCAAGAACGATCCGTTCTTCCTGCCGCCGGGCGCCGAGGCGTTCAAACGCGACATTCCCGCCGCGATCGTGCGCTTCTTTGACACCGGTCATTTCGCGCTGGAGACCCATGCCGCGGAAATCGCCGCGGCGATCCGCGATTTTCTCCCGCGCTGATTTAAGCAACGGTCCGATGAGGGCGCGCGATGCCAGGGAGTATCAACATGTCAAAGTCAGTCGCTATCGTCACCGGCGCCAGCCAGGGCATTGGTCGATCGACCGCCATTCGTCTCGCGCGCGATTATTCGGCGCTGGCGCTCGTCGCGCGCAGCCGCGGCCATCTCGAAGAGACGGCTGCGGCGGTGAAGGCGGCTGGCGCGCAAGCGCTGGTTATCGATGCGGATCTGGCCGAGCGCGCGGCCGCGCAGGCCATTGTCGATCAGACCTTGGCCGCCTACGGACGGATTGACGCGCTGCTCAATATCGCGGGCGCGGTGCCGCAGATCGATCTCTTCGAAATGACCGATGAACAATGGGACGACGGCATGGCGCTGAAGCTGCATGGCGCCCGGCGTCTCACCATCGCAGCATGGCCGGCCTTGAAAGCGACCAAAGGTTCGGTGGTGTTGATGTCGGGCAATTCGGCTTTGTTTCCCAAAGCGCCCTATGCGGCGGTGGGTAC
This sequence comes from Roseiarcus sp., assembly GCA_036513315.1. Taxonomy (GTDB): domain Bacteria; phylum Pseudomonadota; class Alphaproteobacteria; order Rhizobiales; family Beijerinckiaceae; genus Roseiarcus. The sequence goes on from DATBZF010000052.1 coordinate 15,240, forward strand.
GATCAATGCCGCGATCGTCGCGCTGGCCAAAGCGTTCTCCGATCGCGGCATTGCCGATGGCGTGCAGGTCAACAGCGTCCTGCCCGGGCCGGTGATGACCGGCCGCCGGCGTTCCTATCTCCAGCACTGGGCGCCGCTGCATAATATGACGGTCGAGGAGGCGACCGACAATTTCCCTAAGGAGGCGGGCATTGCGCGCTATGGCGATCCCGACGAAATCGCCGAGCTGATGGCATTCCTCGTTTCATCGGGCGCGAAATGGATGACGGGTTCCGCGCTCCGTATGGATGGCGGCGAAGTGAAGTCGGTTTGAGCCGCGCCGCCGCCTCGCGCCGCATTCGATTCAACTTTTGAAAAACGTCGCTAATATCGGCGCGAGCGCTTTCGCCTTCAGCCGATGCGTCTGCCCTTCGAGCGTGCGATATCGAGCGTTGGGCAATATCGCGGCGAGCGCTTGGTTTGCGCGGCGCATCCATGCGGGGCTTTTTCCGCCGTCGATAACCAGCGTCGGCGTAGTGACGCTAGCCCAGCGGTCGGCCGGCAACGGCTTGCCTTGTTGGTTGTCCCGCACGATCGCGCCATCATAGGGCAGGGTGTGGGCCACCGCTTTCAGCTTCGACCAGATCGGCGTCAGCCGCATCGCGGCGATGAACAGGCTGGGCGCGCCGACCGACTTCAGGAAAAGCGTGATCGCCTCGCCTCGCCGATCCGCTGCGACCGCTTCGCCGATCTGGACCCAATCGTCTTCAGTCGTCGCGCGGGAATCGTCGACGATGAACGGCGCTTCGTATAAGGCGAGCTTTTTGATCCCGGAGAGGCTTTTGGCCGCCTCCAACGCGAGAGCCGCGCCAGAGGACACACCCCAGACGAACGCCTCGCCCCCCGCTTCGTTCAGCAGCGCGGCAATATCTTCGATCTCGCGCGCGACCGCGTAGGGCGTGGCGTCGCCGCTGTCGCCGCGACCGCGCCGGTCATAGGTGAAGACGGCGAAATGCGGCGCCAGCAGGGTAGCCAATCGCGCGCTCTCTCCGATGCCGCGACAGCACAGCGCGCCATCGACCAGAATCACCGGCGATCCCTGACCGCGCCGGTCGAATGCGATCGTCGCGCCGTCTTTCGAGATCGCTTTTCGCGCCATGAGGGAAGTCGTCGCCTGCGCGAGGCTTGGAGCTTTCCGCTCGGCAATGTCTAAAGCCGCGATCTTCTGCATCGTTCCTCCCACTCGCTCCGCCTTCATCATTCACTCGGCCGCCCGGCTTCAGGCGATCCCGGGCAGATAGGCGGCCAGATTTTCCAGAGTTTGCGCCGTGCCGGAATCGACGCGCATCTGCAGCAAAGCGTCGCGATCCTCCTTTGTCTCGCACGCCATCACAATCGTCAGCTTCGTCCGGTTTCCCTCCTCGGCGAAGACTAGCGTCGCAATGGGGGCGGGGCGCGAGGCAAACATATCAACCGCGAAGACGAGCCTTTCGGGCGCGGCGATTTCGAGATAGACGCCGGCGAACGCATGGCCCTCGTCATGAGCGGCGCGGTGGACCCAGCGAAAGGCGCCATTCGGCCGCAGGTCGATTTCGCAAATCGCGAGCGGCGCACCGCTCGGATCCCACCAATGGGCGACATGTTCGGCCTGGGTCCAGGCGGCGAAGACGCGTGCGCGCCGCGCATCGAAGAAGCGCGTGATCACGATCTCGTGGTCGTTGGGCGTCGCAATCTTCGCGGCTTCGGTATTCTCAGCCGACGCGCGTGTGTTAGCGTTTCTTGCGGTCATTTTTCTTCTCCCTCTTTTGCGTCTCTTTCAAATAGCCGTCCAGGCTGACGAACTTCTCTTCCCAGAAGCGGCGGAACGGTTCGAGCCAGTCGGCGATATCCTTGAGCGGGACGGCGACGATGGTGCGCGGACGGCGCTGCGCATCGCGTCCGCACATCACCAGACCGGCGCGTTCGAGTACCAGGAGATGTTTGGAAATCGTCGGCTGGGAAAGGACGAACGGTTTCATCAGCTCGGAAACATCGGCGTCTCCCAAGGCGAGACGGGCGAGAATGGCGCGTCGCGTCGGGTCCGCAAGGGCCGCAAAGGCCAGGCTGAGGGGGTCGTCATTTTCGTACATTGCCATTCGGCTATATTGCCGTATGGCGATATATTAGTCAAGCTCAATGCGCGTCGCCGGGAAGCGGATAGTTGATCGACTCGGACTATGCCGCCTTGATGGACGAGATCCTGAAGGACAATGCGCACCCCGAAGTCGGCGCCGTCTACGAAGCCATGGACATGCCCTGGGCAAATCTCGTCGGGCAGATCGCGCAGGCTTACGGCAAGTCGCCCGCGAGCCTTTGGCGGCGCGTTGCAATGTCGCGGTCGGGTCCGCTCGAAGGCGCTTTCTTCGGCGGATCGCTCATGCAATTCTTAATTCGCCATACCGAAAACGAGGCGGATGATGATGCAGACAGCCCCGCGAGCGAAGCGATGACCGATCCGTCCCAGACGCCGCCGCCGGCGCCAGCCCCGACAGCGCCGCCGCCCGAGAGCGGCGGATCGCGCTGGCTGTTCGCCGCGCTGCGGGTGATCTTCCTCTTCGTCGCGGCATGGCTGGTCTGGTATGTCGCAGGACATTGGAGCCGCTGGACCGGCTCCGCGCGCCTTGAGGACACCGACGACGCCTTTATCGCCGGCGACGTAACGCCGCTGTCGGCGCGCGTGTCGGGCTATATCACCGAGGTGGCGGTCGATGATTACCAGAGCGTCCATAAGGACGACCTGATCGCCATTATCGATCCCTCCGATTACCAAGCGCAGCTTGCGCTGGCTCAGGCCAATCTCGCCGCGGCGCAGGCGAGCCTCGCCAACCTCGCCATCCAGCGCGACATCCAGAAATCGCTCATCCGCCAGGCCGAGGCGACGATCGACGCCACCGACGCCGACGTGACGCGCTATGATCTGGAGGCCAAGCGCCAGCGCGAGCTCTTGCGGTTCGGCAACGCGGGCACGCCGCAATCGGTCGAACAGGCGGATGCCAATTCCAAGCGCGCCAATGCCCAGCGTAAACTGAACGAGGCGCAGCTCGACCAGCAGCACGCGCTGCTGGCCGGCCTCGACGTGCAGGAAAAGCAGATCCAGGCGCAAATTCGCGCCGCCGAGGCGCAGGTCACGCTGGCTTCGGACAATCTGCACTATACGCGCATCGTCGCGCCGGCCGACGGCCTCGTCGGCCAGCGTCAGGTCCGGCCGGGCCAGTTCGTCAACATCGGCACGCAGGTCATCGCCGCCGTGCCGCTCCCCAATGTGTGGGTGATCGCCAATTACAAGGAAACGCAGATGACCAATGTGCGCCTTGGCCAGCCCGCGCACATTACCGTCGACGCTTTTCCCGATCTCGTCCTTGCCGGCCATGTCGATAGCTGGTCGCCCGGCACGGGAAGCACGTTCGCGCTGCTGCCGCCCGACAATGCGACCGGCAATTTCACCAAGGTCGTGCAGCGCGTGCCGGTGAAGATCGCGCTCGACAAGCATCCCGCGCTTGGCTCGCTGGTGCGGCCGGGCATGTCGGTTGAGGCGACGATCGACACCGGCGCCGCGCCGGCCGCGGCGCCGCAATGAGGCTTCATTTCCACCTTGCGCCAGCCACCGCGGCGGGCGCGGTGCTTCACCCGATCGCCGACGCCCACCCGCGCCTCAGCAGCGATACGCTGCGTCCCTATATCGGCATCCTCGGCGTATTGCTCGGCGCGATCATGTCGACGCTTGGCAGCCGCATCACGACATTCGGCATATCCGACCTGCGCGGCGGGCTGCATCTCGGTTTCGACGAAGGCGCCTGGATGACGACGAATTTCGGCGTCGGCCAGATGCTGGTCGGCGTCGCCTGTCCCTATCTCGGCGCGATTTTCGGCGTGCGGCGCATCCTGCTGATGGGCATTGGGCTGTTCTTTATCGCCAGCCTGCTCGGTCCTTTGTCGCCCAATACCGATGCGTTTCTGACGGCGCAATTTCTCGCCGGGCTAGGCAGCGGCACCTTCATCCCGTTGACCATCAGTTTCGTCGTGCGCAACCTGCCGACGCGCTTGATCATCTATGGGATCGCGGTGTATGCGACGAATTCCGAACTGTCGCAGAATGTCGGCGCCTCACTCGAAGGCTGGTATTCCGATAATCTGTCATGGCGCTGGATCGATTGGCAATATTGCGCGGCGCTGCCGCTGATGTTCGCCTGCATCTGGTATGGCGTGCCGCGCGAGAAGCCCAATTTGGCCCTGCTCGACGGCCTCGACTGGCCAGGGCTCGCTTATGCCAGCCTCGGGTTCGGCCTGCTCTATGCCGGCCTCGATCAAGGCAATCGTCTCGACTGGACGAGCAACGGCCTCGTCAACGGGCTTTTGATTGCAGGCGCGCTGGTGACGCTGGCGTTTTTCCTGCGCGAATTGGTGACGCGCAAGCCCTTCCTGAATGTGCGGCTGCTGGCGCGGCGACACCTTCTGACCATTCTGTTGCTGCTCGCCGGCTACCGCTTCATCATCCTGTCGACCGCCTATATCATCCCGAACTATCTGCAAACGGTGCAGAACTACCGCGAGCTGCAGGTCGGCTCCGTGCTGCTGTGGATCGCGTTGCCGCAATTGATCATCGTCCTGCCGCTCGGCGCTTTGCTGAAGCGTGTCGACGGCCGATGGGTGCTCGGCTTTGGATCGGCTTTGATCGGCATCGCCTGCCTGATGGCGACCAATCTGACCAGCGATTGGGCGACTGGTGATTTCCTGGCCTCGCAGGTCCTGCAGGCGCTCGGCCAGTCCTTCGCGCTGACGTCGGTGATCGTTCTTGCCGTCGGCTCGATGAATCCGGCCGACGCCTTGACGGTCGGCGCCCTGTTGCAGACGAGCCGGCTGTTCGGCGGCGAGATCGGCACCGCCTTCATGCAGACATTCGTCCGCATCCGCGAACAAATCCATTCCAATCTAATCGGCCTGCATGTCGACAGCCTCGCCGGGGTCACCGCCGACCGGCTGGCGCTTTACCGCAATGTTCTCGGCTCCCACTCCGCCGATCTTGCGACGACTACCGCCCGCGCAACCGGCCTGCTGGCGACTTCGGTCGCGCGCCAGGCGGCGGTGCTCTCCTATATCGATGGTTTTCTCGCCGCCGCGCTCGGCGCCTATGTCTGCCTGTTGCTCGTCGCCACGCTGCCGGCCCCAATCCGTCAAAAGAGTTCTTGAGGAAGAGTCTGCGGCGCGGCTGGCGCTTTAGCTAGCGGCGCTGCTCTGCCGGGAAGGCGATCCCCAACGCCCTGCGTGCTGAGGACGACGGAGGTTCTCGCGGACAGCCTGTCATTGCGGATCGAGTTCGCCGCCCTCCGGGCGCAACCATTGCGTCGTTTGAACGATCTTCATTTTTTCCAGATCGATATGCGGATAAATTGTTTTGGCGAACGCGTGACGGATCTGCGCGAATTCCTGCCCGCACAGGACGGCGCGCTCCTTGGGCAGAAGCCCTTGGTCGACGACATATTGAAAAAGGTCAGGATCGGAGCCGTAGGCCATGCAGAGATAATTATAGGCGCGTTGCAACGGATGGCCGTGAATGTCCGAAAACGCGTCGCGGCTCCAGTCTCCGTCGGCTTTGGCGAGCGCCTTCCAGATATGGACCGTGCCGGGGAATGTCCGGTGCGCGACGCCGGGCCCGAATTGCGACAGGATAAAACCGGCCATTTGATCGGCGGCGTCTTCCTCGCGGCCAAAAATCGGCACTTCATAAATGTCGAACATGGCATGTCCCAATTCGTGGAAAGTGACCTGCAGGAAAGCGCCGAGGATCGCATCTTCGCGCGTCATGCCGCGCGGGGTCGCGTCCGACGGCGCGACGCGTTCGGCATAGTCAGGCCATTCGTAACAGAGAAACAAACCGTCCTTGCGGCCGGACCACCATGAATTGACCGTGCCGCATTCCTTGGTGGTGATCTTTAGCGTGATGCCCGCGGGCAAGATGAGCGGTGATAGAAATTGCTTGAGCTGCTCCAGATATTTGCGATTCTGCAGGCGCTGATAGAGTGGCCGAAGATAGGACGACTGAGGCGGGGAGTAGAAAATCTCGATTTGATCGTTTTCAAGCTTCGGATCCGATTGCGCGCGCGACTCGATCGGCCCCCAGGCGGCACAGAGCGCCGCTGCCGCCATCGCCCAGCGGCGAAGGTTTTGGTTGCCGAGAAATGTCCAATGCGCCATTGCCATCCCCTTGCCGTCGCGGCTATTCCTCGTAGGGTTTCAGCCAATCCCGAGCGAGAACCTGGCGGAGCAGGTCCTGGTCGACATAGGGCAGGATGAGCGCCACGAAGGCCCATTTGGTGTCGGCATATTCTTTCGGGCACCAGAACACGCGGCTCGGCGGCAGCACATCGCTCGCCGCGCCGGCGTTCATGTTGGCCTCGCCCTTATAAAAGTCGCTGAACAGGCTGGGATCTTCGCCATAGGCGATACATAGATAATTATAGTAGCGCTGCGACTCCGTTCCGCGCACGTCCGAAAAATCGACGCCGGTCCAGGTGTGGTCCGAGGCTTCGAAAAAATAGCTCGCCCCGTTCATCAATTTGCGCGCGGCCTGCGGTCCGAATTGCAGCATGAGAAAGGCGGCCAGCTTATCGGCGGCATCTTGTTCGCGCCCCCAGATCGGCGTGTTGAGAATGTCGAATACGGCGCTGGCGGTCTGCTGAAGGACCGCCTGAATAAAAGCGCCGACAACCGCGTCGTCGCGGGTCACGCCCCGCGCGTTCGCGCCGTCGGCCGGTATCGCCGCCGCCAATTCCTGAAGCCGCGCGACATATTCGTAGCAGATGACGACCGGCCCGCCGGACTGATAGAGCTGGATCGGCTTGTCGCATTGATCGACCTTGATCAGGATTTTGCGAGGCAGTTTCAGGGGCGCCAGAAAGGCGCGCAATTCCTCAAGAACCTTGCGCGCCTGCAACCCTTGATAGAACCGCTCGTAATCGGGGTTGCGCGGCTCGACATAAGCGATCTCAACATTGTCGTTGCGCAACGTCTCAGCCGCGGCAGGCGCGTGGGAGCCCGTCAGAAAAAGGCTGAGGTAGCTTGCCAGAGCGAAAATCAAGCGTTTCATCGCAGCCCCTCTCCGGCGACCCCATTATTGCGAGAACCCGTCCTCGACGGCCTTGGTTGAGGATCAGGGGCGCGCGCGATGGCCCAGCTCGGCAGGCACAGGTAGCTTCCGCGCAGGACGCCCATGCACGAGCGATCCATATTGCGCGGCTGCGAGGGGCGACTGGCGCGCCGCGCCTGGCGTAACGAATATCGACGACCTCACCGGCCCCGTGCGCGCGTTGACAGCGGTGCTCGGCCGCGAGCCGGCGTCAGTCGCACGGGACGAGGTGAGCTTGGCGAGGGCCAAGGGATTGGCGCGCGCGGCAGGCGCGCCAACGGCCGTGCTCGACCGCGCGCCCTGGTTGACGTCAGTCGCACGGGACGAGGTGAGTTCGGCGAGGGCCAAGAGATTGGCGCGCGCGGCAGGCGCGCCCATAGCCGTCCTCGACCGCGCGCCCTGGTCGGCGTCATTCGCGCGGGAAGAGGGCAATACGGCGAGGAGCGAGGGATTGGCGCGCGCGGCGGCTCCGTTCGCAATCGTCCTCGCCGGCGGCGGCCTCGGAACGTTCGCCGACTCTTGAGCGATGTTGGGCGCGGTTGCGCGCGGCGCTCCGACAAGCGTGCGCTCATCGGCGTTCGGCGTGGCCGTTCGCGGCGTGGCGTTCGCATTCATCAGATTCGGCCGTCCGAGCGGAACCGATCCCGGACGGGCGGTGTCCGCCATGCTGAACTTTCCCAAATCCCGCGCGGGTCGTTCGGCGCTCCCTGTCGCCGTCGCGAAAAAAATGGCTGAGGCGACCTTTGTCCCGACCGCGGGGCTCTGTTGCCGCGCGGCGCTGCCGGAGCCTGGCGTCGCGTGAATTCCGACGGCCGCCAGGGCGCGCGGGTCTATGATCGTGCTTCCAAGCTTGGCGACAGCCGGATTTGTCGATGGGGCTTCCGCCGCCGCGCCGAGGCTCGACGACATCGCGAAGCCGACCAGATAAACAAGCATGTTCCTTTGCATGGGATTTCACCTCGATGCCGGCCGGCGCTCTCGCATCCTGCAAGGGAACGAGAGCGGTTTCTCAGCCAACGCCTATTCGGTGACGGCGAGGTTCTTGAACTGGTATTGAGCGCCCTCCGTGTCGGCGTAAATCCCCAGCGCCCGATCCGCGTTCTGAACCGTTTTGTATTTGATGAACAGCTTGTCGTTGACGAATATCTGCACATAGGGGTTTGGCGCGGCCGTCGCATTCTGGGCGGGAGGCGCCGACCAGACCAGCCTCAGCTGATTGACGGCGTTAGCTCCGGTCTTGACCCCGTCGAACTTGCGGACCGGCACCGGGTTCACCCAGTTATTGTCCTGCAGGCCAGTAACGCCGGCGCTTCCGTCAGAGGTAATATAGATGAAGTTCCAGCCTCTGCCGGTCCATAGCCCCATTCCGGCCTGGGTCACCGTTTTGGAAGGCGTCGCAGGAGAGACGATATCGATGCAGGCGTCGGCGCCGGGGAAGTTCATGCCCTGATAGAATATATTGAAATACGTGTTGACCGCGGACTGTACTTTCAGAGCGCCGTCGCCGATCTGAGCGACGGTGTGATCGGCAAGCCCCCACGCAGGATCTTCATCGGTGAAATCGTCCCGCAGCAGGGTCTGCGCGCCTTTGCATGCAAACGCCGGCCCCGACCACATTCCCAAAGCAAAAAAGGCTGCAGACATCGCCAGGTGCCAATTCGTTTTCGACGTCATTACGCTTCTCCCCCCAAGGTCATTGGCTGCCGCAATCGAAGGATAGACATAGTTAAGGAAACTTTCTAGCGTAAATTGTAACTGGTTCTTCTTTAGGCCGGACCGGTCGTCTGCTGAATCACGACGCAATGACTTTTTAGGGTTGCACTGCGGGGACGCGACAGGGATTGCGTGATCGCCGACGTCGAGACGCAAGAACCCGCGCTAAAAAACGCCCGACGAGGTTTCGCTCACGCCCCGGCGGGGTCGTTGGTAATCTTCGCGAGAACCAGCCGGACGTCGGTCTGCATCTGGTCGATCGCTTGCGCGTCGCCGGACAGGTGCTTGAGCAGGCCCTGCTGGAACAGGCCGTCGATCATCGCATAAATCACCGGCGGCGGCATCGTCTGCGGCTCGCCGGTCAGGTCGACGAAGCGGCACATGATGCGCCAGATCATGTTCTCGAGACTCTTGTCGAGTTCGGCGACATCGGTGCGGAACGCCGCCTCGAACAAAGTCTGCGCGCGAATGTCGTACCACAGGCGATGCATATGCGCTTCATCGCGTAGCGTCTGGCCGAGAGCCGCAACAAAGCCGGACATCAGCTCTTCATAGCTTTGCGAATCGGCGGTGACCTGATCGTAGCGCGTCACGCAACGCGCCTTGTATTGGCGCACGCTGCACAGGATCAGATCGACCTTGTCGGTGAAATAATAATGCAGCACGCCATGCGAGAATTCGGAATTCTGGGCGATCTCGCGCAGGCTGGTGCGGGCATAGCCGAGCTCCGAGAGAGTCTGCAGCGCGGCTTCAGCGAGTTCAGCCCGCCGTTCGGCGAACTTGTCGACGCGCCGGCGCGGAATTCTGTCGAGCTTGGTTACGGATTGTGAAGTCATTTCAGCCTGTCAATTCCCGGAAGAGGGATAGCACGAACGCGTTCAATATCAATGCGTTTCGTGCCAACGCCAACCGTTTGCGCCGTCCGCGCAGCCCTCATCGATGCGAAGGCCGGATCAGTTTCGGCATAGTATTTGGACGAACGCCCAAAATTATCTGGTCATCTGTATAAATAAATCTTGACACTTGTCAAAATTTTCTCTTCCCTCACCAAGCCCCAACGAGAAGGGCATCGAGCAACATCAGGAGGGAGCCCATGAGCAAATTCGATTTGACGGGCCGCAAGGCGCTGGTGACTGGCGGCGCACGCGGCCTTGGCGCCGGCATGGCCGAGGCGCTGGCGAAAGCCGGCGCGGCGGTAATGATCGGCGATATCCTTGCCGATGTCGGCGGCGCGACGGCGAAGACGCTTCGTGAAAGCGGCGCCAAGGCCGGCTTCGTCAATCTCGACGTGACGGACGATGCAAGCTGGGAAAAGGCGGTCGCCGCAACCATCGCCGAACTCGGCGGCTTCGATATTCTCGTCAACAATGCCGGCATCGAGATCACTTCGCTGGTGGTCGACGTCAAGGCGGCGGACCTGCGCCGCATGTGCGAGGTCAATGTCGTCGGGACGGCTCTCGGCATGAAGCACGCGTTCCGCGCCATGCGGCCCAGCGGCCCGGCGGGCAAGGGCGGCGCGGTCGTCAACATCGCCTCGGTCGCCGCCACCATCGCCTTCCCCGGCATCGCCGGTTATTCCGCGACCAAATCGGGCGTCGATCGTCTCACCCGCGTCGGCGCGATGGAATCGGGCAAGCTCGGTTATGGCGTGCGCGTCAACTGCATCTATCCCGGCCTCGTCCCCACCGATATGGGCATGCAGCTCGCCGGCGATGTCGTCGCGGCGGGCCTGTTCCCCAATGCGGAAGCGGCGATTGGCGGCGTGATCGGCGAGACGCCGCTTGGCCGGCTTGGCGAGGTCGCCGATATGGCCGACGCGGTGGTGTTCCTGGCTTCCGACGCGGCGCGCTTCATCACCGGCGCCGGACTGCCGGTCGACGGCGGCATGGGCATGTGAGCGCCGGCCCGGACCTTAGAGAGAATCCGGGCGGCGAAGAGGAAATCAGCAGGAGGATGATCAAATGAGCGACAAGAAACCCGTCATCGTTTATGGCGCGTCCGGCTATACCGGCCGCCTCGTCTGCGAATATTTGCGCGAATTGCATCTGCCGTTCATCGCCGCCGGGCGCGACGCCAAACGCACGCAAGCGGTGATGGACAAAATTCCCGGCATCGAGACCGCCGACTACGAAGTCGTCGAGGTCGAGCACAATGTCGACGCGCTGACCAAATTGTTCCGCGGCGCCAAAGTCGTCAGCAATATGGTCGGCCCGTTCAGCAAATACGGGTCGCAGACGGTCGAAGCCTGCCTTGCCGCCGGCTGCCATTACACGGATACGACAGGCGAGCAGGATTGGGTGCTCGACGCCAAGACCCGCTACGGCGCGGAATTCGCCAAGAAGGGCCTCTTGCTGTCGCCCGGCATCGCGCAGATGTATACGACCGGCGAAATCGCCGCCAATATCTGTCTCGAGAATCCCGGCCTCGACACGCTCGACATTCTCGTCCTGTGGAAGGGCTTTCCGACCTATGCCTCGACGCAGACGATTTTCGCGATCCTGCAGGCCAAATGGTATTATCTCGAACACAACAAATTCGTCGAATGGCCGCAGAACGCGCATTTCGACGTCAACGTGCCCGGTCAGCATCAGCATGCTTTGGTGACGCCATGGGCGGGCACTTCGCACCCGATCTGGTTCAAGGACGATCCGAGGGTCGCCAGTTGCAAGGCGCTCGGCGGCGTTTTCGCGCGCGAAGTGATGGAAGGCTTCGTCGCGACGCAAAAAATGTTCGAGGAGCAGATCAAGCCGCTGCCGCCGGACGCCCAGCAGGCGGCGCTCGCCAATATCGCCGCCTCGATCCAGGGCGGCATGCCGCCGCGCGAGAATCCGCGCGTCAATATCTCGCTCGACTCGGTCTATGCGTCGGGGCCGCTCGGGCGCGCCCATTGCGTGATCCATGGCGTCAGCAACTACAAGCAGACCGGTCTCTTGCAGGCCCATGCCGCATTCTCCCTGCTGCAGACGCCGCCGAAGAAGGCTGGCTTCGCCTCGGCGTGCCAGGCGTTCGGACATCGCGAATTGCTCGGCGTGCTGAAGAGCTTCGGGCTTGTCATGGAGCCAATCGTCACCGTGCATCGGTAACGGGCTGAGGTTTGCGCCGCCCCTCATCCGGCGCTTCGCGCCACCTTCTCCCCGCAACGCGGGGCGAAGGGAACGCGCGCCCCTTCGCCCCGCGTAGCGGGGAGAAGGTGTCATGCGAAGCATGACGGATGAGGGGCGGCGCGACGTCGCAAGCATTGCAGAAGCGCAAGCATTGGAGCAGCTCCCATGCGACTGATCGATTATCTCGACAAGGGCGCCATGCTCGGCGCCGACTCGCCATGCCTGACGATGGGCGAGACAGACCTCTCCTATCGCGACGTCCAGCGCCTCACCCATCGCGTCGCGCGCGCCCTGCAACGCTCCGGCGTCAAGCCCGGCGACAAGGTGGCGGTGCTGTCGGGCAATGACGCCATCGCCTTCGCCTGCGTCTTCGCGATCTCGCGCGCCGGCGCTGTCTGGTGCCCGATCAACCCACGCAATGAAGCGGCCGAAAATCGCTTCATCCTCGACGCTTTCGATTGCGCGGCCCTGATCTTTCACAGCGCCTATGCGCCGCTGGTCGAGCAGATGCGCGCCGATCTGCCCAAGCTCGCGCTCCTCGTCTGCCTCGACAAGGCGATGCCGTTCGCGTCGGCGCTCGAGGCCTGGCTCGAAGGCGTAAGCGACGGCTCGATCGAGATCGCGACGACGGACGATATTGCGATGATCGCCGGCACCGGCGGCACCACCGGCCAGCCCAAAGGCGTGATGCTTTCGGGACGCAACCTTGAGACGATGTCTGCGTTGACCTTGATGAGCTATCCCTTCGAAGGCCGCCCGGTCTATCTTGCGGTGGCGCCGCTTACCCATGCCGCCGGCGTTCTCTGTTTTCCGATCCTGGCGCTCGGCGGGCGCGTCGTCATCATGCCGGAAGCCGACCTTGCCGAATTTCTCGACCTGATCGCGCGCCGCCGGATCACCCATACGTTCCTGCCGCCGACCCTGATCTACATGCTGCTGGAGCATCCAGAACTTGCCGCGACCGATCGCTCGTCGCTGCAATGTTTCTGGTATGGCGCCGCGCCGATCGCGGCGGCTCGGCTCGAAGAGGCGCTTGTCAGGATCGGCCCGGTGATGGCGCAATTGTTCGGCCAGACCGAGGCGCCGATGATGATTTCGACGATGGCGCCGAAAGATCATTTCAACGCCAACGGATCGATTGCGCGCGGGCGCCTGGCTTCCGCCGGCCGGGCGGCGCCTCTGGTCCAGGTCGGCGTGATGGACGAGGCGGGCCAGCTTCTGCCCGCCGGCGAGCGCGGCGAGATCGTCGTGCGCGGCTCTCTCGTCATGGAGGGCTATTACAAGAACCCGACGGCGACGGCGGAAGTCTCGCGCTTTCATTGGCACCACACCGGCGATATCGGCTATCTCGACGACGAGAATTTTCTCTTCATCGTCGACCGGGCCAAGGACATGATCATCACCGGCGGCTTCAACGTCTATTCGATTGAGGTCGAGCAGGCTTTGTTGCAGCATCCCGACGTGATGGACAGCGCGGTGTTCGGCCTGCCCGACGACAAATGGGGCGAGCGGGTCGCCGCGGTCGTGCAGCTTCACGCTGGGCGCACGCTCGCCGCCGATGAGATCAAGGCGTTCGTCAAGTCGCGCATCGGCAGCGTGAAGGCGCCCAAACAAGTCGACATTTGGCCGGACCTGCCGCGCTCGAAAGTCGGCAAAGTGCTAAAGAAGGAAATCCGCGCCAGGCTGCTTGCCGGGCAGGGGCGCGATTGAAAGCGTGAAATTTCGGGAGAGGGGCCACGTCGATGCCGATGAGCGTGTTGGTCGCCGGCGTCGGCATGATCCCCTTCGTCAAACCGGGCGCCCATGCGTCTTACGTTGAGATGGGCGCGCGAGCCGTCAAGCTTTGCCTGCAAGATTCCGGACTTAGCTATGATTCCGTACAGCAGGTCTATGCCGGCTATGTCTATGGCGATTCCTGTTGCGGCCAGCGGGTCATCTATGAAATCGGCATGACCGGCGTGCCCGTCGTCAACGTCAACAACAATTGTGCGACGGGCTCCACGGCGATCTTCCTGGCGCGCCAGGCGGTGGCGAGCGGCGCCGTCGAATGCGCGCTGGCGGTCGGCTTCGAGCAGATGCGCCCGGGCGCGCTCGACATCATCTTCAATGATCGGCCGGGTCCGCTCGACCTGTTCGACGAGGAGGCGCGCAGCCTCGTCGGCCAGGAGGAGCTGCCGCTGGCGCTGCGCTATTTCGGCGGCGCCGGCCTCGCCCATATGCGGCAATATGGCACCAAGCTCAGCACATTCGCCAAGATCAGGGCGAAGGCGAGCCGACACGCGGTGAACAATCCGCTCGCCCTCCTGAGGAAACTCGTCAGCGAGGAGGAGGTGATGGCCTCGCCTATGCTCTGGGACGGGGTGATGACGCGGCTGATGGCCTGTCCGCCCACCTGCGGCGCGGCGGCCGCGATCCTCTGCTCGCGCGAGTTTGCGGCGCGCCACGGGCTCGACGCGTCGGTGCGGATCAGAGGACAGGCGATGACCACCGATTCACCCGCCGCCTTCGAATCCGGCGACATGCGCGAAGTCGTCGGCTTCAGCATGGCCCAGGCTGCGGCGGACCAGGTCTACGAGGCGGCGGGCGTTGCGCCTGATGACATCGACGTCGTCGAACTGCACGATTGCTTCGCGCAGAACGAGCTTATCTCCTATGAGGCTCTGGGTCTTTGTCTACGGGGCGCGGCGGAAAAATTCGTCTGCGACGGCGACAATACCTACGGCGGCAAAGTGGTGACCAATCCTTCCGGCGGCCTGTTGTCGAAAGGCCATCCGCTCGGCGCCACCGGCCTCGCCCAATGCACGGAGCTCGTCCAGCAATTGCGCGGGCGCGCCCATAAAAGGCAGGTCGAGGGCGCGCGGCTGGCGCTGCAGCACAATCTCGGCCTCGGCGGCGCCTGCGTGGTGACGCTTTATGAGAGGATGTGAGAGCGCCCTTTCGCAAGCATTATCCAAGCGTCGCGCCGCAAGACGCGCGCCCCTTCTCTCGCGAAGCGGGAAGGTGTCATGCGGAGCATGACGGATGAGGGGCGGCGCGACGTTCGCAAGGAACGACCAATCCTCACGCCCCCACCGCTTTGCGTTGTTGCAGCAGCGCGCGATAGATCTCATCGTCGCCGCAGAGGCCCGCCATGCGGCCGAGCTGGTCGACGAGCACGATCGGATTGCCCGAGGCGCGACGCAGTTCGATCGCCGAGCGCATTTTGAGATCGATCGGCGCGACAATGACGTCGGACGCCGCCGCCGCGCCCGGCGAAAGGCCGATCTCGCCATCCGCCATCGCCATCCGTCCCGCCCGTCCGTCGAGCGTGCAGCTCATCGGCTTGCCCTCGGGGCTGAGCTGGACGCGAATGCGTCCGTTGGCGTCCAGATGCACTTCGCCGTCGGCTCGTTTCAACGCGGCGGCGGGAGTCATCAGGGCGCCGCCGCGCAGCACATTCAGTGGATTCATGTGCTTGACGAATTCGGCGACATAATCGTCGGCCGGTCGCAGCAGGATGTCTTCCGCCGTTCCGCACTGGACGATGCGGCCGCCTTCGAGGATGGCGATGCGATTGCCGATCTTCAGCGCCTCGTCGAGATCGTGGCTGACGAAGATGATCGTCTTCTTCAACTCCTTTTGCAGCACGAGAAGTTCGTCCTGCAATTTGTCGCGGATCAGCGGATCGAGCGCCGAGAACGGCTCGTCCATCAGCAGAATATCGGCGTCGGTGGCGAAGGCGCGGGCGAGGCCGACGCGCTGCTGCATGCCGCCCGACAATTCGTGGCCGAACTTGCTGGCCCATTTCGACAGGCCGACCATCGCCAGCTTTTCATCAACGATCCGGTCGATGTCAGCTTTGGCGGCGCCGCGCAATTCGAGGCCGAAGGCGACATTCTCCGCCACCGTGCGCCAGGGCAGCAGCGCGAATTGCTGGAACACCATGGCGATGCGGCTGGTGCGCAGCATCCGCAACTCATCGGCGCCGCACCTCGCCACATCGATCGCGCCGCCATTATGTTCGACCAGCACCTTGCCGCGCGCAACTTTGTTGAGCCCGTTGACGGCGCGCAGGATCGTCGATTTGCCGGAGCCCGACAGGCCCATCAGCACACAGATCTCGCCCTTCTCGATGGCGAGATTGATGCCCGCCGCGCCGAGCACGGCGCCGGTGGCGGCGAGGATTTCGTCGCGCGTCTTGCCTTGGTCGATCAAAGCGAGCGCGTCGGGGATGCGCTTGCCGAAGACGATGTCGAGGTTCTCGAAGACGACGGCGGCCATCAGGCGCCGGCCTTTCGCTCGGGGCGGCGGCAGACGCGATCGAGCACGATGGCGAGCAGTACGATCGATATGCCGGCTTCAAAGCCCATCGGAATATTGACCTGGCCGAGCGCGCGCACCACCGGCGTGCCGAGGCCCTCGGCGCCGACCAGCGCGGCGATCACCACCATCGACAGGCTCAGCATGATGCATTGCGTGACGCCCGCCATGATCGTCGGCAGGGCATAGGGAATTTCGACTTTCCACAGGAGCTGGCTCCGCGTCGCGCCGAATGCCTCGCCCGCTTCCTTCAGCGGCAGGGGGACGGAAGTGATGCCGAGATGGGTCAGGCGGATCGGCGCGGCAATCGCGAAGATCACCGTCGAGATCAGGCCGGGCGCGGCGCCGAGGCCGAACAGCACCAGCGTCGGGATCAGATAAACGAAGGTCGGCAGCGTCTGCATCAGATCGAGCACCGGCCGCAGCGCTGTGTAAAGCCAGGGACGATGGGCCGCCGCAATGCCGAGCGGCACGCCGATCGCGACGCTGGTGAGAGTGGAAAAGCCGACCAGCGAGATCGTCTGCACCGTCGCCGTCCAATAGCCGAGATTGGCGATCAGCAGGAAGGCGGCGACGACGAAGACCGCGAGCCGCCACGAGCGTTGCAGCCAAAAAGCGAGCGCCGCCACGGCGAGGATGACGAGGCCCGCGGGTATATGCAGGAGGATCGCAGTGAGGCCGTCGACCATGAAGCCGATGCCGTCGGTGATGAGGTCGAAGAACCAGCTCGCATGCGCCTGCAGCCAGGCGATGAATTGCTTGACGGCCCAGCCGAGCGGCAATTTGTATCCGGTGATCCAGCCTTCCATGATGCGCCCCCCGCCGCCGCGCCAAATCCTGCGGGAGCGCGCCGCGCGCGCTCCCTTTCGAAGGCGCGGTGTTAGAGGCCGAGGCTCTTCTTGACCGCCGGCAGGCCGGGCTGGCCGTCCAATGTCGTTACGCCGGCGAGCCACGCGTCGAGGGCGGCGGGATTGGCCTTCAGCCATTCCTGCGCGGCCTTGGGCGCCTCTTCGCTGTCGGTGAGGATTTTGTTCATCACCTGGTTTTCGATATCGACCGTGAATTTCAGATTGGCGACGAATTTCGCCGCATTCGGGCAATCGCCGGCAAAGCCCGCCCGCTCGTTGGTGTAAACGACGGCGCCGCCGAAATTCGGTCCAAAACTGTCGTCGCCGCCGGTCAGATATTGAATCTTGAAATTGACGTTCATCGGATGCGGCGCCCAGCCGAGGAACACCACATCCTCGTTGCGGGCGGTGGCGCGCTGAACCTGCGCGAGCATGCCCTGTTCGCTCGATTCAACGAGCTGAAAATCCTTCAGGCCGAACTTGTTGTCCTTGATGATGTCGAGCACCAGGCGGTTGCCGTCGTTGCCAGGCTCGATGCCGTACATCTTGCCTTTTAGAGAATCCTTGAATTTGACGATGTCGGCGAAGTCTTTCAGGCCCTTGTCATAAGTATATTGCGGGACGGCCATCGTATATTTGGCGCCTTCAGGCAGATTGGCGCCGACGACTACCACCGATTTATCCTCGACATAGGGCTTGCGGTCGTTCTCCATGCTCGGCTCCCAATTGCCGAGGAAGACGTCGATGTCCTTGTTCTTCATCGAGGCATAGGTGACAGGCACGGCCAGCACGTCGATTTTCGGGGCATAGCCGAGGCCTTTCAGGATTTCGGTGGCGATGGCTGTTGTCGCGGTGATGTCGGTCCAGCCGACATCGGAGAATTTAACCGTCTTGCAGCTTGCCGGATCGCCCGCCATCGCAGAATGGGTCATTCCGACGAGGGCGCTCGCCGCGACGATCAGTGCAAAAGAGACTCTCATCATTTCTCTCCCTGTTTCGCGGCGATCCGAAACAACTCGCGCCGCGAGGACGCCGAGCGGGAGAGACTAGGGGCCATCGCGAGCGTCCGTCAAATGTAGATTTGTGGAAGATCGCTCGTCGTCTGCGCGGCGACGGAGAATGTCGGTTCTCGCCACGCTCACAGCGCCGCGGTTTCGCGCTCAATCATCGTCATCGTCTTGAGCGCAGCTTGCGCCATCGGCGCGCCCGCCGCTGCGGCCCCCACGAGAGCATGCCGCGCAGCCATTCCAACAGGCGTTTCATGACGAACCCCAGCAGCCATCACCCCCGCCGCGGCGAGCAGGACCAAGGCGACGATCAACGAAAATCTCAACTGGCGGCGGGCCATCATATTGGCGACGCCGGCGTCTTCTTCGTCGAAAGATCCAAAACCCGCCATGTCAGCTTTCCTGTTCGATCGCGTGCGCGCGGCGCGGCGGCGCCGTCGCGCATAATTTCGGGTCGAAGGAGAAAAATCGGATCGATCAACGCCCGCACGCGACCGATGCTAGCCGTGGTGGTGACGCCCTCGGTGCACAAGATCTCGGAACAGCAGGCCGAAATCGCGCTTCTGGCCGTCGTCGAGGCTCACATAGAGCGGTGTCGCGGCGTCGGCCAGCGATTTCACCGCCGCCGAACGTTTGGCGAGCCGGTCCGACATCATTCGCATACGATCGATCGGCGAAGGCTCCTCATCGCTTTCTCTCCGCTCGCGCATCGCGCGCATGTTCTCGGCGCGCGCCTTGGCGCCGTCGCGAACCGCGTTTTCGAACAGGCCCCAGCTCTTTTCCTGATCGGAATTAAGCTTGAGCGTCGCCTTGAAACCGGCAAGGCGCGCATCGAGCAGCGCAGCGCGCTCCTCCATCCAATGGTGGCGACCGTGTTCCTGGGAATCGTCCGCCGCGGCGAAAGCGCCGATGGCGAGAGGCGAAACGGCGAGAATTGCGATCGTGACGCTGGCAAGAATGAGTTTCTTCATTTTGGCCTCTGGGACTGGATTGATGCTTGATAATTCTTTTGAACAATCGGAGCGTGAGCATCGATCCAGGCCAGCCTTTGTACAGACCGACCCCTTCGCAAGAATTACCTTCGATGCTGGAAAGTAAGATCGGGCGGGGCCAAAGTCACATTAAGTGATGTTAAGACATGTTTCCGGCGCGCATCGGGCGGAGCTGCGCTAAGCCTGGGCGCGGCGGCAACAAAAAAACACATTTCAAAGGCTGACGAGCGCCGGGAGATCGAAGAGACTATTGGAGCCGAGGTCTTTAATGCTTGCCGCGCCCATGCCGCCCCCGCCATCGAGCGCCGCCGACGCGCCCGCCCGCATTCTGCTGGTCGAGGACGACGCGGCGATCTCGCGGATTCTGACGGAGATTTTGGCTGAAAACGGATTCAGCCCCCGCGCGGTAGCTTCGGGCGCCGAGATGGATCGCCTGCTGGAGCGCGACGACATCGATCTCATCGTGCTTGACGTCATGTTGCCGGGCGAGGACGGTTTCGCCATCTGCCGGCGCCTGCGCGCCGCCTCCAGCGTTCCGATCATCATGCTGACGGCGCTTGGCGAAGAGGTCGATCGGATCGTCGGGCTTGAGATAGGCGCGGACGATTACGTCACCAAGCCGTTCAATTCGCGCGAACTGATCGCGCGCATTCGCGCGCTTATGCGCCGCAGCCGTGCGGCCGGCGCGCCGGCGGCCGCTCGTCAAGGTCCCTTCCGCTTCGCAGGATGGCGCGTCTATCCCGCCGAGCGCCAGCTCTATAGTCCGGAGGGCGTGCGCGTGACGACGACCAGCGCGGAATTCGACCTGCTGCTCGCCTTTTGCCAAAATCCCGGCCGCGTTCTTTCGCGCGAGCAATTGCTCGACTCGACGCATGGCGGGCTCGCCGGACCGATCGAGCGCAGCGTCGATGTCCACGTCAGCCGCATCCGCCAGAAGATCGAAGCCGATCCACGCGACCCGACCTTGATCAAGACCGTTCGATTGGGCGGTTATATTTTCACGCCGGCCGTGGAGGCGTCCTGATGCGCCTGCTCCGTCGCTTCGCGCCGCGGACCATAACGGCGCAAATCGCCAGCCTCGTCGTCGTCGCCGTATTGCTGGGCGTCGGCCTCGCATCGGCGGTCCTGTTCTATTTCTTCTACACCGGGCAGGGCGGGAGCAGCCCGGAAATCGGCGCATCCGTGCGCGCCGCGCGCATCGCCGCCATCGTCAGGGAAGCGGAAGAGGCGCAATCGCCGGCGGCGCTCGAGCAAACGCTCAAGGCGGCCCGATCGCGCGGCGGCGATGTCGAAGAGGTTCCGATCGCGCGCCTTGTCGCCGCGCCGGTTCGCGCTTCGCATCGCCCCGCGCTGTCGAAACTGGTCAAGGCGACGTTGGCCGACACATGGGGCATCGTTCCGCTCGCCGAGGCGCCGCCCTCCGGCGAGGGCGATTCCATCGTCGTCAAGATCAGCGACGACAATGCATTGGTCTTCGCCGCAGGGGCGCATAGTCCGCTGCATAATTTCGTCCTCGTCCAGACGACATTCGCTCTCGCGATCATCGTCCTCATCATCCTGTTTCTCTCGCTCTATGCGGTGCGCTGGATCACCTCGCCATTGTCGTCGATCGCCGCGGCGGCGCGGTCGTTCGGGCATTCGAGCGAGGAAGGGGCGCTCAGCGCGCAGGGTCCGCGCGAGATCGCCCAGGTCGCTGAGGCGTTGAACGACATGCGCAAACGCGTTCGCTCTCTCGTCGATGAGCGCACGCAAATGCTCGCCGCCATCAGCCACGACCTGCGCACGCCGCTGACGCGGCTGCGTCTTCGCACGGAGCGCCTGAGCGACGTCAATGTCAGGGACAGCATGTTGCAGGATATTGCCACCATCAACGATATGCTGGGCGAGACCCTTGCCTATTTGCGCGACGGCGGCCAGCAGGAGCCGGTTCAACTCATCGATCTGCCGAGCCTGTTGCAGACGATCTGCGCGCAATTTTCCGATTTTGGCCATGACGTTTCGTATCAGGGTCCCGACCGGTTCGCTTTCGCCTGCCGCGCGCATGCGCTCAATCGCGCGGTGACCAATGTCGTCGACAATGCCGTCAAACATGGCGCCGTCGTCGCCGTCGCGTTGCGAATCGTCAGCGCAACGGCGGTCGAAATCGAAGTGTCCGACGATGGCCCGGGCATCCCGGCGGCGCTGCGCGACAAGGTGTTCGAACCGTTCTTCAAGGGCGACAGCGCTCGGCCTTCTTCGGGGCGCGGCGGTTTCGGCCTCGGCCTGTCGATCGCGCGCGACATCGTCAGGCGCCATGGCGGCAAGATCGAACTCGTCAATGACGCGCCGCGCGGACAGGTGGTTCGCCTCTCCATTGCCGGGCAGCCTGGAGCGAAGGCATGGAATCCGGCCGTCATCGCCGCAGCCGGGCCGGTCGGTCACCCGGCTGCATAGCGACCGGCTGACGTTGACCTCAGCCCATGACAGCCGGATGCAGCAGGTCTTCGAGGCCGATGCGCCGATACATTTCGCTGCGCACGCGATCGGCGACGCCGTTGACGATTTCGGCGCCGTCCTGCGACGGGTCGACATGGGTACGGAACGGCCGCTTGCCGAAAGGCGCATCGACGATGGCGACGATCGCTTTGGCGACGTCGGCGACGTCGGCGTCCGGCGGTTCCAGCGCGGCGAGGCCGCCGAGCGCCTTCTCGGCGACGCCGGCATAGGGACCCGTCTCATATTCGGCCATCCGCGCCTTGTCGGCCGGCGCGCCCGAATGCGCGAAATGGTTGGTTCCCTTGGTGAAGGCGCCTGGCACGATGATCGCAGTCTCGATCCCCCAGCGGGCGAGCTCGGTGGAATATGAGACCGCCAGAGAATCCATCGCCGCCTTCGCGGCGAAATAGGGCGATAGATAGGGCGGCGTGCCGCCGCGCGTGCTGGTGGAGGAGACCCAGACGACAAGACCGTTGCCCTGCTTGCGCAATTGCGGCAGCGCCGCGCGGTTGACGCGCTGGGTCGAGAGCACGTTGACGTCAAAGAGCTCGGCGAATTGCTCGGGGGTGAAGGCTTCCGCCGGGCCGAAAGACATGTGGCCGGCATTGTGAATGATCACGTCGAGGCGCCCGCTGTCGGCGATGATCTGCGCGATGCCGGCTTCCACCGATGAGCTTGAGGCGACATCCAGCTCGACGGTTCGCAGGTCGACTTTGTGTGCGGCGGCGTAGCGCGCGACTTCGGCGACTTGCGGCGCGTTGCGCCCTTTCGTCTCGCGCATCGTGGCGTAGACGATATGGCCGGCATGGGCGAGCGCGCGGGCGGCGAGCGCGCCGAAGCCGCTCGAAGCGCCGGTGATGACGATGACCTGTTGCATGATCGTAATCCTTTTTGTGATGAGAGCTTCGTTAGTTCAGACGATGCCGCCGTTGGCGCGCAGGGTCTGGCCATTGATCCAGGCCCCATCGGGACCAGCGAGGAAGGAGACTGCCGCGGCAATGTCCTCGGGCTGGCCGAGCCGTTCGAGCGGCGCCAGTTTGGCGAGGCGGTCGATCAATTCCTGGGGCTTGCCATTGAGGAACAGATCGGTCGCCGTCGGTCCCGGCGCGATGGCATTGACGGTGATGTTGCGGCCGCGCAGCTCTTTGGCGAGGATGCTCGTCATCGCCTCGACGGCTGCCTTGGTGGCTGCGTAGATTCCATAGGTCGGCTGCAGCAGGCCGACGACGCTCGACGAGAAATTGACGATGCGGCCGCCGTTGCGCAGCCGCCGGGCCGCTTCGCGGGATGTGTTGAACGTGCCTTTGAGGTTGACGTTGATCTGGCGGTCGAACGCCGCATCCTCACTGTCGGCGATCGCCGACAGCGTCATGATCCCGGCATTGTTGACGAGCACGTCGACGCCGCCGAAGGCGGCCTCGGCCGCGTCGAACATGCCGCGCACGGCCTGAGGGTCGCTGACATCGGCCTTGGCGGTCAGCGCCCGTCCGCCCTTTGCCTCGATCTTGCGGGCGAGCGCCTCGGCGGGCGCCGCATCGCCGGAATAATTGACGACCACGGTGAAGCCGTCGCTGGCGAGCCGCGCCGCTACCGCCGCGCCAATGCCGCGCGAGGCGCCGGTCACTATAGCTATTTTGTTGGAAACATTGGTCATTTGTCTTCTCCTCTGCATATCAGCGGAACATCCGCTGAAGATGGTGAAGGGATAGGCCTTTCCTCATTCCGGATAATCATCCATTATCCGCCATCATAATCCGGCAATCGCGAACAATATGATGGACAGATTTGACGCCATGCGGGCGTTTGTGCGGGTGGTCGAGCGGCGCAGCTTCACGCTCGCCGCGCAGGATCTCGGCCTGCCGCGATCGACGGTGACGGATGCGGTCAAGCAGCTCGAAGCCCGGCTCGGCGCACGGCTACTCGAACGAACGACGCGCCATGTCGCGCCGACGCTCGACGGCGAGGCCTATCACCGGCGCTGCGTCGCGCTGATGGCCGAACTCGAAGACGCAGAGGGCGCATTTGGCGGGGCGCGGCCCAAAGGGCTGCTGCGCCTGGAGGTGCAGGGCACGCTGGCGCGCCATTTCCTGTTGCCGGGCCTGCCGGGGTTTCTCGCACAATATCCGGACATCGAAATCAGCATGAGCGAGGGCGAGCGTTGGGTCGACGTCATCCGCGAAGGCGTCGATTGCGTATTGCGGTTCGGCAACCTTCCCGACAGCGACATGATCGCGCGGCGGCTCACGATCCTCGAAAGACTGACCTGCGCTTCGCCCGACTATCTCGCTCGCTTTGGCTTGCCCAAAGACGTCGACGCGCTTGACGGCCACCGTATGATCGGCCTGCGCTCATTGACCACCGGCGTGGTGCGTCCGATGGATTTCGTCGTCGGCGGGGCGTTGCGTAACCTGACCTTGCCGACGATCATTTCCGTAACCGGCACGGAAAGCTATCTTGCGACAGCGCGGCTCGGCCTCGGCCTCGTGCAGGTTCCCCGCTTCCACGCGGCCGCCGATCTGGCGGAAGGAACGCTCGTTCAGGTGCTGGCGGATTGTCCGCCGGCGCCGATTCCGATCTCGTTGCTCTATCCACGTAGCCGGCAGCTTTCGCCACGCGTGCGCGTCTTCGTCGATTGGTTCGCGCGGTCTGTCGCCGCCGACCGAGGCTGACGTTGACGCCGATCCCATGGTTGAGGTTCCGCGGTCGGGGCTGTAGATTCAATTCAGCGTGGGTTCCCCAGGTTGAATTGGAAGGCGCGGTGAACCAGAAGCAGCACGAACGCCTCGACGCGACCTGCCAATGCGGCAAGGTGAGGTTTGCGGCAGTCGGTCCGCCGATTCTGACCGGCGCCTGTTATTGCGCGAGCTGCCAGGAAGCCGCACGTCAGATCGCGCAGACGGCGCCGGGGCCGGCCATACTCGATGGCGACAGTGGGAC
The DNA here is from genome assembly GCA_036513315.1 of Roseiarcus sp. Lineage (GTDB taxonomy): Bacteria > Pseudomonadota > Alphaproteobacteria > Rhizobiales > Beijerinckiaceae > Roseiarcus. The sequence goes on from DATBZF010000052.1 coordinate 39,756, forward strand.
AAGCTTTATCCTGTATCGAAAGGATCGCGTGCAATGCACGATGGGGCAGGAATATCTTGAAGAGCGTCGGCTCAAGCCGGATTCCCCGACCCGGCGCATCATCGCGACGTGCTGCAATTCGGCAATGTTCCTCGACTTCACCAAGGGGCACTGGCTGTCGATGTTCCGAAACCGCTTTGCAACGGGCGCGCCGCCGCTTCAAATGCGGGTCATGACGAAAGCGCGGCGCGCCGGCGTCCAGCTTGCCGATGACTTGCCCAATTATGCCGGCCACTCCGGCAAGTTCATGCTGAAGCTGATGGCCGCCTGGCTGGCGATGGGTTTCCGCAGGCCTGAAATCGCCTGGGGCAGGCGCGACAGGCGGTGACGCTCGCGGTTCGTCGCCGACGCCGGGAACCTGTCCAGCCTCGCTGCCGATTGCGATCGCCAAGGCCGGCGGAGGCGCTGGCGCGGTTGGGCTAACGGCGTCCGGCAACCTTATGGAGCGGTCTGCGGGCCTGGCGTATAAGCGGGCGGTGCGCATCCCTCCGACCACGACCGCCCTTGATGGAGCTGCGGCCCGATCGCCGCGGCCGCGCGCAATCGAGATTCTGTCGGTCTTCCTGAAGCTCGGTCTCACCTCCTTCGGCGGCCCTGTCGCTCATCTCGGCTATTTCAGGACGGAATTCGTCGCCCGGCGCGCATGGCTGAGCGAGCCCGCCTATGCCGACATCGTTGCGCTGTGCCAATTCCTGCCGGGACCCGCCAGCTCTCAGGTCGCCGTCAGCATCGGCATTCTGCGCGCGGGATTGGCGGGCGGCTTGGCCGCCTGGTGTGGATTCACGCTGCCGTCCGCTGCTGCTCTGGTCTTGTTCGCCTACGGTCTCGATCGGATCGGCGATCTCGGCCATGCCGGCTGGCTCCATGGCCTCAAAATCGTCGCGGTCGCCGTCGTCGCGCAAGCAGTCTGGGGAATGGCGCGGGTTCTTTGCCCAGATCGGCCGCGCATCACGCTGGCGATTGGCGCCGCGGTCCTGGCCCTGGCGCATCCCTCCGTCTTGGGGCAGATCGCCGCGATCGGCGCGGGCGCGTTGATCGGATGGCGCTTCATGCCCGCAGCGCCTGCGGCGATCGCCGGCAGCCTTGGCTTTGGCCTGAGCCGTCGCATCGCGCTCGTCGCGCTGGCGCTGTTTTTCGCATTGCTGTTCGCTCTGCCGCTCGCGAGCGCAGCCTCGGGCAATCATGCCTTGGCGCTCGTCGCCAGCTTCTATCGCTCGGGGTCGCTGGTGTTCGGCGGCGGTCATGTGGTGCTGCCTTTGCTGCAGCAGACCGTCGTTCCAACCGGATGGATCAGCAATGACGGGTTTCTCGCCGGCTATGGCGCAGCTCAGGCGGCGCCCGGCCCCTTGTTCGCCTTCGCCGCCTATCTCGGCGCCGCGATGAGCCAAACGCCAAACGGCTGGCTCGGCGGCGCGATTTGCCTAGCGGCGATCTACCTGCCCTCGTTCCTGCTGCTCGTCGGCGTTCTACCATTTTGGGACGCTCTGCGGGCGCGAATGGGCGTCCAGTCGGCATTGAAAGGCGTCAACGCCGCCGTCGTCGGGCTCCTTCTGGCGGCGCTCTACACGCCGGTCTGGACAAGCGGGATTCATTCATCGACCGATTTTGCGATCGGCCTTGCCGCCTTCCTGGCTCTGATGTTCTGGCGCGCGCCGCCATGGCTGGTCGTCGTCGCTGGCGCCGCGGCGGCGTCGCTTGCCGGAGCCTGAAGCGAGCGGGAACATCAGTATCGCGCGCTGGGACATGAAGATGCTTATCGGACTGACGGGCGTCGTCGGCACTGGCATTACGGGCCGCTGAGGGCGCATCGCCCGCATGCTCACGGCTCAGTTACGCCACTGGCGCGCGCCATCGCTCGTTCTGAACGGGCGGCTCATCAGCTTTACGAACCTTCAATTGCCGGATAGCGTGCCCCATCCAGAGCGGTCTCGCAATGTCTCTGGACCAACGCACAATGAGGCGCTTCTCGCAGCTTCTCCGATAATTGCAACGGCTGCGAAAGTCGTCTCGAACCGGGAGGAAGTCAGATGGGGGTTATTCGCCTCAGCATCATTGCGTCGGTCGCCTGTCTTTGGGGCTCCTGCGCATTCGCCCAGTCGGGCGCCATCAATAAAGCGGTCGGCGGCTATTCATTCGAGGATGCGGCCAAGGAAGCGCCGACCACCAAGAAGGACGGCAAGCCGCTGACCTTCGCCATCATCACCCATACCGCCGGCAACGGTTTTTTCGATCCGGTCTATGTCGGCGCTCAGGTCGCCGCCAACGCTTTCGGCATCAATCTGATCAGGCTCGGCTCGGAATCGCCCGTCGACGACATCCCGCGCGAGATTCAGATTCTCAACCAGATCGTCAACGATCCCACCATCAACGGCGTGATCATGACGACGCCGCAGGTCGGCGCCTATGACGACATCGTCAAGAAGCTGGAAGAGCGCGGCGTCGTCGTCGCCACCACCAATTCCTTCGATCCGTCGCTCTATGACCGCAACAACATCAGCCATACCGGCCAGGATGCGTCGGCGGCGGCGATCGGCGGCGAGGCGATCGTCAAATGCCTCATCAAGAACAACATCAAGGGCGGCTCGATCCTGTTCCCCAACACCGTGCCGGTCGGCAATATCGAGGTTAACAAGCGCGTCACCGCCGCTTTCGAGGCGACGTTGAAGGCGCTGAAGGCGGCCAACCGACTGAAAGACTTCAAGGTCGACGCCGGCCCCAACAATATCGGCGTCGACGTCGGCACTGACATCACCGCCGGGCCGATCGTGCAATTGATCGAGAGCCGCAAGGATGTGGTCGGCCTGTTCGGCCCGAACGGCGGCGTCACGCCGGCGATCGGCGACGCCATCTCGCAGCTCAAGATGAACGGCAAGATCTGCGCCTATGGCTTCGATCTCGGCCCCAAACAGCTCGAGGCGATCAAGACCGGCGCGCTGATGGGCTCGCTCGGCCAGCAGCCTTTCCTGCAGGGCTTTTATCCCGTCATGCAGCTCTACCTGCAGCTTGACCGCAATATCGCCGCGGCCAATCTCGACACGCGGGCCCAGCTCGTGACCAAGGAAAATATCGACAAGGTCGGCAAGCGCTACGAAAACTAATCAACACCGGCTTGGCCGGGAGGCGAGGGCAGCCGCAGGGCTTCCCCGCCTTTCCTTCGATGTCTCCACCCTTCATCCCGAGCGGACGGAACGGTTCATGAGCGCCGCGGCGATTGTCACGTCTCCGACCGAAACCGGCCGCGATTCTTCGCTGCTGATCGGCGGCTGGGAGGTCGGCCTGCTCGTCATCATGGGCGCGCTCTATCTCGCCGGCCTCTGTCTCAATCCAGCCTTCTTCGGCTCGGCCGACGCGCTCTTTTCGGTCATGCGCGACGCCTCGCGTTACGGCGTGATGGCGGTCGGCATGACTTTCGTCCTCGTCAACCGGGAGCTTGATCTTTCCGTCGGCTCCACCTTCGGTCTGACGGCGACGTTCTTCGGCATGTTGTTCGCGCCGACCTATTTCGATCTCGACGTCTATACCGCCGTGTTCTGGTGCGTCGTGCTCGGCCTTGCGATCGGCCTCGTCAACGGCTTCCTCGTCACTGTCCTCGAAGTCCCCGCCTTCATCGCGACGCTGACCATGTTGTTCATCGGCCGCGGCATCCTCCTCGGCCTGACCGGCGGCAAGAACATCGCCTTCGAAATCAAGGCTCAGGGCTATGGTGATTTTTTCCGCCTGGGCGAGGACAATGCTCTCGGCTTCAACAACCAGATCGTCGTATTCGTGGCGATCGCGGCGGTCGCCGCGATCACACTTGCCTGGACGTCGATCGGCTGGACGACCTATGCGACGGGCGGCAACGAACAAGCGGCGCGCTACGCCGGCGTCAACACGCGCTTCGTGCGGATGCGCTCCTATGTCTTGTCCTCGCTTTGCGCGGTCGTCGCCGGATTGATGAATGTCGCGCAGAGCAAGGACGCCGACCCGACCTATGGCATTGGCGCCGAGCTCATCGCAATCGCGGCGGTGGTGGTCGGCGGCGCCGCGATTTTCGGCGGCCGCGGCCGCGTGATCGGCTCCTGCCTCGGCGCCGTGTTCATCGGCCTGATCGACAAGGTGCTGCGCGAAGGCGTGCCGATCACGCGCATCATTGATGTTGGCGGCGAGAAGATGGAGGTCTCCGCCGTGGCGCAACTGCCGCCCGGCGCCGTGCCGGCCTTTCTCGGCGTCGTCCTCGTCGCAGCCGTGATGGTCGAGCCCTGGCTGGTGCGCCGGCGCGCGATTCCCCGCCTCTGGGCCTGGATCCGGCGTCGGCCGCCACCGATCATTCCCGATCTCGGCGGCATCGCGATCGCCGGCGCGCAAACGCGCGGGACGACAGTCCAGGCGCGCGGGCTTGGCAAACGCGGGCTCGCGGCCTTCATCTATCGGCGCGACGCCGCGGCGGTGATCCTGGTCGTCCTGCTCTGGTTGTTCGGCCTCTGGGCGCGGCCCGATTTCTGGGGCGGCCTCGACAATTCCTTCGCCACGCTGCTCGCCTTTTCCGAGATCGCGCTGGTCGCGGTCGGCCTGACCTTCGTGATGGCCAATGGCGACATCGATCTTTCCGTCGGCTCTGTGCTGGCTTTGTCCGGCGCCGTCGCGGCGGTGATCATGAAGGACACGGATCTTGGGCCCCTCGTCGCAGTGATCGCGGCGATCGCCATCGGCGTTCTGGTCGGCGCGATCAATGGCTGGCTGACCGCCTATGTCGGCCTGCCCGCCTTTATCGCGACGCTTGGCACGTTCTACTGGGCGCGCGGCATCGGGTCTTCGATTGTCGCCGGCACCCAGCTCAACGGCTTTCCCGAATCCTTCAACCTGATCGGGCGCAGCCTTTACGAACTGCTTAATGTTCTCGGCATCGCGCCGGACCACGGCTGGCCGCTCGCCGTCGCAAAGGCGGTCAGCGTGCAGACGATCTTCGTTCTCCTGGTGGCGGCGATCGGCGGCGTCGTGCTCGCGCAAACGCCTTTCGGACAGAAAGTCTATGCAATCGGCGGCAACCAGCGCGCGGCGAATTTCGCCGGCGTCAATACGCGCCGGGTGCGCTTCACCGCGATGGTGATATCCTCGACCTGCGCCGCGTTCGCCGGCGTGATTTTCGACGCCTTCTATCGAAGCTTCATTCCGACCGCTGGACAATTGCGCGAACTCGACGCGATCTCTTCGATCATCATCGGCGGCGGCTCGATCTTCGGCGGTTATGGCACGATGATCGGCACGCTGGCGGGGGCGGCCGTCATCACCTTGATCCGCTCGCTGCTGTCGCTGCAAATCATCCTGAGAGACGGCGGCTCCTTCGTGCTGCCGCAGCAATGGCAGAACGTGTTCATCGGCGCGATCCTGATCTTCGCGGTCGTCGGCGATATCTGGCTGCGGCAGAACAATATTCTGGGACAATGGTTTGGCAGGCGAGCGGCCAGGGAAACGCCCGCGCACGGCTTGGATAACGAGACATGAGCGATCCGATCGTCGAAATGCGCACGATCACCAAAAATTTCGGCCCGGTGCAGGCCCTGGTCGACGTCAATCTGCGCCTTATGCCGGGCGAGGTGCTGGGTCTCGTCGGCGACAATTCGGCTGGCAAATCCACACTGATGAAAATCCTCACCGGCGCCTATCAGCGCGATTCCGGCGACATTCTCATCGACGGCGAGCCGGTGCGTTTCAAGAGCCCGCACGAAAGCCGCGATCGCGGCATCGAGATGATCTATCAGGACTTCGCGCTCTGCGGCAATCTTGATGTCGGCCAGAATATTTTTCTCGGCCGCTGGCCGTTACGCTTCGGCCTGTTCGTCGATCGTCCGCGGATGCACCGCGACGCGCGCGCGATCCTGACCCGGCTCAAGGTCGATGTGAATTCCGTCTATCAGAAGGTCGAAAGCCTGTCGGGCGGGCGCCAGCAATCAGTAGCGATCGCGCGCGCCATTTCGTTCGATCCCAAAGTGGTGATTTTCGACGAACCCACCGCCAATCTGTCGGGGCCGGCGACGCACCGCCTGCTGGAGACTATGGTCGAATTGAAACGTCATGGCGTCGCCCAGATCATCATCTCGCATCGCCTGACCGATATTTTCGAAGTCGGCGATCGTGTGATGGTGCTGAAGCGTGGCTGCAACGTCGGCGAGCGCGCCATCGCGAAAACCAACGAAAAGGAAGTGCTCGAACTGATCGTCTCGGGCGTGCCCGAACCCGCGGTCGCCGCCGAACTCGCGCCGTAGCCCGTCGAGGCGGGGGCGCCGACAATTCCAGCGCCTTCACGTCTCTGTCACAAGATTGCCTTAGCCGCTTGTGAATCGCATTCTGGCCCAGAGAATCATGTGGCACATTCGACGCGGGTGATTCGGCGCGCGACCAATGAAGGATTGAGCGCGGCTGTCCATCGGAACAAGGCTTTGTCCAAGACGGGCGTGCTGGAGCGCCTGTTCACTTTGGCCTTTCAGCATCTCGTCTATCCCCAGATCTGGGAAGATCCGCTCGTCGACATGGCGGCGCTGCGCATCCGGCCGGACGACCATATCGTCACGATCGCCTCCGGCGGCTGCAATGTTCTGTCCTATCTCACCGCCGATCCCGCGCGCATCACCGCGGTCGATCTCAACGGCGCCCATATCGCTCTCAACCGGCTGAAGCTTTGCGCGCTGAAGAACCTTCCCGACCATGAGGCCTTTTTCAGCTTCTTCGGCCGCGCCGACAGCGCCGCCAATGTGGCCGCCTATGAGACGCGCCTGCGCCCCGCGCTCGATCCCGATTCGCGCGCTTACTGGGATGGCCGCGGCATCGGTGTGCGCCGGCGCATCCAGGGCTTTTCCGATAATTTTTATCGCCATGGCCTGCTTGGCCGCTTCATCGGCGTCGGTCATCTGCTGGCGCGTCTTTATGGCGTCGATCTTGGCGCGCTTCTGAAAGCCGAGACGCTCGAAGAGCAGCGCGCGGTTTTCGACAAGCAGCTCGGCCCGGTCATCGATAAGCGCTTCGTGCGCTGGCTGACGCGTCAGCCCGCATCGCTCTACGGCCTTGGCATCCCGCCCTCGCAATATCGCGCGCTGAGCGGCGATTCGCCCGACGGCATCGCCGCGGTGCTGAAGCAACGCATAGAGCGTCTCGCCTGCGGCTTTCCGATCCGCGACAATTATTTCGCCTGGCAGGCGTTCGGGCGCCGCTATGCGCCGGGCGCCAATCCCTCCGTGCCGCCCTATCTCCAGCGCGAGCATTTCGACGCGTTGCGCGTGCGCGCCGACCGCGTGCGCCTGCATCACGGCCCGATGACCGCGTTTCTCGACGAAGCGCCCGCGGAAAGCCTTGATTGCTATGTGCTGCTCGACGCGCAGGATTGGATGAGCGACGCCGATCTCACCGCTCTGTGGACGCAAATCCTGCGCACCGCCCGTCCCGGCGCGCGGGTGATATTCCGCACCGCGGCCGACGAGCGGTTGCTGCCCGGCCGTGTGCCGCAAAGCATTCTCGACGCCTTTGTCTACGATGCCGCTCTTTGCCGCGAGCTCGGCGCCAAGGACCGCTCGTCGATCTATGGCGCCTTTCATCTCTATACCAAGTTGGACCGGCATTGATGGAGGCGGTCGCCGAAGGGACCGAAGCGGCGCGGCTGATGGATCGGATGTATCGCCATCAGCGCCACTTCTACGACGCCACCCGCAAGTTCTACTTGCTCGGCCGCGATCAGCTCATCAGGGATATCAAGCCTCCCGTGCGGGGCAGGGTGCTCGAAATCGGCTGCGGCACCGGGCGCAATCTCGTGCGCGCGGCGAGAATCTGGCCATCGATCCAGGCCTATGGCGTCGATGTCTCGGCCGAGATGCTCGCCACCGCGCGCCGTTCCATCACGCAATCGCAGCTTCAAGGGCGCGTCGCGCTCGCACAGGCCGACGCCACTTTGCTCGACCCACGGGAATTGTTCGGCGTCGCGAATTTCGACCGGATTTTCATCTCTTACGCTTTGTCGATGATACCGGAATGGAAAGAGGCGCTGGCGCGCGCCTGCGATTGTCTGACGCCGGGCGGCTCGCTGCACATCGTCGACTTTGGCGACCAGGCGGGGCTTCCTGCGCCATTCCGGCGGGCGCTCGCCCGTTGGCTGGCGCTGTTTTCCGTCCATCCCTGCCTGACTCTCGAGGCCGAGCTGACGCAATTTTCCGCCGCGCGCGATATGCGCTGCCGTTTCAGCGCGCGCTTTCGCGGCTATGCTTTCCTCGCGGCGCTGGAATCGGGCGCGGCCGGCTAACCGCTCGGCTCTCGGTTTCCGGTCTATCGCGCCGCGCAGGGCCGCGCGAGGAAGGCGGCGATCCTTTCGCCATGCGGCGCCATGCCATAGACGCCGTTCAGATGGCCATAAGGCCCCTCGATTTCGGCGGTCTCCACGCTCACGCCGTTGGCGCTGAGCGCCTGCGTCGTCGCCTTGACCCAATCTTGCGGAAAAACCTGGTCGGTCGGCGAATAGAGAAAGAGCGCCGGGGCCTTGATGCGCTTCAAGCCTTCGTCGGCGTCCTTGGCGCCGGCGCCGGAGCCTGGAATGAAGGTCTGGTTGGCCTTGACGAGATAGAGCAGGTGATTGGCGTCGCTCAGCGCGGCGCGTGCCGCGCCCGCCGCTTCAAAAACCGACTCGACGGCGAATTTGTTTTCAAAAGCCGCGAGCGGGTCTCGATCAGCCTGGGCGAGGCGCGCGCCGTAAGTCGCGTCAGTCCACTGGAAATGATTGGCCTGCAGCGCGATGATCTTGATCGCCGCGGCGAGACCGGCGAGCGGCGCCGCGCTGGCATAATAGTCGCCGCCGTTCCAATGGGGATCGAGGAGGACTGGCGTCGCCCAAATGTTGAGCCAGGCGATCAGCCAGGCGCCTGGGCTTGCCGCCGCGACCACTGGCACGATGCGTTCGACGCATTCGGGATAGGTCGCGGCCCATTCGTAGGTCTGCAGGCCGCCCATCGAGGGACCCATGACCGCGTGAAGCTTCCCGATCCCGAGCTGATCGACCAGGGCTTTCTGGACGCGCACGAAGTCGCCGATCGTCACCAGCGGAAAATTCATGCCATAGGGCTTGCCGGTCGCCGCATCGGTGGAAGCCGGTCCCGTCGTCGTCACCATCGGGTCGTTGGCGTTGACGTTGACCAGCGTGTCACAGGAGAAAACGAAATATTTGTTTGTGTCGATGGCCTTGCCGGGACCGATAATCGCGTCCCAGTAGCCGGGCAGGGGATCGCTCTCGAGATACTTGCCTGCCGCATGGCTCGTGCCCGAGAAGAAATGGCAGATCAATATGGCGTTGGATCGCTCGGCGTTCAGCGTCCCATAGCTTTCCCAGCCGACGCGCACGTCGCGGATCGTCTTGCCCAGGACGGTCGTCAGGACAGGTAATTCGAAGACCCTTTTGTCCACGAGCATGGGCGGCCTTTGACGGTGCGGATCGATCAGAATGGCGGCGCCTGGCGCGCCTTCTACAGCAGCGCGGCGCCTCTCTTGGCCGTGCGTCCCGACACGGGCTTGGCCGCTTTGGCGGCGTCCAGGATCGCGGCCCGCGAATTTAGCGCCTTGGCGAGCCGGCGCGCCAGGGCGCCTTCCTGGGAAAGGGGATGGTCCTTGTCCTCGGTCGCGCCTTTCATGCGGCGCATCAGTTCGTAATCATGCTCGTCGCGATAGGGCTTGAGATCGAGATCGGCGGGCAATTTGGTCAGGCGCTCGTCGCCCATCTGTTTGACATATTGCTGCATGAATCGGTCATAGGCGCGCCATGAAACGCCGTCGGCGCGCACGGCGGCCTCTTCGGCGCGCGTCGCGATCTGATGGGCGTGCTGATAATGGAGGTCGAGCTGATCGATCAGCGTCTTCTCGACTTCTTCATGCAGCAGGAGATAGCGGTCGACCTCAATCTTGCGGCCCTTGTAGAGGAAGCTGCGCGGCAGATGACGGTCGATATAGATCCGCTTGCCGTCGGTGCTGTAGCCCGCGAGATAGGGAATGTCGTGCGCGCGGTCGATAGCGCCGACGCGGCGGGCGATCGCGTTGAGCGCGCGGTCCAGCATCAGGCTCGACACGTAAGTATCGGGCAGGCGCAGGCGCTGATGGGCGCCGACGGGATGACAGCAACTGGCCGGCATGGGGCCTCCCAAATTTGGCCGTCATTGAAATGCCCGTCGCTTCGCTCCGACCTTTTTGCGCCCCAGGAAAGAGGGCGAGAAATGAAGCGGCGGTTCGGCGGCGGCCGAAGAGTCAGCCGCCGCCGGCAATATCAGGATTTCTTCTCGTTCTTGGCGGCGTGCGCGCCCGCCGACGTCGCGTCGGCCTCGCACATATAGACGCCCTTCTTGGTCTTGCCGTACGCGGAACTGCTGGAATAGTGGAAGACCTTCGATTTGCTATTGACCCAGACGACGGTATCGCTCGGGCACTTCGCCTTGGCTTCGGCGTCGCTGGCGAATTGACCCGGGCCCGCCGCCATGGCGGTCGCCTTTCGCTTCGGCTTGGCAGGGGCTGCGTCGGCCGGCGGCTGTTGCGCGGCGGCGGGAGCAGCGGCGGGCGCGGCTGGCGCAGCGGCGGGCGCCGCCGCGGCGGGTTCGGCGGCCGCGGCGTCGGGCGCAGCGGCTTTCTGATCGGCGCGGCACTGGGCGAGGAATTCATTCCATGTCTTGCCGTCGGTCGTGCCCGCGGCTTTGGCTGCCTTCCACTGTTCGCCGCAGACTTTCATCACGCCCTCGGCATGGGCGGCGCCGGTCGCCGCAAGGCCAAAGGCGCCAGCCAGAATGACGGCCGAAAATCCAACTCCAATAAATTTATTCAACATAATAAATCTCTCCATATCCGCTTAAAATGCTGCTGCGCGGCGTCAAAGATGAGATGCCTCGCCGCGATTCTCCGCAGCATTTCGGCTAATGCCCCGCCGCCGCTGAACCGGGAATGAACATTCGCGTGAGCTTCTTGAATTTCGTCGAGAATTGGTGTCGGCGCTGCTCGTTGTCCACCACTTCCTGGCTGGTCACCCAGTTGAGCTGAATGGCGCGCCTTGGACCTGAAATCGGCTTATGCCCGTGCCAGGAATTGTCGGCGCGTCGAAACGCCAGCAAAGTGCCGCCATAGGGCGGCACTTCGGCGACGTAATCGTCGAGATTGTCGGGACCTCGCAGCAGACGCAAACGCCCCGCGTCCTCCTGCCAGCGCTCGTTCATATAAAGCAGCACGGTGATGATCTTGGTGGTCGAATCGGTATGGATCGACCCGTCCTTCTCGCGAATGAAGCCGCGCACCGTATACATCGTCGGGCGCCCGGTGAGGTCGAGATTGAATTTGCGCTCGATGGCGGCGCGGAATTCCGGCCCCTGCAATTCCGCCATGAGTTTTTCGAAATGGCCGTGGATATCGAGTTCGGCCGGCGGATGCGAACCTGGCCCCGGCACTTCAGGATAATCGGCGGAGACGGAAGCAAAATTCTCAGGCCTGATGAAGTCCGGCAGCACCAGATATTCAAATGGATCGCGTTGGAGCGGCGTTTGCTCCAGCGCTGCAAAATCGCAATAGGTCAAAAGATGCTCCTTGTCGGAGCGCCGATGCCGGGCGCCCGCGTCGGCGTTGATCAGGCGCGGTTATAGCAATTGCGATGTCATGCGCCAAATCGCGCGGGCTTCCGCGGATGCCGCAGCAATCCCTTATCTGAAACGTCAGCCGACGGCGAACATCGTCATCACGCCCGCCGCCATATGTTCCGCTATCGCTGATTCGATCGGCCAATGGCCGGGATTGTCGGCGACGAAGGCGACATGGCTCGTCTTGCCCGGCGCAATCAGCACGTTGTCCCGCCAATAGGGCTCCCATCCATCGTCCATCGCGTGAAGCAGGCGCATGGAATGGCCATAAAGACGAATGGCTTGAGTGACGGCGGTATTGTTGACGATTCCCAAGGTCACGGGCGCGCTGCGGGCGACCGCGAACAACGGTTTGACGGGCCAGTCGCGCAGCGTCGCGCCGTTGATTGAAAAGGGCGCGCCGCCGCCTCCGGCGATCGTCATATCAACGCGCTTGGCGCGCTGAAGGTCGATTTCCACCGGCAGCGACGGATTGGCGGGCAGACCCGTGAGAGGCGGGCGTTGCGCGAGGGGATCGCCGGTCGCCGCGAATGCGATCAGCGGGCGATCCGCTTCGCCGGGAATCGCGGCGGCGGCGCCGCCGAACAGGATGAAGCGCACAGGCGCTCCGTCGCGCGGCATGTCGAACATCATATCGAACCTCGCCTGCGGCCCCATCGGAAAGACATTGTGCAAAGGCTGGAAGGGTTCGGCGGGCTGACCGTCCAGCGCGATGATCAGCGGTTTGACCCCCTCGACGCCGATCGCCATCATCCGCGCATTGGCGGCGTTCACGAGGCGCAACCGCACGCGCGCGCCGGGCGAGGCGTTGAGCGAGAGTGGCGCTGGGCCATTGTTGGCGGCGATCGCCCCGCCGAGATGGCCGGCGCCCCGCGCCGCCGCGGGCCCGGAAAAATCGTCGCGGACCTGGCCTTTGTCGTCAAGGCTCCAATCAGTCAGGGCGACGACCGCTTCGAGATCGCATTGCGGCGGCGAGGCTTCCTCGACCACGATCGGCCCGTAAAGTCCGCGACCGATCTGGCCAGGCGTCGCCACGCCGACATGCGGCCGATAGAGATTGAAGCCAGAATCGGGCGGCGTGAATCGATAATCGAAACTGCCGCCGGGCGGCGCCGGCGCTTGCGTCAGGCCGCCTATTCCGGCCATCGAATTGGCGATCCGCAGGCCCGGCCAGCAGAGGGTGGTTGGCTCCGACAGTCTGTTGGTCAGCCTGATCTTCAGCTCCTCGCCCTTGCGAAGCCGCAACAAAGGTCCCGGCGTCGCGCCTTCATAGCCGAGTGCGGCGGTCGCCGGGGCAGGGAGCGGGGCGATGCGCGCCTCGACCTGCGCCGCGTCGAATAATCGGAAACCGTCGGTGGCGAGCCGCGTCGGGACGGGCTGCGCCGATAGGCCGCCGCCAAACGCAGCCCAAAGCGTGGCCGAGACGCCGGCGCGCAAGATCAAACGCCGGTCCGGGTTCATCGCCCACTTTTCCGCCGCCGCGCGCCGCGGCGGCCGAGGCCTTGTTCCAATTTGATCCATCCGGCGCGGCGCGGCCCTTGCGTCATGTCGCGGTCCCGCCGCCGGCTGGGATTTGGTTTCTCACTTCGGGTCGATGGCTTTTGGCGTCGGGGAAGTCAGGCGAGGGAGACGCATTCGTGAACAAAATCGTCGCTTTCGCGTGCTTGGCCATGGCTACGGCCGTGGCGGTTGGCGCCGAGTTCGCGCCTTGGCGTTCTCTCATGATCCAGGGCCACGAACCGACGGCGGCGATTCTGACCGCTGGCGGATTGTTCACCGTCGCGATCGCCGTTCTAATCCGGGACTAGCCGGTTTTCGCTACAAATCCAAGACGGGCGGCCCTCGTTTTTTTCTGGCGCGGCCGGCCTAAGATGCTATAGACGGCGCCCAAAGCGGCGGGTTCTGCCCACGCGAGGCGCCTTGATGCGGGCGTGGCGGAATTGGTAGACGCGCCGGATTTAGGTTCCGGTGACGAAAGTCGTGGGGGTTCGAGTCCCTCCGCCCGCACCATAATCGATGCGCGGCTGTCGGCGCGCATCGTCGCCGATTGGGTCATTTCGGTTTCGGCGGCCCGGAGTGCGGGAAGCCGCGGTTTTTGGTTTTTTACAGGACGGGTTTGACATGCAAGTGACCGAGACGCTTTCGCAAGGGCTGAAGCGCGAATACAGCATCGTTCTGTCGGCGACCGACCTTGCGGCGCGTCTTGACGGCCAGCTCGCAGACATCAAGAACAAGGTCAAGATCAACGGTTTCCGCCCCGGCAAGGTGCCCGTTGCGCATCTGAAGCGCGTCTATGGCCGCTCCGTGATGGCCGATGTCGTCCAGGAGGCGATTACGGAAGCCAACAAACAGATCATCGACGACAATGGCCTGCGGCTCGCACAGGAGCCGAAAGTGGAATTGCCGACCGATCAGGCGTCCATCGAAGCGGCTCTCGAAGCGCGCGGCGACCTCAATTTTAAAGTGGCGCTCGAAGTGCTGCCGAAGTTCGAAGTCGGCGCCTTCGACGATGTCTCTCTGGAGCGTCCGGTCGCCGAGGTCGAGGACGCGGATGTTGATCGGGCGCTGAACCGCCTCGCCGACAATCGGCGCACGTTCGCCGACAAGGCGGAAGGCGCCAAGGCCGAAAATGGCGATCGCGTCACCGTCGACTTTGTCGGCAAGATCGCAGGGGAATTGTTCGAAGGGGGGACCAGCGAGAATATAGAAGTGATTCTCGGCTCCAACACCTTCATTCCGGGTTTCGAAGAACAACTCCTTGGCGTCGTCGCCGGCGAGAAGCGAAATGTCGAGGCGACTTTCCCAGAGGCCTATGTCAATCGAGCCCTTGCCGGACAGAAGGCGGAGTTCGACGTGACGGTCAAATCGATCGCCGCCCCTGAGGCTTTCACGATCGACGACGAATTCGCCAAGAGCCTCAATTTCGAAAGCCTGGATAAGCTCAAGGAGATGATCCGCGACAACCTTAATGGAGAATATTCAAGGGCTTCTCGCGAAAAGCTGAAGCGTCAGTTGCTGGATAGCCTGGACAATCGCTATTCGTTCGAACTGCCCGAAGGGCTCGTCGCGCAGGAATTCGACTCGATCTGGCGTCAGGTCGAGCAGGAGCAGAAGGCGTCCGGGCGCGGCTTTGCCGATGAGAACACGACCGAAGAAGCGGCGCGCGCGGACTATCGCCGCATCGCGGAGCGTCGTGTGAGGTTAGGATTGCTGTTGGCCGAAGTGGGCTCCAGGGCGGAGGTCAAGGTCACCGATGAGGAGGTCACCAACGCCCTGATCGCCCGGGCTCGCGCCTATCCCGGCCAGGAAAAGCAGATCTGGGAATATTATCGCAAGAATGCACAGGCGCTGGCGGAATTGCGGGCGCCGATCTACGAGGAAAAGGTCGTCGACCATATTCTGGCTCTGGCTAAAGTGGCCGAGCGCAAGGTGACGCCCGAGGAATTGCTGAAGCCGGATGAAGAGGCGCTGCCGGCCAAGTGATCGGCCCGATCGTTTTTGCGTCCGGCTGGCGGCGGGAGATCGCGCCGCGTGGCGTTTTCTCATCACGCTCCGATGGGGCGCCTCGGGCCGAAAGCGCTCGCCGCCTTTGCCCTTTAACTCGCACCGCCGCGCCACTATGTTGCGTGCGGCAGCCAGCCTGATTCCCCCTGAAAGCGAGACCCATGCGCGACCTGGTCGATTATTATACCAACAATCTGGTGCCGATCGTCATCGAGCAATCGGCTCGCGGCGAGCGGTCGTTCGACATTTTCTCGCGTCTGTTGCGCGAACGGATCATTTTCATGGTGGGACCCGTCGACGATGGTTCCGCGTCGCTTGTCGTCGCGCAATTGCTGTTTCTTGAGGCCGACAATCCCAAAAAGGAAATCGCGCTCTACATCAATTCGCCAGGCGGCGTCGTCACGTCGGGTCTGTCGATCTATGACACGATGCAGTTCATCCGGCCCAAAGTCTCGACGATGTGCATCGGCCAGGCGGCGTCGATGGGATCGCTATTGCTTTGCGCGGGGGAAGCGGGCATGCGTTACGCCCTGCCTAATGCTCGCATCATGGTCCATCAGCCGTCTGGCGGCTTCCAGGGACAGGCGTCCGACATCCAGCGCCACGCCGAGGACATCCTCAAAATCAAGCGCCGGCTGAATGAAATCTATGTCCAGCACACCGGGCGCGACTACGACACGATCGACAAGACCCTTGATCGCGATCATTTCATGTCCGCCGAAGAGGCGAAATCCTTTGGCATCGTCGACCAGGTTGTGACTAAGCGATCCGACGAGGCGGAGGAGACGAAGAGCTGAGTTTTATTAGTAAGTTGCGTTGTGTATTTGATGTATGGCATTGTGTGATCCGGCGGCGTCGCGCCTATCGTTTGCGGCTTGGTCGGGTCTCTCTTTGAAGGACGATGCGGCCTTGCTGCGTCGCAGCACTTGATTTGCCTGTGCTTATCGTGGTTGCATCCCTGCTTGACCCTGTTTCTAGGCAGGGCGCCACATCGAGCACAGCCAGACCGCGTCGCAGAAGACGCGGGGCTTAGCGGTTGGAAATCGATCGCTACGCTTTGTTAGGATGCTGCATTTAAATTGTCACGTTGGGCGTCCGCTAGGACTTCAGCGGCGGTATGGAGAAGAAAATGGCCAAAGCCGAAGGCGACGCCAAGAACACGCTCTATTGCTCGTTTTGCGGCAAGAGCCAGCATGAAGTGCGCAAACTGATCGCCGGACCGACGGTGTTCATTTGCGACGAATGCGTCGAACTGTGCATGGACATCATCCGTGAGGAGAGCAAGACCTCGCTCGTCAAGAGCAAGGACGGCATCCCGACGCCGCGTGAGATTTGCAAGGTGCTGGACGATTACGTCATCGGCCAGCCACAGGCCAAACGAGTGCTTTCGGTCGCAGTCCACAATCATTACAAGCGGCTCAACCACGCCACCAAACATAGCGATGTCGAGCTCGCCAAGTCGAACATTCTATTGATCGGGCCGACCGGTTCCGGCAAGACGCTGCTCGCCCAGACGCTGGCGCGCATTCTCGATGTGCCCTTCACCATGGCCGATGCGACGACGCTGACAGAAGCGGGCTATGTCGGCGAGGACGTTGAGAATATCATCCTCAAACTGCTGCAGGCGTCTGACTATAATGTCGAGCGCGCGCAGCGTGGCATCGTCTATATCGACGAAATCGACAAGATCAGCCGGAAGTCGGACAATCCCTCGATCACCCGCGACGTATCGGGCGAGGGCGTCCAGCAGGCGCTGTTGAAAATCATGGAAGGCACGGTCGCCAGCGTTCCGCCGCAGGGTGGGCGCAAGCATCCCCAGCAGGAGTTCCTGCAGGTCGACACGACCAATATCCTGTTCATCTGCGGCGGCGCCTTCGCGGGCCTCGAACGCATCATTTCGGCGCGCGGCAAGGGCACGTCGATCGGTTTCAGCGCCAAGGTGCAATCGCCCGACGACCGGCGCACGGGCGAGGTCTTTCGCCATGTCGAGCCGGAAGACCTGCTCAAGTTCGGTCTGATTCCCGAATTCGTCGGTCGCCTGCCGGTGATCGCGACGCTCGAGGATCTGGATGAAGAGGCGTTGAAGAAGATTCTCACCGAGCCGAAGAATGCGCTCGTCAAACAATATCAGCGCCTGTTCGAAATGGAGAACACCGACCTGACGTTCCAGGACGAAGCGTTGAACGTCGTCGCCAAAAAGGCGATCGAACGGCGCACTGGCGCCCGCGGCCTGCGCTCGATCATGGAGGGCATCTTGCTCGACACGATGTTCGATCTGCCCGGCCTCGACAGCGTCGAGCAGGTGGTGATCGGGCCGGAAGTGGTCGACGGCAAGGCGCGCCCGCTCTACATCTATTCCGAACGCGCCGAAAAAGCCGGCTAGCCCGGCGATTTGTCCCGTCGGCGATGGCGCACCCTCTCAACAATGCGACGCGGCCTCTCCACAGAGCCGGCGTCGCATTTGCTTTAAGAAAATGTCACGACGGGGCGGCGACCCCCCAACTTCGATGAGGACAGCGCCTCGCCGGGTCCTTGAAACGCTGGCGGACCGCCGCCATCTTTGTGAGGATCGTTTAGGCGTAACTATTCACGTTGATTCGATTAAGCGCCAAGTCGCGTGGGCCTGACCGCTGAATGCGGGAGGGGGCGCGAGCGACGGCTGAGCCCAAGGCCTTTGTAAGGGTTGGAATCAGCCGGTTCATTGACGCTTCAAGCCCGAGATGGCGTTTCGCCCATGCCCGGGTCGTCACGAAACAGGAACTTCCATGACAAGCAATCGCAAGCCCATCGCGCCCGGCTCCGTCGACGTCTACCCGGTCCTACCGCTCCGCGATATCGTTGTTTTCCCGCATATGATCGTGCCCCTCTTCGTCGGCCGCGAGAAGTCGATCCGCGCCCTTGAAGAGGTGATGAAGGCGGACAAGCCGATCCTGCTCGCCACCCAGATGAACGCGGCGGACGACGATCCCGCGACCGACGCCATCTTCACCACCGGCACCCTCGCCACAGTCCTGCAATTGCTCAAACTGCCCGACGGCACCGTCAAAGTGCTGGTCGAGGGCGCTTCACGGGCCCATGTCAGAGAATATCTGCCGACCGATGGTTATTTTGAGGCCCGCGCCGAAGCGATCGGCGACGAAGCGCTCGACAAGGTCGAAGCGGAGGCGTTGTCGCGCTCCGTCGTCTCGGAATTCGAGAGCTACGTCAAACTGAACAAGAAAATTTCGCCCGAAGTCGTCGCGGCGGTCGGCCAGATCACGGATTACGGCAAGCTCGCCGATACGATCGCGTCGCATCTGGCGGTCAAGCTTGCTGACAAGCAGGCCATACTCGAGATCAATTCCGTCGCCAAGCGCTTCGAAAAATGTCTGGCTTTGATGGAAAGCGAAATCTCGGTGTTGCAGGTCGAGAAGCGGATCCGCACGCGCGTCAAGCGCCAGATGGAGAAAACGCAGCGCGAATATTACCTCAACGAGCAGATGAAGGCGATCCAAAAGGAGCTCGGCGACGAGGACGGCAAGGACGAAATGTCCGAGCTGGAGGCGCGCATCAAGAAAACCAAACTCTCGAAGGAGGCGCGCGACAAGGCCACTGGCGAACTCAAGAAGCTGCGCCAGATGTCGCCGATGTCGGCCGAGGCGACGGTCGTGCGCAATTATCTCGACTGGCTGTTGTCGATTCCGTGGCAGAAGCGCACCAAGGTCAAGAAGGATCTTGGCGCCGCCCAAACGATCCTCGACGCCGATCATTTCGGCCTCGACAAGGTCAAGGAGCGCATCGTCGAATATCTCGCGGTGCAGCAGCGCGCCAACAAGCTGACAGGGCCGATTCTCTGCCTTGTCGGGCCTCCCGGCGTGGGCAAAACCTCGCTCGGCAAGTCCATCGCCAAGGCGACGGGGCGCGAATTCGTGCGCATGTCGCTTGGCGGCGTGCGCGACGAAGCGGAGATACGCGGTCATCGGCGCACCTATATCGGCTCGATGCCCGGCAAGGTCATCCAATCGATGCGCAAGGCCAAGTCGTCAAATCCGCTGTTCCTACTCGACGAGATCGACAAGATGGGTATGGATTTCCGCGGCGACCCGTCTTCGGCTTTGCTCGAAGTGCTGGACCCTGAGCAGAACTCGACGTTCAACGACCATTACCTTGAGGTCGACTACGACCTTTCGCATGTGATGTTCGTCACCACCGCCAATACGCTGAACATCCCGCCGGCCCTGATGGACCGAATGGAGATCATCCGGATTGCCGGTTACACCGAAGACGAAAAGGTCGAGATTGCCAAGAAGCATCTCCTTCCCAACGCGACGGCCAAGCATGGGCTCGACGCCAAGGAATGGGTGGTCGAGGATAGTGCGCTTCTGGAGCTGGTGCGCCGCTACACCAGAGAAGCCGGCGTGCGCAATCTCGAGCGCGAGATTTCCAATCTTGCGCGTAAGGCGGTCAAGGAGCTGTTGACCACCAAGAAGAAGAAGATCGTCGTCACCGGCGCCAATGTCTCCGAATTCCTCGGCGTGCCGAAATATCGTTACGGCGAGATCGAAACCGACGATCAGGTCGGCCTGGTGACGGGCCTTGCCTGGACGGAAGTCGGCGGCGAGTTGCTGACGATCGAAGGCGTGATGATGCCCGGCAAGGGCCGCATGACGGTGACCGGCAATCTGAAGGACGTGATGAAAGAGTCGATTTCGGCGGCCGCTTCCTACGTGCGCTCGCGCTCGGTGGATTTCGGCATCGAACCGCCTTTGTTCGATCGTCGCGACATCCACGTCCATGTTCCCGAGGGCGCGACCCCCAAGGACGGGCCATCGGCGGGCGTGGGCATGGCGACGGTCATCGTCTCGATGCTGACGGGCATACCGGTGCGTCACGACATCGCCATGACCGGCGAAGTGACGTTGCGCGGCCGCGTCCTGCCGATCGGCGGCCTCAAGGAGAAGCTGCTCGCCGCCCTGCGCGGCGGCATCAAGAAGGTGCTGATCCCTGAGGATAACGCCAAGGATCTCACCGAGATTCCTGATTCCGTGAAGAACGGGCTCGAAATCGTGCCGGTCTCGCGGATGGAGGAAGTGCTCCAGCACGCTCTGGTGCGCCAGCCTCGCCCGATCGTTTGGGAGGAGGACCTGAAAGCGGTGACGAAGGGGCGTGCAAATGACGAGGATGCGGCGGGAGTCGTCGCGCACTGAGCCGACGCTGTCGCCTCGTTCAGGCTGAACTTGTCGGCGAAGGGCCGCAAACCTTAAGGGTTTGCGGCCCTTTTTGCATCTCCGCGGTGCAAAACGCGCAGAAAACATATCTTTTTCGGAGAGTCTCGTCCTCAATCCCTTGCGTTTGCGCGAGATTTTGCGGAGCTATGGAGCGTACTCGGGCGTCGATTCGCGCAGCCCCGCTTCACGGGCGGCCAAAACGGCGAGAGGAACGCGTCAGGCGTCGCGCATCACGTCAGGTCAAACAGGAGAGGCCAAATGAATAAGCTTGAACTCGTCGAACACGTCGCGAAAGAGGCTGAATTGTCCAAGGCCAGCGCGGCAGCCGCCCTGGACGCCATTCTGGACGGCATCGGCAAGTCGCTGAAGAAAGGCGATGAAGTGCGCCTGGTGGGATTTGGCACATTTTCGGTTCGTGAACGCGCTGCGGGCAAGGGGCGTAATCCCGCCACCGGCAAGGAAATCAAGATCCCTGCTTCAAAGAATGCGCGTTTCAAAGCTGGCGCGGCGCTCAAGGCGAGCCTCAACAAGGCCAAGGCGGCGAAGAAATAAAACGCCAATGAATTGACAGCCGACCGCGGCCGACCGCCGGGGTGTTTTAAGGTGAAATCGGGCGGCCCTGACGGCCGCCCTCTTTTTGCCGAGACATCCAGCGATATTGCTTGCGCCCCGCTCGCGCCTGTATAGGCTCTCGCGTCGCGGGGAACATATTTTGCGCCCCGGGCGGTTAGCTCAGTTGGTAGAGCATCTCGTTTACACCGAGAGGGTCGGCGGTTCGAGCCCGTCACCGCCCACCATTTGGAAGTGTGAACGCATGCCGAAGCGGCGAAGTCAGGCGGTCGTCGTCCTTCTTGGACTGATCTTGGTCGGCATTGGGTTCCTCGCACGATCCGCGCCGGCGCTGGCGCAGGGCGAGCCCATGAGTTTTCGCCTCGCCAAGCTTGAGGCGCGCAATTGCGGCGGCCGATGCCCACGCGTCATCGTCGCGGATGGAATTATCGAGGAGGACACGCCGGAGGCGTTCGTCGGGTTTCTGCAATCGGTCGCCGATGCGCCGAATTTGCGTGACGTCGTCGTCATCAATTCGCCCGGCGGGCGCGTCGTCGCCTCGATGCGCTTGGGCGCGGCGTTGCGCAAGCTGCAGGCGGCAGTCATCGTCGCGCGCTTCGGCGATGACCAGGATCTCAACGCTCCCAGCGGCGGACAATGCATGTCGGCCTGCGTTTACGCTTTGATGGGCGGCGCGAGGCGGGTGGTGCCGCCGGCCAGCCGGCTCGGCATCCACCGCATGTCCAGCCAGGAGTATGGCGGCGGCGCCGGTCGGTTCTTTACCAATGCCGCCCCGTCCTACGCTTCCCCCGATATGGTGGACGCTTTGGCCGGCTATGCCGCCCAGATGGGCGTCAGCCCGACCGTGATCCGCGTCGCGGAACGCATTCCGCCCGAGGAAATTCACATCATCAGCCCCTCTGAATTAAGGCGCTGGCGGCTGGCCTCGCCCAAGTTTTAAGGGAAATCGAACCTCCACGCTTGACTTGCGAGGGGCTGTGTCCTATCCGGCACTCCTCCCTAACGGGGGTGTAGCTCAGTTGGTTAGAGCGCCGGCCTGTCACGCCGGAGGTCGCGGGTTCGAGTCCCGTCACTCTCGCCATTTTCTCCCAGGATCGCTTTCTCCCGCGATCGCCTCCCCAAAATTTGAAGTCGTTTATACAAGCGTGCAGGATCGCTTCGCGCGAGATTTGGTCGCGGCAGCGCGTTTCGTCTTGCATGGTTCGCTGCGCTGCGATACGCCTTCGCCATCAACGATTTCCGGCTTGAGGTTTTAATGATTTCAAGCTGGCCAGGCGGGGCCACGCTCCGCTCCCGCCAAACGAACGCCTCGGAGACCGCATGCCGAGTCTCATATCGGACTATCTGCCGCTCGTTGTATTTATCGCCATCGCGGCGGTGATCGGCGGCGTTCTGCTGGTTGCCCCTTTCCTCGTGGCCTACAAGAGCCCGGATCCTGAAAAAGTTTCGGCTTACGAATGCGGTTTCAACCCGTTCGACGATGCGCGCATGAAATTCGACGTGCGCTTCTATCTTGTGTCCCTTCTCTTCATCATTTTCGATCTTGAAATCGCATTTCTGTTCCCCTGGGCGGTCGCTTTCCACGACATCGGGGCGTTCGGTTTCTGGTCGATGATCATTTTCCTCGGCGTCCTGACCATCGGTTTCGTCTATGAGTGGAAAAAGGGAGCGCTGGAATGGGATTGACCGCCAACCCGATTGGCGCGCCGACCAGCGTCGCGCCGGCCCCGCGCGGCCTCATCGATCCGGCGACCGGCAAGCTGATCGGCGCCAATGATCCGTTCTTCGGCGCGCTCAACGATCAACTCGGCGACAAGGGATTCATCGTCACCACGACGGACGACCTCATCCAATGGGCGCGCACCGGTTCGCTGATGTGGATGACCTTCGGCCTCGCCTGCTGCGCGGTCGAGATGATGCAGCTCTCGATGCCGCGCTACGATGTCGAGCGATTCGGATTCGCCCCGCGCGCCAGCCCGCGCCAGTCGGATGTGATGATTGTGGCGGGCACGCTGACCAACAAGATGGCTCCCGCCTTGCGCAAGGTCTACGACCAGATGCCGGAGCCGCGCTACGTCATTTCTATGGGTTCATGCGCCAATGGCGGCGGCTATTACCATTATTCCTATGCGGTGGTGCGCGGCTGCGATCGCATCGTGCCGGTCGATATCTACGTGCCGGGATGCCCGCCCACCGCCGAGGCGCTGCTCTATGGCGTGTTGATGCTGCAAAAGAAAATCAGGCGCACGGGGACGATCGAGCGGTAGGCCCTACGTTCGCTTGGCGGAGCGGACGAGGGCGCTTCATGCGTCTTGAAAAAGCAGCGAATATTGGGGTCGGGGCGAGATGGACGACGCACTGAAGGCGATCGGCGAAAAGATCGGCGCGGCTTTGCCGGGCGCGATAACGGGCGTTCATTTCGCCTTCGGCGAACTCACGCTTGTGGCGGAAGCGGCGCGAATCGTCGACGTTCTAACCTTTCTGCGCGACGATCCTTCCTGCCAGTTTATCTGCTTCACCGACATCTGCGGCGCCGATTATCCCGCGCGCGAGAAGCGCTTCGATGTCGTCTATCAATTGCTGTCGCCCAAGCTGAACTTGCGCGTGCGGGTGAAGGTCGAAACGGACGAGGCGACGCCGGTTCCAACCGCGATTCCGGTCTTCCCCGCCGCCGATTGGTGCGAGCGCGAGACTTACGACCTGTTCGGCATTCTCTTCGACGGCCATCCCGACCTGCGCCGCATTCTCACCGACTATGGTTTCGAGGGCCATCCGCTGCGCAAGGATTTCCCGATGACCGGCTTTGTCGAAGTGCGCTACGACGACGAGGAAAAGCGCGTGGTCTACGAGCCCGTTCGGCTCAATCAGGAGTTCCGTCAGTTCGACTTCCTGAGCCCTTGGGAAGGCGCCCCGCTGCCGGGCGATGAAAAGGCGAAGCAGCCATGACTGAGCATAACCTTCGCAATTTCTCGATCAATTTCGGCCCCCAGCACCCCGCCGCCCATGGCGTCCTGAGATTGGTGCTGGAGCTCGACGGCGAAGTCGTCGAGCGCGTCGATCCGCATATCGGCCTGCTGCATCGCGGCACCGAAAAGCTGATGGAGGCGCGCACCTATCTGCAGAACGTGCCTTATTTCGACCGGCTCGATTACGTCGCGCCGATGAACCAGGAACACGCCTATGCCTTGGCTGTCGAGCGGCTGCTCGGCATCACCGTGCCGCGGCGCGGCCAATTGATCCGCGTCCTCTATTGCGAGATTGGTCGTCTGCTGTCGCATCTCCTCAACGTGACGACTCAGGCGATGGACGTCGGCGCGCTGACCCCGCCGCTCTGGGGTTTTGAGGAGCGCGAGAAGCTGATGGTGTTTTATGAGCGCGCCAGCGGCGCGCGCATGCATGCGGCCTATTTCCGGCCCGGCGGCGTTCATCAGGACCTGCCCGCCAAATTGATCGACGACATTTACGATTTTTGCGACCCGTTCCTGAAGGTCTGCGACGATCTCGAGACGCTGCTCACCGGCAATCGCATCTTCAAGCAACGCAATGTCGATATCGGCGTCGTTTCGCTTGCGCAATGCTGGGCCTGGGGGTTTTCCGGCGTGATGGTGCGCGGCTCGGGCGCGGCCTGGGATTTGCGCAAGTCGCAGCCCTACGAATGCTACGAGGAAATGGACTTCGACATTCCCGTCGGCAAGAATGGCGATTGCTACGATCGTTATGTCATCCGCATGGAGGAGATGCGCCAGTCAGCCAGCATCATGAAACAATGCTGCGACAAGCTGCGCAGCGCGACGGGAGCGGGGCCGGTCTCTTCGGACGAAGGAAAGATCGTGCCGCCCAAGCGCGACAAGATGAAGCGCTCGATGGAAGCGCTCATCCATCACTTCAAGCTCTATACCGAGGGCTATCACGTGCCGGCCGGCGAGGTTTACGCCGCGGTCGAAGCGCCCAAGGGCGAATTCGGCGTCTATCTCGTCGCCGATGGCGGCAACAAGCCCTATCGCTGCAAGATCCGCGCGCCCGGTTTCACGCATTTGGAGGCGATGGATTTCATGTGTCGCAAGCACCTGCTCGCCGACGTCTCGGCGATTCTGGGTTCGCTCGATATCGTGTTCGGCGAGGTGGATCGATGATTGCGCGGGCGCCAATCGCGGCGTTGAGAAAATCGAGGGCAGCATGACCGTCCGACGCCTTGCCGAGATCCAGCCGGCCTCCTTCGCCTTCACGGCGGAAAACGAAGCCTGGGCGCAAAAGGAAATCGCCAAATTCCCACCGGGCCGGCAGGCCTCGGCGATCCTGCCGCTGCTTTGGCGCGCGCAGGAGCAGAATGGCTATTGGCTGTCCAAGGCGGCCATCGAGAAGGTTGCGACGCTTCTGGACATGCCGCTGATGCGGGCGCTCGAAGTCGCCACCTTCTATTCGATGTTCAACTTGTCGCCGGTCGGCCGTCATCATGTGCAGCTCTGCGGCACAACGCCCTGCATGTTGCGCGGTTCGGACGATCTGAAGAAAGTCTGTGAGCAAAAGATCGGCGCGCAAAACCATGTCACCACCGATGGCGCGCTCTCCTGGGTGGAGGTCGAATGCCTCGGCGCCTGCTGCAACGCGCCGATGGTGCAGATCAACAATGATTATTACGAAGATCTCGACCCGCAGAATTTTACCAAGCTGCTCGACGATCTGGTTGCCGGGCGGCCAGTGGTCAAAGGATCGCAGACCGGGCGTGTTTCCTCCGAGCCGGTCGGCGGATTGACCTCGCTGACGTCGCTCTATGGCGTCGACGGGCGCAGCGCACCGGCGGCGCCGGAGGTTGCGCCCGCGGCGACGGAGCCCGGGCCCGTCCTCGGCGCCAGCTCGACGTCCGCCGATATTGAGGCGCATGCGGCGGCCGAAGAGGCCGATATCAAGGCCAAGCTGGCGACACTGCCGAAAGATGCGACGCCGGAGATGAAGGCCGATTCGGTCGGCTCCCGGCCGCAGGGCCTCAGCGCGGCGCGCGCCGACAAGGCCGACGATCTGCAGCGCGTCAAGGGCATCGGCCCGGTCAATGAGCGCAAGCTGCACGATCTCGGCATGTTCCATTTCGATCAGATCGCGGCCTGGACGCGGCCGGAAATTCGCTGGGTTGGCACCTATCTTTCATTCCCGGGTCGCATCGATCGGGAACAATGGGTCGCCCAGGCGGCCGCGCTGGCGGCGGGCGGCCCCGGGCTGAAACCGCACGATGCCGCGGCGCCCGGCGCAGCTACGAAGACGGGGGCGAGCGATGCTGCAGGATAAGGATCGCGTCTTCACCAATCTCTACGGCCTCGGCGATTTCGGCCTTGCCGGCGCCCGCGCGCGCGGCGGCTGGGACAACACCAAGGCGCTCATCGAGAAGGGGCGCGACTGGATCGTCAATGAGATGAAGGCGTCCGGCCTGCGCGGGCGAGGCGGGGCAGGATTTCCGACCGGGCTCAAATGGTCGTTCATGCCCAAGGTTCCCGATCCGGCACGCCCGTCCTATCTCGTCGTCAATGCGGATGAATCAGAGCCCGGCACCTGCAAGGATCGCGAAATCCTGCGCAACGATCCGCACACGCTGGTCGAAGGCTGCCTGCTGGCGTCCTTCGCAATGGGCGCCCACGCCTGCTACATCTACCTGCGCGGCGAATATATTTTCGAGCGCGAGCGCCTGCAGGCGGCGGTCGATCAGGCTTATGAGGCAAACCTGATCGGCAAGGACAATATCCACGGCTGGCCGTTCGATCTCTACGTCTATCACGGCGCCGGCGCCTATATCTGCGGCGAAGAGACGGCGCTGCTGGAATCGCTCGAGGGCAAGAAGGGCATGCCGCGCCTGAAGCCGCCATTCCCCGCCAATATGGGGCTCTATGGCTGCCCGACGACGGTCAACAATGTCGAGTCGATCGCCGTCGCGCCGACCATTCTGCGCCGTGGCGCGGCGTGGTTCGCCGGGTTCGGCAAGCCGAACAATCTCGGCACCAAGCTGTTCTGCATCTCGGGCCACGTCAACAAGCCGTGCAACGTCGAAGAAGAAATGTCGATCCCGTTCCGCGAATTGATCGAGCGCCATTGCGGCGGCGTGCGCGGCGGTTTCGACAATCTGCTCGCCGTCATCCCTGGCGGCGCGTCAGTGCGGCTGCTACCGGCCGATCAGATCATCGATTGCCCGATGGATTTCGACTCACTCGGCAAGCTGCGCTCCGGCCTTGGCACGGCGGCGGTGATCGTGATGGACAAATCCACCGACATCATCCGCGCGATCGCCCGGCTTTCTTATTTTTACAAGCATGAGAGCTGCGGTCAGTGCACGCCGTGCCGCGAGGGCACCGGCTGGATGTGGCGGGTGATGATGCGCATGGTCGAGGGCAGGGCGCAGAAAAAAGAGATCGACATGCTGCTCGACGTCACCAAGCAGGTCGAGGGACATACGATCTGCGCGCTTGGCGACGCCGCCGCCTGGCCGATCCAGGGCCTCATCGCCCATTTCCGTCCTGAAATCGAAAAACGCATCGATCAATATGCGGGCAATCCGCATAGCGAGCCGGTGCGGATCGCGGCGGAGTAGGGCGATATGACCAAGATCATCATCGACGGCAAAGAGCTGGACGTCCCGGCCGAATATACGCTGCTCCAGGCTTGCGAGGCGGCGGGCGCGGAAATCCCGCGCTTCTGTTTCCATGAGCGGCTGTCGATCGCCGGCAATTGCCGGATGTGCCTCATTGAAGTGAAGGGCGGGCCGCCGAAGCCGACCGCTTCCTGCGCGATGTCGGTGCGCGATCTCAGGGCCGGCCCCAAGGGCGAGCCGCCGGTGGTCGAGACCAATTCGCCGATGGCCCGCAAGGCGCGCCATGGCGTGATGGAATTCCTGCTGATCAACCATCCGCTCGACTGTCCGATCTGCGACCAGGGCGGCGAATGCGACCTGCAGGACCAGGCGATGGCCTATGGCGTCGACACGTCGCGCTATCATGAGAACAAGCGCGCGGTCGAAAACAAATATATCGGCGCGCTGGTCAAGACCTCGATGAACCGCTGCATCCATTGCACGCGCTGCGTTCGTTTCACTACGGAGGTCGCCGGCGTTTCCGAGCTCGGCGCGATCGGCCGCGGCGAAGATATGGAGATCACCACCTATCTCGAAAAGGCGATGACTTCCGAACTGCAGGGCAATGTCGTCGATCTCTGTCCGGTCGGCGCCTTGACCTCGAAGCCCTATGAGTTTCACGCCCGGCCGTGGGAACTCGCCAAGACCGAATCGATCGACGTGATGGACGCGCTCGGTTCGGCGATCCGCATCGATTCGCGTGGCCGCGAAGTCGCGCGCATCCTGCCGCGCGTCAATGAAGCGATCAACGAGGAATGGATCTCCGACAAGACGCGCCATGTCGTCGACGGGCTCAAGACGCAGCGGCTCGATCGCCCCTACCTGCGCGTCGACGGCAAGCTCCAGCCGACGACCTGGCCGCAGGCGTTCGCCGCCATCGCCGCCAAGGCCAAGGCGAGCAGCGCCGCCCGCATCGGCGCGATCGCCGGCGATCTTGCCAGCATCGAGGAAATGTTCGCGCTGAAGGCGCTGATGGAGAAGCTCGGCGTCGCCAATATCGACTGCCGTCAGGACGGCTCCAAGCTCGATCCGAAATTCGGCCGCGCGTCCTATCTGTTCAATTCGACCATCGCCGGCATCGACGAGGCCGATGCGATCATGATCATCGGGGCGAACCCGCGCATCGAGGCGCCGGTGCTCAACGCGCGCATCCGCAAGCGCTGGCTCAAGGGCAATTGCCTGATCGGCGTCGTTGGCCAGAAGCTCGACCTGACTTACCCCTATAATTATCTCGGCGCCGGGCCTGAGTCCCTCGCCGCTTTCGCCGATCATCCGCCGGCGAACAAAGCCAAGCCGATGTTCATCCTCGGCGCCGGCGCCTTTGCGCGTTCGGACGGAGAAGCGGTCCTTTCGCTCGCTGCCAAGGCGGCCTTGTCGCTGGGCGTCATCAAGGACGGCTGGAACGGCTTCAATGTCCTGCACAGCGCCGCGTCCCGCGTCGGCGGCCTCGATCTCGGCTTTGCGCCGGGGCAGGGCGGCCTTGACGCCCCGGCCATGGCCGCGGCCGGCGGCCTCGACCTTCTGTTCAATCTCGGCGCCGATGAGATCGAAATCGCGCCCGGCGCTTTCGTCGTCTATGTCGGCACGCACGGCGACCGCGGCGCCCATCGCGCCGACGTGATCCTGCCCGGCGCCGCCTATCCCGAAAAGACCGGCGTCTATGTCAACACTGAGGGACGCCCGCAATTTGCCGAGCGCGCGACTTTCCCGCCGGGCGACGCCCGCGAGGATTGGGCGATCCTGCGCGCGCTGTCGGATGCGCTTGGCGCGCGGCTGCCGTTCGATTCGCTGACCCAGCTTCGCGCGGCGCTGAGCGCCGCTTATCCGCATCTTGGCCGCCTCGACGAGATCACGCCGGCGACGGCCGATTTCGCGGCGCTGGCGGCGCTCGGCGGCGCGCTCGACAAGGCGCCGCTCGTCACCCCGATCGCCGATTTCTATCTCACCAACCCGATTGCGCGCGCTTCCAAAACCATGGCTGAATGTTCGGCTTTGGCGGAAGCGCGCCATCTTCAGGCCGCGGAGTAGCCGATGTTGGATGCTGGCTGGCTGTGGCCGATCGTGATCTCGGCGATCAAGAGCGTCGTGCTTCTCGTCGTCCTGCTGATCTATACGGCCTATGTGCTTTATGCCGAGCGCAAAATCTGGGCGTCGGTGCAATTGCGCCGCGGGCCCAATGTCGTGGGGCCCTGGGGGCTGCTGCAGAGCTTCGCAGACCTGCTCAAATTCGTGCTGAAGGAGCCGATCATCCCGGCCGGCGCCAATAAGGGCGTGTTTCTGCTGGCGCCTTTGGTCACCGCGGTTCTCGCGCTTTCCGCCTGGGCGGTGATTCCGATCAGTTCGGGCTGGGCGATCGGCAACATCAATGTCGGCGTGCTCTATCTCTTCGCGATTTCCTCGCTCGGCGTCTACGGCATCATCATGGCCGGCTGGTCGTCGAATTCGAAATACCCGTTTCTGGCGGCTTTGCGCTCGGCCGCCCAGATGGTGTCCTACGAAGTCTCGATCGGTTTCGTCATCATCACCGTGCTGCTCTGCGCGGGATCGCTGAACCTGACCGACATCGTCAATGCGCAGGACACGCGGGCGGGGCTGTTCGGCTGGTATTGGCTGCCTCTGTTCCCGATGTTCATCATTTTCTTTGTCTCGGCGCTCGCCGAGACCAACCGGCCGCCCTTCGATCTGGTGGAAGCCGAATCCGAACTGGTCGCCGGCTACGCCGTGGAATATTCGGCGACGCCGTTCCTGCTGTTTTTCCTCGGCGAATATATCGCGATCCTCACCATGTGCGCGATGACCACGGTGCTCTTCCTCGGCGGCTGGCTGTCGCCGATTCCGTTCCCGCCCTTCACCTGGATTCCGGGCGCGATCTGGTTCGTGCTCAAAGTCTCCTTCGTAGTCTTCATGTTCGCGATGGTCAAAGCTTTCGTGCCGCGCTACCGCTACGATCAATTGATGCGGCTCGGCTGGAAAGTGTTCCTGCCGATCTCGCTGTTCATGGTCGTGCTGGTCGCCGGCGTTCTGGAGGCGACCGGCTGGGGCGTTCATCACTAGGGAATGATCAAATGGCGATGAGACTGGATCAGGCCGCGCGATCGCTCTTTCTGGGTGAGTTCGTCTCGGCCTTGGCGCTTTCGGTGCGCTACATGTTCAAGCCCAAGGCGACGCTGAACTATCCGCATGAAAAGGGACCATTGTCGCCGCGATTCCGAGGCGAACACGCCTTGCGCCGCTATCCCAACGGCGAAGAACGTTGCATCGCCTGCAAACTCTGCGAGGCGATCTGCCCCGCCCAGGCGATCACCATCGAAGCGGGCCCGCGTCGCAACGACGGCACCAGGCGCACGACGCGCTACGACATCGATATGGTCAAATGCATCTATTGCGGCATGTGCCAGGAGGCCTGCCCGGTCGATGCGATCGTCGAGGGACCGAATTTCGAATTCGCCGTCGAGACGCGCGAAGAACTCTTCTACGACAAGGACCGGCTGCTCGAGAATGGCGCGCGCTGGGAGCGCGAAATCGCGCGCAATATCGCGATGGATGCGCCCTATCGGTGAGGCGATTATGCCTTCTCCCACTTTGTGGGAGAAGGTGGCGCGCGGAGCGCGACGGATGAGGGCGGTTCGGTTCGCGGGACCGTGTTTTCGAGGCGACCCAGCTTTCGGGCCCTCATCCGGCGCTGCGCGCCACCTTCTCCCACTTTCGTGGCAGAAGGAAGAATAAGGAGAACGGCATGTACGGCGACGCGATATTTTTCTGGGTTTTCTCCGCGGCGCTGGTCGGCTCGGCGCTGGCGGTGATTCTGGCGCGCAATCCCGTTCATTCGGTGTTGTTCCTGATCCTTTCCTTCGTCGCCGCTTCCGGCCTGTTCCTGCTGATGGGCGCCGAATTCCTCGGCATGATCCTGATCGTCGTCTATGTCGGCGCTGTCGCGGTTCTGTTCCTGTTCGTCGTGATGATGCTCGATGTCGATTTTGCCGAACTCAAACAGGGCTTTCTGCAATATCTGCCGATCGGGGCGCTGATCGCGCTGTTCGTCGCCGTCGAGCTTGGCTATGTCGCGATCGGCTGGACGCGCTCGCCGCAGGCGGCCGAGGCGGCGGCGCCGACGGGCGCCATCGCCAACACCGCCGCGCTCGGCCGGGTGCTCTACACCCAATATTTCTACTTCTTCCAGGCTGCCGGGATGATCCTGCTGACGGCGATGATCGGCGCCATCGTGCTGACCTTGCGCCATCGGGTCGGCGTCAAGCGCCAGGACGTTTCAATTCAGGTTGCGCGCAATCCGGCGAGCGCCGTCGAAGTGCGCAAAGTTCCCTCGCGCGTTGGCATATAGAGAGCGTTTCCCATGGTCATTGGCCTCACCCATTATCTGACGCTCGGCGCCATCCTGTTCACGATCGGCATCTCAGGCATCATTCTCAATCGAAAGAACATCATCATCATTCTGATGTCGGTGGAATTGATCCTGTTGTCGGTCAATATAAATCTCGTCGCTTTCTCCACGCGTTTCGGCGATCTGACGGGGCAGGTGTTCGCGCTCTTCATTCTGACGGTGGCGGCGGCGGAGGCGGCGATCGGCCTCGCGATATTGGTGACCTATTACCGCAATCGAGGCACGATCGCGGTTGAAGACATTCACGCGCTGAAGGGTTGAGACGGGCATGTATCAGCTAATCGTCTTCCTTCCGCTGCTCGGTTTTCTGATCGCCGGGCTGTTCGGCCGTCAGATCGGCGCGCGCAACGCGGAACTCGTCACCACGATTCCGCTCGGGCTTTGCGCGTTCCTGTCCTGGGTCGCCTTTTTCATGGTGGGCTTCGGCGGCGGCGATCATACCGAGATCGTCGAGGTCGCCAATTGGATGACCTCGGGCAAGCTGGCCATCGACTGGGCTTTTCGGATCGATACGCTGACCGTCGTCATGCTCGTCGTCGTGACGACTGTCTCGTGCCTCGTCCATGTGTATTCGATCGGCTATATGGCCGACGATCCCCACCGGCCGCGTTTCTTCGCCTATCTCTCTTTTTTCACCTTTGCGATGCTGATGCTGGTGACCGCGGACAATCTCGTCCAGATGTTCTTCGGCTGGGAGGGCGTCGGCCTCGCGTCTTACCTACTGATCGGCTTCTGGTATGAAAAGCCCTCCGCCAACGCCGCCGCGATCAAGGCGTTCGTGGTCAACCGCATCGGCGATTTCGGCTTTTATCTCGGCATTTTCCTCGTCTTCGCGCTGACCGGCTCGGTCAGGTTCGACTCGGTATTCGGCGCGGCGCAGGGCATCGCCGGCAAGACGATCCATGTGTTTGGCGCGGATCTCGACGCGTTGACCATCACCTGTCTGCTGCTGTTCATGGGCGCGATGGGCAAGTCGGCGCAATTCCTGCTGCATACCTGGCTGCCTGACGCGATGGAAGGCCCGACGCCTGTCTCCGCCCTCATTCACGCCGCCACCATGGTCACCGCCGGCGTGTTCATGGTGGCGCGCCTGTCGCCGTTGTTCGATCTGGCGCCCGTCGCGCTCAGCGTCGTGACCGTAGTCGGCGCGACCACCGCCTTTTTCGCGGCGACCGTCGGTCTCGTGCAGAACGACATCAAGCGGGTCATTGCTTACTCCACCTGTTCGCAACTCGGCTATATGTTCGTCGGCCTCGGGGTCGGCGGGTACAGCCTTGGCATATTCCATCTGTTCACCCACGCCTTCTTCAAGGCGCTCCTGTTCCTCGGCGCCGGTTCGGTCATTACCGCCATGCATCACGAGCAGGACATGCGCGAGATGGGCGGGTTGCGCAAAGACATTCCCTTCACTTATTGGATGATGGTGATCGGCACGCTGGCGCTGACTGGCGTCGGCATTCCCTTCACCTCGATCGGCTTTGCCGGCTTCGTCTCGAAGGACGCGATCATCGAGGCGGCCTATGCCTCGCAGCGCCCCGGCGCGGTCTATGCGTTCCTATGCACCGTCATCGCTGTCGGCTTCACCTCGTTCTATTCGTGGCGTCTGATCTTCATGACCTTCTTCGGCGAACGCGGCGCGCGTCGCGTCGCCCATGTCGCCGACGATCATGGCCATGCCGCGGCGGACGACCATGCTCATGACGATCATGGCCACGGCCATGATCACGTTCCGCATGAATCGCCGCCGGTGATGTTGGTTCCCCTGGCGGTGCTGGCGCTCGGCGCCGTCGTCGCCGGCATCGTCTTCCGGCATTGGTTTATCGGCAGCGGCTTCGAGGGTTTCTGGAAGAACGCCCTGTTCCTGGCGCCCGACAATCACATCCTCGAGGAGATGGAAACGGCGCCCTGGCTGGTTTCGCTGCTGCCGACCCTGATGATGCTCGGCGGTTTCGGGATCGCCTATTATATGTATATCGCCCAGCCCTCGGCGGCGCGCGCTCTGGCCGAGCAGAACCCGATCCTCTATCGTTTCCTCCTCAACAAATGGTATTTCGACGAAGTCTACGACTTCCTGTTCGTGCGGCCGGCTTTCTGGATCGGCCGGCTGTTCTGGAAGGGCGGCGACGGCTTCATCATCGACGGGCTCGGACCTGACGGCGTTTCGGCGCGCGTCATCGACGTGACGCGCAATGTCGTGCGGCTGCAGAGCGGCTACATCTACCATTACGCCTTTGCCATGCTGCTCGGCTTCGCGGCCTTCGTCACATGGTTTCTGATCGGGGGAATCCGCTGATGTTCGGCTTCGGCATTCTCTCCGGCCTCTTGATCGTCCCGCTTGTCGGCGTCGTCCTGCTGCTGCTGTTGCGCGGCGACGATGAGGCGACGCGCGGCAATGCGCGCTGGATCGCGCTATGGACGACGCTGGCGACTTTCGTTCTTTCGCTGTTCGCCTGGGCCGATTTCAACACCGCATTGGCGGGCTTCCAGCTTGTCGAACAGCGCTCTTGGTTTAGCCAGGCGATCACCTACAAACTCGGCGTCGACGGGCTGTCGATGCCATTCGTGTTGCTGACGACTTTTCTGATGCCGCTCTGCATCGCCGCCTCATGGCTGTCGATCCAGAAGCGCGTCAAGGAATATATGATCGCCTTCCTGGTGCTGGAGACGCTGATGATCGGCGTTTTCGAAGCGCTCGATCTCCTGCTGTTCTATCTATTCTTCGAGGGCGTCCTCATCCCGATGTTCCTGATCATCGGCATCTGGGGCGGTCCGCGCCGCGTCTATGCCGCGTTTAAGTTCTTCCTTTATACGCTGCTCGGCTCGCTGCTGATGCTGCTGGCGATCATGGCGATGTATTGGTACGCCAAGACGACCGATATTGTTGTCCTGCTGCACACCGATTTCCCGCTTGGCATGCAGAAATGGCTGTGGCTCGCGTTCTTCGCTTCCTTCGCCGTCAAAATGCCAATGTGGCCTGTCCACACCTGGTTGCCGGACGCGCATGTCGAAGCGCCCACGGCGGGCTCGGTGATCCTGGCGGGCGTTCTGTTGAAGATGGGCGGCTACGGTTTCATCCGTTTCTCGCTGCCGATGTTCCCCGACGCTTCGCATTATTTTGCGCCGCTGGTCTTCGCGCTGTCGGTCATCGCGATCATCTACACTTCGCTGGTTGCGCTGGTGCAGACCGACATAAAGAAGCTGATCGCCTATTCCTCCGTCGCCCATATGGGCTTCGTGACGATGGGCCTTTTCGCCACGACCGTGCAGGGCGTCGAGGGCGCCGTCTTCCAGATGGTGTCGCACGGTCTGGTGTCGAGCGCATTGTTCCTTTGTGTCGGCGTCGTCTATGACCGCCTCCACACGCGCGAAATCGCCGCCTATGGCGGCCTCGTTCACCGTATGCCGCGTTATGCGGTGGCGATGATGATCTTCACGCTCGCCAATATCGGGCTGCCGGGAACGTCGGGCTTCGTCGGCGAATTCCTGACGCTGATCGGGACGCTGCCGGTCAATAGCTGGGTGACGCTGCTGGCGACGACGGGCGTCATTCTCTCGGCCGCCTATGCGCTCTATCTCTATCGGCGCGTCATCTTTGGCGTGCTTGAGAAGCCCAACCTGATGCATATTTCCGACTTATCGATGCGCGAGATCGCGATCCTCACGCCGCTCGTCTTGCTGACGCTCTATTACGGCGTTCATCCGCAACCCATCATCGACGCCAGCGCCGCATCGGCTGAAGCCTTGGTCAAAGGGTTCGATTCTGCGCTGGCTTTAACCAAGACAGCCGGGCTTTAGGGGCGTTGGAGATGAATGTGACGGCTTTGTCTTTGCCGACGGTTCTGCCGGAATTCATTCTGGCGGGCGGCATATTGGCCCTGGTGCTGCTCGGCGCGCTGCGCGGCGAGCGCTCTGTCTGGATGGTGACCGAGATCGCGGTCGCCCTGCTGGGCGTGGTGCTGATCGTTCTCCTCGCCAATCATGGTTCGAAAGGCGTCACCTTCTACGGCGCGTTCACCGATGACGCTTTCAGCCGTTTCATGAAAGCGCTCGCGCTGATTGGCTCCCTCGTCACGTTGGTCATGTCAGTCGAATTCATGCGCAAGGAAAAGCTGGCCGGCTTTGAATTTCCGATTCTCCTGCTGCTGGCGACGCTCGGCATGATGATGCTCATTTCGGCCAGCGATTTCATCGCGCTCTATCTCGGCCTCGAATTGATGAGCCTGGCGCTTTATGTCGTGGCTGCCTATCATCGCGACAATGCGCGAGCTTCAGAGGCGGGCCTGAAATATTTCGTGCTCGGCGCGCTGTCGTCCGGCATGTTGCTGTACGGCGCATCATTGATTTACGGCTTTACCGGAACAATCGAATTCACCGGGATTGCCAAGGCCGCTGGGCAGGGCCCCCATATCGGGCTGATCTTCGGCTTGG
>DATBZF010000053.1:0-91061 GCA_036513315.1 Roseiarcus sp.
CATCGCCCGCCTCGGCGCCTGGACCGGATACTACGGCAAACCAGGACCACGCGTCCTCAATCGCGGGCTGCAGGAATTTCACGCCATCAAATATGGCGCGAAACTGGCCCGCGGAAATGTGTGAATCGAATAGCCGCAAGCGGGGCGAAGGGAACACGCGCCCCTTCGCCCCGCTTTGCGGGGAGAAGGTGTCATGCGGAGCATGACGGATGAGGGGCAGCGCGACGTTTCGGTGTCGTCTTCAAGCGCGCCTATGCGCGGCTGCCGAGACGGCCACGTTCCGCGCGCCTAGTGATTGTCGCGCGGGATGCCCATCGTCTGGGCGACGCGCTGATATTTGACCGCCGGCTTGAGCACCATGCCGTCCGCGAGCTGGTCGACGATGCCGCGCTGGATCTCCTGCCACGGCGTCTGGCTCGCCGGATGGGGAAAGCCGTGTTTCTCGTAGCTCGCGCGGCGCGCCGCCAGTTCGTTGTCGGTGATCAGCATATTGGCGGTATGCTTCTTCAGATCGATGCGCACCTTGTCGCCAGTGCGCACCAGCGCGAGGCCGCCGCCGGCGGCCGCTTCCGGCGAGGCGTTGAGGATCGAGGGCGAGCCCGACGTGCCTGATTGCCGGCCATCGCCGATGCAGGGCAGGGCGTGCACGCCTTTCTTGATCAGCGCGGCGGGCGGCTGCATGTTGACGACTTCGGCGCTGCCGGGATAGCCGATCGGCCCGGCGCCGCGAATGAACAGAATGCAATGCTCGTCGATCTTGAGTTTGGGGTCCTCGATCCGGTGATGGTAATCCTCCGGGCCGTCGAACACGATCGCGCGGCCCTCGAACGCCTCCGGGTCCTTCGGGTTGGACAGGTAGCGCTTGCGGAATTCGGCGTCGATGACGCTGGTTTTCATGATCGCGCTGTCGAACAGATTGCCGTGCAGCACGACGAAGCCGGCGTCCTCCTTCAGCGGCCTGGCGATCGGGAAGATGACATCCGCGTCGCCGCTTTCCTTGCCCTTGCAATTGTCGCCGATCGACTTGCCGTTGACGGTGAGCGCGTTCTTGTGGATCAGCTTCTTTTTCATCAATTCATTGACCACCGCCGGCACGCCGCCGGCGCGATGGAATTCCTCGCCGAGATATTTGCCGGCCGGCTGCATGTTGACCAGCAGCGGCACCTTATGGCCGATCGTCTCCCAATCCTCGATCGAGAGGCGCACGCCGATATGGCGGGCGATGGCGTTGATATGGATCGGCGCATTGGTGGAGCCGCCGATCGCGCTATTGACGACGATGGTGTTCTCGAAGGCTTCGCGGGTGAGAATGTCGGAAGGCTTCAAATCCTCCCACACCATGTCGACGATGCGCTTGCCGGTCTCATAGGCGATCTGGCCGCGCTCGCGATGCGGGCCGGGAATGGCGGCGCAGCCGGGCAGGCTCATGCCGAGCGCCTCGGCCAGCGAATTCATCGTCGAGGCGGTGCCCATCGTATTGCAATGGCCGACCGACGGCGCCGAGGAGGTGACGAGCTCCATGAATTCTTCGTAGTCGATCTTGCCGGCGGCGAGCTCCTCGCGCGCCTTCCAGACGATCGTGCCCGAACCCGTGCGCTCGCCATTGTGCCAGCCGTTGTTCATCGGGCCGCCGGACAGGACGATGGCCGGCAGATTGACGGTGGCCGCCGCCATGATGCAGGCAGGAGTCGTCTTGTCGCAGCCGGTCGTCAAAACGACGCCGTCGATGAAATAGCCGTAAAGCGTCTCGACGAGGCCGAGATAGGCGAGGTTGCGGTCGAGCGCCGCTGTCGGGCGCTTGCCGGTCTCCTGGATCGGATGGACGGGAAACTCGAAGGCGATGCCGCCGGCGGCGATGATGCCGTCGCGCACCCGCTTGGCCAGTTCGAGGTGGTGGCGGTTGCAGGGCGAAAGGTCGGAGCCGGTCTGGGCGATGCCGATGATCGGCTTGCCCGATCGCAATTCGCCTGGGGTCAGGCCGTAATTGAGGTAGCGCTCGATATAGAGCGCCGTCATGCCGGGATTGTCGGGATTGTCGAACCAGAGGCTGGAGCGCAGGCGCCGCTTGCCGTCCTTATATTTGTTGTCCTGGGCCTTGGCGCCCGGTTTAGACGGTTCGTTCTTGCCGCTCATTGACATTTCCCCTGCCAAAACTCGCTCTGCTCGTGGCCCGAAGCGATTGCCCTCTAGCATGCTACCAATTGTATGGTAAATCAACGCCGGTGTTTTTTCCCTGGCTTTCGGGCGCGCCGGCGCCATGGTATGGGCATGGGTTAGGCGCCCGTAGCTCAATTGGATAGAGTATCGGTCTTCGAAACCGAGGGTTGGGAGTTCGAGCCTCTCCGGGCGCGCCAAATATTTCAAATACTTATCGGAGACCACGCCCGGGGGAGGGCGGCGCCAGGACCGTGCGACGGGCTGGGGGCTGGAAAGTCGCACGCTCGCTTGAAAGCGTTCCCCGCCGGAAAGAAAAGGCCGCCAGCCTGAACCGCCGCCCGCCGCGGATCGACTACGCTCCCGCATGCCCTGGACGCGAAAATTCCCCGAGCCAATCAAACTCAAGAACGGCCGCACGATCGCGACGCTTGGGCAGGCGCGCGAGCTCATGCTCGCGCTGCCCGAACGCCATCAGATCAGGCCATTCTGGCAATACGCCGCTGAGCTTTTGATCGATGCCGCCGAGCGTGGCGATCGCGCCAGCGTCGACGACGCGGCGGCGCAGCTCAGCCGGGCACTGGCGGCCGAAGGGCTGCTCTGAATGCCCCGCTCCGGCGCCGCAACCCTATCCGACCTGACCAGCCTTTGCGCTGGCGCTCGCGTGCGCCCGTTGCCAGCGCAAGGGCCGCTTCAGCGGCTGCAGGCTGATGGCCAAACACTTGTCATCGCACAAAATCGGTGATGAAGTCGGACCTACCGGCAATTCCTCCAAGTTTGCGATGGTATTTCATTGCTCTGCGTATGCGAGTGCGAGGGGATGGTTGTCGATGTTCAAGCGTTGGGGGATAGCTCAGCTACTCGCGGTCTTTTGGGCCACGAGTTCAATGCAATATTGCGCAGCGCCGGCGACAGCTGCGGAGCAACCCGAAGGCGGCAAGCAGACCGTCATTCGAGGAGAAATCGTCGAAAAACACGACCTTCTTTCGGATGCGAACGACCCGTCATCGCCGCAAACGCCCGACATTGAGTGGTCGCACGCCTTTACGATCTCCCTCTCGGGCAAAAACCAAGTCTCCGAAGTCTGGAACAATACCCGATTGAGCGTGGCCGGCGGACGCGGCTTCGGCCGAAGAAGGGGTCCCCTCGCCACGCAAGCCGAGAACAATGGATCGCTCGGCGACACGACGCGCAAGGTCGTCTGGCGTATCCTCGGACCGAAAAAACTGCAGCGAATATTGCCGGGTGAACACTATCTGATGATCATGGACATCGAAATTGGCCAAGACAACACTTGTCGCCTCGATGCCAAGTATTTGCGACAATCTGGGTTCGTCTCTATCCGGATGCCGCGAGCCGACACCGGCGAAATGTCGAATTTCAGTCTGCCGCGCGTCGAAAAGGCCTCGTGCACAATCGAGTAGAGCCAAAAACGGCCCGAAGGGCGTGGCGCGACGATGACGTTTCGGCAGAGCGACCACCGCGACCTCATAGGGCTGGCCCAGCGTCTCGATCGATTGGCTCGTTTTCGGCTTTCTAACGACTGAACCGAACGCCGAGGTCGCGCCGATCCATCCGAAGGCCATGCCGGTCATCCTGTGAAAGCTTCGCGCTGGGAACGGTCAATACCGTGTGTTATTCGTATGAATGGGCGGGGTAGACATGGCCGAGACTCGGAAGATTGCCGCGATCCCGGCCGCCGATGTCGTCGGATTCAGCCGGATGGCGAGCGCCGATGAGGACCGTACCCTCGCGCGGCTGAGATCTTTGCGCGCCGACCTCATCGATCCCACAGTGGCCAGCCAGAATGGCCGGGTGTTTAAGCGCACCGGCGATGGGGCGTTGGTTGAGTTTCGCAGCGTGGTCGAGGCCGTGCGCTGCGCCTCAACGCGCGCTCGAGATGAGACCGAGTTTTCGGGTTCGCATTTTCTTCGAGATGGGAATGATTCAGCCGATCGCCGAAAGATTCGCGGAAGGCGCGCGCCTAGCCGGCATCCCGGAATAGTCTGACCGTCAGACAAGAATTGTAGGCCTTCGGTTTGGCCGAGTTCGCGATCGTCGGCTTGGGCCGTCGGAAAATTAATTTCTACGGGAGGGGGCTAGCCATGACGTTGAAGGTGATTGGGGCCGGATTTGGCCGAACGGGAACGTGGTCCACTAAAGCGGCGCTCAATGAACTCGGGCTGCCCTGTTATCATATGTCGGAGATCATTCTCAACAAGGAGAACAAGTCTCATCTGAATTTCTGGCGCAAGGTCGCCAACTCTCCGCCAGGCGCGACGCAAGACTGGCAACAGGTCTTCGCCAAATACCAGGCGACAGTCGACAACCCCGGCTGTTGCGTCTGGCGCGAACTGCTCGCCGCCTATCCCGGCGCCAAGGTGCTGCTGACCTTGCACCCTCGCGGCGCCGAGGCCTGGTACGAAAGCACGATCGATACGATCTACTTCACCGAGAATATGTGGCAGTTCAAGGTGCTGGAATGGCTAACGCCATTCGGACGAAAGTTCGGCGACATGTCGCGTAAATTGATCTGGGAGAGATCGCTGCAGGGGACTATGTCCGACAAGGCAAAGGCGATAGCCCGTTACAACGCCTACGCCGACGAAGTCAAAGCGGCCGTTCCCGCCGAGAAACTCCTGGTGTTCAAAGTCGACCAGGGCTGGGCGCCGCTGTGCGCGTTTCTGGGCGTCCCTCAGCCGGCGACCGAGTTCCCGAACATGAACGATCGGGCGGCGATTAAAAAGACGATCGGCGACGTCATCAAGGGGATGTATATCGTGTTGGCCGGCTATGCCGTCGCCGCCGCGGTCGTGATCTATGGCCTCTATCGTCTGCTTCTCTAGAAGCCAGGGCGCGTCGCCGTTATCATGCAGGCGTTGCGCGCAATCCTTCGCGCTATCGAGCAGTTCCGAAACCGACGAGACTCTTCGTTGCTGGCGGCAAGTCATGGCGCAACTCCGTTCGCTGGAGTCGGAAGGCGAGGTCGACGGCATCGCGCCGGCCACGCGTTATTGACGACGAAGCCAGCTAGACCAGCGCCTGCGCCTCCTTCGCCGACACGACCTTGCCGAGCTTTCCGAACTCGTGAAGATCGCCGCCGACCTCGATACGGATTGCTTGGTCGATTCCACCGACGCTTATGGGCGTGAAGCCGCTTTCTGTAATCAGCTTGGCAACCGCCTTTCCAGCTTCGGGTGAATCCGTGGCGTAGAACAGCACCGCAGGTTCGGGCGACCGATGCGCCGCCGAGCCCAGGGATTCCGCGCTCAATGTGCCGAACGCCTTGACGACCTGCGCGCTGTGAGGAGCCAGTTCGGCGATGATTTTCCCTGATGATTGATCCGCGGGGATGATCTTTTTGAAGCCGCCCTTTCCGTCGGGAGCGATCGGATTCGAAGGATCGACGATGATCTTACCGACCAGTTCCTCGCGATGCTCCGTCATGAATTCCTTAATCGCCTGAAAGTGGATGGCGAGGACGACGACCTTCGCGTTCCTCAACGCATCAGCAATGGGCATCGGCCTCGCCCTGGCGCCAAGCTTGGCGGCGAGCTCCTCAGCCTTCGCCAGGCTTCTCTCGGAGATGATGATGCTGTGCTCTCCGTCGGTCAGGTGTTTGGCGAGCCGAGAGCCAATATTTCCGAGGCCGATAATCGAGGTTTCCATAAGACGACTCCCATCGAGCTTCATGCTTCAAGGCTGAGTCGGGACGAGGCCACCCGCGTCGCCATACCCCTACCCGAAGCGGCGCTCATTCGCCCAACCGTAAACTTGCCGCGCTCGAAGCTAGTCCCCGTTCGATTTGCGTTTTAGACGGCAAAGCCGGAAATTACATTTCCAAACTTGGAATGATGGCGCCGGTCTTATGAAGGAGACGGCTGCCGGCGCGGCTTCGAGCCATTTCTTGCGAAGTGGCGGCCGAAGCGATCGATCAGGCGACCCATGATGGATCTGAATTCTCTTGTCGTGTTTGCGAAGGTCGTCAGAGCCGGCAGCTTCTCGGAGGCTGCCCGCCGGCTGAAGATGCCGATCTCGACAGTCAGCCGACGCATCGCTGAACTGGAGGATCAACTTGGCGTCCGTTTGCTGGAGCGCTCGACCCGCAACCTTCGTCTCACCGAACTGGGCGCAGAGATCCTCGAGCAGGCAATGCGCAGCGCGGAGCTGAGCGAAACGGTTGAGAGCATCGTTTCGAATCGGCTTTCGGACGTTT
Source organism: Roseiarcus sp. (assembly GCA_036513315.1). Lineage (GTDB taxonomy): Bacteria > Pseudomonadota > Alphaproteobacteria > Rhizobiales > Beijerinckiaceae > Roseiarcus. The sequence continues at coordinate 6,371 of DATBZF010000053.1, forward strand.
CCGGTACGTTGCGCCTATCCGTAATGCCGAGCGTATCCGAGACGCTGCTGACGCCGCTCATTACGGCGTTCCAGGCCTCATATCCGAATGTGCGCGTTCAGGTCCTCGTCACTGAGCGAATGGTGGACCTTGTCGCCGAGGGAGTGGACTTAGTATTTCGATTGGGTTCGCTGAGAGACTCCTCCCTCGTCGCGCGCAAGATCCTCACATACCGGCATCAGCTCGTGGCGAGCCCGTCCTATCTGAATGCGTGCAAGCCGCCTGAACGACCCCAGGACCTCCTGGATCACCGGCTTCTCAGCTTTTCATACTGGAAATCTGAGGGAAGTTGGACCTTCATTCACAAGAACGGCGAAGACAGGGAGACCTTGACTTTTCAGCCCTATCTTTCAATGAACGACTTCGCCGGCCTGGCGCCCGCCCTGGCCGCGGGAGGGGGGATTGGGGACCTTCCGCCGATCGTGCAGCCCAATTTCATGAGGGATGGGCGATTGGTCGAGGTCATGCCCGACTGGCGGTTCCGCACCTTCGATTTGTCCATCGTTCACGTCGGAAGTCGACACATGTCCAAACCCTGTCGTTTGTTCAAGGAGCTCGCGACTGAGATAGCTCCCAGTCTGTTTCCGAACCTGCCCGGCTAAGGGGACTACTGAGCGCGAGAATCGATGGAGCTTCATCCCGGCGTCCTGGATGAAGGGATTGCACATCACCCGGCATGTTCGGCAACACGGCGCCGTAGCGGCTGAAACATGCTCAAGCCGCACGCGTCCCAGGGTTGCGCGCCAATCCCGCGTAGAGGTCAAACATCCGTTCGCGCCACGCGGCGACTGGATCGTCAGACTCAACGAGCTCGAACGCGCTCGTCGTATACGCCCATTGAAAGACGCTGAACACGGCGTAGTCGGCATAGCTCGGCTCGGCGCCGCCGAGAAATTGCTTCGATCGGAGGGTCAGCCTAAGCGGCGCAAGAACTTCGGTGCGAAATGGACCGACCAACTCCTCACGACCTCACCGTTGATCCGCAAAACCTCTCGGCTCGTTGCGAGAACATGAATTCTCGGGCCGGCTCTCAGGATCATTTCCGCCATTCGAGCGGCGTGGTCGTATCCACAGGCGTGGCCTGAAGTCGCGCGGATCACAAATCTGGTATCCTTCGAGCCGGATGAGATCGATGTGTATCTGGACGATATGAAACTCGTCGCGGCGCCAGGTCAGAACGTCGTGCCGCACGGAATCGACCGGGGTCTCGATCCTGACGAGATGCTGGAGCGCGGCGCACCCGCAGTCAGATAACGTTCACTAGCATCGCTCCCAGGACCAGGCGGATGACGGGGAAAGATGATCGATTACGCCGCACCGACCCTGCCGACCCAGTCGGTTCCGCTGGTTCGGGGCGGCGCCGACAGAGTTGCTGGCGACGCGATTTCCTTGATTGCCCAGAGACCAAATAGTTCCTGTATCATCGCCTCACCTTATTGAAAGGAAAGACCCATGGACCTCAAATTGAAGGGCAAGCGCGCGCTGGTTAGCGGCAGCACGGCAGGCATCGGCCTGGCTATCGCGGCGACATTGGCTGGTGAAGGCGCCCGGGTGATCGTCAACGGCCGGGCGCAATCCTCCGTCGACGCCATTGTCAAAGAACTGAGATCCTCTGGCGGCGATGTCGATGGCTTTGCCGGCGATCTCAGCAAAGCGGCGTCGGCTGGGGAACTCGCCCGGCAATATCCCGAGGTCGATATCCTCGTGAACAATCTCGGCATCTTCGAGCCAAAGCCCTTCGAAGAGATCCCGGATGAGGACTGGGCGCGGTTCTTCAATGTCAACGTGCTCAGCGGAATTCGCCTCGCGCGGTTGTTTCTGCCGGCGATGAAGCGCGCCAATTGGGGGCGCATCATATTCATTTCAAGCGAAAGCGCCGTGCAGATCCCCGCCGAAATGATCCATTACGGCATGACGAAGACGGCTCAGCTCGCCGTCTCGCGCGGTCTGGCCGAAGCCGTCGCCGGAACCGGCATCACCGTCAACTGCGTCTTGCCGGGCCCGACAAAATCGCGGGGGGTTGGCGATTTCGTGGAAACGCTCGCGAAGGCGGGGGGAAAGTCTTTTGAGGAGGTCGAGAAGGAGTTCTTCGAAAAGGTGCGTCCGACCTCGCTGATCAAGCGGTTCGCTTCGCCCGAGGAGGCTGCTTCCCTTGTGGCGTACGTCGCCAGCCCCCTGGCGTCGGCGATAACAGGCGCCGCCTTGCGGGTCGATGGTGGCGTCATAAAAAGTGCATTCTAGCATCCGGACGGATACTGGCGGGACCGTAGCGTTCTGGAATATCGGCCCACGGCGATCCCGTGCGCAGCCGCCAGTAAATGCCGTTCAACACTTTGCGATCGTCCGCTCGCGCCTTGCCTTGTGGCTTATTGGGCAACAATGGCGCGATGATCGACCACTCAAAATCCGTCAGTTCGCAGCGACGGGCATGCATTCGAAATCCTCCTCGGATTATAGGCTGACAGAGCTCAGTCTGGATTGCTTCGTCGCTTCGCTCCCTCGCAATGACGGCGAAAGTCATCGCGCACTAACCGCCGCCGCCTCTCGCCTCCATCATGAATTGCGCGCAGCGTGCGCCCATCATCATCGCCGGCGCATTGGTGTTGCCGGCGTTGATATTGGGCATGGCCGAGAGATCGCAGACGCGCAGATTGTCCACGCCGCGCAGGCGGAATTTGGCGTCGAGCGCCGCCAGCGGGTCGTTGCTGGCGCCCATCCGGCAGGTTCCGCTCGGGTGATAGTTGGTCTTCACCAGACGGCGGCAATGCGCCATCAGCGCTTCGTCGCCGAGATCGGCGGGATCGGGCGCGACGATATGGCCGACCCGTTTGGCGAGCGGCCCGGACTGGAACGCGCGCAGGAAGAAACGCTGGCCGTCGATCATCGCGCGCATGTCGGCCGGGTCTTTCAACAGATGGGGCGAGACCAGTGGCATGTCGTCGGGATTGGCCGAGGCGAGCCGGACGAAGCCGCGCGATTTCGGCTTCACCACCACGGTGGTGACCGTCATTCCATAGGTATCGGCGACATGGCCGAGCGCATCGCGGTCGAGATAGACGATCGGCACGCAGAAAGCCTGGATGGTCGGGTCGGCCGCGGGATCGGTCGGGTTGACGAAGGCGCCGGCCTCGACGCCCGCGGAGGTGATCCGCCCCGTGCCGAACAGCTTGAACTGCAGGCCGTTGAGCAGCATCCGCCAGCCGATTCCCTGCCTGTAATAGCCGTGCCTGCCATTGGCGACAGCGATGATCGGGACCTCCGGATGGTCGATCAGATTTTCGCCGACGCCCGGCAGGTCGGCGATGCATGGGACGCCATGGGCGCGCAGATGATCGGCGGGACCGATTCCCGACAGCATCAGCAATTGCGGGGTGATGAGCGCGCCGGCGGCGACGATCACTTCGCCATCCGCGAACGCCTGTCGCTCGGCGCCGCTCGCATCGCGCCAGGCGACGCCGATGGCGCGGCCGTTGTTGGTCAGAATGCGCCGCGCCTGCGCGCCGAGGCGGATCGTCAGATCGGGGTCGCCCTCGAGCGGCGCGAGGAAGGCGTAGGCCGCGCTGCTGCGTTTGCCGCGCCGGTTGGTGAATTGATAGAAGCCGACGCCTCTTTGTTTCGGCCCGTTGAAATCATAGTTGAACGGCTCGCCGAGCGCCTGCACGCTCTGGACGAACCAGCGCGAGACATCGTCGATATGGCCGGGGTCGGAGACCAGCACCGGCCCGTCGGCGCCGTGTAATTCGTCGCAGAGCCGATTGTTGCCTTCCATCGCGCGGAAATGCGGCAACACGTCGGCCCAGCTCCAGCCGGGATAATCATTGTCGCCGCGCAGCAGCGCATCCCATTCGTCATAGTCGGAAGCGCGGCCGCGCATATAGACCTGCGCATTCACCGACGAGCCGCCGCCGAGCACGTTGCCTTGCGGAATGTCGTGAACGCGCCCGTTCAAGTGTTCCTGCGGCACAGTATGGTGGTAGCGCATGAACTTGCTGCCGTTGATCATCTTGAAAATGCCCGGCGGCATATCGAGCAACGGATGGCGGTGCGAATGGCCGGCTTCCAGCAGCAGCACACGCGCGCCTTTCCTGACCAGCCCCGCGGCCGCGGCGCAGCCCGACGAGCCGCCGCCGACGATGATGTGGTCGTAGCTCTCGCTCACGCGCGGATTTTCTCCAGGCCTTGCCAATCGAAGGCGATGCCGTGGCCCGGCCGGTTCGGCGCGTGTGCGAAACCGTCGGCGATACGCAGCGGCTCGGCTATGTAGAGGTCGAGGCCGAAGCCATGCGCTTCGAGATAGGAGCGGTTGGGGCAGGCGGCGAGCAGATGCACGGTGACGTCATGCGCGCCATGGCTGGTTACCGGCATGTTGAACGCCTCAGCGAGATGGGCGATTTTCATGAAGGCGGAGACGCCGCCGCAATTGGTGACGTCGGGCTCGGGATAAGTCACCGCGCCGGAGGCGATATATTGCTTGAACTCCCACAGGCTGCGCAGGTTCTCGCCGGCGGCGATCGGCAGGCCGCCCTCGCGCACGATGCGCGCATGGCCGGCCGGATCGTCAGGGATCGTCGGCTCTTCGAGCCAGGTGAGATCGTAAGGCGCCAGCGCGCGGGCGGCGCGGATCGCTTCGTCGACGCCCCATTTCATATTGGCGTCGACCATCAGCGGGAAGCCATCGCCGAGATGGGCGCGCATCGCTTTGACGCGCTCGACATCCTCAGTGAGGCGCGTGCGGCCGACCTTCATCTTGATCGCGCGAAAGCCTTTGGCGAGATTGTCGTCGGTCTGGCGCAGCAGTTTGTCGAGTGGCAGGTCGAGATCGATGCCGCCGGCGTAGCACGGGACCTTGGCGTCGAAGCCGCCGAGATAGTTCCATAGCGGCAGTCCCGCGCGTTTAGCCTTGAGGTCCCACAACGCCATGTCGAAAGCGGAAATGGCGAGCACGGTCGGACCGCCGCGCCCGCCGTAATGCAGCGCCCACCAGGCTTTCTGCCAGAGCGCTTCAACATGGTCGGCTTCGGCGCCGGCGAAGATTTCCGGCATTTCGCGCCTGAGGATCGCGTCGATCGCCGCGCCGTTGCGCCCGACCGTGAATGTATAGCCGACGCCCTCGGCGCCGTCGGCGTCGCGCAGGCGCATCGTATTGAGCTCGAAGGCGCGGATCTCGCCATGCGTGCTGTCTGTGAGCATCACGGGCAGCGGGATTCGATAGAAGCCCGGCTCGATCGAAGTCAGTCTGGCCACGCGGGTTTCCTCCGGATTGCGGATTTTTGGTTGTGACGATCCGACGGGCGCCAGATCGTTGTCAGCATTTCAAAAAGGGCAATTTGAGCGGAGGCGCAAGCTCGAAAGAGTTGCGACGGGTATCTCTTAGCCGCCCTTCACCAGCAACCATCGCGCTGCCATCGGCGCGCGAAGCCGTCAAGTCGACCTGCTTCGCAGGCGGCTTCGCCGGACTTGACCGCTCCGCCCGCCGATGGCCGTTTGCCTACCATGTCCTTTGGTGAGCGATGCGGCCCGATTGGGCCGCGCCGCTCAACAAAGGACATGGAAGCCTCTTTGCCGCGCCGATGGGGCGCAGTCACCCCGAAGGGGCCGCAGCGAAGCGGAGGAGCGGCGCAGCCGCTTGACGGCGATTCGTCGGCGTGGCTCCCACGGGTCATCTCCAAGCACGACTTCCTCCCTCACGCCGCGGCGCCTCTTGACAAGAGCCTATCAAGATATATCTTAAGTCACGACATATCGTAATATGTCATTCAACTCAGGAGAGAGAACATTGTTTTTCAGACATTTCCACCGACACGAACCGGGCCACGCGATGCGCGACGGCTTCGGACATGGCCGCCACGGCGGCTTTGAAGGCCATCACCGCGGCCGCGGCTTTCGCGGACGCGACAGCGAGCGCGTCTTCGAACATGGCGACCTTCGCCTGGTCATTATGGCGCTGCTCAAGGACAAGCCGCGCTACGGCTACGAGATCATCAAGGATCTCGAAGAGCGCGTCGGCGGCGGCTACAGCCCGAGCCCCGGCGTCGTCTATCCGACCTTGACGCTGCTCGAGGAAGTCGGCCACGCCACCGTCACCAACGAACATAGCGGGCGTCGGCTCTATACGCTTTCGGCCGAAGGCCTCGCCTATCTCGAAGCGAACCGCACCCTCGTCGATTCCATTCTCGCGCGGGTATCGGAGGCCAGCGCCTCGCGTCGCGGGCCGCCGCTCTCGGTGATGCGCGCGATGGAGAATCTCGGCACGGCGCTTCGTCTGCGCCTGCGCGGTCGGCCTTTCAACGACGATCAAATCCGCGTGATCGCCGCGGCGATCGACGCCGCCGCCAAGTCGATCGAGGAGAGCTGAGCGCCGCGGCGTCCTCTCTAGACGCCGTGGTCTTTCAGCCAGCCTGTCGCTTCCTTCCACGAGGCTTCGGCGTCCGCCTTGTTGTAGCTTGGACGATAATCGGCGTGGAAGGCGTGACCGGTATCGTCATAGACGATGATTTTCGAAGCGCCGCCGGCGGCGGCGAGCTTTTCGCGCATCGCCGCGATCTGCGGCGCGGTGATGCCGGCATCCTTGCCGCCATAGAGGCCGAGCACCGGAACCTTGAGATCGCCGACGATGTCGGGCGGGTTCTTCGGCTTCAGCGCGCCTGGCGCGCCGCCAAGCGGCCCATACCAGGCGATCGCCGCCTTGAGGGAAGGATTATGCGCGGCATAGAGCCAGCTCTCGCGGCCGCCCCAGCAAAAGCCGGTGACGGCGGCGCGCGAGACATCCGCCGAACCGCTGGCCCTGGCGAAGGCGAGCGCCGCGTCGAGGTCGCTCAGCACTTGCGCGTCGGGTATCTTCGAGACGATGTCGGCCATGATCTTCTTGATGTCGGTTTCGCTCGAAGCGTCGCCGACGCGCGCATAAAGGTCGGGCGCGATCGCGTAATAGCCGAGCTTCGCCCAGCGCCGGCAGACGTCCTTGATATATTCATGGACGCCGAAAATTTCGTGGATGACCAGCACGCTCGGGAAGGGACCGCCATGATCGGGCATCGCGCGATAGGCCGGGATATCGGCGTCGCCGGCGGGGACCTTCACTTCGCCGGCGACAAGCCCGTCGGCTGATGTCGTCACCACTTGCGCCAGGACGGGCGTGACGGCGGCGCAAAAGCCGATGGTGAGGCTCGCCTTGACGAGAACGCGGCGATTGAGCGGCGCGACGGGCGGCCGCAGGGAGTTCAGATGGTCGGAATCGAACATGGCGGCTCCGTGAAGAACGAACAGGCGCGCTACTCAAGCGTCCATCGCGAGCGGAGCGCGAATCAATGTTTTGTGTAGCGCCCCACGCGCCATAATGGTTCCAAAGGCGACCGATCCGCGTTAGGCCGTCGTCGCGAGTATGAAGGATTAGGATTGATGGCCGACTTTGATGGTCTGCCGGTTCCGCAGCGTTACTGGTCGGCTCTCGCCATCTGGATCGCGCTGGTGATGGCCGTTCTCGACGGCGCCATCGCCAATGTTGCGCTGCCGACGATTGCGCGCGAGCTTTCCGCCGCGCCGGATCAGACGATATGGGTGGTCAACGGCTTTCAGCTCGCCGTGGTCGTGTCTTTGCTGCCGCTCGCCGCGCTCGGCGAAATGGTCGGCTATCGCCGGGTGTTCCTGGCGGGCGTGATCCTGTTCACCATCGCCTCGCTCGGCTGCGCGCTCGCCCAGAGCCTCCCCGCGCTGATCCTCGCGCGCGTCGTGCAGGGATTGGGCTCGGCCGGCATCATGAGCGTCAATGGCGCGCTGCTGCGCTTTTCCTATCCGCAACGATTGCTTGGGCGCGGCGTCGGCATGAACGCGCTGGTCGTCTCGGCCGCAGCGGCGTTCGGCCCGACCGTCGCTTCCGCGATCCTCGCGCTTGGGCCATGGCAATGGCTGTTCGCCGTCAATATTCCGATCGGCGTCTTTGCGTTCCTGGTCGGGCGCGTAACGCTGCCCGGCAGCCCGACTTCGGGTAGGCTCGATCTGCCGAGCACATTGCTGAATGTCGCGACATTTGGTTTCGGATTCATTGGGATCGACGTATTGACGCGCGGCGGCGATGCGCGGATCGGCGCCGCCGAACTTGCCGCTGCAATTGTCACCGGGCTGACGCTGATCTGGCGATCGCGTTCGCAGGTGAGGCCGCTGGTGCCGATCGACCTGCTCAGGAACAGGCTGTTCGCGCTGACGGTGGTGACTTCGATCGCCTCCTTCACGGCGCAGATGCTCGCTTTCGTTTCCTTGCCCTTCTATCTCCAGGGCGTGCTGCATCGCAGCCAGGTCGACACCGGCCTGTTGATGACGCCATGGCCGCTCGCGGCCGGCATCGCCGCGACAATCGCCGGTCGTGCAGCCGATCGCTTTCCCGCCGCGATCCTCGGCGGCGCCGGGCTCGCCGTTCTGGCGGCCGGGCTGGCGTCGCTGGCGATCCTTCCCGCCGACGCCTCCTCGCTTTCGATCGCCTGGCGGATGGCGGTCTGCGGCCTCGGCTTCGGCTTCTTCCAGTCGCCGAACAATCGCACCATGCTGTCTTCCGCGCCGATGGACCGCAGCGGCGCGGCGGGCGGCATGCTCGCCACCGCCCGGCTGACCGGCCAGACGATCGGCGCGACGCTGGCGGCGATTTCGTTTCGCTTCGCGACGAGCGCTGAACCCGTCGCGCTCGGCGTCGCGGCTTTGTTCGCCGCCGGCGCGGCGATCGCCAGCGTCTCGCGGCTCCTGCACGCGCCGCCGGTTCCGCCAACCGAGCCGGGACCGGTCGCTGAGGCGCCGTGACGGTTCTACTTGCAATGTCGCGCCGCCCCTCATCCGTCCGGCTTCTCCCCGCTACGCGGCGCGAAGGTGTCATGCGAAGCATGACGGATGAGGGGCGGCGCAAACATTTCGGAACGGTCTCCCCCCTTCCTTTCCCATGTGCCTGAACTCTGCTGAAAGTCTTCAATGCCGATCCTCACCCATCGCCGCGCCTTCCTCGCCGGCCTCGCCGCCCTTCTTTCGCCGCTGCCCGCCGGCGCCGCCGATTTCGTCTCCGCCGATAGCGTGAAATCCGCGAGCGAGCGGATCGCCGCGCTGGAGGCGCGCGCGGGCGGCCGGCTCGGCGTCTTCGTTCTCGATACGGCGAGCGGCCTTTCCATCGCACATCGCAGCGACGAACGTTTCCCGATGTGCAGCACGTTCAAGCTTCTGACCGCCGCCGCGGTGCTCGCACTGGTCGACGCCGGCAGCGAACGGCTCGACCGCAAGATCCCCTATGGAACCGCGGATCTGCTGGAATATGCACCCGTCACGAAAGCGCATGCCGGGGAGGGCGCGATGAGCCTCGGCGATCTTTGCGCGGCGGCGATCGACTGGAGCGACAATACGGCGGCGAACCTGCTGCTCCAGGTGATCGGCGGGCCGCCGGCGTTCACGCGCTACGTGCGCGCGCTTGGCGATGAATTGACGCGTCTCGATCGGAACGAGCCGACGCTCAACACCGCCATTGCGGGCGACGAAAGGGATACGACGACGCCGGCGGCGATGGTCGGCGACATGCGCGCGGTGCTGCTCGGCGACAGGCTTTCTCCAGGCTCGCGCCGGCAGCTTGAGACTTGGCTGATCGGCGACAGGGTCGGCGATAAGAGAATCCGCGCCGGCCTGCCGCCGTCCTGGCGCGTCGGCGACAAGACCGGCACCGGCGATAACGGCACGGCCAATGTGATCGCGATCATCCGGCCGCCGGATCGCGCGCCGCTTCTTGCCGCGAGTTACTATACCGGTTCGTCAGGATCGGCTGATGCGCTCAATGCGGTGCATAAGGAGGTTGGGGGGATTGTCGCGGCGACGTTTTGACTAGATGTCGCGTGAGCTCAGAGAAGTCGCGCTGCCCCTCATCCGTCATGCTCCGCATGACACCTTCTCCCCGCTACGCGGGCTATTCGATGCACACATCTTTTCCTTGAGTTTTTTGACGAACTCCGATTCGCTGCAGGGGCAGATTCTGGAGCCGATGATGGATTTGAGCGCGGTCGATGTGGAGCGATATGGGGTTGGGGGATTTGGGGACGAGCGGCTCGAAAAAAGGGGGCCTTGTGTCACGCCTCGCTTGTCGCGCGCCCTGGTTCGTGCGTGCGCGAGATTGCCGGCGGCCGGCGGTGCGCCGAGGTTGGTTTCGGGCGCTTTCTGCGCAATGAGGCCGTGACGGTTGCGGGGTTGAGCGCGGCGGCGGCCGAGCGCACTGGATATCGGGCGGCGGGGCGCGACGTTCTGGCGATCCAGGACACCAGCGAGATCGTCCTGGGGGGCGCCAAGGTTCGCGCCAAGGGCTTTGGGCCTGTCGGCAAGGGCGGCAATCTGGGCGGTGTGCTGCTGCATCCGGTGCTGACGGTCGATGCACGCTCGGGCGAAGTTCTGGGGCTTGCCGACATAAGTGTGCGCAACCGCGACAAAGGCAAGGTTGGCCCGCGCGCCGACCGCTCCAAGAGCGACAAGGAATCGCGGCGCTGGCTGGACGGGGCGCGGCGGGCTGGCGAAGTTCTGGCGCGGGCGAGGCGGATTACCGTCGTGTCCGACCGGGAGAGCGACATTTATGAGGATTTCGCGCGCAAGCCGGACAATGTCGATCTGCTCGTGCGCGCCAATCATAACCGGCGGCTCGAAGAGGGCGATCTGTTGTTCGATTACGCCAACAGCTTGCCGGAAGGGGAACGGTTCGTCGTCGCTATTCCAGCCTCGCCCGGGCGGGCGCCGCGCAAGGCCACTCTCGCCCTGCGCTTTGGCGCAGTGACAATCTGTCGGCCCGGCAGCGGCATGCCCGCCGCCGACGCCAAGACGCTGCCAAAGACGATCCGCCTTCATCTGGTCGATATCGTCGAGGTCGCACCGCCCGACGGCGTGGCGTCGATCCACTGGCGATTGCTGACCACCCATGCGGTCGAAAACATCGGCCAGGCTCGCTTGATGCTGGACTTTTACCGCAAGCGCTGGATCATCGAGGAGTTTTTCCGCACCCTCAAATCGGCGGGCTTCCAGGTCGAGGCGGCTGAAATTGGCGATCCGGACGCGTTGATGAAGTTCCTCGCTCTTGCCGCCATCGCCGCCGTCACCGTGACGCAGTTGGTCCGCGCTCGCGACAATCCCCATGGCCAAAGTCTGATCGACGCCTTCGATCAAGGCGATCAGACCCTGATCGAGGCCATCTGCGCCGATTACGAGGGACCCAATCCGACAAAACGCCAAACCAACCCGCACCCAAAAGGAACAATGGCCTTCGCCACATGGGTCATCGCCCGCCTCGGCGCCTGGACCGGATACTACGGCAAACCAGGACCACGCGTCCTCAATCGCGGGCTGCAGGAATTTCACGCCATCAAATATGGCGCGAAACTGGCCCGCGGAAATGTGTGAATCGAATAGCGCTTGCGGCGGGAGAAGGGATCACAACGTCAACGCCGTCCGATCCAGTTCGTCGATCCGCACGCGGCCGATCTGCCCCATCGTACGGTCGAGTTCGTCGCGCAAAATGTCGAATGAGCGGCTGGCGCCGGCAAGGCCGCCGGCCGCCACGCCGTAAAGAATTGCGCGGCCGGAGAAGACGAAATCGGCGCCGCTCGCCAGCGCCACGACGATATCGGCGCCGCGCCTGACGCCGCCGTCGAGCATCACCGCGATCTTGCCCTCCACCGCCGCCTTGATCGCCGGCAAGGTCGCGAGCGGCGTCGGCGCACGGTCGAACTGGCGCCCGCCATGGTTGGAGACGATGATCCCGTCGCAGCCCGCCGCCATCGCCCGCCCCGCGTCGTCAGGATGCTGCACGCCCTTGATGACGAGCTTGCCTTTCCACAGAGCGCGATAGACGTCGAGATCGGCCCAGGTGTGGACGGGATAAAACTGCGAGGTCATGAAGGCGGCGACCTCCCCGCCGGTTGCGTCCTTGCCCGCATAAGCGGCCCAGGCGCCCATTTTCGGCATGCCGCCCTGGCGCAGCCAGTCGAGCGTCCAGCCGGGATGCAGCGCGGCGTCGAGGATCTTTTCCGCATCGAGCCGTAGCGGCAGCCCAAAACCGTTGCGAATGTCGCGCTCGCGCTTGGCCGCGATCGGCAGATCGACGGTGACGACCAGCGTCTCGACACCGGCTGCGGCGGCTCTCGCAATGAAATCGCGCGTGATCTCGGCGTCGCGCGCCGGATAGATCTGCACCCAGACGGCGCCAGGTGCGGCGGCGGCGGCCTCCTCGATCGTCGCGTTGGTCGCGCCAGACAGGATGAAGGGCGCGCCGGCCGCCTTGGCCGCCTGCGCCATCGCAATATCGGCGCCGGGTCGGAACAGGCCGGCATTGCCCATCGGCGCGACGCCGAACGGCAGGGCATAATCGCGACCGAACAGACTTTTGGCCACGCTGCGCCGGGAAATGTCGACGAGATAGCGCGGCATCAGGCGCGCGGCGGAGAATTGCGCCACACTCTGCTCGAGCGCCGTCTCGTCGCCGGCCCCGCCGTCGATCCAGTCAAACAATACGCGCGGCAGACGACGCTTGGCCGCCAACCTGAGGTCGGCAATATTGACGGCGCTCGCAACGCTCATGCCCGGCTACCGTTCAAGCCGCTTCGGCGCGCAGCGCCTCTTCGATCGCCGCCAGCGCGGCTTCAGCCTTGGCGCCGTCGGGGCCGCCCGCCTGCGCCATATCCGGTCGGCCGCCGCCGCCCTTGCCGCCAAGCGTCGCCGAGGCGATGCGCACGAGATCGACCGCGCTGTGGCGCGCAACGAGATCGGGGGTCACCGCGACGACGACGCTCGCCTTGCCGTCTTCGCTGAGCGCGACGATGGCGACAATTCCCGAGCCGATGCTCTGCTTGGCCTCGTCGGCCATGGATTTCAAATCCTTCATCTCGACGCCGCTGACGGCGCGCGCGTAGAGCTTGACGCCGTCGACCTCACGCACGGCCGCCCCGCTCGCAGCCCCGCCGCCGCCCATCGCAAGTTTGCGGCGGGCTTCGCTCAACTCGCGCTGAAGCTTGCCGCGCTCCTCGATCAGCGCGGCGAGGCGTTCGCCGGCTTCCGAGACCGGCGCGCGCAAATCTGCGGCGATTTTTGCAAGCGCATGCGCTTCCTCGTTGAGCCCTTTGCGCGCCACGTCGCGCGTGCGCGCCTCAATGCGGCGCACGCCGGCTGCAACCGCGCTCTCGCCGGTGATCGAGACGAGCCCGATGTCGCCGGTGCGCGCGACATGGGTGCCGCCGCATAGTTCGACCGAATAGGGGCGCGAACCATTGTCGCCGCCCTCGATCGTCCCCATCGACACCACGCGCACTTCATCGCCATATTTCTCGCCGAACAGAGCGCGGGCGCCAGAGGCGCGCGCTTCGTCGACTCCCATCAGGCGTGTGATCACCGGCTCGTTCTGCAGGATGACGCTGTTGGCGATGTCCTCGACCTGCGAAAGCTCGGCCGCCGTCACGGGCTTTGGATGCGCGATGTCGAAACGCAGCCGGTCGGGAGAAACCAGCGAGCCCTTCTGCGCAACGTGATCGCCGAGGACTATGCGCAAGGCCTCGTGCAGCAAATGCGTCGCTGAATGATTGGCGCGAATGGCGAGACGGCGCGCATGATCGACGGCAAGCTCCAGCGCCATGCCCTTTTTCAACACGCCTTCTTCGACGATGACGTCATGAACGAAGAGGTCGCCGAGCTTCTTTCGGGTGTCGACGACTTTGGCGCGGAGCCCGGCGCCGACGATCGTCCCGGTATCGCCAACCTGGCCGCCGGACTCGCCGTAGAAAGGCGTCTGGTTGAGGATCAGCGCGCCCTTTTCACCGGCGTTCAGCCCTTCGACTTCGGCGCCGTCCTTGAGAATGGCGAGCGCGATGCCTTCCGCCGTCTCTGTCTCGTAGCCAAGGAATTCGGTCGCGCCGAGGCGCTCCTTGAGGCCGAACCAGATCGTCTCGGTCGCCGCCTCGCCTGAGCCGGACCAAGCCTTTCGCGCCTCAGCCCGCTGGCGCTCCATCGCCGAGGCGAAGCCGTCGGTGTCGACGCCGAGGCCGCGCGCGCGCAAGGCGTCCTGCGTCAGATCGAGCGGAAAGCCGAACGTGTCATAGAGTTTGAACGCGACTTCGCCGGGCAGTTTAGCGCCTTCGCCGAGATGGCGCGTCTCGTCCTCGAGAATAGCGAGCCCCCGCGCCAGTGTCGCGCGAAACCGCGTCTCTTCGAGCTTCAACGTCTCGGCGATCAGGCCTTCCGCGCGCACGAGCTCGGGATAGGCCTGGCCCATTTCGCGCACCAGCGCCGGAACGAGGCGCCACATCAACGGATCGCGTGCGCCAATGAGCTGGGCGTGGCGCATGGCGCGGCGCATGATGCGGCGCAGGACATAGCCGCGCCCCTCATTGGACGGCAGCACGCCGTCAGCGACGAGGAAAGAGGAAGCGCGCAAATGGTCGGCGATTACGCGGTGCGAAATCTTGTGCGGGCCGTCGGCGTCGACGCCTGAGGCGTCGGCGCTGGCGCGGATCAGCGCGCGCATCAGGTCGATGTCATAATTGTCGTGCACGCCCTGCATCACTGCGGCGATGCGCTCGAGGCCCATGCCGGTGTCGATCGACGGGCGCGGCAGATTGATGCGCTCGCCGCCCGGCAGCGTCTCGTATTGCATGAACACGAGATTCCAGATTTCGATGAAACGATCGCCGTCGGCGTCGGCCGAACCGGGCGGCCCGCCCGGAATATGATCGCCGTGATCGTAGAAGATTTCCGAACAGGGCCCGCACGGCCCGGTGTCGCCCATCGCCCAGAAATTATCGGAAGTGGCGATACGGATAATTCGTGATTCCGGCAGGCCGGCGACGCGCTTCCACAAATCGAAAGCCTCGTCGTCGTCGTAGTAGACCGTCACCGTCAGGCGGTCCCTGGACAGGCCGAATTCTTTGGTAATCAGGTTCCAGGCAAGTTCGATCGCCAAGGGTTTGAAATAATCGCCGAACGAAAAATTGCCGAGCATTTCGAAGAACGTGTGGTGGCGCGCGGTATAGCCGACATTGTCGAGGTCGTTGTGCTTGCCGCCCGCCCGCACGCATTTCTGCGAGGTCGTCGCGCGCCGATAGGGGCGCTTCTCGACGCCGGTGAAGACGTTCTTGAACTGCACCATGCCGGCGTTGGTGAACATCAGCGTCGGATCGTTGCGCGGGACGAGCGAACTCGACGGCACGATCTCGTGGCTGTGCTTGTTGAAAAAGCCGGTGAAGCTCGATCTGATCTCGTTGACGCCGCTCATGAACCCTCGCCTTGAATCTTACTTTTCTTCTACAGCATGAATCGGCGAAAATGGAAGCGGCGCAAATCCCTTCTCCCGCAAAGTGAGAGAAGGTGGCCCGACGAAGTCGGGTCGCCGACGAATGCTTCGCAATCGCCCTTGGATGAGGGCCTGTCGGCGTGATGGCGCGAAAAAGGCCGGCGCGCTCGGTCGCATCCAGGGCGACCGCCCTCATCCGTCACGCTCCCACTTCGCGGGAGAAGGGGAGAAGCCGGCGCCTCAATTCACGCCGAGCTTCTTCTGCAGGCTGGTTGACGACGTCGTATATTGAAACAGCAGTTTCTTGTCGGGATAAACGTAGCGGAACGCCTTCTGGGCGGCGAGGGCCGCCTCGTGGAAGCCCGACAGGATCAGCTTCAACTTGCCGGGATAGGCGTTGATGTCGCCGATCGCGAAGATTCCCGGCACGTTGGTCTCGAATTTCTCGGTATCGACCGGCACCAGGTTTTCGTGGAGGTTGAGGCCCCATTCGGCGATCGGCCCGAGCTTCATCGTCAGGCCGAAGAACGGCAGCAGCGCGTCGCAGGCGATGTCGAAAACGGCGCCGTCCTCGCCGCGCACGGTCGCAGCCTGCAACTGGCCGCCCTCGCCTTTCAGCGCGGTCGCCTGCCCGAGCACGAAATCCATCTTCTTTTCCGCGACCAGTTCGCGCATCGCATTGACCGAGTGGGGCGCGGCGCGGAACGCGTCGCGCCGGTGCATCAGCGTGATCCGCTCGGCGACCGGATGCAGGTTGAGCACCCAATCCAGCGCCGAATCGCCGCCGCCGACGATCAGCACGCGCTTGCCGCGGAAATGCTCGATTCTGCGCACGGCGTAGAAAACGCTTTTGCCCTCGAAATCGTCGATGCCGGCGATCGGCGGCTTTTTGGGCTGGAACGAACCGCCGCCGGCGGCGATGATGACGACCTTGGCTTCAAAGATCTTGTCACCGTCGGTCTTGATCCGGAAGGCGGGATGTTCAGGCGTTCCCAACACTTCCAGGCTCTCGACCATTTCATTCAGGTGGAACGTCGGGTGGAACGGCTGGATCTGCAGGGTCAGGTTTTCGACCAGCCCCAGTCCAGTGACCACTGGAAAGCCCGGAATGTCATAGATCGGCTTTTCTGGATAGAGTTCCGCGCATTGGCCGCCGGTTTTCGGCAGGATGTCGATCAGATGAGCCTTGATGTCGAGCAGGCCGAGCTCGAACACGGCGAACAGGCCAATCGGACCCGCGCCGACAATAACGACATCGGTCTTTATGGTCTCGCTCATGGCTCAACCCTGCTTGCCGGGAGTGGTCACCTTGAGGCCGTCCAGCGCCGGCGACACTTTGATCTGGCAGGACAGGCGCGAGGTGGGGCGCACTTCAAAGGCGAAATCGAGCATATCCTCTTCCATTTGCGACGGTTTGCCGACGATTTCGCTCCACTCGTCCGCGACATAGACATGACAGGTGGCGCAGGCGCAGGCGCCGCCGCATTCCGCATCAATGCCGGGAATACTGTTGCGCAGCGCCGTCTCCATCACCGTCGATCCTTCCTGCGCTTCGACCGTTCTCGAGGTCCCTTGCGAATCCGTATAGGTGATGTGGATCATGGAGCGAACTTCTTCCTGTCTTGCGGCAGATCGACCGCCGGCGCGGCGAGCGAGAAACATCCGGGCGCGCCTTCATAAAGGCTCGCGCGGCGCAGCGAAAGGCTGAAAATCACACCGAACTTTGCCTATTCCCGCCGCACGGCGCGCCCGACGCCGGCGTCGGTTCCGCCCTCGGATCGGCAGGCGCCGCTATTGGCCGATGAGTTGAGCGATCGTCGCCCTGGCCTCAGCCACCGCGGCGGCAAGCGCTTCCAGCGCCCCGGACGCGGCGGACCCGCACGCCGTCGTCGCGCAGCGCGCCTCATAGATTTGCGCCAGCCGGGCCACCCGGCCGGCGCCGACGGCGAGCGCCGAGCCCCTCAGCATATGGGCGAGATCGCCGCGGACCTTGTCGTCGCCGCCGCCCGCTTCGCGCAATTGGGCGACGATTCGCGCCGATTGGCGGTCGAATAAGTCGAGAAGCTCCACCTCAAGGGCCTGGTCGCTGAGCGTCTGACGGGAGAGATGCACGAGATCGATGACCGGCTCATGCTCTTGCCCCTGCCCGCCGAACGCCTCGCCGCCTCCGGTAAATCCTTGCTCGTCGGCCGGATATTCTCTTGATTTGGAAGGGCTTGCAGCGATCGCGCTCATGGGACGGCTTTCTTGAATGTCGTCGAAACGTCATTTTCCCGTGCGTTGGGCAAACGAAGTCTTTATGGAGCGCCCATGGGGTCTGATGGTCGTCGTTTAGGGTAACTGAACCGTTAACGACGTTTTGAGGATGAGAATCCTCATATGTTTCAATCTCGCTGCGCGACCTGTAGGATGAGGTTGGTTAATAGGTCGTCGCCGACCCCTCGGAGGCCCTGGAGGGATCGGCGGCTTGTCGGCGGCGCGTCAGGCGGCCCGTCGGGCTTAATATGGTGAGGCGGACACAATGGCACAACAGAATAAGGCTCAGGATCCGCTCGCGGCAGCTATGTCGGCGATCGAAGATGCCTTAAACCTGTCGCACGAGGAGGCGCCCGTCGATGCGGCCCAATCGCCGCCCGGCAAAACTCTGCCGCTGCCGGCTGCCTCGTTCGAGCAGAAGCCTTCTCCTCCACCGGCCGCCGCTGAAAAGCCGGCGCCGGCGCGCGCCGCCGCCCAGCCGACCCCGACCCTCAAGCCTGCGGTGCCGCCCGGCGCGGCCGAAGCGGCCGAAGCCAAGCCGATTCTGGCGCCGGCCGGCTCGCCGGCGAATGATGACCGCCCTTCGGTAGGGCAGATTCTCCAGGCGATGCAGACGAGGGCGCCGAGCCGTGCGCCATTCATTATTGCTCTTGTCGCTTCATTCGTGTGGCTGACGTTGTGCGGCCTTTATTTCGCCGCTCATTACAGCGCCGCGGAATCGGGCGCTCTTACCGGGCGCGATTTCTGGCTGCGACCGGAAATCGGGCTCGCCGGCCTCTCGGCGATCGGTCCGGCTTTATTCCTGTTCGCGCTCGCAATTATGGCGCGGCGGGCGCAGGAATTGCGCGCTTCGGCCCGCTCGATGACCCAGGTCGCTATGCGACTGGCCGAACCTGAGACGCTGGCGACCGATCAGGTCGTTACGCTTTCGCAGGCGATCCGCCGCGAAGTCGCCTCAATGGGCGACGGCATCGAGAGGGCGTTGGCGCGCGCCTCGGAGCTCGAAACCCTCGTTCGCTCCGAAGTGTCGACGATGGAGCGTTCTTATTCGGATAATGAACGGCGCATCCGATCGCTGATCGCCGAAATGGCCGATCAACGCGAAGCGATCGTCGCCAATGGCGGACGCGTCCGCGCCGCAATCGCCGGCGCGCATCAGGGAGTCGCCGCCGACCTCGACGCCATTTCTGACCGGCTTAACGAGCGCCTCTCCAATTCCGGCCGCAACATCGTGTCGTCGCTCAACGCAACGTCGGAAGACATTGCGACAACGCTTGACCGCGCCGGCGCCGAGACGGTCGGGCGCATCGCCGAGCAAGGCGCGCAGATGCGCGAGACGCTGGACGCTCTCGGTTCGGATGTAACCCAGCGCCTTGTCGAAACGAGCAACGAGAGCGCCAATACGCTGCTCGACCGCATCGCCCAGATCGACGAACGCCTGAAGATCAGCGGAGAGGCGTTCGCTGCCGATTTCGGCGCCCGCGGCGAGGACCTCGTCAACCGCATCGACCAGACCGGCGCACGCGCCTCCGAAGCGATCCTTGCTCATGGCGAAGGGATTGTCGCGCGACTGGCGCAGGCGGGCGAGGCGGCGGCGCACGACTTTGGGGCGCGTAACGAAGAGCTCGTCAATCTTTTGGATTCCGGCAGCACTCGGGCTTCCGCCGCCATCCTCGCTCATGGCGAAGGCATCATTGCGCGGCTCGCGCTGGCCGGCGAGGCGGTGGCGAACGAGTTCGGATCGCGAAACGAGGGGCTCGTCAATTTGTTGGATTCCAGCAGCGCGCGCGCCTCTGAGGCGATCCTCGCGCATGGCGAAGGGGTCATTGCGCGCCTTGCGCAGGCCAGCGAGGCGGTAGCAAACGAGTTTGGTTCGCGCAATCAAGCGCTCGTCAACCTGATGGATTCCAGCGGGGCGCGCGCTTCCGATGCGATTCTCGCTCATGGCGAAGGAGTGATCGCGCGCCTTACGCAAACTAGCGAGTCTGTGGCGAACGAGTTCGGCTCGCGCAACGAGGCGCTCGTCAACCTGATGAATTCCAGTGGGGCGCGCGCTTCAGAGGCGATCCTCACGCATGGCGAAGGCGTCATTACGCGGCTCGCCCAGGCCAGCGAAGCGACGGCTAATGAGTTCGGAGCGCGAAGCGACGCGCTTGTCAGCCTTATCGACGCTACCAGCGCCCGCGCTTCAGAGGCGATCCTCACGCATGGCGATAGCGTTTTGGGTCGTCTCGCCCAGAGCACCGACGCGCTGGCGAGCGAGTTCGCATCGCGCAGCGGCGACCTTGCCGACCGCATTGACGCCAGCAGCGCCCGTTTGCATGAGACCGTCCTTACCCATGGCGACAGCCTCGTCTCGCGTCTCCAGGACACCAGCGAACGCATGCACGAGACAGTTGTCGTTCAAGGACGCGCCCTCGACGAAAGTCTCGCCGCTTCCCACGACCGCCTCGCCTCGCATTTGAGCGAACGCACGCAAGACGCGCGCAATCTGTTCGAAACCGCGACCGCCGCTCTGGCCGATCAGTTCGAAGCCCACCAAAGTCAGGTCCGCAGCCAACTCGAAAATCATTCGGCGGAACTTGCCGCCCGGTTCGACGAGACGTCGCAGCGGACAGCCGATACGATCGCGGGGCAAAGCGCGGCCATGCACGAGCGCCTGAGCGCGACGGCGACTGACTCGGTCGAACGGATGAGCGAACAGGCCGCCCAGATGAACGAGCGATTTGCGACGATCGCGGGCGAGGCTGTGGCTGCGATCGCCATTCACAGCGACAGCATCAACGATACGCTGTCATCCCGGCTCAATACGTTCGAGGAGACGTTCGCGACGCGTGGCGGCGCCCTCGTCTCGACACTCGGCGTCCAGACCGCGCAGCTCGGTTCGCAGCTCGAAACCTTTGAGCGCCTGGTTGGCGAAGGCGGCGAAAGCGCCGTGGAGCGCATCGGCGCCTACGCCGAGCGCCTTGGCGCTCATATCGACCAACAGGTTGGCGCGATCGATAACATCATGGCGAGCCGCCATGCTGAAATCGACAATCGCCTTGCCGACCATAAGGAGCGTTTCGAAAAGACCACGGGCGCGCGTCTGGCCGAATTCGAAACCGCTTCGGTCGCTCACCACGCCGCCGTCGATGTCGCGCTGGCGTCCCATTCGCAGCGCGTCGAACGTTCGATGGATGAAGGATTGAACGCCTTCGAATCGACGATCGGTCGGCGTTCTGATGAAATGACCGCGCGCATCGACGCCAAATCTTCAGCTCTCGCCGGCCATCTCGACGGAATGCTGGCGTCGATCGAAAACACCATCGTCACCCGCGGTCCCGAACTTGAAGAACGGTTGGCGCGGCGCAATACGGAAACCGCGGCGTTGTTTGACGCCAATCTACGAACGGTCGACGAACGTTCCAGCGCCAGGCTGCGCGAGGTCACTGCGTCTTTGGAACAACTCCTCGAACGAATCGATGCGGGCCTCGAGGCGCGCGGGCGCAACATGAGCGAAGCGCTCGCCAAACGCACTGTGGAAGTCGCCAAGGTCATGAGCGAAGGCGGGCGCGATATCGCCAGCGGGCTCGACGCCAAATCTGCCGAAATCGACGAGACATTGCGAACGCGCGCCCTCGCGCTGACCGACGCATTGTCCAGTCTGGCGCGCGAAATCAATGGCACGCTCGGCGGCAATCTCAACGAAATGACCAGCGCGCTGAGTGACGGCGTCACGCGGCTGCAACAACAGATTCTTGTCCCGCTCGATATATTCTCAACGAATTTGGATAAGAGCGGCGCCGCTATTCGTCAAACGATCGAGGATAGCAGCGGCGGCCTCAATCAAAGCCTGTCGGGCCGTATTGACGAAATCCGCACGCTCATCGAGGGCAAGGGCGCCGAATTCGTGGCGCAGCTCGGCGCGCGCGGGGATCAGATTTCAGCGAAGATCGCCGGGGTCGGCGAGAGCGCGGCGCAGGCCTTCGACAAGCAGACGACAAGTCTGATGAGCCTGATGGCGCGGCGGAGCGAAGACCTTCTGGCTTCCATCAACGCCGGAGCGGCCGGTTCCGTGCGCTCGCTTGGCGCGCTGACGAGCCAACTCAGCGCCGAAGTCGAAACAACCGCTGCGGCGCTACGCGCCGCCGCGCAGGAAGCGACCGCCAGTTCAACGGACGCCGTCTCAGGTCTGAGAGACCATCTGCGCGCCGAAGTCGAGACGACCGCCGCGGCATTGCGCGCCGCCGCGCAGGAAGCGACCGAAAGTTCGACGGACGCTGTTTCGGGCCTGAGGGACCGGCTGCGCGTCGAGGTAGAGGAATCAGGCGCTCTGCTGCGCGAAGCCCTTGAGCGCAGCGCCGGAGGCTCCGTCAATGCGCTGAGTAGCACCGGCGAGCGGCTGCGCAGCGAGCTGAGCCTCGTGCTCGACCGCTTGGGCGAGACCAGCACGACCCTTGAGCGGATGGTCGGTTCCGCGAGCTCCGATCTTGATGCGATCCAAACCGGACTTGCCGAAAGGGTCGGCGAGTTCCAACGCGCGCTTGGCGCTATTTCTTCGCAGGTTGCGGGGCTCAACCGGACGTCGTCCACGACGCAGGCTGAGGCGAGCGTGCTCGTTGATCGTCTCGCCGAGCACACCAATATGCTCGCCGGCGCCGCTCACGATCTGTCCTCAACCCAGGAGGCTGTCGATTCGGCGCTGGATCGACGGCGCGAAAGCCTGCAGACTTTGATCGGCGAAGTCACGCGCAAGAGCGCAGACTTTGAAAGCCTGATGCGCTCCTTCGCCTCGACGGTCGAAGATTCCTTCACCAAGGCGCAGGCGCGGGCCAAGGAGATCAATGCGGCGCTGATGATGACGACCAACGGCGCATCCGCCACGGTCAGCAGTCAGTTTGAACTGATCCGCGACAATGCCGACAAGGAAAGCGAACGCACGGCCATCGCGTTGCAAGCGGCCTATGACCAGGCCAACGCGCAACTTGCCGGAATCATGAATCAGACGACAGAGCGCTTCATGCAATCGGCCGCGGAAGTTCGTTCGATGGCCGGCGAAATCCAACGCGAACTCGACGCCACGAGGCAAGAATTGCGGCGCGGCGTCCTGGAATTGCCCCAGGAGGCGAGCGAACAGGCCGGCGCGATGCGCCGCGTCATCAGCGACCAGATCAAGGCGCTGAACGAACTGGCCGGCATCGTGTCGAATTCCGGCGCGGGCTTCGACGTCTCCGAAGCGACGGCGCCGCCGCCGCCCCCTCCCGCGGCTCAAGCCCCGGCCCAGCAACCGACGCCGCAGCGTATGGAGGCGCCGCGCGCGATCGAGCCGCCCCGCGTGATCGAGTTGCCGGCGCCGGCGGAGCTTCTGCGCCCGATATCGCAACTCAGCGTGGCGGAAGCGCCGCGCGCCGCTAAGAATCAGCAGTCGACGCCGCCGATACACACGAATCCGCCGCAGCGGGCGCAGGCGGGTTGGCTGTCGGATCTGCTGTCGCGCGCCTCGCGCGACGACCAGCCGGAGTCCGCTCTCGCAGGCCAAGGTCGTCCGGCCGCTGACGCGCTCGACGCCATCGCCATCAGCATCGCCAGTTTGATCGATGCGGATGCGGCGGCGGAAATGTGGGATCGCTGGCGGCGCGGCGACAACGACGCCTTCTCGCGCCGCCTTTACACCGCGCAGGGTCAGCAAACTTTCGACGAAATCCGTCGGCGGTGCCGCGCCGACGCGCAATTCCGCGAGACGGTCGAGCGTTATACGCAGGAGTTCGAACGCCTGCTCGCCAAAGTCGGGCAGAATGACCGCGATGGCTCGCAGGCGCGCGCCTATCTGCTCTCCGACACCGGCAAGGTTTATACGATGCTCGCCCACG
This sequence comes from Roseiarcus sp., assembly GCA_036513315.1. Classification (GTDB taxonomy): domain Bacteria; phylum Pseudomonadota; class Alphaproteobacteria; order Rhizobiales; family Beijerinckiaceae; genus Roseiarcus. The sequence goes on from DATBZF010000053.1 coordinate 29,792, forward strand.
CATCAGGGCGGATGGGGTGACTCCCGCCGGGCGCCGCGACGCGCCCGGCGCGCTTACATCTGAGCCACAGTAAAAGCGACGATTTGCGTCATGACGGCCGACAATGCCGTGTTCAGCGCCACCGAAGCTTGCACCCCGCTGGTTCCAGCCGAAGGGACCTCCATCCTGAAAATGCGCGACGCCACGATCCGCCCGCCGCGATCGTCGACGATCTTGGCCGCGATATCGACGACGCCCTGGACGCGCTTGGCGTCGAGTTCGAAGGCGCGGACGTCCAGTTCCAAACTGAAATTGGAGGAAAAGCCGGCGCCCGCGCGCCCGACCGAGTCCAGAAGATGGGCATTCTGAAACGTCTGTACCAGGCGGGTCTGGATGAGCGTCGGCAATCGGTCTGCCCATTGCGCGCCGGTGAGATAGGCGACCGTTTCGGGGCTGGTGCGCACGAGAATGCGCTGGCTATCGAGATCGAGCGAAGTCACCGGCTCGCGGATCGCGACCTGCGCGCGTAATCTATGGGCCTCCGGAACCGTAGCGGCCGACAGATCGAACGTCTCCGGCGCCGAGCCGCCGCATGCGGCGATCAGGAGACCGGCCGACAGGATCAGACCGATTTTCAGTGAACGGGCGCGAAGCATCGCCATTATTGTCCGCCGTGATATTCCGGCAAAGCCGGCTTGGAGCCAAAAATCAACTGGTTCGGACTGCGCTCGAACGAACGGATGACGCGATCGAGATCGCCAAGCGTCCGTCGCCCATCGACGGCGAGCGCTTCATATTCGCGAAGGCCCGAACCGGTGAAATGGGTGAGACCGACCGAAAGCTCCTTGGTGCGCTGATTGAGATCGTCGGCGAACTGACGAACCGAACGGGCGGCGTCGCCGACCTCGCCAAGCGCCCCTTTGGTGTCGGGCGAACCGAGAAAGCTCTGGGCGCTCGCCATCAGCCCATCCAGCCGGTCGGCGGAATTGTCGAGCTTGGCCGCGAGCTCCGAAACGTCCTTCAACGTGCGATCGACATTACCGCGATTGTCGTCCAGCGTCTGCGTGAACTTGCCGACATTGTCGACGATGCCGCCGATCTTCTTGGCGTCGACGGCTTTGGTCAAGTTGCTGAAGTCCCCCAACGCCGCATCGAGTTTTTCGGACGTTCCGGTAAGATTTTTTGCGACGGTGGCGGCGCTCGACAAGAAGCTGTCGATATTGCCCTTATTATGCGCGAGCGTCTCGGCGAAGGTGCTGGCGTCAGCGACAAAAGTGTCAGCGTTGCCGACGATATCGTGGATTTTGTCGGGCTCCACCGCCGCGACTAGGGTTTGGAGATGGTCGACGACGCTGGAAATTTTGGCGGGGTCGATCGATTTGGCCAGATTGCGGACATCGCCCAGCGCCCCGTCAAGCTGGCCCGCCGTTTCGTTGAGCTTTTTGGCCAGCGCGGCGGTGTCCGACAACACACTGTCGATATGATTCTTATTGCTCGCCAGGGCGCCAGAAAAGGCTTCAATATTGTTGACGACGCTATGCACCTTGTCGACATCCACCGCCTTGACAAGTTTATCCACGTCGTCCGATAGGACTTGCAGCCGGTTCGCCAGCGGGCCGATTTTCTGACCGAGATCGGCGACGCCGGATAGGGCCGCGCTCACACCCGAAGAATTATTGGCGAGCGCCTTCGAAAACGCGTCGACGTTCTTCAGCGTATCGTTGATCGCAGGGCTGTTGTCGCCGAGCAGCTTGTCCGCCTTTTCCAACACGCCGTCGGCCTTCGCCGACAGGCGTTGCACGTTTTCGAGAAGGTTCTGGAAATCCGAGCGATCGGCGTTGATCACTGGCGGGCCGCCTTCCGGGCCCGGCTCCAGCGCCGGCGCCGTCTCTTCCCCGCCGGTCAGCGCGATCGCCGCGACGCCGGTCAGGCCCTGCGATTCAAGGCGCGCCTTGGTGTCGGTCTTAACAGGCGTGCGTCCGGCGATGTCGATCACGGCGGCGACCTTGCTCGGGTCCTTCTCGAGGAAATCAATCGAACTCACCGCGCCGACGTTCAGCCCGTTGAACAGCACCGAACTGCCACGGGTCAGGCCGGAGACCGAGCCGGTGAAAACGACTCGATAGGTCTTGTGCTCCGCGGTCTTGGACGCGCCCGAGAACCACAGCACGAACAGGAATCCGCCCGCGATCACCGCCAGGGTGAACGCGCCGATCAGGACGTAATTCGCTTTCGTTTCCATGCCTTCTCTTTAATGCGCGATAATCGGGATGATCAAAAGGTCATAACCAAAACATTTCGTTCGTCGAATAGTTGCGCCCGTCATCGGCGCGCCATGTTTCACTGAGGCGCGGCGGGAGCGTTAGGGCCAAGCCGGGCCAATTTGCGGCCATCGCCTCTCTTTCCATGAAAATAAGCCTTGAGCCAAGGGTCGTCCGACTGCAGCAGATCCTCTATCGGGCCGACGGCGATCACGCGGCCCTGGCCAAGCGCGGCGACGCGGTCGCAAATCGCATAAAGGCTGTCGAGATCATGCGTCACCATGAAGACCGTGAGATCGAGAGTCTTCTGCAATGTTGCGATGAGGTCGTCGAATTCCCCCGCCCCGATTGGATCGAGGCCCGAGGTCGGCTCATCGAGGAAAAGAATGTCGGGATCGAGCGCCAGCGCCCTGGCAAGCGCCGCGCGTTTAACCATGCCGCCCGACAATTCCGAAGGATATTTCGAGGCGGCGTCGGGAGGCAGGCCGACAAGGGCGATTTTTAGCATCGCCAATTCGTCGCGCAGCCGCCGGGAGATGCCCAGATGCTCGCGCATCGGCGCCTGCACGTTCTGTTTGACGGTCAGGTTGGAAAACAGCGCGCCTTGCTGGAACAGCACGCCCCAGCGTTGCTCGATCTGGTCGCGCTCGCCATGGCTCAACCCATCAAGATCGTGTCCATAGACCTCGATCGTGCCCGCGCGCTTGGGGATGAGGCCGAGGATCGTGCGGGTCAGAACGGACTTGCCGGCGCCTGAGGCGCCGACGAAACCGAGCACTTCGCCGCGGTAGACATCGAGATCGAGCCCGTTCATGACGAGCTTGTCGCCGAAGCCAACCTTCAGCCCGCGCACGCGCAAGACCGCTTCGCGCCGCGCCGGCGCCGCGCCCGCCGCATTGGTCTGCGTCGACACCCCGGTCATTGCGGGCATGAGATCAAACAGAGCGCCCTCAATTTCTGACCGCCGCGAAGAACATCGCAAACAATCCGTCGACGACTATGACCATGAAAATCGCCTTCACCACGGAATTGGTCACATGACGACCGAGCGATTCGGCTGAGCCCTGCACCGCAAAGCCCTCGACAGAGGCGATAAGGGCGATCGCCAACGCCATGAACGGCGCTTTGGTGATGCCGATCATGAAAATGCTGAAGTCGATCGAACTCTGCAGCCGCTCCAGAAAGACCTCCGGGCTGATGCCGCCATAGGCCCATGATACGCAAAGGCCGCCGAGCAGCGCCGCCAGATCGGCCAGAAAGGTCAGGATCGGCAAGGCGAGCAATAGCGCGAAGACGCGAGGCACGATCAGCACTTCGATCGGATCGAGCGCCATCACTTTCAGCGCATCGATCTCTTCGCGCATTTTCATCGAGCCGATCTCGGCGGTAATCGCCGAGCCCGAGCGGCCGGCGATCATGATAGAGGTCAAGAGAACGCCGAGTTCGCGCAGCACGAGAATGCCTATCAGATTGACGGCGTATGGCGTGGCGCCGAAACGCTGCAACTGGAAAATGCCCTGCTGCGCGACGATAGCGCCGACCAGGAAGTTGATCAGCACGATGATCGGGACGCTGCGAAACCCGAACGCCTCCAGGTGAAAGACCGTCGAGGTGACGCGCCAGCGGGAAGGGCGGATCGAGAGCCACAGAATCGTGGTGACGAGTTGGCCAAGAAAGCTCAAGCCCTGAACAAGATCCAGGCCAGCGGAATAGACGCTTTCGCCGATATCGCTCAGCAGGACGATCAGCGGCGCGACATGCGGGCGATTGGGCGCCTCGAAGCTGCGATAACGGGCTTCCTTCAGCAGGATCCTGTATTCCGGCTGGGCGCGCGCATAGTCCACCTGGATTCCCGCGTCCGCCAGTTGCGCCCTTGAGCGATCGATGAGCCACGCGCCGGCCGTGTCTAGCTGTTCGACGCCGCCGAGGTCGATCGTCGCGCTCGCCGCGCCGTCCGCCGCCGGAACAAGGCCATTGGCCTCGATCTCCGCCAATTGGCCGGCATAGACCGTCCAGTCGCCCGCCAGCGACAGGCGCACCCCTTCCGCCGTCTTTTCGCTCTTGGTGGAAGGCGCAGAAGACATCAGTCGCTCAAAGCTTCTTTGGAGTTATGGCTCATATCGCGCCGCGGCAAGGCTGTCGAGGCGACGGCGGCGGCGCAATCTTGAAGTTTTATTACGCCGCGCGAATGGCGCGCATTCCCGAAGCGGGAATGTAGGCCCTTAGCGAGGACGAAACCGGCACGAATCGGCTTTGCCGCGAATCGTCTCGAATCATCTTGAAAAAGCAAGGGGTTGAACCTGACGGCGATTGGCGCGCGATAGCATCGTTGACATAAGCTTTTCCCTCGCTTTGCAATCGAGTCCCAAGTTTGGAACGGCGGACCACAACGAGCACGAAACCTGTACGAATCAGCTTTGCCGCGCCGGCGCGGCGGTTATGATTGCGCGATCCGCCGCCGAGTCATAGCTTCGCGAGTTGAGGCAAATGTGGCGAGAGCGCAAAACAGAACGGGGCACACTGTCTCAAGCGCATGCCGCAGCGCGGACCGGCGCAAAAGCGCGGTATTTTGCAAGAAAGCGAGCGCAATTGAGGCAAAATGCCCCACCACCGGCCTAGGTCTTGATACTCACCCGCCCGCCGCCTCAAAAAGCAGCAGACATTCAACGCGGCGTGGCGCCGACACGCGACAAGCGACTGCCGCCCCACCATCGCTATGACTTTAACGGAACGGCCCTGTTCTTTGCGCTGCCCGCACTGACGGCGCCAAGACCGGGGCCTGACGCCATCGCCTAGGCCGGCAGGACGATCACCTTCGTCTTGACCGGCGTCCGCGGATAGAGATCAAGCATGTCCTGGCTGAGGAGACCAGTGCAGCCGCTTGTAATGTTAGCGCCGATCGTCTCAGGGTCGCTGGTGCTATAGATGGTGTATTCCGTATACTTGCCGTTCTGATAGAGATAGAGCGTGCGGGCGCCGAGCGGATTGTCGAGACCTCCCGGCATGCCGCCGGCGTATTTGGCCGCCTCGGGCTGGCGCTGGATCATCTCCTTGGGCGGCGTCCAGATGGGCCATTCGGCCTTACGTCCGACATAAGCTTCACCGCTCCACAGGAACCCGGCGCGGCCAACATTGGCGCCGTAGCGCGTGGCGTTTCCGTCGCCTTCGATCCGGTAAACATAGTATTTGCCGGGATCGACGATAATCGTGCCAGGCGCTTCATCAGACTCGTAGCGCACGATCCGGCGATAATATTTCGGGTCGAACTTGCTCACATCGACCGCCGGGATCGGAAATTTCTCGTCAGGCGCCAGTGCGTAGAGCTTCTCCGCATCGGCGCGGCTCATGACGTCGGACGCGCAACCAGCCAGCCCCACCGCGCCGAGAGCAGCGGCCGAGCCGAATAGAAACGACCGGCGGTTGACAAGCCCTGACCGAAGCCCGGGCCGGGCCACCGCGCCTACCTCGCCGGCATTGGCGATCCCACCGTCCATGATCATGATTTTGGAGTTTCCCATATCTCGTCGCCCAACCACAGAAAATAATGGCATATAGCTGCTGAACGCCTCGTTAAGCTGAGATTGCCCTCGCGCAGTTCGATCGGTAAGAGCCCTCGCTGCGCGGGGCTGCCAAGCGCCAAAGCCGGTAACGTCCACGCGGCCTCGCAGTATCATTCGCGCTGAGCTTCGACAAGATCATCCAGCGGGTCGACGTGATGCCGGTCGCAATGACGCGTCTGAAGCGTCCGGTCAGCGCGTATTTGCGTGAGAATCTGCACTACACTTTCGCCGGCTTCAATTTTCCGCCGACATTTCTCGATCTGCTGCTCGAGGTCGGCGTGAGCCGCATCATGTTCTCGGCCGACTATCCCTACGGCTCGATGGCCGGGCGCCCGCGTTTCTGGAACAAATTCCGCCTTTGAGCGTCCGATTCACGCAGGCGGGGCCAGCGACACGCAAAAATCAATGCGACTGTGCTTCATCCGGCGACGGAACGGCAGCCCGACTCCGCGCCTTGTGCTCAGCCCTCTCGATAAAAACCGAATCGCCGAATTCGTGCGCGCGAAAGTCGCGCGCGTTCAATTCCCGATTGACAGCTACGAGCCTTTCATCGCTGACGAAGGCGCGCAGGAGCTCATAATGGCTCGACCCCGGTTCGTGCACGCCCGAGAGGATGGCGTCGACTGTGCGCAGGCGGCTTGAGACTCCGATCCGTCCCGTCGCCAGGCCTTCGCCGGCCTCGACGATTCCGTCATGCATCGCCGCCGCGTGTTCAAGCGCGCGCACGACGCTTGTGCCGATCGCGATCACGCGGCGCCCGCGCAATCGCGCGTCACCGATCAGCGCCGCCGTCGATTGGGGGATGCAGTAACGCTCGTCGAACGGCAACAATTCATCGAGCGCCGCGTCGCCGGTCGATGAAATTCCGGCCGAATGAGTGATCGCGCCAAACCGGACGCCGCGCGCCGCCATCGATGCGAGCATGCGCCAATCGAGCGCGAAACCGGCTGACGGCGGCTCGAAAGCGACGGGAGGGCCGGCGATCGCCGTCCATGTGTCCCAAAGCGCAAGCGGCGTCGCGACATGCGCATATTGAATCGGCCGACCGTGCCGCGCCAGGCCTTCCCAGATTTGTCGCGGCGAACCCTCAATATGCAAGGCGATATGGCGCGGATGATCGAGCACGTGCGTCACCGTCGCCGCCAGCGGTCCAAGCTCCAGCAAGTCGCCTGGCTTCAGGCGTGGCGGCCTCGGCCGGTCCTCCGTGCGCGTGTGAAAGTCGCCCGCTCCGAAGACGACCGCGGAGAAATGCTTGACATCCCTCAGCGACCGGCGCCCCGCCAGCCGCACCTCGATGGCGGCGCCACTCCGAACGTGGCGTCCGAAGAGGCTGGCAGGCAGCGTGGCCGCGTCATTGGCGATTGCCACGTCGCCCCGATCCAAGACTTCAGCGAACTCGGATCGTGGCCGCTGAGCGATATCGCCGCCGGCGCCCACGACCAACAGTTTTGCATCCAGCGGGCGTTGGACAGGAGCGCCAGCCGCGATCAATTCGCCGCCTCTTGTCTTGCCGCCTCTTGTCTTGCCGCCTCTTGGCTCGGCGCGCCGGAAACGGATGACGAAAGCGCCGCGGCAATCGTATCGGCGAGTTTTTTCGCGGCTTCCTCCGGCCGCTGCAGTATCGAACGATCTGCATCGGGCACGGCCGCCGCATGCATCGGCGTATCCATATCGCCCGGATCGATCGAGAGAACGCGAACGCGGACGCCGATGCTGGCAAGCTCAGCATCCCAGATGCGGCTCATATGATGGAGCCCCGCTTTGCTTGCGCCATAGGCCCCCCATTGGGGATAGACATTGATCGCCGCATCGCTTGAAATATTCACCACCGCCGCGGGACGACCCTCCCATGCGGATGCGGCCAGAGAACCCAGAAGCGCCTTGGTTAGCCGAAACGGACCCATCATGTTGACGGCGAGCGCGCGTTCGAGTTCTTCGCAATCGGTGTCGGCCAAAAGCCGCAACGGCGTCGGCCCGAGATCCGAGGCGTTGTTGATCAGCAGATCAAGGCCGCCGAGCGCGCCCAATATCTGAATGACGGTCGGATGAATGTCTTCCTTCTTTGAGATGTCGCCGACAATCCCATGCGCGCGCTCAGTCTCACGCACGACGCGCGCGACGCCGTCGCGCCGGCGCGCGACGAAAGCGACCTGCGCATAACGATCGGTCAGCTCCCTGACGAGGGCGAGACCCAGGCCGGAAGTGCCGCCGGTGATCGCGACGCGCAGGCAGGTGAAGGGATTCGTTGTCCGGATCGTTTTCAGCGTGAAAGGCGAGATCGTCGCGGACGATTCAGAACCAGGAAAAGAGCGTTCGATCGACATGATGATTGTCCTGCACGAGGGATGGAGCCGCGATTGACAAGCGCTGACCCTACAAGTTAAAGTGAACTTCAAGTCAAGCCGTCATTTCTTGAAGCGCCTCGCGCCATGTCCGAGAGCATCGCCATCTCTGAAGTCTCACGCCGCAGCGGCGTCGCCGCCTCGGCGTTGCGCTTCTATGAAACGCAGGGCCTGATCAAATCGGAACGCGCCGGCTCCGGCCATCGCCGCTATTCCAGGGAGGTGCTGCGGCGGATCGCCTTCATCGTCTTCGCCCAGCGCATGGGCCTGACGCTGGAAGAGATCGGCGTGGAGCTCGCCAAACTGCCGGAAAACCGCGCGCCCGGGCCTGCCGACTGGGCGAAGATCTCCACCGCCTGGACGCGGCGCATCGACGAGCGCATCGCCGAACTCCTGCGTCTCAAGGCCGGTCTCACTCGATGCATCGGCTGCGGCTGCCTGTCGCTGCGGGCATGCCGACTCGCCAATCCCGGCGATCGGGCGAGCCGGCAGGGCCCCGGCCCGCGCTATTGGATGAGCGACGCGCGAGGCTCGCGATAGGAGCGGCGGTGATTCAAGCGAGTTGAAGCGGAAACGGTCCGCTGCGTTCAGCGCCTCTCTTGGCAGCCATTTTGCGCGGAAGAGTATCGAACTCAAGGATCGCCCTTTCGGGCGACCGCCGGAGGCGGCGAGCCTTCGGCTCGTCCTTGACTTCGATACTCTTCCGCGCCCTCGCTCCGCCAAGAAATCAACGGAGGACTCTGATCTCAACTCTTGCCCAACGCGCTCACGCCAGTCTCCGCCTCGCGCCGACATAAATCGCCAGCGCGACGCCGAGCGCCGCAAGGCTGGCCATCACGAGATAGGCGACCTCGCCCAAACCAGCATAGAGCGGTCCGCTCGCAGTCACCACCAGCGCGCTGGCGCCGGCGATAGCAGCGGTCAACCAGCCCTGCGCCCGGGCGCGCATCGAATGAGGCGCAAGCTCGAAAATCAGGAACATCGAACCGGCATGGGTCGCCGCGAAACTGAAGCCATGCGCCGCTTGCGCCAACGCGAGAAGAACGGCGCCGGGATCGCTCGCCATGACAAGCCAGCGCAGCGCAGCCGCCAGCCCGCCGAGCGCCAGTAGGCCGGCGGCGCGATCGGCGCCCGCCGCCCATCGCCCGACAAGCGCGAAAAACGTCGTCTCGCAGACGACGCCGAGCGCCCAGGCGGCGCCGATGAAGAGGCTGGAATAGCCCTCCCGCGCCCAATGCAGCGAGCCGAATGTGTTGACCAGCCCATGGCTCGCCTGAATCAGCGCCGCCGCCGCCATCACCGGGATCAATAGCGCAAAACCGCGCCCCTCCGATCGCGCCGTTTCGCTTGGGCCGGGCGCGTGGGCGAGGGCGCCGAGCGGCGTGGCGTAAAACGCGGCCCCGACGGACAATGAAGCGAAAGCAGCGAGGCCATAAGGAATCGTCGAAACCGAGGTCAAGCTGAGGAACAGGCCGGCGACGACATTGCCGAGAATGAAGGCGGCCGAGCCCCATTTGCGAATTCGGCCGTATTCGAGCGGAGCCGGCGCCTCTTTGTCGGCGCCAGCCAGCGTCTGCCATTGATTTCTGGTGCGCAGCACCGCGAAAGTCAGCGCGTCGTTAAGCGGCATGGCGACGCCCTGGGCGCAAGAAAACAGCGTGACGGCAATGAATATCGCCACGAACCCCGAAAGAAAGATCAACACCGCGCAGAGCAAGGTCATGACAACAAGCGATGCGGCGAGCGTGCCGACAAAATCGCCGCGCTTGTCGGCCCAGCGCGAGAACAACGGCGTCGTGACGACGCGCAGGAACAGCGGCGCCGCAAGAATCAGCGCGATGCGTTGGTCGTCAAGGCCGCGCGCGCCAAGCCACACGGGGAGAAACGGAATTTGCACGCCATAGGTCAGGAATGTCGCGGCGTAGAGCAGCGAGAGTCTCAGGGCGATGGCGCGATCCGAAAGCAGCGCGGAAACCGTCAATCCATCACCGCGGCTCTCAGGATGCAGACCATCGTAGCATGTGCGGATTTGGCCGAGGCGTTGCGGATGCGATGCGGCAGGTCGCAGCGATAGCGCAACGTCTCCCCTGCCCGCGCGGTTTGCACCGCGCCGCCGACCTCGATCTCGAGATCGCCTTCGAGCACCGACAGGCATTCGATCGAGCCGCGCTGATGGGCCTCCGATTCCAGAAGGCCGCCGGGCTCGGCCTGGAAATCGTACCATTGCAACCAGTCGACCGTCTTCAGCCAGCCGATCACGGCGAGCCTGCACAGACCATCGTCGGAGACCAGGATCGGCGTGTCGCCGCGGCTCGAACGTTCGATGAACGGCCCCTCCTCCGTGCCTTGCAGGACGGATTCGATCGACACGTCAAGCGCATGCGCAAGGCGCCAGATCGTCGTCAGCGTCGGGTTGGTCTCGTTGCGCTCGATTTGCGAGATGATCGATTTGGCGACGCCCGATTGCGTCGAAAGTTCGGACAGTGAAAGGCTGTAGCTCTTGCGCAGCTTCTGCACCGTGCGCCCGAGCTGGCCCGAAAGCGCCGCGGCGCCTGCTTCAAGCACTTTCGCCTTATCCTTGCCTTCGACGCCCATCGGATTCCACACGCGTGATCGTTTCGCATAATAAACGAACTCGTGCGATTTATCGAACGCTTTGACGGAGGTCGAGGGGAATTTCGGCTATTGCGTCGCGGCTTGGGTTAGATTTCCAGTTCCCACAATTGCGGGTAGGTTTTTACAAATCCATTTTGAGAGAGCTCAAGCAGGCCCTGATAGGGGACGGTCGGAGCTTGGTAATAATACGTGGTCTCGCTGAGGCGCTCATAACGCTGGGGCAGTTCGGTCAGAGTGGCGCTGTCGAGATCGAACCATGCGACCGGAAGGTCGACCGCTTGCCCCGGCGATGTGACTATCCCGCGCAATTGCAGCAGGTTTGTCGCCGGCGTGAAGCCGTAATCGATATCGCGGAGATGCTCGAGGCCGCGGATCAGAACGCCGTCGAGATGCCAGCCGTCAGGTTGACGGTTGATAATGTGGTCGAGGCTCCTGCCGGCGAGAAAGCCCTGCACCCTTCCACGCTCGGTCCTCCACGAGGCGTCGACGTCAACGAGATAATTGATGCATGCCGGGCCGTCCCTATGTTTGAAAATAGCGGCGCCGCGCAAAGACCATCCAGAATCGCGACGGGTCAGAAGAGCAGCGTCATGGCCGGGTACGTCCAAGCGCCGCCATAGCGCGAACTCGCTCATCTCATCCCCCTCATGCGCAATCGCGCGGAACACGCTTACGTCAGACCGATAGGTTACCTGCTTTGTGCTCGTCGACCGCGGGTATTTGCTATTGTCGCTCGAAAGTCGGGTCTTTGACAGGTCACTTATGCAATCGACAGAGGGCCATGACCAATTCCATTCGAGTCGCGCCAAAAGCGCCAGCTGCGGAGTTGGCGATGGCTATCGCAACGCGCATCGTTGGCGATCCCCCAAGCCGCGTCTGTCGAATCACGACCGGGATGGCGCATTATGTCTTCGATGTCGCATTCGCGGACCGATGCTTTCGCTAAATCCTGATCCGGCGCCGATGTTCAACGCCGATCGCCTCTTAGTATTATCGTGCGGCCCGGATTTCGCCTTCGCGCTTCGTCAAGCGCCGCATCGGCGACGAGCGCATCGCTGAATGTTGCAATGACCTTCTCCGACCAGCCTTGCCTATCCACGAGCTCGATTTGAAACATCGCGCGCGATCGATTCATCCTGGCGGCCGCGCCGCCGCCAGCGTGGGCCTTCAGCACCGCGAGCATCAGATTGACGGACCCCGGCGTCAGGCGGGCGCCCGCCCGCTTCTGAGACGCATGTGCAAGTTGACCAATCAGGCGACGAATTTCTCGCCTCTGCACGAGGCGCGGTTCGCCGGAGACATTCGCCATGAAAACACCGGGGTCGGGGCGCAAAACAACACTGCCCCGGTGGGTTACGCGCGACGAGCGCCATAGTTTCAACGTTAACCCCATTATTTTTTACGAATTGCGTCTTCATGGGCCGCGCCCTAGGGGTTAATTGATCGACCGCCGAAGGCGTGCGTTTCAATTGGCGCTGGGTTTGTTTTCGGGAGCGTTTCGTGAGCGTTCGTTCTGTGCGCAACGACAAGCCATGCCCCATAATTGCCGCCTCGCCGCGACAAAATCATCGCCGGACAATGGCGGCCTTCATCACCGGCGTCGCCATACTCGGAGCCTGTCTCCCTTTGCTGCTAGCGAAGTCCGCCGGGGCCCGGGGTCCGATCAGCAACAATGTCTATTCGCTCTTCGTTGGCGATGGCGGCTCCTCATCGACTTTTGGCGACTCTGCCGCGTCCGACGCATCCTCTTCACGCCAGAACAAACACGCATCGGCGGGCTTGACCTCGGGCCGTTCTGTCTGCGTTCGCCTTTGCGACGGCGCGTTTTTTCCGATCGCGCCGATGGCGAACCGCAGCGACATCGCCAACAACGAGGAGAGCTGCTCGGCGCTTTGCCCGGACGCGCCGACTGCGCTTTATGTGGAGCCGAGCGGCTCCGACAAGATCGAAGACGCGGTATCGCCATCAGGCGCGCCCTATACCGCCTTGCCGGTCGCGCTACGCTATCGCACCGCTCAAGACAACACCTGCGCCTGTCATCGCACCCTGGCGAAAGCATATCCCATTCTGCACGACAGAACGCTGCGCAAGGGCGATTCCGTGATGACGGCAAACGGCTTCATGGTGTTTCAGGGCTCACGCCATTTGCCCTATGACAGCAGCGATTTTATCGCCCTCGCCGCAGCGTCCATCCCAAAGGACCAGCGCGCGACGCTGATGGCTATAGAGCGCGCCAGCACCGTTAACGTGGCTGGCCCCTCCCGCGGACCCGCAATCACGTTACAGACTAATCTGCGAACAGCGCCGTTGCATTCGCTGAGCGTCGGAGCTGTCGGTCGCCTTGGCCCTACCGCGGCATCGGCCAGGGTCAACAGGCCGCCAGGCTGAAGGCGCCGATCTCTCGCTTCCGCCGCATCCGTCGCGGCCGCGGTTCGCGCGGGCGGCGTCCTGGCCCACTCCCTCATGGCGCTTCGGCTGTACGACGAAGCCTCGAAAGCGCGCTGACCCAAACGGGATGTTCGACCAGTGTCGCGAGAATTCAAGCGGACTTGGCAACGTTGCCAGGTTGAATGTCGGCTTCGGCCGGCGTGCGCGCGACGCCGCCGGAGAAATAATGCGCCAACCGGTCGCGTCAGGGCTATGATCTGGCCTGGCTGCTGTTCCTGGTTGAGGGCAACCCGATGGAAGAAAGTCCCGTTCTCGTCGAAATATGCGAAGTCGCGCCCGACGCGAACTATCACATCGTCACACTGAATCGCCCGCAAAAGCTCAATGCCTTTATCGGCCCGTTGGTCGGCGCGCTCAACGCCGCGTTCGACGCGGCGGGGCGCGACAAGACCTGCCGCGCTGTGCTTCTGACCGGCGCTGGGCGCGGGTTTTGCGCGGGGCAGGACCTCAGCGAGCGTCTGGCCGCGGCGGACGGAACGCCGCCCGATCTCGGCGCAAGTCTCGAAGGCTGGGGCAATCCGCTCATTCGCCGAATGCGCGCCCTTCCCGTGCCGATCGTCTGCGCCGTCAATGGCGTCGCCGCCGGCGCCGGCGCCAATCTCGCACTGGCCTGCGACATTGTTCTGGCGGCGCGCTCGGCGAGTTTCATCCAGGCCTTCGCGCGCATTGGACTGATGCCCGATCTCGGCGGCACGTTTCTCCTCACCCGCCTGGCGGGATCGGCGCGAGCCCGAGGCCTCGCCCTGCTGGCCGAGCCGCTCTCGGCCGCTCACGCCGAGGAATGGGGCCTGATCTGGAAATCGGTCGAGGACGACGCCCTGATGAGCGAAGCGCATGCCTTATGCCAGCGGTTCTGCGCGGCGCCGCATGCGGCGCTGGCGGCGATCAAGCGCTCGATCGACGCCGCCGCCACCAACAGCCTCGACCAGCAGCTCGATCTGGAGCGAGACTTGCAACGCGGCCTCGGGCGCACGCCGGACTTCGCCGAAGGCGTGCGCGCTTTTCTCGGCAAACGGCCCGCCGTCTTCGGGCCGCGCGGCGGGGGCTGACAAACGCGCCGTTAGAACGCGCCCGGAAAGGCGCCGCCATCGATGAGAATATTCTGCCCGGTGATATAGCCGGCCTGCGCACTGGCGAGATAGGCGCATAATTGACCGAACTCGTAAGCCTCGCCGAATCTCTGCGCCGGGATCGAGGCCTCGCGTTCGGCGCGCACTTTGGCTTCGTCGATGCCCCGGCTGTGGGCCTGCTTCGTAATCGTGCCGCGTATGCGGTCGGTGTCAAAGGCGCCGGGCTGAATGGAATTGATCGTCACATTGTTGCGAACCGTCGCGCGAGCGGTCGCCGCAAGAAAGGCGGTGAGGCCCGCCCGCGCGCCCGAGGAGACGTCGAGACCGGCGATCGACGCGCGCACAGAGGAAGAGGTGATATTGATGATCCGTCCGAATTGGCGCTCGATCATGCCCGGGATCACCGCCTGCGCGAGCGCGATCGGGGTCAGCATATTGGCCTCCAGCCCTCGCAAAATATCCTCGCGCTTGATCGCGTCGAAAGGCTGCGGCGGCGGCCCGCCATTATTATTGACGAGGATGTCGGGGGCCGGACAGGCGGCGAGCATCGCCGCGCGCACCGAGGGATCGCCGATGTCGCCGGGAATCGCGACGACGGCGACGCCGGTCGCGCGGATTTCGTCGGCCGTCGCCGCCAGCAGCTTGGCGTCGCGGCCATTGACGAAGATATCGCATCCCGCCTCAGCCAAAGCCAAAGCACAAGCCTTGCCCAGTCCCTTGCTGGAGGCGCACACGATAGCCCTACGCCCGGCGATGCCCAGATCCATGAAACGCTCCTCGACAAATTCGTTGGCGAGCATTGTGGCGGCGCTCGCGCCCGCCGACAAGCGTCAATCGACGCCGCCCGGAACCTCGCAGGCTTGGCGACGTTTGCTGACATTCGGCAATTGCGGGAAAGGCATGTGTGGAAAGAGGTCAATTCCCGCGCCGCGCACGGCGATAAAAGCATTTGGCCCCTCCAGGCGTTGAATTTTTTTATGGCCGACATGCAGGCCGGCATCGGCCCGTTTCTTGGCGTGTTCCTGCTCGCGCATGGCTGGCGGAGCGGTCTGATTGGATCGGTCATGACAATCGGCGGCGTCGCCGGCATGCTGATGACGGCGCCGGCCGGCGCCCTCGTCGATGCGACAACGCGCAAGCGCGCTTATGTCATCGTGTCGGGCATTGGCGCCGTCCTCGCCTCGATGATTATCCTGTTTTCGCAGAGCTTCTGGCTGGTCGCCGCGTCCCAGGTCGCCACGGCGATCGCGGGCGCCGCGATCGGACCAGCCGTCAACGGCATCACGCTCGGCATCGTTCGACAGGCCGGCTTCGTCAGGCAGAACGGACATAATCAGGCGTTCAATCACGCCGGCAACATGGTCGGCGCGGGCCTCTCCGGTTTCCTCGGCTGGAAATTCGGTTTGCCAGCGGTGTTCTGGCTCGCCGCGATCTTCGGCATCCTTTCCATCATTTCAGTGCTGATGATTCCGCGCGAGGCCATCGACGACAAGGTCGCGCGCGGCATGAAGCAGAGCGGCGAGGACGCCGGCAAGGCGAGCGGCTTGCGCGTTCTGGCCGAGTGCAGGCCGCTGCTGATCCTCGCGGCCGCGCTCGCCTGCTTCCATCTGGGCAACGGCGCGATGCTGCCGCTCTACGGGATGGCGGTGGTCGCCGCCAGACAAGGCGATCCGGCCGGCTTCGTCGCGTTGACCATCGTGGTGGCGCAAGGCGTGATGATCGTCGCCTCTCTGATCGCCATGCGCATGATCGAAAAAGAAGGCGCCTGGGTCGTTGTGCTGATTTCGTTCCTCGCGCTTCCCCTGCGCGGTCTGATCGCCGCCTATCTCATCAACCGATGGGGCGTTTATCCCGTCCAGATGCTGGACGGCGTCGGCGCCGGATTGCAGAGCGTCGCGGTCCCCGCCTTGGTCGCGCGCATCCTGAACGGTACCGGCCGCATCAATGTCGGCCAGGGCGCCGTCATGACTGTCCAGGGCCTTGGCGCGTCGCTCAGCCCCGCCATTGGCGGCTGGATCGCGCAAGAGATCGGCTATGGCGCGGCGTTCATGATCCTTGGCGGCTTCGCGCTCGGCTCGCTCGCGCTATGGATCACCTGTGCGGAAGTCCTCAAACCGGCTTGCCAGGGCGCGCCTGAGGGCGAATATGTCCCGCAGGCAAGACCGATCGCCCGATGAGCTTCGTCATAGCTTTGACATCAGAATCTGGCCAAAGGTCTCAAGCGGGCGATCAATTCGCGCGAGAATTCGAGGCGGCCTTGGCCAAAAATCAGGATAGCATCACGCGTTATCGCACGATTTTCATGTCGGATCTGCACCTCGGCACGCGCGGCTGCCAGGCGGAGCTGATGCTGGACTTCCTGCGCCATCACGATGCCGATACGATATTCCTGGTCGGCGACATCGTCGACGGCTGGAGGCTGAAATCCGGTTGGTACTGGCCGCAGGCGCACAACGACATCATTCAAAAGCTGTTGCGCAAAGTGCGGCACGGCGCGCGGATGATCTTCGTGCCCGGCAATCACGACGAGTTTGGACGTCAATTTCTCGGGCTCACCTTCGGAGGGATCGAGATCGTCGGCGATACGGTTCACACTACCGCCGACGGGCGCCGATTCCTGGTCATGCACGGCGATGAGTTCGACGTCGTCGTCCGGCACGCCAAATGGCTCGCCTTCTTCGGCGACTGGGCCTATGAGACGGCGCTGTTCATCAATACCCACTTCAATCGCGTGCGCCGCCTGCTCGGCTTCGGCTATTGGTCGTTTTCGGCCTGGGCCAAGCTCAAGGTCAAGAATGCCGTCAATTTCATCGGCAGTTTCGAGCGCGAATTGGCGGGCGAGGCCCGGAGGCGTGGCGCCGACGGCGTTATCTGCGGCCATATCCATCATGCCGCCATTCGCGAAATCGAGGGAATTACTTATGTAAACACCGGCGATTTCGTCGAATCCTGTTCCGTCGTCGTCGAACATTTTGACGGCCGGCTCGAGATTGTTTATTGGGCGACGCTGACGGCCAAATCAAGGCTGGCGCCGCAAGAAAACGATGCGGAGGCCGAAGTCGAGGCGAAAGCGGCTTAATGCGAATTCTTATCGCCACGGATGCGTGGCGCCCGCAGATCAACGGCGTCGTGCATTCGCTTGAGCAAATGTCGATCGCCGCGCGGACTCAGGGCGTCGAGATCGATTTCCTGACGCCGCAAGGGTTTCACACCGTCCCGATGCCGACCTATCCCGAAGTCAGGCTTGCGCTCGCCTCGTGGGGCGCTGTCGCACGGCGGATCGAGGCGACGCGGCCGGACCATATCCATATTGCCACCGAAGGGCCGATCGGCTTTGCCGCGCGCCATTATTGCAAGGCGAACAAGCGGGTATTCACAACCAGCTATCACACGCGGTTTCCCGAATATGTCGCCCAGCGCGTACCGATACCCGAGCGCTGGTCCTATGCCGCTCTGCGCCGCTTCCATGCGCCAGCCGCGGTCGTGATGGTTCCGACCCCGACAATCCGCGATGAATTGACCCAGCGGGGCTTTGCGCGCGTCAAGGTCTGGTCGCGCGGCGTCGATCATCTGACTTTCCGGCCGCGCGATACCAGCGTTCTCGATTTTCCGCGACCGATCTTTCTTTGTGTCGGCCGCGTCGCGGTCGAAAAGAATCTCGGCGCGTTCCTGAGCCTGAAACTGCCGGGATCGAAGGTGATCGTCGGCGACGGGCCCGCACGGGCCTCGCTCGAACAAAAATATCCGCATGTCCATTTCCTCGGCGCCCGTTCGGGCGAGATTCTCGCGCAAACCTACGCCAGCGCCGACGTCTTCGTCTTTCCCAGTCGCACCGACACATTCGGCATCGTTCTGATCGAGGCGCTGGCGAGCGGCGTGCCCGTCGCCGCCTATCCGGTGGCCGGACCGCTCGACGTCATCGGGACGAGCGACGCCGGCGTTCTTAGCGAGGACTTGGGCGCCGCATGCCTCGCCGCGCTGCAAATCCCGCGCGCCGCCGCGCGCCAGCATTCGCTGCAATTCACGTGGAGCGAGAGCGCTCGGCAGTTTCTTGGCAATGTCGTGCAGGGCCGCGAACAGCATATCGTTCTGGCCAGGGAGCTCGAGCCTTTGGCCTAACGCGCCGCGGGGGCTGAGAACTCCCGCGCCAGCGTCAGCGCCGCCTTCTCGCCGCTCGCCAGGATTTGATCCGACAGAGCCTTGTCGGCCACCGCCCGCGCAAGCTGGAGCGCGCCCATCATCACGGCGAGTATCGCGATTGCCCCCTGCCGATCTCCTCTCGGCAGGTGCTCGGCGATCAACGCGACATGCGCCTCGAATTCCTCGGTAAGGGCGCTCCGCGTTGATTTCGGGCGCCGCGCGATCTCCGACGTGAGCGCGGCGAAAGCGCAGCCGCGTTCGGGCCTGTCGCGATGAAGCGGCTTCATATAAGCGCGAATGACACCCGCCAGACCTTCGCGCGCGCCGGCTTCGGCAAGGTCGGCGCGACTCTTGCGCAAGGCGTCGGCGTTCGCGGCGCGGACCAGTTCCTCCTTGGAGGAAAAATGACTGTAGAAGCCGCCATGGGTCAGGCCCGCGCCCGCCATCAGCCCGGCGACGCCGACCGCCTCGATACCGTCGCGTCGGAACTGCTCCGACGCGATCCTGACGATATGCTTCCGTGTGGCGTCCTTATGGCCTTTCGCGTAACGCATGGGATGGATGTTCTCCCGTCCGGCGGCCAGCGCTATTGCATTACGACGAACATATATTATGGTACCCATCATGCAATAAACGGCGCCTCGGCGCAAGCCTCGGTCGCCGGCGCCGCAACGCAGGAGCGATTCATGTCCAACGCCGATCCCGTCGTCATTGTCGCCGCCGCCCGCACGCCGCTCGGTCGGTTCCTGGGCGAGCTGAGCGGGCTTTCCGCGCCGGGGCTGGGCGCCCATGTGATCCGCGCCGCGCTCGAGCGCGCCAGGCTCGCGCCCGAGCGCGTCGACGAGGCGTTGATGGGCTGCGTCCTGCCAGCCGGCCAGGGCCAGGCGCCCGCCCGCCAGGCCGCGAAGGGAGCCGGACTGCCCGACGCCACCGGCGCGACCACGGTCAACAAAGTCTGCGGCTCCGGCATGAAGGCGACCATGCTCGCCCATGATCTCATCCTGGCGGGTTCGGCCGAGATCGTCGTCGCCGGCGGCATGGAATCGATGTCGAACGCGCCCTACCTGCTCGCCAAGGCGCGCGGCGGTTACCGCATGGGTCATGACCGCATCATCGACCATATGATGCTGGACGGCCTTGAGGACGCCTATGAAGGCGGCCGCTCGATGGGCGATTTCGGCGAGGCGACGGCGCAGGCCTATCAGTTCAGCCGGGCCGAACAGGACGCCTATGCGGTCAAGACGCTAAGCCGCGCCAGACAAGCGATCGAAGACGGCGCCTTCGCCGCCGAAATCGCGCCGATCGCGATTGCCGCCAAGGGCGGCGACCGCTCGATCGCCAGCGACGAGAACCCGCTCAAGGTCTCGCCCGACAAAATTCCCTCGCTGAAACCCGCCTTCCGCCCTGACGGAACGATCACGGCGGCAAGTTCGTCGGCCAATGCCGACGGCGCCGCCGCGCTGATCCTGACCCGGCGCTCGCGGGCCGAACGCGACGGCCTGCCGATCCTTGCCGAGATCAGGGCGCATGCGACCCATTCGCAGGAGCCGGCCTGGTTCACTACGGCGCCGATCCCGGCGATCCGCAAAGTCCTCGCCAAGGCCGGCTGGACCATCGGCGACGTCGATCTGTTCGAGATCAACGAGGCTTTTGCAGTC
Source organism: Roseiarcus sp. (assembly GCA_036513315.1). Lineage (GTDB taxonomy): Bacteria > Pseudomonadota > Alphaproteobacteria > Rhizobiales > Beijerinckiaceae > Roseiarcus. The sequence continues at coordinate 49,866 of DATBZF010000053.1, forward strand.
GTCGCCATGGCCGCGCAGCGCGATCTCAGCATTGCCGAGGATCGGCTCAACATTCATGGCGGCGCCTGCGCGCTCGGCCATCCGATCGGCGCCACCGGCGCGCGCATCATCGTGACGCTGCTGCACGCCCTCCAGCGCCATGGCTTGACCCGCGGGGTCGCGTCCTTATGCATCGGCGGCGGCGAAGCCACGGCGATCGCAATCGAGCGCGTCCATTAGAAGACCGCCGAAAGCGCGCTGACGCCTCAACAGGCCTCGGGAGCCTCATCGCTCAGGAAATGTTGATTTGTCCGCCCATGCGGGAGCGTTTACGGCAAACCTTCCCGCCGCCGGCGCCATCCGGCGTCCGCAAAATCAAATCGAGGCCGAAACGATGAGCATTCCGACAACCCGTCTCGGACGAACCGGCCTGAATGTTTCCCGCCTCGCGCTCGGCACGATGACATTCGGCCTGCAGACCGAAGAAGCCGTGGCGCATCAGATCCTGGCGAAGGCGGCTTCCGCCGGCGTCAACTTTCTTGACACGGCCGACGTCTATCCCCTTGGCGGCGACCTCGGCACGGTCGGGCGCACCGAGGAAATCCTCGGCCGCTGGCTCAAGGGTCAGCGTCAATCCTACATCCTGGCGACCAAGGCGGTCGGGCGGATGGGGCCGAATGCCTGGAACCAGGGCGCGTCGCGCAAACATCTTCTCGACGCGATCGACGCCTCGCTGCGCCGCCTGCAGACCGATTATGTCGACCTCTATCAATTGCATTCCGACGATGCCGAAACACCGCTGGACGAGACGCTCGAGGCGCTGGACGCGATCGTCAGATCCGGCAAGGCGCGCTATGTCGGCGTGTCCAATTTCCTCGCCTACCGCGCGGCGCGGGCGCTCGGCCGTGCCGATGTCAAAGGCTGGGCCCGCATCGTCTCGCTGCAACCGCGCTACAGCCTGCTGTTTCGCGAAATCGAGCGCGAACTGCTGCCCCTCGCGCTCGAGGAGGGGCTGGGCGTGATCCCGTATAACCCACTGGCGGGCGGTCTGCTGACCGGCAAGCACAAACCCGGCTCGGCGCCGACGCCGGGCACGCGCTTCACTCTTGGCACGACCGCCCAGCGCTATCAGGAGCGCTACTGGAACGAGCGCGACTTTTCGACGGTGCAGCGCCTGCAAGGCCTCGCCGCCGAAGCGGGGGTTTCGCTGACCACGCTCTCGGTCGCCTGGACGCTCGCCAATCCCGCCATCACCGCGCCGCTGCTCGGCGCGAGCCGCCCCGAACAACTCGACGAGACGCTCGCGGCGGCGACCTACCGGCTCGATCCGGCTCTCAAGCAGAAGCTCGACGAACTCACCGCCGAATATCGCCGCGGCGACGCGCCGCGGTAATGGCGAAGCGCGCTTTCTGAGGTAAGGCTCAGGCCGTCTTCGCCAGCGCGAGGATCTGTTTGACCGCCGCTTCGGGGGCGAGCGCGCCCTGCCCTACTTCGCGTTCGATCTCGGCGAGCTCAGCTCTGACCGCGTCATTGTCGAGCACCTGGAGCATGAGGCGCTCTTCAAGCAAGGCCCACATCCATTTGATTTGTTGACGCGCCCGCTTGCGCACCAGTTCGCCGCTGGCGCTGAGCACAGCGCGATGGCGCTCGATCTCTCCCCACATTTCAACGAGGCCTTGATTGCCGAGGCCGGAGACCAGCATCACCGGCGGCGTCCAGTCCGGCGACGCCGGCGCCAGAATGCGCAAGGCGCCGCCATATTCGGCGGCGGCCTGGCGCGCGCGCGCCGGATCGACATCCGCCTTGTTGACCGCCACCATATCGGCCTGCTCGATGATGCCTTTCTTGATGCCCTGCAATTCGTCGCCCGCGCCTGGCAGCGTCAACACCAGGAAGAAATCGGTCATGTCGGCGACGGCGGTCTCGGACTGGCCGACTCCGACGGTTTCGATCAGCAGGACGTCGAATCCCGCCACCTCGCAAAGCACCATCGCCTCGCGTGTGCGCGCCGCCACCCCGTCCAATGTCCCGGCCGCAGGCGAAGGGCGGATGTAGGCGTTCGGATCGACCGCCAGCCGCGCCATCCGGGTCTTGTCGCCGAGGATCGAGCCGCCCGAACTTTTCGATGACGGATCGACCGCCAGAACGGCGATCCGGTGACCCCCAGCCGTCAGATTGGAGCCCAAAGCGTCGATCAGCGTCGACTTGCCGACGCCGGGTACGCCAGTGATCCCGATGCGCATCGCCGCGCCGGCGCCGGGCGCAAGCATCTGGATCAACGCCTGCGCCAGCAGCCGATGGTCGCTTCGGCGGCTTTCGACCAGGGTTATTGCGCGCGCGAGCGTCGCACGGTCGCCGGAGCGAAGCTTTTGCGCCATTTCTGCAACGAGAGAGTCGCTGACGGTCATCGACGAACTTTATCACCGCGCCTTGTCCTGGCGACCACGCGACCGGCGCGGATGCCGCGATCTTTTGGGGCGGGTTCTGGGGCGGCCCGTCCTATTCTCGCCATATCAATGGCCGAATAACCAGCCCGATTCCACCCGCCAGGCGCCTCTCCGGCCGAGCGAAAGCCTGCGCTTGGCCCTCGGCGCCGGCCCACAGCGGTCATGCTTGACAAGGATAATGACGCGATGATCGCGGCTGCGCAGCGTTTCGCACAAGGGCTCAAACGGGCGCAAGCTCCGTTGGCCGCGCTCGCCCTTTGCGCGCTTTTGACCGCCTGCGCTGATACCGATGTCGAGGGCGCCGCCAATTATGTCGGTTCGATGGGCGGCATGCTGGCCCATTCGCCGCCCGCCCGGCCTAGCGTCGTGCAGATTTTCATCGCCTCGACGCGCAAGGGCGAAAGCGGCGCCGCCGCCCAGCAGGTCTCGACCGAGGGCACCCGCTATGCCCTGACGACGCTGACCTTCCCGCCCGGCCACAAGGCCGGCGAGATCGAACGGCCGATGTGGGGTTCCGGCAATGCCGCCAGTCATGTCGTTGTCGCCGGCCGGCGCGAACTCGACGCCGACGAATTTCGCGGCGAGCTCGCCTCGCACATTTCTGGCCGCATCGGGGTGAACCGGGACATTCTGGTTTTCGTGCATGGTTTCAACACCTCTTTCGAGGAGGCGCGCTGGCGCGCCGGGCAGATCGCCGCCGACAGCCGTTTTGGCGGCGTGCCGATCCTGTTCACCTGGCCGACGCGCGGCGGATTGCTGAGCTACGCCTCGGACAAGGACAGCGCGACCGCTTCGCGCGACGCATTTGAGGAATTGCTGCAAAACCTCGCCAAGACGCCCGGGCTCGGGCGAATCCATATCCTCGCCCATTCGATGGGCTGCTGGCTGACGATGGAGGCGTTGCGGGAAATCGCCATTTCGGGAAATCGCGACCTTGGCGGCCATCTCGGCGAGATCATGCTGGCGGCGCCGGACATCGACATGGATGTTTTCGCCGGACAGATGGCGCGCATCGCGCCCGCCGACGTCACCGTATTCGCCACCGCCAACGATCGCGCGCTTTCGCTTTCAAGCTGGATCGCCGACGCCCGCCCGCGCGTCGGCGCCATCGATCCGGCCAAACCCAGGGACAGGGCTGCGCTCGAGAAACTCGGCGCCAAAGTCTACGACCTCTCCTCGTTCTCCGACGGCTTCGTCAGCGTCAGTCACGGCCTCTATGCCGATACGCCGGATGTGATCCACGCCATCGGCGCCCAATTGGCTTCGCCCCGGGCGCAGGAAGTCAATACGGTTTCGGTAATCGACGCGACCGGAAACGACGGCGCGGCGAATCCGCCAACGGCTGTCGCGGCGACGCCGGCGGCGGCTTCGCCGACTTCGCCCGCCGCCGCCTCCCCAGTTGTCACCGCGACGCCGCTGGCGCCGCCGGCGCAATAGACAAACACAAACAATATTTTAATATGTTTTGCTCGACTGTTTTATCATCGACTGAAAGCGATAGATGAGGCAAAAGCCAGGCGGCCCTTCATCCCGAAACACGTGACGGCGCCCTTGCGCTTTCCAGCGCCGCGACCGCCTGATCGGCGGCGGCAAGCCCCGTCAGATATGCCCCATGCGCGGTCGAATAGTCATGGATCGAGCAAGCCTCGCCGGCGAAGAACATCCTGCCGTCGACGGCGCTCGCAAGAATGGCGCGCTCGTCGGCCCTGCCCGGCAAGGCGTAGGAATAAGAGCCGCGCGCGAGGGGATCGCTCGCCCAGCAATGGAGCCCGAGCGGCTTCACGCGGGCGGCGAAGTCGGCGCCGAACAGGCCCACAAGCTCGCCCACGGCGAAGTCAAAAAACGCCGCCTTGCCGCCTTTTTCGAGCTCGGCGGCGAGGGCGCCGCCGAAATAGGCTTCGATCACTGGCCTGCCGAATGGCCGGAACTGATAGGCGGCCGTGGCGGTGCGCCCGCCGTCGCCGAATGCACGACTCTCCTTCTCGAATTCCTCCGCGTTGGCGAGGGAAAGGAACAGTTTGTCGGCAAGCCCGAGCGGCAGGCCCGCCGCGGCGGCGGTTTTCTCCGGCAGCGCCGGCAGGAACAGATCCTCCTGTCCGGCGATCAGATTGCTCGGCAGGGTGACGATGACCGCCCGCGCCATAATCGCGCCCTGGCTCGTCTCCACGCGTAGTTGCTTGGCCCGGCGATCGATGCACGCCACTTTGCAATCGAACGCGACCGCCAGATCGGCGCCATGGGCGGCGATCGCGCCGCCATAGCCCTCAGCGATGCGCCAGTTCACGCCGTCGTCTTCAAAGCGGGCGAGATCGCGCGCCGACACGCGATCGAGCTCAGCGCCGCTATAATAGGTGCTGACGGCGTCGAGAAGATTGTTCCATCGATTTCCAGGTTCGAGGAAGGCCGCGGCCGGCCGATCCTGCTCATCCTCGGCGAGCGCGTCGGCCGCATGGCGAAAACGCTGCAACGCCTGCTGGAAACCTGGCCCGTCGAAGGGCGGCAGACCAATCTGGACCCAGGGGCGCATCCACGGCGGCGGCGTTTTGTCGACCGTGCGGCCCTGCGCCGCCGCGATCGGCGCCCAGGGATTGCGCTCGGCCGAGTGAAGCCAGCCGCAGCCGAGATCCATTGGGAAGCCGGCGTCGGAAACGACCGTCCAGGCGCGCCCGCCAAGCCGCCCCCGCGCCTCGAGGATCAGGGCGTCAACGCCGGCCGCGCGCAGGCGGCGCGCGGCGCCGATCCCCGCGGCGCCGCCGCCGACGACCAGTACCGCGACTTCGCTCTTCGACATTCCCTGGATTTCCTCAATCGTCCAGAAGCGAAAATCGCATTTCCAGGCGGGATTGGCCAGCCGCGCCGGCGATAACCTTCACGTGGACGACAGACCGACCGCCCTGAAGCAAGCCTGTTGCAACTTCGCGGTCAGAAGATCACCGCAAGGGGCTGAGAGTCGGCGCGGAAAGTCAGGAATTTGCAGCGTGTGGATTGTCTTCGTCTCCAGTGTCCAGATTATCCAACTTTCCGCATCAGAATTTCCGCCTGACCTGCTTCAGGACATCCTCCATCTCATTGATGATCTTGGAACCCTGCAACGTCCCGCCTGTCTTGTCTTCCGGATCGGCCTCGAACAGCGCCCACATCCTTTCGGACATGCGCGCCAATTCAGCGTAACGCTCCTCTCCAAGGATCCGCCGATTATGGTTGAGTCCCTCGTGTAGTTCTCGAAATACATAGTCGAGATTCCGATAAGGGAAATATCCGGTCCTATCAATGAATGTCGGCGCCGACAAAAGCATAGAACTCGTCAGCTCCGGGAGTTCTTGAATATTTTTCGCAATGTGTGTCTTCACTGAATTCATAAATCACCTTCACCAAAGACATTCCTTGGGCGATCGCGTCTCGTAACCTCGATGGCCGGCCGCGTGCACGCCGATACGGACGAGATCTGCCGGCCCCAGCGCGACGCCAGCCTTGTCACAGGCCAGTCCACCCCCGCCGCGCGGAGAAAGTCGATAGATCGTAGCCAACGGAAAGTTCATGACAGGGTGTCCCCGCAACTATGTTCATGTTTCGTTCCGATGTCAAGAATTTCCGCATCCACACGAGTTCGGCGCCGGACAATCAGAAGCGGCGGAAATCGCGAGTAGGCCCGCCTTCCACGACCAAAACGCGACGGCGATTTGGAATAGCCGCCCCGCGTCGCAAGCCAGCCTACCCCACCGGGCATGGCGTCACCCCCCAAATCTCGCCTGCATATTGCCGGATCGTCCGATCGCTGGAGAACTTCCCCGATCCCGCAATATTGTGAATGGCCATGCGCGCCCACTCGCCCTGATTGCGATAAGTTTCACAAAGCTTTTCGTCGGCGAGAAGATAGGACTTCAAATCGGCGAGGTGCATGAAACGGTCGCCGTTGGTCAGCAGCGCAGCGCGTAGCGGTTCGAAGATGCCCGGCTGGTCGTGGCTGAAATGATCGGAAAAGATCAAGTCGAGCGCCGCGCGGGTCTCCGGATCATGGTCATAGTGCCAATGGGGATTGTACCACGAGCGGCTGGCGGCGACCTCCTCGACGGTCAGGCCGAACAGGAAAAAATTCTCCTCGCCGCCCTCCTCCACCATCTCGATCGTGGCGCCGTCGCGCGTGCCCAACGTCAGCGCGCCGTTCATCATGAACTTCATATTGCTGGTGCCGCTCGCCTCGAATCCGGCGGTCGAAATCTGGTTGGAGACATCGGCGGCGGGAATGATGCGCTCGGCAAGCGTTACATTGTATTCGGGGAGAAACACCACTTTGAGCTTATCGCGAACTGCGGGGTCGGCGTCGAGCGTGCGCGCCAGATTGTTGATGAATTTGATGATGACTTTGGCCAGTTCATAGGCCGGGGCGGCCTTGCCCGCGAAAAAGAAAGTCCGCGGCGGCATGGGTAGAGCAGGATTTGCCCGCAGGCGCTGATAGAGAACGACGATTCTGAGCGCATTGAGGAGTTGGCGCTTGTATTCGTGAATGCGTTTGACCTGGCAATCGAAGATCGTGTCAGGGTCGATGGTCGCTCCCAACTCCGTCTTGACCCAACCGGCGAAGCGAACCTTGGCCTCCCGCTTGGCTTTCAAAACGTCCGACCGAAACGCGGCGTCGTCGGCGAGCGGGCGAAGCTTCTGCAATTGATCGAGATCTTTGACCCAGGAATCGCCGATCTCGGCGGAAATCGCCTGTGCGAGCGAGGGGTTCGCCAGGCGAAGCCACCGTCTCGGCGTGACGCCGTTCGTCTTGTTATTGAACCGTTCAGGGAAGACCTCCGCGAGGTCCCGCACGGTCGTCTTGCGCAGCAAATCGGAATGGATGGCGGCGACGCCATTGGTGCTGTGCGAGCCGACGATCGCCACATTCGCCATGCGAACCTGCTTCGTCTGTCCTTCCTCCACCAGGCTGACGCGCGCCATGCGCCCGGCGTCTCCGGGGAAGCGCGCGGATACATCCTGCAACAGGCGACGATTGATCTCGTAGATGATTTCAAGGTGACGGGGAATCAGCAGCTCCATCCATGGGACAGGCCAGCGCTCCAGCGCCTCGGGCAGAAGGGTGTGGTTGGTGTAAGCGAGCGTCCTGCGCGCGACGTCAAACGCCTCGTCCCAGCTAAGATGCGCCTCGTCGAGCAGAATGCGCATGAGCTCCGGCACGGCCAGGGTCGGATGCGTATCATTGAGTTGGATCGCCGCCTTGTCGGGCAGCGTCGACCAATCCTTGTTCGTCTCGCGAAACCGGCGGACCGCGTCGCCCACCGAACAAGCGACAAGAAAATATTCCTGTATCAGGCGCAACTCGCGCCCTTGCAACGTATGGTCGTCCGGATAGAGAACGCGCGTCAGCGATTCCGCATTAAGCGCTTCGGCGATCGAAGCCACAAAATCGCCGCCGCTGAACTGCTGGAAGTCGAAACCATGCGCGGCCGTCGCGCCCCAAAGGCGGAGCGTGTTGACTGTCTTGCCGCCGTAGCCGACCACTGGCCGGTCATAGGGCACGCCGATCAACGACGAGGGTTGATTGGGAACCAGGCGCAGCGTCCCTCCGCGCAGATCAAACGAACAGCCGAACTTCACTTCGATCTTTTCGAGCGGACGCACGACTTCCCATGGATCGGGATGACTGAGCCAATTGTCCGACCGCTCGGCTTGCCATCCATCCTGAATTGTCTGCCGGAAGATTCCATGTTCGTAGCGCAGGCCGTAGCCCATTGCCGGGAGTTGCAAGGTCGCCATCGAATCGAGGAAACAGGCGGCCAGACGGCCGAGCCCGCCATTGCCCAGCCCCGCGTCGGGCTCCTCCTCGAGTATCTCCATCCACTGGCGGCCGTGTTCGTCAAAGGCTTGACTGACCACCGGATCGAGCATGAGGTTCATGACGTTGTTGGCGAGCGACCGGCCGATGAGGAACTCGATCGAGAGATAATAGACGCGCTTGGGATTTTCGCGCGCGTAGGCCTCATCGGTCTTGAGCCACCGATCGGAAAGAATATCTCTGATCGCCCGGGAGGCCGCTTCATAGCGCTCTCGCGCGTCCGAGGATCCAAGCTCGACGACATTGTCGAATTTCAAATGCCGCTCGTAGAGCGCGTTCGGCGATCCGGCAAAGGCCGTCGATTCAACGCCATATTGCTGCAAGGTCGTCTCGGCGCTGACCAAATCCCGCACTGTCGCCTCGTGATTTTCGTGAATGTTGTCCATGTGCGCCGCCCTTGCTGACGCGCCGCTGATTTTTGAACCGGCGCTACGCGACCTATCTTGATAGCGTCACGTCGTGACGACTTGGCGACATTAATAACCCACGGGACGCTTCAGGGCATAGTTCGCATCGCCTCGCCGCACGAGCCATCCCACGCCGCATCCAGCAACGCGCATCGACGCATAAGCGCCAAACGCCGCTCATCGAGCCGAAACCTGTCGCGCCGCCCACGATGTCGCGGCGCCAAAGGCGTCGCGCCAAGATGACCTAGCGCACGGCGAATATTTCGCGAGTTCTCACCATGATCGAAATTCGCCATGGAGACGTAATCGATTGAAATCATTGGCGCACCCGAAGGGATTCGAACCCCTGGCCTCTGCCTTCGGAGGGCAGCGCTCTATCCAGCTGAGCTACGGGTGCGCAGGCGCCGCAAAGCGGCGCGGGGTTGAATATCGCATATTCGGGCAAAGGGGAAACACGATTTCGCAGGAGCGCCACGAAAGCTGGGCGGCGGAAGGCGCGTCCCCGCCCGAAGTCGCGCTTTCGCAGTCTCACGCCGCGAGCGAAGCGGCTTCTGCCGGCGCCCCGAAGTAGCGGATGTAGCGCTCCTCGATTTCGGCGACCGGCATGATGACGAAGACGTCGGTGGTGCCGAATTTCGGATCGACGACCGCTTGCGGGCCGAATCTCGCGCCGAGCCGCCAATAGCCCTTGATCAACGGCGGCAGCCCGCGAATGGCGGCGCGCGGGTCGATCGCATCTTCGGGCAAAATCGCCATTTCGACGCCGCGCCCGCCCGCCGCGTCGGCGCTCCATTCCGCATGCGCCGCCGCGCTGCGCGCGATATGGCTCAGCGCCATCGCGTGGTCGGCAGGCTCGGCGCCCTCCAGGCTCGCGCAGCCGAACATCGCATCGATGCGATGATGCTGGACATAGGCCCAGATGCCGCGCCACAGCAGTTCCAACGTGGGCTTGCCGCGATAACCGCTCGCGACGCACGATCGGCCAAGTTCGAGAAAGCGCTTGTCGCCATGTCGCGCGATCAGTGGAGCAATGTTGAATTCGCCAGCGCTGTAAAAGCCGAAATTCGCCTCCGCCACATCCTGGCGCAACAGCCGATAGGCGCCCACGACCTTGGCGGCCGCGCCGCGCGAGGCGGCCGCATGATCCAGTACGATCAGATGATCGCAAACCCGGTCGAAGGCGCATATGTCGCGGCGGATGAGGCGCGCCGTCCGATCGGGCGTCGCGCCGCCTTCCTCGAAGAAGACGCGATAGCGCAGTTTCTGCGCCTTGCGGATTTCTTTCTTTGTCGTCGCCAGACGAAGCTCCAGAGAACCGATCGCGCCAAGAGCGGGGCCGAGCCCGCGCAAGTCGCGAATGCGGCGTCCGACGTGCGGAAACGCCTGCCCGACGCGGCCCGAACCCTCAATCGCCCGCAATGTCATCGAGTGCTCCGATTCGCAGATCGTGCGAATGTCAGAGCATCTTCATCCCAATCAATTATGACAACGCCGATTGATTGCCGACTGACAGGCTGCGGGATGCCTGGCTTCTAACCCCTTGATTCGGAGCGCTCTTGCGCCGGGCCGCGTCGATCGCCTCGGCAAGTCGGGCCAGATCGACCGGCTTCGTCAGGAAATCGTCGATGCCTGCGTTCAGGCACGCGCGCCGATCCTCCTCCATCGCATTGGCGGTCAGCGCAATGATCGGCATCGGGCGCGCACCTGTCTCCCGCTCGGCGGCGCGGATGCCGCGCGAGGCTTCGATACCGTCGAGGCCCGGCATTTTGATATCCATCAGGACGATCTCAAATCGAGGCGAATCGCCGCGCGCTGACGCTTCGCCGAGCGCCGCCGCCTCCAACCCGTCATGCGCGCGCACCACCTCGAAGCCGAGCCTACGCAAGGCTTTCTGCGCGATCGTCGCGTTGATTTCATTGTCTTCGGCCAGAAGCGCGCGCGCCGCGCGCCGGGTCGCCGCGACCGGCGCGTGCGACTGGACAAGCGGCGGTGGCGCGGGAAATTCGCCGGCCAGGCGCTCGAAAAGCGAGCGAGCGCGAACCGGTTTGACCAGCCAGCCGTCGAAACCCTGAAGCGAGGTTTGCCCGAAGGCGCGTCGCTCGAATGGCGAAAACAGCACGAGGCTCCTGGGCGCCCCCGCCGCGCGCGCCGCAAGCGCGAGACGATTGGTCGCCTCCACGCCAAGGGCGCAATCGACAATGACGACGTCAGGCTGCGGGCCTAGGCTCAACGCCCGCAAGCCTTCCTCCAGACCTTCGGCTCGGCTGACCGCCACACCGACCTCCTTCAGGCGCGCGGCCATCGCCGGCGCTTCAAACGGCGAATGCGCAATGATCAGCGCGCGCCGGCCGACGAGTTTCGTAGGCGCGGATTCGCCCGCGGCGAGAGGCAGGGAGGCCGAATCTTCCGGCAGGGCGATCATGAAGGAAAAAGCCGCGCCCCCGCCTTCATTGTCAGCCAAGGCCAGATCGCCGCCCATCAGGGAGACAATGCGCTTTGATATGGCGAGGCCGAGCCCGGTCCCCTCGTAACGGCGCGCATTGGAGCCGTCGCCTTGCTCGAAATCCTCAAAGATCGCGGCGCGCCGGTCGGGCGCTACGCCGGGTCCGGTATCAATCACCTTGAACAAAAGGCTCGCGCCCTGAGCCCGTTCGACGCTAACCCCGATGCCGCCGCTGTCGGTGAACTTCACCGCGTTCCCGGCAAGATTGGTCAAAACCTGGCGCAGGCGCAGGCCGTCGCCGAGAACGCGCTGCGGCACGTCGGCGGCGATCGAGACGGCGATCTCGAGCCCCTTGCTCTGCGCGCGTGGCGCCAGCAGTTCGACGACGCCCTCGACCAGCCTGTGCAAATCGAAGGATTCGCTGACAAGATCGAGGCGTCCCGCTTCAATTTTTGAAAAATCCAATATTTGATCGATGAGGCTGACAAGCGCCGAACCGGAACTCCGAATCGCCTCGACATAGCTCGCGTTTTCGGCGTCGAGCCGAGCCTCACGCAACAGGTCGGCCATGCCCAGAATGCCGCTGAGCGGCGTACGGATCTCATGGCTCATCGTCGCCAGAAATCGGGACTTGGCTTCGCTTGCCGCCTCGGCGCGTTCTCGCGCGGCAGCGCCTTGCTTCAGCCGCCACAATTCGTCGCGCAGCGTTTCGTTAGCCACCTCGGCCCCAACCGCTCTCGCCACGGCGAGCCGGCGCAGCCGGGCAAGGCCAAGAGCGAGGCCCAGCGCAAGCGCAAGACAAGGCATCGCTTCGATCAGCAGCAGATGAGCCGAGAGAACCGTCAAAATGCCGTTTGCGTCCATGACAACGTTCGTCCTTCCGCAAACCCTATTGTCGCGTCGGCGGAGTTTGTCAGACCCCCATTGAGAAACCGTTGCGATAAAGCCCAGATTTGCACGAAGTCAGAGGGCGGCTGCCCCCATGGCTCGGCGCGTAGACCTGACAAGCCCGATCGCTTGCGCTCACCGGCTTGCGGCGCCTTGGGCCATTCAAGCGGCGACCGCCGCCCGGTCCTGCGCGCCGCGATAGGAGAGCGCCTCGGCCAGATGAGGACGGCGCACGGGGCCGCCGCCATCGAGATCGCTTAGGGTTCGGGCGAGCTTGAGGACGCGATGATAGCCGCGCGCCGAAATCCGCATGCGTTCAGCCGCATCGCGCAGCAACGCCATCGCCGGGCCGTCGGGTTCGGCGATCTGTTCGACGACGCTGGCGGGCGCGGCAGCATTGCAACCGACGCCGGTGAGGCCCATTGCGCGATAGCGGTCGCTTTGGATCTCACGCGCGGCGGCGACCCGAGCCGCCACTTCCGCCGAACCTTCCCTCGGAGCGGGCAACAAAAGATCGGCGGCCGTTACCGGCGGCACATCGATAGTAAGGTCGAAGCGATCGAGCAGCGGGCCCGACAATCGCCCCTGATATTGAGCCACGCAGCGAATATTGGGCGCCCGGTTGCAAGCATAGCCCGGTTCATTCGCATGGCCGCAGCGGCAAGGGTTCATCGCCGCAACAAGTTGGAAACGCGCGGGATAAACGATGCGATGATTGGCTCTGGCGATCGCCACCTCCCCGCTCTCGATCGGCTGGCGCAGGCTGTCCAGCGCCTGCGGCTGGAATTCGGGCAATTCGTCGAGGAAAAGCACGCCCTGATGGGCGAGCGAAATCTCGCCAGGTCTGGCGTGAACGCCGCCGCCGACCAAGGCGGCCATCGAGGCGGAATGATGCGGCGCGCGAAATGGCCTACGATCGGTCAGCGCGCCGCCCGCCAGATGACCCGCGACCGAATGGATCATCGACACTTCCAGCAACTCGCGCGGCGTCAGCCGCGGCAGGATCGACGGCAGGCGCTGCGCAAGCATCGACTTGCCGGCGCCTGGCGACCCGCTCATCAACAGATTGTGGCCGCCCGCCGCCGCCACTTCGAGCGCGCGCTTGGCGCTTTCCTGGCCCCTGATGTCACGCATGTCGGGCAATGGCGCGCCGGCCGCCCGCATTGCCGGTTCGGGCCGGCTCAAGACTTGCGTTCCCTTGAAATGATTGGCCAGTTGGATGAGCGAGCGCGGCGCCAGAATGTCGAGATCGGCGGAGGCCCAGGCCGCTTCGGGCCCACAGGCGGACGGGCAGATAAGTCCCTCGCCGCGCGCATTGGCGGCGATGGCGGCCGGCAAGACGCCGGCGACCGCGCTGACCGTCCCATCAAGCGCCAATTCGCCGATCACCGTATAGCCCTGCAGCGCATCGGGCGGAATGGCGCCAATCGCCGCCATTACGCCGAGCGCAATCGGCAAATCGTAATGACTGCCTTCCTTGGGCATATCGGCGGGGGCGAGATTGACTGTGATTCGTCTGGCCGGCAGGGCGAGACCCGAGGCGATGAGCGCCGCTCGCACGCGCTCGCGCGACTCAGCCACCGCCTTGTCGCCGAGGCCGACGATCATGAAGGCGACATTGCCGCTTGCGATCTGCACCTGAACATCGATCGGACGCGCCTCAACGCCTTCGAACGCAACCGTCGATACGCGCGCGACCATTGCGCCCCCGCTTGAAAGTCAGCGCGCCCATGTCTGGCGCGGCGGCGAGAACATTTGCAGAACAAACGCGATAAGGCAAGCGAAATATGGCGCTGCGCGCTTGCAGCATGTCGGCGATCTCAACAGGCGTCGGCACTTCTCACAAAATGCTATAGGGGCCTCCCCCGTTTCAGCCCATCTGGAGGCCTTGATGGCTCGCACGGATTATTCGAGCCCGCGCTTATATGTCGATACATCGTTGGAGGAGGGCGGAAGGATCGCGCTCGCGCCGGAACAGGCGAACTATCTGCTCAACGTGCTGCGGTTGCGCGAGGGCGCGAGGGTTTTAATCTTCAACGGTCGCGACGGCGAGTTTGCCGCTAGCGTCGCCGGCGCCACCCGCAAGGGTGCCTCGCTCGCGATTGGCGCTCGCGAGCGCCAGCAGGAATTCGCGCGGGATATCGACTATCTCTTCGCGCCGCTCAAACATGCGCGTCTGGACTATATGGCGCAAAAGGCGGTTGAAATGGGCGTGCGACGGCTCAGGCCGGTCATGACCCGCCGCACCCAGGCGAGCCGGGTCAATCTCGATCGGCTTCGCGCCAACGCGCAAGAAGCGGCTGAACAATGCGGCATCATCTGGCTGCCCAAAATATTGCCGGAAGAGACTCTCGACCAAGCGCTCCAACATTGGCCGGAACAGAGGCTGCTGATCTTTTGTGACGAGGAAGCGCCGCAAGCCAATCCGATAGCGGCGCTCGCCGATAGGTCGGCGCCGGGCGGCGCCGCCCTGCTGATCGGACCTGAGGGAGGGTTCGACGAAGCCGAGCGGGCAAGCGTGTTGCGTTTGCCCAATGTGTTGCGCCTTTCGCTGGGGCCGCGGATTTTGCGCGCCGACACCGCAGCGGTCGCGGCGCTGGCGTTGATCCAGGCGCAGCTCGGCGACTGGCGTTGAGCGAAATCGATGTGACCGCAGAGCAACGCGGGGCGCACAAAGTCGGAAAACTGATCCGGTCGCCGCGAAGTCGCCATGAAGTCGCTCCAGATGTGACGCGCAGGAGGCGAGGAATCGCTTCGGCGTTTGGAGCTTCCGGGATGATTCGTCAGGGTCTGGGCTTGATCTTTGCGTCAATGGCGGCTCACGCAGCCAGCGCCAATGACATTCTGCCGGCGGGACAATCCGACAAGCCTCGCGCCGATATGCATTGTTCGACGCTCGGCCAAGGGTTCTTCGCGGTGGCCGGGTCGAACGCCTGCATCAAGATCAGCGGGCGAATCAGCGCCGGGGTGGGTTTTGAGCCGAGCAGCGGCGCGGTGAGGTCCTTTGAACCGCATATCGGCGGCAATCCCGCCGATACGGCCTTCGACGCCGCGGCCGCGGCGTCAGGCGATCTGAGATTCGATACGGCGGCTGGCCCCGCGCGCGTTTATGTCGGCGTTAGAAAAGACACAAATCCGGGTTGGCTCGTCAACGGTCAGTAACAGGCTTCCGCAAAGGCCGGCGCGACCGATCCGCGCCATTCGCCTTCAAAGCGTGCGATCCAGTCATGAGCTGCGACGCGGCCGGTTTCAACAAACAGGTCGAGCGGCGCGAGGTAAAGCGCCTCGTCGCGCCCGCTTTCATCGAGCCGCGCGCGCCTCGTGAGTCCTGCGCGCGCTATCGTCAGAACTTCGCGCCCGACCTCGGCCAGACTTCGGCCGGCGATCCTCGCGCCGAGCGCGATTCTGGGAACGTCGCCGCGCAATTGCTGGCGCTCCTCGGCGCTCCAGTTCCTCACGAGATCGAAAGCCGCATCGAGCGCGGCGGAATCATAGTAAAGACCGACCATCAAGGCCGAGAGGGCGCATATCCGCGCCGCCGGCCCAACATCGGCGCCGCGCATTTCCAGATAGCGCTTCAGGCGCACTTCGGGAAAAATCGTCGAAAGATGATTCGCCCAGTCAGAGATCGTCGCGCGCTCGCCTGGCAGCGCCTCGAGACGGCCAGCCAACAGATCGCGAAAGCTCGCGCCCGCAACGTCGTGATAGGTCGCGCCTCGCTTGACGAAATACATGGGCACATCAAGCGCGTAGTCGACATAACGCTCGAAACCCATGCCTGGCTCGAAAGCGAAAGGCAGCATCCCGGCGCGGGCATTGTCGGTGTCGCGCCAGATTTCCGAGCGCGCCGACAGAAAGCCGTTCAGCTTGCCATCGGTGAACGGTGAATTGGCGAACAGCGCCGTCAGCAAAGGTTGCAGCGCAAGCCCGACCCTCAGCTTTTTGACCATATCGGCTTCATCGGAGAAATCGAGATTGGATTGCACCGTGGCGGTGCGAAACATCATGTCGAGTCCGCGCGTTCCTACTTTCGGCATGTAGCGCGCCATGATCTGATAGCGGTTCTTCGGCATGACCGGCGTTTGCGCCAACGTCCATTTCGGGCTCATGCCAAGCGCCAGGAAGCCGATGCCGAGCGACGCGCCGATTTCGTTCGCCTGGCGCAGGTGGGTGTCGATTTCGGCCGCAGTCTGATGGACCGTTTCAAACGGGGCGCCCGAGAGTTCGAACTGGCCGCCCGGCTCCAGCGAGATCGCGCCCCCGCCCGCCGCGTCGAACAGGCCGATGAGGTTGCCGCCATCGACAATCGATTCCCAGCCCAGTCGCCGACGCATTCCCTCCAACAGAGCGCGAATGCCGCGTTCGCCTTCATAAGGCACGGGCGCGAGATCGGCGCGATAGAAGGGAATTTTTTCGTGTTCGGTCCCCACCCGAAACGACGCGGCCGGCTTACATCCCGCCTCCAGCCAGGAGACGAGCGCATCGCGCGACTCCACGGGATCGGCGTCAACAATATCGCGGGCCATGAAAGGTTCCGGAAGGGAATGGACGGGCAAGCCCGATGAGGATTGCGGTTAGATAGTCGGCCCCTGGCGACAACGCAACGAAGCACACGGGCCGACTAGAGAGCCCAGTGGGCTCGAAAGCATCCACCAGCTTCGGACGCAGGCTGCTTTCCGCTTCATTCACGCCGCAAGCTTCTGATCTGCAATCGCGACGACCTGCATTGGCCGGCGGCGCGGTCGCCGCCGTCATCCAGATTGGAAGCGCCATCGGCGCTATCGCCGCCAGGACAGAATGTCTCGAACCTTAGCTGCGATTCTGATTGGTCAGAGTGCTCAAAATATCGCTCAAGCCCTGTTGATGGGTCTGGGAGACCTGAACGCCGGCCTGAAACATGCTGTTGAGCGTATTGAGTCCAGCCTGCAGCGCCGTCGCCTGCGTCGCCCCCGACGCGCCGCCGCCGAACAGACCGCCGAGCACATTCCCGAGGAGCCCTCCCAATCCGCCGCCGGCCGGTTGCTCCCCGCCGGCCGCCTGACCAAGGGCCGAACCAAGGCCGCCAGGGCTGTTGGCGGCGCCGGCGAGCTGACCAAGAATCCCTCCCATGCCTTGCGAATTCATCGAATGGAACAGGCCGCCCATCAGCATGGAGGCGACAACGGGCATCATTTGTTGAATGATCTGCGGGCTCACGCCGGAAACTTGCGCAGCCTGCTGGCTGAGTTGCGCAGTGATTTGCGGCGAGCCAAAAATCTGCCCGAGCACGCCGCCGCCGGCGCCGGCCGCCGCGCCCGCCTGGGCGGGATCGGTGAACGAACCCTGATGAACGCTGTTGGTGAGCTGGGTGAGTATGCCGCCAAGGCCGGTTGGATCCTGGGCCGTGCGCTGCAGGCCCGTCGAAAACGCCGGAATCATCGCCTGGATCGCCGCCTGGGTCTGCTCGGGCGTGAGGCCGAACTGGCTCGCCATATTGTTGACGCCTTGGCCGCCCTGGGCGGCTTGAATGATGTCATTGAGGTTCATCATGATATGCCTCCCTGTGCGCCGCCTCGCGAGAGGCGCTTCTTTCCTACAGCGTTTCAACGCGCTTTGCGAGCCGCGCCGTCACCCAATAGGCGGCCGCGACCGCCCCTAGTCCGAATATCGCGGCCCCCGCTGTAATTCCCAGCATCGCGCCTTCAACGCCATGATCCGGGCCGCCGAGCCGCGCGCCGATGGTTGCAAAAGGAATCGTGCCGAGAGTGGCGCGCCCCCAATTGAAGGCGGTCGCCAGAAGCGGAGAGCCAAGATTGTTGAACGCCGTATTGGCGACGAAAAGGCAAGTGATGAACACCCAGGCCGCCACGCCATATCGGCAGAAAAACGTGACGAGGCGCGCGTTTTCCCCGGTCGCGTCGAACGCCCAGTTGATCCATGGGCTGACAAGGAACAACACCGCCCAGGCGACCAGAACATAGCCGACGGCGAGCAGGAAGGAATCGGTCAATGCGCGGCGAACGCGCGGCATCAGTCTGGCGCCGAGATTTTGGCCGAGGATCGGCCCGATCGAACCCGTCAACGCGAAGATCACGCCAAAGGCGACCGGCACGACACGATCCGTGGTGGCGGTCGCCGCGACTGCCGCTTCGCCAAAATCCGAAATCACGCGCGTGATATAAACCGCAGCGACCGGCGTCGCCAGATTCGCCAGGATCGACGGAAAGCCGATCCCCATAATCGGCCGGAAGTCGCGCCACATCGAGCGCCAATCGGGACGCGCGACAAGGTCATGAACGAAAATCGCGCCATAGGCGCCGACCCCGAGGAAGACCAACCGCGAAATAACCGTCGCCCAGGCGGCGCCATAGACGCCCATGCCGAATCCGAAAATCAGCAGCGGGTCGGTGAAGGCGGTCACTGCTCCGCCCGCCAGCGTCACATACATCGCCCGGCGCGCGTCGCCGGTGGCGCGCAGCACCCCAGAAAAGCACATGCCCACGGCCATCGGGACATTGGCGGGCAAGGTGATCGCGAGGAATTGATTGGCGACCTCACCCGCCCGTCCCCGCGCATGCAGGGCGTATTCAAGCATCTGGCCGCGACAAACAAGCAGCGCGACGGCGATGATCGCGGCGGCCAGCGCGGCGATCGCCAGGCCCGAAGCCGCCAGTCGCCTCGCCCTCGGCCGGTCGCCCGCGCCAAGCGCTCGCGAAACCGTCGCGGAGACGGCGATGGTGAAACCGATATTGATCGACATGGCGAGAAACAGGATCTGGCTGGCATAGCCGACCGCGGCTTTCAGCGATTGATCGCCCAGGCGCGAAACGTAAAACAGCGACAACAGATCGACGAAGAAGATCGCCATCAGCCCGATGCTGCCGGTCGCCGTCATCACCGCCACATGGCGCAGCAGCGAACCTTCCGTAAAGACGGCGCGCGGCCTGACGGCGGCAGGTGCGGTTACAACGGTCACGGGATGTTCCGATTGGAGGCGGATACAGGGCGCTCTTAGAGCCAATGGCGCGCTTGCGCCAGCCCCGATGCCTGCATCTTGTGCAGAGCAGCCGACAGACCGTTGCAAAGATTGGGCAATGACGGCCCTATTGACTTACGCGCCGAGCTTCTCGAAAACCTCCGCTATAACAGCGGATGCCCCCATGTCGCAAAAGCCAAAGCTTCGCATCGTCCTGTGCGCCCCACGCGGCTTTTGCGCCGGCGTGGTGCGGGCGATCGACGTCGTCGAACGCGCCCTGCAGATTTATGGTCCGCCCGTCTATGTCAGGCATGAGATCGTCCACAATAAATATGTCGTGGAATCGCTCAAGGCCAAGGGCGCGGTTTTCATCGAGGAATTGAGCGAAGCGCCGGCGGGTTCGGCGCCGGTCATTTTTTCCGCTCATGGCGTCGCCAAAAGCGTGCCCGAAGAGGCGATGGCGCGTCGCCTGTTCACCATTGACGCGACCTGCCCGCTGGTCACCAAGGTTCATCGCGAAGCGCAGGTCCATTTCAAACGCGGCCGCAAGATCATTCTGATCGGCCATGCCGGCCATCCCGAAGTGATCGGCACGATGGGCCAGTTGCCGCCCGGCGCCATCGTCCTGGTCAGCACGATCGAAGACGTCGAAGCGCTGGCTTTCGAAGACGAAGGCAATCTCGCCTATGTCACGCAGACGACGCTTTCGGTCGACGATACGCATGGCATTGTGGAAGCGCTGGTCAAGCGTTTCCCGGGAATTTTCGTGCCGACGGTCGAAGATATCTGTTACGCCACGACCAATCGCCAGGAGGCGATCAAACGCGCCGCCCCAACGGTCGAAGCGGTGATCGTCGTCGGCTCGCCGAATTCCTCCAATTCGCAACGACTGGCGGAGGTCGCGCAACGCTCGGGCTGCAAGATCGCGCGCCTTTTACCGAGCGCATTGGACATCGACTGGCGGATTTTCGGCGCCATCGGCTCGCTGGCGATAACCGCCGGGGCGTCGGCGCCTGAGATTCTCGTTGAACAGGTTATCGACGCCTTCGCCGAACGCTACGAAATCGTCGTCGAGACGCTGACGACCACCGACGAGACCGTCTTCTTTCCGCTGCCGCGGGAACTGCGCGAACACGCCGCGCAGGCGTAAGACGCCCGCGAGGCGGCGCTTCAACTGTTGATCAGCACCACCACCGCGATGACGATCAGCGACATGCCGATCAGTTCATTGCGCGACACGCCTTCGCGGAACATTCGCAGCGAGACGAGCTGCGCGAAAATCACCTCGATCAAAGCCAGGGTGCGCACGCGCGCCGTGGTCGTCAGCGCGAAGGCGAGATACCAGAACTGGGAGGACAGCGCCCCCATGAATCCGGCGAACAACGAGGAGCGCCAGGCGCCGAGGATCGCCAGCATCGCCGCGCGATCTATCGCCGAGAGATAGGCCAACAGCAACAAAGTCTGAATGGCGAGGCCAAGGACGAGAACGCTGGAGGCGGCCATCACGAAGGAGGGCGTCGCCACGCCGGTGATCGCGGCGCGAAATCCGATCGCCGCGAAAGCGAAGAACGTCGCCCCGATGAGGCCGAGAATCGCCGGCTTCCAGGAGTTTTCGACGCCTGCCACGGGCTTGCGCCACGACATCAGCAAGACGCCCGCCGTCGCCGTGATAATCGCCAGGATCAGGCCCGGCGTCGGCCGTTCGCCGAGGAAAACGAGCGCGAACAGCGCGACCTGCACCGTCTCGGTCTTGATATAGGCGATGGCGACGACGAAGGATCGCTCGCGCATCGCCGCGAGCATCAGGGCGGTGGCGACAATCTGCGCGACCGCGCCAAAGATCGTCCAGAGAACGACCTTCGATTCGAGCGCCGGAAATGGCGCGCCGGTTCCCAGACGCACCAGGATGAGGAACGCCACGCCGAAGGGCAGGCCAAACAGGAAGCGCACCTGCGTCGCGCCGACCGACCCGAGCGTGCCGATCAGTTCGCGCTGCATGGCGTTGCGCAGCGTCTGTGCGCCCGCGGCGACAATAGTAAAGACGACCCAAAGCCAGGGCGCCTGCATGATCGCCCCTCCCTCGGTCGGCGGGATTTGACGGATTTCGACGCCGTCGCTAACACGAAAAGCGTCAAGGTCTAAGGGATCGATCGAAAGCGCGCCTGCTGGGTGGAGGCTTTCGCCGTCTTCGGGCCGCACCCCTCAAGTCGGACGGAAAATGGCGGTCTATACGGAAGTCACCGACGACGCTCTTGGCGCTTTTCTCAGCGATTACGACCTTGGCCCCGCCCTGTCCTTCAAGGGCATCGCCGAGGGGGTCGAGAATTCGAATTTCCTCATGCATATGCAGAGCGGCCCGTTCTTCCTGACGCTCTATGAGAAGCGCGTCAAAGAGGCGGACCTGCCATTCTTCATCGGCCTGATGGAGCATCTGGCGAAAAAGGGCGTCAATTGCCCGCAGCCCGTGCGCAACCGCAGGGGTGAGGCGCTCGGCCGCCTCGCCGACAGGCCGGCGGCGATCATCACCTTCCTCGACGGCCTGTGGATTCGACGCCCCACCGCGCGCCATTGCGCCAGCGTCGGCGAGACGCTCGCGCGCATGCACAAGGCGGGCATGGATTTCGAGCCGCAACGGCCCAATGCTTTGTCGATCGGCGGCTGGCCCGCTTTGCTCGAGGCCGCGCAGGCGCGCGCCGATGAAGTCTCCCCCGGCCTCGCCGATGAGGCGGCAAGCGAACTCGCCGCGCTGCAGGCGAGCTGGCCGGGCGACTTGCCCAGCGGAATCATCCATGCCGATCTGTTTCCCGACAACGTATTTTTTCTCGGAAACCAGCTTTCGGGCCTGATCGACTTCTATTTCGCCTGCAACGATTCCTTCGCCTACGACCTGGGCATATGCCTGAACGCCTGGTGCTTCGAGGCCGACGCCTCGTTCAACATCACCAAAGGCATGGCGCTGATCAATGGCTATGAGCGCGTGCGCCGCCTCAGCGAACGGGAGGTCGCGGCGCTGCCGGCGCTGGCGCGGGGTTCGGCGCTGCGCTTCATGCTGACGCGCCTCGTCGACTGGCTGAACGTGC
This sequence comes from Roseiarcus sp., assembly GCA_036513315.1. Taxonomy (GTDB): domain Bacteria; phylum Pseudomonadota; class Alphaproteobacteria; order Rhizobiales; family Beijerinckiaceae; genus Roseiarcus. The sequence goes on from DATBZF010000053.1 coordinate 71,901, forward strand.
CGCCCGGCGCCAAGGTCGTGCCGAAAGACCCCCTCGAATATCTGAACAGGATGCGCTTCCATCAGAGCGTGGCGAGCGCCCGCGACTATGGCCTGCTGCGATGAGCCGCCGCGTTTCGATCTGGACCGACGGGGCCTGTTCAGGCAATCCCGGCCCGGGCGGCTGGGGCGCCGTGCTGACCTATGACGGCCATGAAAAGGATCTTTGCGGCGGCGAGGCGCTAACGACCAACAACCGCATGGAGTTGATGGGCGCGATCAGCGCGCTCGAAGCGCTGAGCCGGCCCTGCGTCGTCGATCTGCATACGGATTCGCAATATTTGCGCGGCGGCGTCACCGGCTGGATCAAAAATTGGAAGCGCAATGGCTGGCGCACCGCTGACAAAAAGCCCGTCAAGAACGAAGACCTCTGGCGCCGTCTCGACGAGGCGACGGCGCGCCATGACATCGACTGGAAATGGGTCAAGGGCCATGCCGGCGATACGATGAACGAGCGCGCCGACGAACTGGCGCGGCGCGGCATGCGCCCGTTCATGCTGAAGGCCCGCAAGAGCGCGGCGGAAGCCTAGCCCTCAGAGCTGCCCGAGCAGGTGCTCGGCGCCGGAAAGGTCAGCTTTGCCGGGCGAATCCTCAATGTTGAGCTTCTTGACGATTCCGTCCTCGACCAGCATCGAATAGCGCTTCGAGCGTATGCCGAGGCCGTTCGCCGAAGCGTCGAATTCGAGCCCCGCCGCCTTGGCGAAATCGGCATTGCCGTCGGCCAGGAAGCTGATCTTGCCTTCGCTGCCCGAGGCCTTCGCCCAGGCGGAGAGAACGAAGGGGTCGTTGACCGAGGTCATGGCGATCGCTTCGACGCCTTTGGCCTTGATCGCCGCTTCATGGGTGACGAAGCCGGGCAGATGATTTTTGTGGCAGGTCGGCGTGAAGGCGCCAGGCAGGCCGAACAGCACGATTTTCTTGCCTTTGAAGAATTCCGCAGTCGTCACCGGCCGTGGTCCGTCGCTGGTGATAAGGCGCAATGTGACTTCCGGCAGAGGGTCGCCGACCTTGATCGTCATGACAATATCCTTGGGTTTGAGAGAGAGCGGCAGGCTCGCGCTTCTTCTATCGTGAACCAGCGCCCGCGCAAACCGGCGCGGCAATCCTTCAAGGCTTCACGCCGGCCCCCAAGGCGATCGTCGTCTCGACGGGGCCCTGACCGCCGGTAATCGTCAGTCGCGCGGCGACGGGAAGCGTTGAATCGGACGGCTGCTGCGCGAGGTTGAGGCTGAAACAATCGGCTCCGCCCGTTCCGTTCGCCGCGGGCTTGATGTCGAACCACCAGGCCTCAGGCGGCTCGATGAAGAGATCGCGCTTCGGGCCGGCCTGATACGCTAAACAAAGGCGCCAGGACTTTTCGCCAGTGGCGGTCAGGTCGGCGCCGAGGCTTTGCCATTCCACCGGATGCGGGATCAATTGCTTGGCCCCGGCGATGGCGTCAGCGAAGGGCGAAGACGGCGCCTCGGCGCCTGGCAGGACGAGCCGCAGCTTTGCCTCGGCTGGAATGCAAATCGCCTCGCATACCGCATAATTCAGCTTCAACGCGATCGCCACCGGCCTGGCGGCGTCGATCGCTTCGACATCGATGGGCAGGATCACCCCATGATCGTAACCGAAGGCTTCGCCGCCCCCTTCAGCGAGGCGGCGCGGGGCAGGAAAGGAAATGCGCGCCTGGGCGAGATTTTCCGACCCTTCGAAGGACAACGTCGGCGGCAGCCCGGCATCGCCCGGATTGCGCCAATAGGTGATCGCGCCCGGGGCGAGTTTGAACTCGACGCCGGCCTGCAGAGCGCCGTCGGCGGATCCGGCGGCGATCAGGCGCGCCGACGATTTCAGCCCCGCCGCCCAATCCGAGGAATAGGAATCGGCAGCCCAGGCCGGCGCCGGCATGGCGAGAAGCGCGGCCAGCAGAATGAGAACGGGGCGTCGGGCAGCCATGCTCCCCTCTAGGACGATTGTCTTCGCCATGCCAACAACATTCATGTGAAGCCGGAAAAAGGCGCTTTGACAGAAAGAAGCGGGCGCGTAGCATGGGCTTATGAGCAATGGTCCCAAAAAGCCTGGCGCCGCGGCCGGTTCCAATTCGACCAGTCTTGAAGGCCAGATGTTGATCGCCATGCCGACTTTGCGGGACGGGCCGTTTGCGCGCGCCGTCGTATACCTCTGCGCCCACCGGAAGGACGGGGCGATGGGGATCATCGTCAATCAGCGCGCCGAGACCATCGACTTCCCGCAATTGCTGGTCCAGCTCGATGTCGTCAAACCGGATGAATCGATCGTGCTGCCGCCGCGCGCCGGCGATGTCCGCGTGTTGCGCGGCGGCCCCGTGGAAAAAGGACGCGGCTTCGTCCTGCATTCGCGCGATTATTTCGTCGACAATTCGACCGTCACCATCGCCGACGACATTTGCCTGACGGCGACGCTCGACATCCTGCGCGCCATCGCCGGCGGCAAGGGGCCGGAAAAGGCCGTTCTGGCGCTCGGCTACGCCGGCTGGTCGTCGGGCCAGCTCGAGAGCGAGATTCTCGCCAATGGCTGGCTGAATTGCCCGGCCGATCCGAGCCTCGTCTTCGATAGCGACCTCGCCTCGAAATATGATCGCGCCTTGGCCAAGATCGGGGTCAACGCCGCCATGCTGTCCTCAGAAGCCGGCCACGCCTGAGCCGAGCGCTCTACGGGCGTGGCGTCACGCGCCCAGCGGCGACGTCGAGAAGCTGCGCCCGCCCGGCAAGGCCGGCGAAGGCGGCGGGATCGGCCCCGGTCAGGAATACCTGGCCGCCGATCCGCTCCAAAGCCTCGAACAAAGCCGCCCTCCTGCGCGGATCAAAATGGGCGGCGACCTCGTCGAGCAGCGCCAGCGGCGCGATGCCGCTCATATCGGCGACCAGCCGGGCATGGGCGAGCACGAGGCCGACCAGCAGGGCCTTCTGCTCGCCGGTCGAAGCCTGGGCGGCGGGGACGTCCTTGGGGCCGTGCCGGGCGAGGAGATCGCCGACATGCGGGCCGACCAGCGTGCGCCCGGCGACGGCGTCGCGCGCCCTGCCCTCGTGCAGGATCGCGCGATAGCGCTCCTCCGCGGCGAGCGCCGGCATTTCCGCCACCAAACGCTCGACATCCCCTTCCAGCGCCAGATCGGCCCAGGGAAAGGGCGAGGAATCGTCGCGCTCCAGCGCGATCGTCGCCTTCAGCCGCGACACGCATTCGCTGCGCGCGGCGGCGACCGCGACCGCGAGTTCGGCCGCCTCGCGCTCGATCGCGTCGAGCCAGTGTGAATGGCGCTGGCCCTCCTCGAGCAGGCGGTTGCGGCCGCGCAAGGCGCGCTCGAACTGGTTGACGCGGGCGCCGTGATTGGGGTCGACGGCGAGCACCAGCCGATCGAGGAAGCGCCGCCGCTCGCCCGCCGAATCGGTGAACAACCCGTCCATCGCCGGCGTCAGCCAGACGATACGCAAATGGTCGGCGAAGGCGCGCGCCGAGGCGACGTTCACGCGATCGATGCGATTGACGCGCGGCGCCGCTTCAGGCGACGGCTCCAGCCCGGTCCCAAGCTGGCGCGGCTCGCCGCCATCTTCGACCTCGATGGACACTGCAAAGCCGCCCGCGCCGCCGTCGCGCGCGCATTCGCCGAGCTGCGCGCGTCGCAATCCGCGGCCCGGCGCGAATAGCGACAGGGCTTCCAGCAGATTGGTCTTGCCGGCGCCGTTCTCGCCGACGAGCGCAATGAGCGAGCCCGCCAATGCGAGATCGAGCGTCGCATAGGAGCGAAAATCCTTGAGGATGATGCGCCGCACGAGCGGGCGGCGAAGGGCGCTGGCCATATCCGGCATGTGCCATGTCCTGCGTCGAAGCGAAAGTCGGCGCCTCTCCCCGAGCGAGCCCCGCGTCTACATGCCCGCTTGGCGACGGCTGCGTCTGGGTTCATTGTGCCGCCCGAGATTGGCCGGATGGATGGAGAAATTGAAAGTGGCGGAATTCGACGTTCTGGTCCCGGTCGAGGGCATTGCGAAAATCAGCGGCGACATCGAGAGCCGAGTCAATCTGCATCGGCTGTGGCAGGCGCCGGACCGCGAGGCGGCGCTGGCGCGCCTGGCCCCAAACATCAAGGCTGTCATCGCGACCTCCCATCTCGCAGTGGTCGACGCCGCGCTGATACGCCGCCTGCCCAATCTGCAGATCGTCGCCAGCTTCGGCGTCGGCTATGACCATATCGACGCGGCATTCGCCGGCGAAAGAGGCGTCATCGTCACCCATACGCCCGGCGTGCTCGACGACGAGGTCGCCGACATCGCCATGGCGCTGACGATCGCGACGGTACGCGAATTGCCGCAAGCCGAGCGCTACCTCAGAGAGGGGCGCTGGCGCGCCGGGACCTATCCTCTGACCGCCTCGCTGCGCGGCCGCACCATGGGCATTGTCGGCCTCGGACGGATCGGCAAGGCGATCGCCCGGCGCGCCGCCGCATTCGGCCTCGATGTCGTCTATCACGGCCGCCACCAGCAGGTCGCCGCGCCCTTTCTTTACTACCCGACACTGATCGGCATGGCCAAGGCTTGCGACATTCTGATGGTCGCCGCCCCCGGCGGCGCCGGCACCCGGCATATCGTCAATCGCGAAATCATCGAAGCTGTCGGGCCGGCCGGCATCATCGTCAATGTCTCGCGCGGCTCGCTGATCGACGAAGCCGCGCTGATCGACGCGCTCAAGGAGCGCAGGCTGCTCGGCGCCGGCCTCGACGTTTTCGAACACGAGCCCGAAGTGCCCGAAGCGCTGCTGGCGCTCGACAATGCCGTGCTCCTCCCCCATGTCGGCTCGGCCTCGGTCCATACCCGCCAGGCGATGGCCGATCTGATGATCGACAATCTGAAATCCTGGCTCGACGGCAAAGGCCCGCTGACCCCGGTGCCGGAGACACCCTGGAAGGGGTAGTGGGAGGAAGCCGTTCGGCCTCTGCGCCGTCATGGCCGGGCTTGTCCCGGCCATCCACGCCGGGCCGCCAGCGCCTGCCTCAAAGGTTGGTCCAAGGCCGCGCCGCGTGGATGGCCGGGACAAGCCCACGGCTGTCCGGTTGCGCTAAAAAGTCCCGTCACGCGAGAGAATCTAAGTGGAATAGAACCTCTCGGCGTCTTGGCCGGGCTTGTCCCGCCATCCACGCCGTGCCGTTGCGAGAAGCTTTCGAAGTTGGCGGCTTCCGCTCGGCGTGGATGCCCGGGACAAGCCCGGGCACGACGATTCGGGGCTCCTCGTCACTGCGCGCTTTGTTCATCGAGCGTGGAATATCAAAGGGTTGCGATACAGATTTGTCTCACGTCCCTGCCCTGGAACCGCCGCTCAAAAATTTGGACGTTCCGAAGATATCAATAGTTTAAGGGCAGCAGAAATTTGGATTCCCAACCTTTTCCAAAATTTCATTTGGGGCGGGATTGGGCGGGATATGAAACATCAAAGGGTTGAACCAGAAAGATTTGGAATCGCGCGATTTTGAATCTCGAAGACCTTCGCCCATCTCCGTAATTTTCCCTCGATCGATATTTCCACTCGTTCACCCCAACGCCGCCGAACCCATCTGCGCAAAACGGAGCATTCGGCACAGGATGGGGTGGAAAAGCCGGAATGTCCAGAAAATGTTTCTCTAAAACAGAATATGTTCGGCATATGGGTTTGCGGCAATGGCGCGCGCTCCGGCTGACGCGCCGATAGCGCTCTCCGCCCGAACCCTACATACTGTCCCTCCCCCGCATCGGAGCGTCGCATGCCCGAGTTCCCGCAATTCCCACCAGACTTCCACACCCAGGACATCGATGTCGGCGGCGCGACGATCCATGTGCGCATCGGCGGCCAAGGGCCGGCGGCCGTCCTGCTCCACGGCTTCGGCGACACTGGCGACATGTGGGCGCCGCTCGCGGCGGCGCTGATGCGCGAGCGCACGATCATCGCTCCCGATCTGCGCGGCATGGGCCTCTCCTCGCATCCCGAGGGCGGCTATGACAAGAAAACGCAAGCGCGCGATATCGCCCGCGTGCTCGACAAGCTCAGCGTCGCCAAAGGCGACCTCGTCACCCACGATATTGGCAATATGGTTGGCTATGCCTTTGCCGCGCAATATCCAGAGCGCGTCGCGCGCTGGGTCGTCATGGACGCGCCGCTGCCCGGCATCGGCCCGTGGGACGAGATCGTCAAGAGCCCCCTCCTCTGGCATTTCAATTTCCGCGGGCCGGATGTCGAGCGCCTGGTCGCCGGCCGCGAGCGCATCTACCTCGACCGCTTCTGGAATGAACTTTCGGCGACGCCAAGCGCGATCGATGAAGCGACCCGCGCCCATTACGCCATGCTTTACGCCCGGCCCGGCGCCATGCATTGCGCTTTCAATCAATTCGCCGCTTTCGCGCAGGATGCGGTCGACAACAAGGCCTTCGCAGCCGCGGCCAAGCTGACCATGCCGGTGCTGGCGATCGGCGCCGACAAATCCTTTGGAACCGGGATGGCCGACGTATTGCGCTTCGTCGCTGCGGACGTGACCGCCAAGGTCATCGCCAATTCCGGACATTGGCTGATGGAGGAGCAGCCGGCGGCGACGATCGCGGCGATCCGGGCGTTTCTCGAGCAGGCTTGATCGCGTAAGCGCCGCGCAAGCCTGCCACTGCATCGTGGTTTTCATCGAACGGCTGAGAGGCGCGATGAAAACGTTTCTTCATGTGGGTTGTGGAAACCTCCGGCAGGGCGCGACCACCGCATCCTTCGCCGGCCCCGATTGGTCGGAGCTGCGGCTTGACATCGACCCGGCGGTAAAGCCCGACATCGTCGGCACCATGACCGATATGGCGGCGGTGCCAAGTGAAAGCGTCGATGCGATATTTTCATCGCATAATATCGAACATCTCTATCCGCATGAAGTGCCGTTGGCGCTCGCAGAGTTCCTGCGCGTGATGAAGCCCGGGGGTTTCGCCGTCATCACCTGTCCGGATCTGCAATCGGTCGCCGCGCTGGTGGCGGAGGGCAAACTGACCGACGCAGCCTATGTCTCGCCAGCGGGACCGATCGCTCCGATCGACGTGCTGTTCGGCTATCGCCCGCAATTGGCGATCGGCAATCTTTACATGGCCCATCATTGCGGCTTCACCGAAAAGGCTTTGAGCGGCACGTTGATCGCCAGCGGTTTCAAGTCGGTCATTTCGTGCCGCGCGCCGGTATTCGCGCTTTGGGCGCTCGCCTGCAAGAGCCAGAATAACGAAGGCGAAATGCGCGAAATGGCGAGAGCGCATTTCCCGAACTGAATTCCCGCTCTATTCCGCCGGATAGCGCCGCTCCGCTGGCCTTATTTTGCCGGCATTGCCGAGCTCGATGACATAGCCATAGTCTTTTTCGGTATCGAGATAATAATGCTCGTCCTCGTCGAAACGGCCGCTCTGGGTGACTGGATAGCCGCGGCGCGCGAACTGGACGACCGCGTCCTGGCAATCGGCGAAATAGAGCTTGATGTGATGCAGCCCTTCGCCGCGCGCTTCGAGAAATTCGTCGTAGATGCTGTAGCCGGTCAGCGGCTGGATGAGTTCGAGCTGCGTGTCGCCGCTCCAGGCGATCGCGATCAGGCAGGAATGCGTCGCCGGCTTGCCGCGATAGGTGTAATTCTGCACCTTGGCCGCATCGAACGTATAAATATCCCACGGGCCGATCTTGAACGTCTCCCAATGGCGCTTCATCGCGGCGTCGAGATCGCGCACCACCATCGCGACCTGCATCGTCGCGCCTTCCTGGAATTGTCGCATCGTCTTCCTCCCGGGTGTTAGTCTTGTTTCTTCTCGGCTGGCGTCGCTGCGCCCGACGCGCCATGGCCGCCAGCTTAGTTCATAAATGCCAGACTGCACGAACGCGAAATTCAACGAGCCTTCGTCATATGTTTGCGCAGCCCCTCACCCCAAGGCGAATGCGAAGCATTCGTCCGCGTCCGGCTTCGCCGTCCACCTTCTCCTCGCAAGCGGGGCGAAGGGAGCGCGCACCCCTTCGCCCCGCTTGCGGGGAGAAGGTGGCGCGAAGCGCCGGATGAGGGGCGGCGCGACGCTTCGGTTCATCCTCCAGCGCCCGGACGTATCCTCTCGGCCGCCGCCTGCGTATAAGGCGCCATGGACACACAGACCGACTTTGACGCGCTCGGCCTCTTCGATACGCGCTATTCCGCCTTTCTGGAGACGATCACGCATCTGCGCCCGCGGCTGCATCGTTATTGCGCGCGCATGACCGGCTCATCGCTGGATGGCGAGGACGTCATGCAGGAGGCTTTGTTCGAAGCCTATCGCAAGCTCGACAGCTATGACGATCGCCGCCCCTTGAACCCCTGGCTGTTCCGCATCGCCCATAACCGCTGCATCGATTTCCTGCGGCGGCGCGAGGTGCGCCAGGAGGCCGAAGCCGCCGTCCTCGCGCCCGACTTCGTTCAGCCCGCAGAGCCCGCCGGCCGCGGGCTTGGTCGCGCCGTCGAGCGGCTGGTGGTCAGCCTGCCGCCGATGGAGCGCGCCTGCGTCCTGCTGAAGGACATATTCGACTATTCGCTCGAGGAAATCGCCGAACTCGTCGATTCCACCATCGGCGGCGTGAAAGCCGCCCTCAATCGCGGCCGCGGCAAATTGGCGGCTTTGCAGGATGCGCCGGAGACGAGCCCCGCCCACAAGTCCAACGCCAGCGCGGAGACGCTGGAGCTGCTGCGCCATTACATCGAGCGCTTCAACCGGCGCGATTGGGATGGCGTGCGCGAGCTGACCAGCGCCGACGCCCGCCTGCGCGTCGCCGATTGCTTCGCCGGACGCCTCAGCGATTCCCCATATTTCGTCGAATATGACCGCCCGATCATTGCCTGGCGGATGGCGCTCGGCGAGGTCGACGGCGAGCTCGTCGTGCTCATCCTGAATGAGAAGGACCGCGCGACGCCATTCTCGCTGATCCGCCTGCGCATCGCCGGCGAGCGCGTCGTCGGCATCGCCGATTATATCAAGACGCCATGGGTTCTCGCAGCGGCGGGCTCCGTCGCCCTCGCGGCGTCCTAGGCGAAGCGCACGCGTATCCTGGCGCGCGCGGCATGCGTAATCGGAGCGCAACCCTCATCGAAGCCCGCTTCGCCCGTCGAAGACTGCTTTCGACGCTGAAACAGGAGACCGCCCATGCCGGTGCAGATTGAGTTCTACTTCGATTTCATAAGCGGCTATTCCTATCTGGCGAGCATCGCTCTGCCGCCCCTGGCCGCCGAGCGCGCCGCGACGATCAGCTATCGGCCTTTCGGGCTCCTCGATTTGATGAAAATCGTCGGCAATCGGCCGACGACGCTCGAATCCAAGAACAAGGGCGATTATGCGATGACTGACATTCAGCGCTGGGCCAAGCGCTACGGCGTTCCTTTCGCGCCCAACCCATTCTGGCAGGGCATCGATTTCGCTGTGCTGGGCGCCGGCCTCATCGTCGCCAGCGATGAGGGACGGGCGGCCGATTATGTCAAGGCCGTCTATCCCGCCGTCTATGGCGAGCCGCGCAACCTTGGCGAGCGTTCCGAACTGATCGACGTGCTCGACAAGGCGGGCTTTGACGGCGCCCGGCTGGTGGAGCGGGCGGGCGCATCGGACTATGCCGCCAAACTTGTCGCGAGCACGAAAGCAGCGGCCGCGCGCGGCGTTTTCGGCTCGCCAACCATGTTCGTCGACGGAAAGATGTTCTTCGGCAACGACCGTCTCGATTTCGTCGCCGAGGCGCTGCACGCGGCGGCTTAGGACATGGAAATATCAGCCCGGCGGCGTCAGCCCTGCGAAGTCAGATCCTGACCCGGCGACAGCAGCAGCGGGAAGCCGGTCTTTTCGTCGATCGGCTTGCCGTCGCGCGTGATCTGATAGCGCCAGTCCTGGCGCCTTCTGACTTTCCTGATCTCCTGAAAGGTCTCGGCCTCGGCGACCACGGCGACGAACTCGCTCCGGCCGCTCACATGCCACAGCCGATACGGTTTTGCGCCGGCGCCCTCAAATTTCGTCGGTTCGTCAGCCGCCATGCGCCCTCCGCGCGGAATGTTTTCGGCGCCCCTCAGCTTCCCGGATAGTCTGAAATTGCCAATTTTGTCGGGTTTGGGCAAATTCGCCCCGGCGCGCCGCGCCCGACTTTGCCCTTGACGCTCGAAGCCCGGCCATCGCACTTGGCGGGGCCAATATCGGCGCCAATCGCAAGTGGAGAGAACGGCGGTGAAGGAAGCGCGCACGCGCAGATCCATCCTGCGATTGGCGGGAGTGGGCGCCGCATCCCTGTTGAGCGCGCGCGTCGCCGCTGGGCCAGGCGAGTTGGTGCGCGAATCCGCCTACAATTACATCATCGTCTCGCATGATGGGTCGGTCGTCTCTTTCCGGCGGTTGGAGAACGGCGCCGCTGTTTCGGCGATCGACATGAACCGGCCGGGCTATCAGGTCGTCGCCTATACGAAATTCCTCTTCGCCGCCTGCCTCGCCAACCCCAATCCGGCGACGGTTCTCAGCATCGGGCTCGGCGCCGGAGCTTTCAACCGGCTCTTCAACCTCGCCTATCCGCAAGCGATCCTGACCAGCGTCGAGATCGATCCGATGATCCGCGACCTCGCGGTGGAATTCACCGCCTTCAAGGAAACCGAGCGCAACAAAGTCGTCATCGAAGATGGCCGGCGTTTCCTGCGCCGCGCCCATGATCATTGGGACTGGATCGTCATCGACGCTTTCGTCAGGAACAGCCAGTATCCCCCGCATCTGGCGACGCATGAATTCTTTGCGCTGGTCGGCGATCATCTGACCGACGACGGCGTTCTGGCGATCAACATCATCTGCGGCAACAAACTTTATGATTGCCTGGTCGGCGCCATCGCCTCGGCTTTTCCGAGCGTCGTTTTGTTCGTCGTGCCGGGGAGTTCCAATGTCGTCGCGCTCGCCAGCCGGAGCGCGCATGCCCATCTTGAGGACAAATTGAAAGACCCGCCGACGACGCCATCGGCGGCCCTGATGGCGGACAATGGCGTCGACCTCGCCCATATCGGCGCCATCGGCGCGCCGCCGGGCGCGCTCGCATGCGCCAGGCCGCTTACCGACGATTTCGCGCCGACCGAGTTTCTCGGCGCGCAATGGCAGAAATAGCGGGCGCGCAATCAATGGGCATCAGCCTTCTGATCGGCCTCTGCGCTTTCTTCCAGGGCTTTCTCAGCATGGGATTTCAACTGGTGGCGACGCGCTTGCTGGCGCCGTTTTTCGGATCGACGCTCTTCGTCTGGTCCTTCGTCATTTCAACCTTCCTCGCCGCTTTCAGCATCGGCGCCATTGTCGGCGGCCTGTTCTCGCAATTTGACGCGCGACGATTGATGAGAAACCTCATCGCACTGGTGTTGATCGGCCTTGCCGGCTATGGCGTCACCGCGATCGAGGGCCATGGCATCCTGCAATGGATCGACGCGAGCTTCGACAATTCTTTCCTCGCGCTGGGCCTGTCCTGCATCGCGTTGTTCTTCTTTCCGGTGCTCTGCCTGTCAGCCCTGCTGCCGATTTTCACCGAGGCGCTGATGAGCTCAGGTTTGCGCGGCGGCATGTCGACCGGTTTCGTCTATGGCGTCAGCACGCTCGGCAACATCACGGGCGTAATGGTCACCGCCTTCGTCCTCATTCCGTCATTCGCGACATCGACGATCCTGCAAGGCTGGACGGCGGCGGCGGCGGTCTGCTTCGCCATGTTCGTCGGGCTGATCGCCCGCGCCGCCCCGCAAATGGCGAGGCGCTGAATTCGCCGCGCTGTCGTCTTCTCACGGCCTGTCAGACGCTGGTCGCCTCTTCGAGTACGCCGACATATTGCGGCAGCGGCGTCGACATCCGCATCCAGGCCTCGCCGGAACGATAGCCGACGAGGTCCACCTTGACGATGCGCACCACCCCGTCACGCACCAGCACCGTCTTGGCCTCGTCGCCCCGATAGAATAGCGCAGTCACCACATTGCAGGATTGCTTGCCGAAACGATCGTTGACCGCGGCGAGCCGCACCGAAATGTCGCCGTCAGTCGCATTCAGAACCGCTTCGACTTCCTCCGCCGTGTCGCAGGCCAGAACATGACCGGCGGTCAGGCCCGCCCGTTCCGCCTGTTGCGCCTGAACCGGCGAACACAATGATAGCAACAGTGCCGTAGCGCCGGACGCCGCAACGCCAGCGCGCGAGAGCTTGCGCATCGCGCATTCCTTTCATGCAAAACACATTCGGCCAGACAACGCGGTTCTGCGCGGACGGTTTCATCACGCGTTCGTGTAGCCCCCATTCCCTTCTCCCTGCATAGCGGGGAGAAGGTGGCGCGAAGCGCCGGATGAGGGGCGGCGCAAGCCTCTCGCGTCAGCGCCTCATTGAGCCGGTCGACCGATGATCCTCGTTGCGACGCGCGTCAACGTCGCAACGACCACGATCAGCCAGGCGCCGTCGATCGTAAAGGGAGCGCCGAAGTTCAGCGACAACAATTCGCCGACGCAGCAGATCGCGATCTGCACGAGCGCCGCCAGAATCGCCGGCTGCGCAGCGGCGCGCCCGCGCGGCGCGCGCAAATAGGCAAAGCCCGCGATCAGCGCGGCGGTGATCAGCATATGAAACGGAGCGCCGACAGCGAAGCTGGGATTGTTGAGCCTTTGGCCGGTAGCAAGCAGCAGCGTGGAAATCAGCAATGCGCCGACCGATCGCGCGAGCAGCGGCGGCCAGACATCCATGAAGCCGATGCACTTGCCGCTCCCATTGTCTTCGCCGCCGACGGGAGAGGAGATAGGCGCATAGCGCGTCAAGGCGAACGGGATGATGAGCGCGCCAGCCAATAGACAATAGCCGACAGGAACGGAGGTGATGGAAGGGGACGCCGCGTCCATGCGCGACAACTCGAAGGCGAAGACCGCCGCACGAGGCAATTGCACAAGAAAGGGCGCGATCAGCAACAGCCAGAGGCCGTCGCCGAGACCGTAACGCGTCATCTGCTCGGCGAGCCAACCAAGCAGCGCCGTCGCTGCCGCCAGCGTGGCGATAGTCTCCAGACGAAACGCCCAGCCGGGTTCGATGACGAAGCCTTCGCGGTACTCCAGCGCCTTGGCGATCCCGAATCCATCCAGCGCCGCCAGGGCGAGAGCGCCGATCAGAATCGCCCGCCGCAAATGCGTCCAATGGCCGAGCGCGGGGAAGGCCATTTTCGCGATCTCGAAGATCATCATCGCGATAAAGATTGGCATGACGCCGAGCGCGAAAATTGAAAGATGGGCGAACGAAGCGTCGGGGGCGCCTGGGGTCCCTATCAAAAACGAGAGGTCAACGCCCGCAAGCGGAATCTGGCATCCCAGCCGATTGAGAAAAAGCGCACCCAGCGTCACGAACAATCGTCGACCAATTTCGCCCGTCAAGCCTGACCTCTCGATCGCCATCTCGCCCCTCGCCTTGCGCTCACAAAGAACCGCCCCTGGGGGACGGAGAGCAAACTTCAGTAACATCGTCCCGTCACAACGAGAGCATGTTTTCGCCCGCCCCTTCCCGCCCTTCTTCCCCGTCGGCGGGTTGGCGCGCGAAACCGCCATCGCCGCGAGCGCGGTCTCGCGCGATCGCGCATGGCCGGAGAGGCGCCGTTTCAATTCCTGCATGTGGCGAAACGTGGTATCTGTCAGCGCTGAACCGGATTGCCAATTCCCTGATGTCGCCGCGCTAGGGGCGCCCTGGGCGCGGCCAATCCGTTTCCATCTGGCGAGATATGGGAGACCGCCATGACCGAAACCGTCGCGCAGACGCCAGCCGAACGCGAGCAAGTGCTGAGGAAACTGGTGACCAGCGACCCGACTTTCCACGCCTATCGGGTCGTCGAAGTCTATGAAAGCGAGAGCGGCAACAAACTCACGCTGGTTCTGGTGAAGAAAGAGGTGGTCGGCAGAGGGTCGCTGGCGAACGATCGGGATGTCGCGTGAGGCGTCAGGCCTGCGCGCCGCAATGGCGTCTCCCCCGCTGAGACAGGGCTGTCCGGGGAAACAAAAAGCTGTGCAAACGGAGATGCAATTAGTCGTCATGGCCGGGCTTGTCCCGGCCATCCCAAGGCGAATGCGGAGCATTCGTCCGCACGCGGCGCCGCTGCAAACAAACTTTGATGGCGGTGGCTTCTGGGCGCGGATGCCCGGCACAAGGCCGGGCATGACGTTTTAGGGTTGCAAAAGGTGAAGTATTGCAACCGAATTCTTTTCCCCGGACAGCCCTGCCGCTGAGCGGCAGGGGTTGGCGCCTCAGCGCTACAGCGACAATTGCGTCTGCGTCACCAGCGCCACCAGCCGGCCCTCCCCGGTCTCGATGCGGGTCTGCCAGACCTGCGTGCGGCGACCCCTGTGGACGGGCGTGGCGGTCGCGGTCAGCACGTCGCCGACGGGGGCGGCGCCCAGGAAATTGGTCTTGCTTTCGATCGTCGTCGTGCCGGCGGATTTCTCGTCGAGATTGATGAAGGCGGCGACGCCGCCCATCGTATCGGCCAAAGCCATCAGGGCGCCGCCATGCGCCCTGCCGCCGAGCGTGCAATGCTCCGGAGCCACGTGCATTCTGGCGACGACGCGATCGAGTTCGGCGCTGATGAATTCGATGCGCAAATGTTCGGCGAATGGCAGCGGATTGGCGCGAATGCGTTCAAGAAGCGACATGGCGGTCTTTCCAGGCGGGAGGGGTTCATTCTCACAGGAGAGGCGGCGACCGTCGATGACTTTCGAAGTCATTTTCGGCGAGGGCCGGCCCGACGCATTTGCCTGAGGCGAGCCATTGCGTAGACTGCCGTCCTGACTTCCGGTCCGGAGCCGCCCATGACCCTGCCTTCGCCATCGACGCCTGTCCTGCTCGGCGCGGGCGGCCATTGGCGCAATTGGGTCGGCAACCAGTCCTTCATCGCGCGCCACATGGCGGCGCCCGCTTCCGAGGACGAACTCGCCGCACTGGTGCATGAAGCGTCCCGCCAGAACCTCGGCATGCGCGTCGCCGGCTCCGGCCATTCCTTCACGCCGGTCGTCGCCACCAGCGGGTTGCTGCTGAGCCTCAAGAACCTGCAAGGCATCGTCAGCGTCGACGAGAAGCGCAAACGCGTCGTCGTGCGCGCGGGAACCAGGATCGGCGATATCGGCCGCGCGCTCAAACAGATCGGCCTGTCGCTCGCCAACCAGGGCGACATCGACACCCAGGCGATCGCCGGAGCTTTGTCGACCGGCACGCATGGCACCGGGATCGGCCTCGGCTGTCTGTCGTCGCAGGCGGTCGGCATGCGCCTCGTCCAGGGCGATGGCTCAATGCTCAGCATCGAGGCGGATACCGATGCCGAAACGATGGCGGCCGCGCAGGTGTCGATCGGCATGCTCGGGGCGATCGCGACAGTCACGCTGCAGACGGTGGATTCCTACAATCTCCGGGAGAAGCTGTGGCGCGGCGATTTCGAGGCCTGCATGGACCAGCATGACGAACTGGCGGCGCGCCACCGTCATTTCAGCTTCTTCTGGTGCCCGGTCCCCGCATCCCGGCATCTCTATTGCCTGCCCGACGTCGCGTCCGTCTCGCCGACAAAACGCGAATCCGACGTCTGCGAAATGAAGACAATGGATATCACCGACGAAGCGCCCTTCGCCAATGAGAAGACCTTCGAGCGCGTCGCCTATAGTTCGGAAATCTATCCGATCGAATATGTCCCCAATTTCCACGAACTCGAATATGCAATTCCCGTCGAGAACGGCAAGGAGGCTCTGCGCCAGGTCCGCGATCTCATGCTGACGAAACATACCAATTGCATCTATCCCGTCGAATATCGCTTCGTCGCCGGCGATGCGGGCATGCTCAGCCCGTACTATCGCCGCGACAGCGTGACCATTTCGGTCTCGGGCGGCCCGGGCATCGATTATTGGAGCTATCTCCTCGACGTCGACGCGATCCTGCGGCAGTACCAGGCGCGTCCGCATTGGGGCAAGCTGCATTTCAACAATGCGGACGACATGCCCGCGCTTTATCCGCGCTTCGCCGATTTCCGATCGATCCGCCGCCGCCTCGATCCTGAGGGGCGCTTCCTCAACGATCATTTGCGCAACCTGTTCGCGTGAGGCGCGGGGCTGTCCGCGGAAATCGAAAAGTTGCAGAATCGGAGATGTAATTAGGCTGTGCGCTACCCCTCGGCGTCTTGGCCGGGCTTGTCCCGGCTATCCCAACGCGAATGCGGAGCATTCGTCCGCACGCCGCGCCGTTGCATCAAACTTTCGAAGCTGGCAGGTCCCGCACGGCGTGGATGCCCGGGACAAGCCCGGGCACGACGCGCGGGGTTGTGTGCGACTTAAGATTGACTACCGATCTTGCCGAACCGGACAGCCGTGGGACAAGCCCGGCCATGACGTGCTGGGGTTGCAAAAGGCGAAACACTGCAACCGAATTCTTTCCCCAGACAGCCGTGCGCGACGCGGGGAACGGACGCGCCAATGTCGACTGGCGTCGCCGGCGCCCCTATGCGACCATCCCAGCCGAAATCGCAGACGCGTAGCGCTGAGAAGGGTGGGCGCTGGAGCCTCAGACATTGGCGAAGACGAAACCATGAGCAAGCCGGAGCCTAGGGAAGATACGGCTGCGCTGCTGCGTGCGTGCCTTGCCGGCGAGGCGGCGCTGGCGCGCGAGTTGCTCGCCGCGCGCGCATCGGTCGACCAGCAGGACCATTTCGAAAACACGCCGCTGCTGCTCGCCGCGTTTGTCGGCGATGTCGAAATCCTGCGCGATCTCCTCGACTATGGCGCGGCGATCGATCATCGCAACGACCTCGGCGAGACCGCGCTGTTCGTCGCGGCCGCTTATCCGATCCCGCTTGCCGAACAGTCCGAAAGCCCCTTGCCGCGCCATGCCGGCCATGACGAGGTTTTGCGCGAATTGCTCACGCGCGGCGCCGCGACGAACCTTCGCAGCGCCAACAATCAGACCGCCATCGAAGCGGCGGCCGACAAGGGCAATATCGACGCCGCGCTCGATCTTCTCGCCCATGGCGCGGCCTTCGACCCCGATTTCGCCTTCGAAGGCGACCCGCTGCGCTGGGCGGCCGCACAAGGCTATGCCGCACTGGCGGCCGCCCTCCTCGATCGCGGCGCCGCGCTCGACCAGCCGGGCAATGACGGGTCGACGGCGCTGACCCTGGCGATCTCCAGCCATCGTCACGCCGTGACGAAATTGCTGATCGATCGCGGCGCGACAATCGGCGAGGCCGATCGCGCTTCCCTGGTCGAATGGCTCGACTGGCTGCAGGCGCGCGCCGAAGAGGCGATCGAGCGCATGTATGACGCCCCGGACCATAAGGCGGCCGCCGGCGCCTATGACGAGGCCAACGAATATCTCGGCGACGCCCTCGGGCTCGCCGAACGCCTGCATTGGCGCGACGCGGCAGCATGGCTCCAGGCGCGCCTCACGCAGGTCAAGACCGTCTTCCGCTCGAAATTTCCTGCCTGAGCCCGCGGCTGTGCGGTTGAGGCGATCCGCGCAACTTGGAGAGGCGAGCAATTGCCGGTGATTGAGACCACTGACGCCTCAGTGGAGGGAATAGAACCTCTCCGCGTCTTGGCCGGGCTTGTCCCGGCCATCCACGCCGTGCCGTTGCAAGAAACTTCCGAAGCTGGCGGCTTCCGCACGGCGTGGATGCCCGGGACAAGCCCGGGCACGACGCGCGGGGGTTGCGAGCGACCCGAACTTTGCAACCGGTCTTGCTCAACCGGACAGCCGTGGGACAAGCCCGGCCATGACGACGAAGGACGGTACACAGACTAATTGCATCTCCGTTTGCGCAGCTTTTCGATCCCCCAGACAGCCCCGCCACTGATTCGCTAAGACCAGTCGCGGCGGCTGTGGTAAGCGATAAGCCGCCGGCGCGTCTTTCTCACCGCGCCAATCCTTTCAACGCGCGGCGCAAATTCCGCCGCCGACCCACAGGCCTTTCATTCCGTGACGTTTTTCCAGACCATTCCTTCGCTCGCGCGCGCCCTGACTGAACGCGACTATGCCGATCCGACGCCGGTCCAATCGGCGGTGCTCGCCCCGGAGGCGGCGGGACGCGATCTCCTGGTCTCGGCCCAGACCGGTTCGGGCAAGACGGTCGCCTATGGGCTTGGCGTGGCGCCGACCCTGCTCGGCGAAGAGGAGGCGTTCGCCGCGGCCGCCGCGCCGCTTGCTCTGGTCATCGCGCCGACCCGCGAACTCGCGCTGCAGGTCGAACGCGAACTCGCCTGGCTCTATCAATATACGCGGGCGCGCATCGCCGCCTGCGTCGGCGGCATGGATTCGCGCCAGGAGCGCCGCCGCCTCGCCGAAGGCGTTCATATCGTAGTGGGCACGCCCGGACGCCTGCGCGACCATATCGAGCGCGGCGGCCTCGATCTCTCGCATTTGAAGGCGGTCGTTCTCGACGAAGCCGACGAAATGCTCGATCTCGGCTTTCGCGAAGACCTTGAATTCATTCTGGACGCTACGCCGGCCGACAAGCGCAGCCTCATGTTCTCGGCCACCATGCCGAAAGCGATCGCCGTGCTCGCCCGGCGCTATCAGCGCGACGCCTGGCGCATCGAAGTGGCGGGCGGCAAGCGCGGCCATGTCGACATCGAATATCGCGCGATCCGCATCGCGCCCAAAGAAGCCGAACATGCCGTCGTCAATCTGCTGCGGCTGATCGAAGCGCCGACCGCGATCGTGTTTTGCAACACGCGCGAAGCGGTGCGCCATCTGCATGCGATCCTCCTCGAACGCGGCTTTTCGGCGGTGCTGCTGTCGGGCGAACTCAGCCAGCATGAGCGCAACCAGGCGATGCAGGCCTTGCGCAACGGGCGCGCGCGGGTGTGCGTGGCGACCGATGTCGCCGCACGCGGCATCGATCTGCCCAATGTCGGCATCGTCATCCATGCCGACCTGCCCCACGACATGGAGACCTTGCAACACCGCAGCGGCAGGACCGGGCGCGCCGGCCGCAAGGGGGTGAGCGCGCTGCTGGTTCCGCCCGCGCGGCGCCGGCGCGCCGAGCAGTTTTTCGCCCATGCCGGCATTGCCGCAGTTTGGAGCGGGCCGCCCTCGGCCGATGAAATCCGCCTGCTCGATCAGGAGCGCCTGTTGCAGGATCCGC
>DATBZF010000054.1:0-8094 GCA_036513315.1 Roseiarcus sp.
CTCGTCCCCAAATCCCCCAACCCCATATCGCTCCACATCGACCGCGCTCAAATCCATCATCGGCTCCAGAATCTGCCCCTGCAGCGAATCGGAGTTCGTCAAAAAACTCAAGGAAAAGATGTGTGCATCGAATAGCCGCAAAGCGGGGCGAAGGTGGCGCGAAGCGCCGGATGAGGGGCGGCGCAAACCTTCGGCGCTTTTCCCCTACCCTTCCTTGAACCGATAGCCGATCCCCGCCTCCGTGCGGATGATCGTCGGCGCCGCCGGGTCGCTCTCGATCTTGGCGCGCAACTGGCCGATGAAGACGCGCAGATATTGCGTATCGTCCTTATGCGCCGGGCCCCAGACAGAGGTGAGGATCTGGCCGTGGGTGACGACGCGGCCGGCGTGGCGGGCGAGGATGCACAGGAGATCATATTCCTTCGGCGTCAGCTTCACCGGCGCGCCGTCCTTGGTGACGCGCCGCTTGTCCATATCGATGGCGAGGCCGTCGACTTCGACATGCATCGGCGCCGCCTCGCCGCCGCCGCGATGGCGCAGGGCGGTGCGCAGCCGGGCCAGCAATTCGCCGATGGCGAAGGGCTTCTCGACATAATCGTCGGCGCCGAGATCGAGCGCGGCGATCTTTTCCGCCTCGCGGTCGCGCGCCGACAGGATGAGGATCGGCGCGGAGGTGAATTTGCGCGCCTCGGCGAGCACGTCCTTGCCGTCCATATCGGGCAGGCCGAGATCGAGCACGATCATGTCGGGCGCCGAATTGGCGATGAGGCGCAGCGCTTCGCGTCCGGCGGCGGCATGCAGCACCTGGTAGCCCGACGCCTCCAGCGCGGGGCGCAGGAAGCGGAGGATTTGCGGCTCATCGTCGACGACAAGCACTCGAAGGTCGGTCATGCGCGCTCCTGTGCGGCGGCCGGCGCGGCGACGCCGGGCAATTGAATGACGATGCGCGTGCCGCGCCGGCGCGCCGCCGGGCTTTCGGCGTGGATGGCGCCGCCCATCGCCTCGATCAGGCCGCGCGCGATCGACAGGCCGAGGCCGGTGCCGGCCTTGCGGCCGTCCGAGCGGCCGCCCTGATAGAATTTTTCAAAAATGCGTTCGAGATCGGCGGGCTTCACGCCGGGGCCCTCATCGGTGACGGAAATCTGTATATCGGCGCCGAGCCGGCGCGCGTGAACGAGAGCGCCGGCGCCGCCGCCATATTTCTGCGCATTGTCAAAAAGATTGAACAGAACCTGCTCCAGCAAATTGGCGTCGCCTTTGATGAACGGCAGATCGCGCGCCAGACTCGTGGTGATCTGCGCGCCGGGAAAGACCTTGCGGGCGCGCTCGACCGCCGCCCGCACCACTTCGGCGACATCGACATAATCGCGCCGCGGCGCCAGCGCGCCCGCCTCGATGCGCGACATGTCGAGCAGATTGGCGACAAAACGCATCAGGCGCGCCGCCTCCTCTTCGATCGAGGCGAGCAGATCGGCGCGCTGCGGCGCCGCCATCGTCTCGCCGAACTGGCGCAAGGTGGTGACGGCCCCGGTGATCGAGGCGAGCGGCGTGCGCAAATCATGCGACAGCGAGGAAAGCAGCGTATTGCGCAGCTTTTCGTTCTCCTCCAGCGCCGCCGTCTTCACCGAATCCTTGACGAGTTGCGCGCGGTCGATCGCGATCGCGGTCTGTTCGAGGATCAGGTTGAGCGCACGCTCGCGCTCGGGCGCGATGGCGGCCTCAGGTTCGGCCGGCTCGATGCCGCAGACGCCGCCGACCCCGCGCGTGGTGACGAGCGGGCGGAACTGGAAGCGAACATTGGGCAGCGTGCCGGTGCGCCAGCCGGCCGCCTCGCCCTTCTCGAACGCCCAGCGCGCCGCGCTGGTCTCGCCGGGATTGAGCTCGTCGATCGGCGGCCAGGCAGCCGAGAGATGAAGCTCGCCTTCCTCCGGCAGCATCATCACCACGCAGCGCGCGCCGAGCGTCTTGTGCATATAGATGGTCGCCGCCAGCATGATGTCGTCGAGCGCGGCGGCGCCCGACAATTTGCGCGATAGTTCATAGATCGATTGCGTGGTGCGCGCATTGTCGCGCACGCTCTGCGCCTGATCGCGCGCGCGGCCGGCCAGCAGGCCGGTGAAAACCGCGACGACGAGAAAGATCAGCAGCGCGAAGAATTCCTGCGGCTCGCGGATGGTGAACTCATAGCGCGGGTCGATGAAGAAGAAATCATAGGCGAAGAACGACAGGATCGCGGCGACGACCGCGGAACGCAGGCCGAATTGCACCGCGCAGAACAGCACCGCGGTGAGGAAGATCATCGACAGATTGGGCAGATGCAGCCACACGTCGAGGCCATAGCCGAGCCCGACCGCGCCGGCGACGGAAGCGATGGCCGCGACGACGCCGATCGGCAGGCCGGTAAGCTTCGGCGCCGGCCATCGCCGCGTCGGCTCCTCGGCTTGGGCATCGCCGATGACGACATGCACGCCGATGTTTTTCGAGCGATGCACGATCGCGCTCGACAGCGAGCGGCCCCGCAGTTTCGCCCATAGGCTGGCGCGCGAACGCCCGACGACGATCTGGGTGATGTTCTCGCGCTGCGCGAATTGCAGGATTTCGTCGGGCAGATCCTGCCCGATCAAACGCTCGGTCTCGCCGCCGAGCCGCTCGGCCAGGCGCAGCGCGTCCTCGACGCGCTTGGCTTTGACAGGATCGGTCTCCTCGCGGCCGGCGAGTTGCACGCTCACCGCCACGAAGCTCGCGTTGAGGCCGGTGGCGAGGCGGCTGGCGGTGCGCACGACTGCTTCGGAAATCGCGTCGGGGCCGACACAGACGAGCAGGCGCTCGGAAGTCTCCCATGGCCCTTCGATCGCATGCTGTCTGAGATAATCGACCATCTGGTCGTCGACCCGCGCCGCCGTCCGCCGCAAAGCGAGTTCGCGCAAGGCGGTCAGATTGCCGATCGTGAAGAAATTCTGCTGCGCGAGGCGCGCCGTCTCGGGCAGATAGACCTTGCCCTCCTTCAGGCGCTGGATCAGTTCGTCCGAGGTGATGTCGACAAGCACGATGTCGGCGGCGTCGCGCAGCACCGTATCGGGCACCGTCTCGCGCACCGCAATGCCAGTGATGCGCGCGACGACATCGGCGAGGCTCTCGATATGCTGGATATTGAGCGCGGTCCAGACGTCGATCTGCGCGTCGAGCAATTCCTCGACATCCTGCCAGCGCTTGGGATGGCGGCTGTCGGGGGCGTTGGTATGGGCGAGTTCGTCGACGATGATCAGTTTGGGCTTGCGCGCCAGCGCCGCATCGATGTCGAATTCCTCGATGTCCTGGCCGCGATAGTGAATCTTGCGGCGCGGCAGGATTTCGAGACCCTCGGTCAGCGCCGCGGTCTCCGAGCGGCCATGCGTCTCGACGAGGCCGACGACCACATCGACGCCGTCGCGCTTCAGCGCGCGGGCGCGCGCCAGCATCGCATAGGTCTTGCCGACGCCGGGCGCGGCGCCGAGGAACACCCAGAGCCGGCCGCGCGCCTGCCGGCCCACCAGCGCCAGCAGCGCGTCGGGGTCGGGCCGACGGTGGAGGTCTCGCTCCTGCCCCATGAAGCCTCAGCGTCGAGTCACAACCCGACAATGATAGCGATCCTTACACCCAGCGTCGCGCAATTTCAGGACGCGGGAATCGGCTCCAGCTTGAGGCGGGGTGATGCGCCCGAAAGGCATAAGCGATCCATTCCGCATTCGACGGCAGGGCGTAAGGAAAGTGTTGGGATCCCTTGCGAGGCCGCGCCGCCTGGTTGCGGCCTCCACTTGACGGGCGGGCGACGCGGCGTGGGAAAGGTTAAGCCAATATTGCAATCCACAAGCGCCAACAACGCCGATCGTCTATGATACAATCGTCCTCTTGGGGGATTTCGAGCGGCCTGGACAGGGCGTCCTGAAGCTTTCAAACCGGCTGCCAATAAGTGCCGGGAACCACAATTTCGATTAGACCAAGCGCCGCCCAGGCGATGATTCGCTGAACCGGAGAAAGCATTGCAGCAAGAGCGTCGCCCATGAGCCCAGCCAGCGCACCCAAGAGCGGCCGCGACATTGTCGCCTATTTCGCCGGCCATCTCGCCAATCTCGTCAATGGCAACGACAGTTTGAGCGACGACGACGAAATCGTCGCGATCAAGCCGTTCTCGCTTTATGAGCGCGTCCACCGCAGCCTGGTCTCCAACCGCAAATATTGCGACGTGCTGGTCGGCGCCTGGGCCTATCCGCCGCCCAACAGCCCGGAAGACGCCGCCGAATTCTATTTCGACAATGTTCTCGACCGCCCGATCGGCGCCCGCGGCGACGGCCCCTCCTCGGCCGACAACCTCGCCACGCTGATCTCCTCGCATGCGATCGGCCCGCGCGCTTTGCGCGCCGCCGGCTCGCTGTCGATCTGGAAGGCGTTGATGGGCGGGGAGCCGAAAATGCGCCGGTTCCTCGACAAGCGCGACCTGTTCGAACTCTCCAACCGCATCCTGAAATGCCTCGACGCCGCCAATCGCCCCTATGCGGAGGTGCTGCGGCTCGGACTTTGCCCCAAGGAATGGCTGGTCGGCGACGATGCGGTGGGGGTCAATACGCTGAAGGCCGCCAACGGCTTTCTCAAAATCCTGAAGGCCGAGATGAACGGCCAATTCGGCCGCCGGCCCGACCAAAGAGAGCTTGAAGTCGCGTTCTTCTCGGCGCCGATCCCCGGCTATAAGGACGTCAAAGCCTTTGCCTTGAGCCTGCTCGGATCGGCGATCCTGACCCGCCTGGCCGGCCAGGACCAGACTTTCCTCCTGTCTTTCGACGTGATGGAGGCGACGCAAAGCGAGGCTTTGGCCGACGAGACCGACGAACCGCTGATGAACGCCGAGGAGGCGGCGCCGTTCCTACAAGGAGCCGTGTCCGCCGGCGTCATCGACGCCCAGGAGATGACCCTCCTCGCCTCGATCATGGCCGGGCGGTCGCTCGCCGACGTGATGGGCTCCAACCTTTATCTCAGACGACGCCTGAAGGCCGATTTCGACAACAATCTCGAGGCCTATATCGACGATCTTTCGAGCCGGACCGCCAAATTCGTGTGGAAGACGGAATCCTCCAGACCGTAATCAAATGCCAGTGATCAGAGGCCTGCATGGGCGGAAATGCTGGTTAAGGAGATTTCCATGACAAATCAATTCGATAAACGTGAGGCGGCGCGCTTCCTGCGCACGCTTCGGGTGACCACCCAGACGGCGCTGGCGCAGGAGGACCTGCGGCGCGGACGCGCGCTTGGCCGGCCGACGACCGCCTTCCAGGCGCTCGCCGCCAAGGGGCCGGGGGAATGGCGCTTCCCGGATGCCGGCTTGATGAGCTCGGACGGTCTGGTCCTGGCCAAGCTTTCGCATGAACCGGGCGGCGCCCATGTGATGGAGCTGCAGGCCCAGGGCCTCGTCGGCCTGTCGGCCTACGCCAATCGCGCCGCGCGGGTCCGCTTCGGCGCCAGCCTGTCGGCTGACGGCATGTTCGACCGCGACGGTCGGCTCCATCTGGTGTTCGAGGCTTCGACGATCAGCGATGCTGATCTGTCGGCTTTCGAACTCCAGTTGCTGGACGGCGCGCTATGATCGCTCGCGTGTTCGTGCCGCTGGTCGGCGCGAACGGCGAATCTGCTCAGGTGTTCGAGGCCATCGCCGGCGATGTCGCGCCCGAAGCGCATCCCGCCCGCCTGCTGCCGCAAATCTCCGAGCTTTTCGATTTCGGCCTCTACGGCATCGGCCAGACCGTGCGCGAGGCGGTCGCCCGCTTCGTCGACGCGCGCCGCGCCAAATTGTGGCTCGGACGGCGCAACGGCCGCGTCAATTCCTGGAACCTGCGCATATCCGATCTGCAGATCGGCCGCCTCTCCGACGAGAACGCCCGCTCCGCCGGCCTCGGCCTCGCGCTGGCGGCGATCTGCCAGGCGTTCGGCCGCGACCCTGGCGTCGTCTTTGCGACCGGCGAAATCAAACTGCCCGGCGGCCCCGGCGCCCCGGCGGTGGCGGTCGGCCCGGTCGACGGCTTGCGCGGCAAGCTGATGCTGGTCGGCGATTACATCGTTCAGCATCGCAAGACGCTCGCCGGCGCCAAGATGACCGTGGTGCTGCCTTCGACGACGCCGGACGGCCGTTCGCTCGCCGCGGCCGAGTCCTCGACCATCCAACGCCTTAAGACCGAGGCGACCGACGCCGGCGCGGCGCTCGATTTCGTCTTCGCCGACACGCTGGACGGCGTCGAAGCGGCGCTCGGTCCTTTCGCGATGCACGAGATCGTCACGCCGGCGCGCGCGATTGGCGCGGTCGCCGCGACTGTGGCGATCGCCGCGCTTGTCGCCGGATGGCTGGCGCTGACCCATGCGCCAATCGAGCTCGCCTGGGCTTCGGTGCAGACCGCGGGCGGCCAGACGCGCAGCATTCATGTCGACCCCGACGACACCCAGCCGCAGCGCGCCCGCTACGATTCGGCGACCGACAAGCTGCAATTGCTGAGCGATTGTTTCGACGAGCAGCGCCAGCCGCTGGTCATCGGCGGCGAGACGCTGCTGATGCGGGTGACGGCGCGCGATGGCCTCCCCTTTGCGAGCAAGCTGCGCCCGCCGCGCATTTTCATCGTCGCCGTGTCGCGGGCCGCCGACCCGGTCATTCTCGACGCCGATCATTTTCACCCGTTGAACACGCCGCCAACGCCGGGCGCGACGCTCGACCTGATGACCGCCATTCCGATCGAACCGGTCGAGGACGAGGTGCGATTATTCGTGGTGGCGACGCGCGACCGCAACATCGAATTGTCGGCGCTTCAGGAGGATCTGCGCAAGCATCTGCAGGGCCTCACCGGCGCAGCGGTATTGACGACCACCGAGAGCTTTCTGCAGGACCGGCTGGGCGCCGAGATCGAGTATCAATTCAAGGTTACGAATGACAAGAACCAGTGCCCGGCCTGACGCGCCGGCGCGATCGTCTCGTAGCAAAGCGAGGAAGCCATGAAGGATCAAGAGCGGGCCGCGCGGAAAGGCGGCGAAGACAAATCTTTTCGGCGCGCGCTGCGCGCTCTGATTGGCGTAGCGGCGGTCGCGGCGGCGTGCGTGACGAACCATGCCGCTTTGGCCGCGCCAGCGGTCCTCGCCAATGAGTCCGACATCGCCGCTTTCGCCGCGCGCCTCAAAGCCTTTGCGGGCGCGAGCCGCGTGCGCTGGCTCGTCGCCGCGTCGAGCAAGGCTGACGCGGAAGCTTTGGTCGCCAATATCGGCCTCCATATGGCGTCCGAGGATCGCGGCCTGCTGGCGCGCGTGAAGACGCAGAGCTTTTCCGACAATCCTGATATCGCGCCCGGCACGAGCATCCCGATCGCCTGGATGGCGCCCCAGACCGGACAGGCGCCGACCAACGGCGCCTGCTCTTGGCAAGTCTGGGTGACCGACCCGAGTTTCCCGTCGCTGTCGGCGGGCGGCGTCAGCGTGCCGCTCGCCCCGAACGACCGCTTGCCCGTCGGCGCGGATGCGACGTTCCGGGTCGGCTATACCGGGCTGCTGCAATCCAAGCTTTACGCCTTCGACGAGACCCAGCCTGGCGCCATCCGCGATCTCGCCAGCGCGCCCGACGTCAACATTCCCGTCGCGGCGAGCCCGGGCGGCGAAACCATTCTCCTGGCGATGGCGCGCCAACCCGCGCCCTTCCTCGAAAACATCCGGTCGGCTCTGGCCGCCAGCGCCGGGCAAAGGCGGGATCTCGGCAAGGAATACGCTTTGCGCGAGAATCTGAGCCGGGCCCGCAGCATCGGCGCCAATATCCAACTGGTGACGCCCAATATGGTGATCGCCAAAGACGAGACAAAACGCTCGCCCAAACCCGACGCCATCGCGCGCGCCGGAGACCAGCGCTCCGGCGAATTGATGGAGACCTGCCTGTTCTCGCTGACCCGCGCCCAGGGCGCCGCGCAATAGGCGGGTCGGGGGCCTGCGCGCATACCGCAATTTCTGAAATCGCTCGCTTCCGGTTGCAGTGCTTCGCCTTTTGCAACCCCAGCAGTCCGCTAGAGCGTGCTGCCTTTTATTGGAATCACTCTCCGTCAT
>DATBZF010000055.1:0-8586 GCA_036513315.1 Roseiarcus sp.
GCATGGCGGAGCGTGTTTCACCGCTGAGACCTTTGTCAATGACGACCGCGAAAGCGGTCGCCGCCTTCGGCGGTGGCCTGAAAGGCCATCATTGACAAAGGTCTCAGCGGTGAAAGAATTGCCTCCATGCGAACAATGGCTTAATAGCGAAGTCAGTAGGGGCGATAAACCTGTCGAAGCTGTTGTCTCGCATCCTGAACCTCCTCCCATAGGGAGACCCAATCAACGAATTCGTGAACCTGCACCGCAATGACGGTGAGAGATTGCAGCAGAGGTCATGCGTCCAAACGCACAATCGTCGCGACCCATTCGGCGAAGAGAGCGGGGATCGGCGAGCTCGCGACATGCGGCGTCAGGATCACGCGCGGATGGGTCCAGATCGGATCGTCTGCGGCCGGCGGTTCTGTCGATAGCACGTCGAGATAGGCGAAAGACAAATGGCCTGAATCGAGGAGGCGCAGCATTTCCGCCTGGTTGACCACATCGCCCCGTCCGACATTGATGAACGCCGCGCCGCGCGGCAGTAGGCGCATACGGCGAGCGTCGATCAGCCCGCGCGTCTCTTCGGTGGAGGGGAGCAGATTGACCAGGATGTCCGCCTCTTCGAACATGGAATCGACCGCGGCCCAGCCGGCGCGAACGACAATCGCCGCGCCCGGCCTTTGCGTTCTCGACCAAGCGGTCACTGCGCAACCGAACTGAAGCAGCAGCTCGGCCGTCGCCTGCGCCATCGGACCAAAGCCGAGCATCGATATCTGCAAACCCGCGACCGGGCCGCGCGGCTCCGGCGCCCAACGCCTGGCGGCGCGATCGACCAGGCTTTCGCCGATGCGTCGGTGATGCATCAGCACCTGCATCAGGACGAATTCGGCCATCGTGCGCGTCGATGTCGGCTCCTGGCGGGGAAGGACCGGGATGTCCGGAGGCCGCGAGGGATCGCTGCTGAGATGATCCGTGCCGGCGCCGATGGAAACGATCTGCCGCAGATTGGGGAATTGCCCGAGAAAGCCGGGCGGCGGCGCCCATACCACCGCCATCGCGACTTCACGGATTGCGCGGGCATCGATTTCGTCGCGTCGAAGCACGCGCCAATGTGGGAAGGCGGCGCGAAACGCCCGCAGCCAGGGCTGTTGATCCTCGCCCTCGACATGGATGGCGATCGCATGGCGTTCGGCTTCGGATGGCATGAGGCCTCGGTTTTTGGCGTTCGCGCGACTTGACATTAGGCAAGCGTCATCGGCAACTTTGATACTGCTTGCCGTCAGCGCGAGACATCCGGCGCGCGGGTTCGAGACCTATGATACAAATGACCGAGAGCAGATTTCCTCATTGTTTGCATGGCGGAGCCGAGCGCGAGAGGAATTCGAAGTCAAGGACAAAAGCGTAGCTTTTGCCGCCTCCGGCGGCGATCACTTTGTGATCGTCCTTGAGTTCGAATTCCTCTCGCGCATAATCGCCTCCATGCAATCAATGATGCGTTGTCGCCGCGCGTGGCGTCCGCTTCGTGTGTGTTCGAATCCGGCGCATCGCGTCGCCTGGATGGTCCCCGCTCTCACCCCTTCAGCCGTAGCATCCCGCTGTCATAGGGCGCCTTCACATGAATTTCGCCCTCCGCGCTTTTTCCAGCGGGGTCAGTGACGGTAACCCTCGTTCCCGCCAAGGCGATGTCAGGCGCGACATAGCCCAGCGCCAGGCTCTTGCCGAGAAAATAGCCGCGATCGGCAGAGGTGACCTTGCCGACAGTCTGTCCGTCGACGGCGATGACGCTGCCCGGCGTCGGGACGAAAGCGAGATCGGGGAACGCCACCATCGTCAATTGACGGCTGACGCCGTTCTCCTTCTGGCGATGGAGGGCGTCGCGCCCGATAAAGGCGCCCTTGCCGAAGCGCACGGTCCACCCGAGGCCGGCTTCGATGGGGCTGGTGGTCTCGTCGACATCGAGGCCGTAGAGCGGGTAGCGCTTTTCGATGCGCACGCTGCGCAACGCGCCGAGGCCGCAGGGCTCCATGCCGAATTCCCGCCCGGCCGCCAGCATCGCCGCATACATGTGATGGGCGTATTCGCCTGGATAGAACAGCTCAAAGCCGAGCTCGCCGGAATAGCCGGTGCGCGAGACGACCACATTGGGCACGCCGGCGACCTTCCCACGCGCAAAGCTGTAATAAGGCAATGCCGCGCTGGAGATGTCGATATCCGCATGCGGCGCCAGTATCTCGCGGGATCGCGGCCCCTGCACAGAAATGAACGCCTGCCCGGCGCCGAGATTGGTGACGCCAGCGCGGAGAGAGTCGGCCTGCTCGGTCAGATAGGCGGCGACCCGCTCCACCCGCGACGGCGTCGGGCAGAGCCAGAAATGCGTCGGGGACAGGCGGAAGCAGGTCAGATCGTCGATCATGCCGCCCGCCTCGTTGCACAGCGAGGAATAGAGCACCTTGCCGTCGCTCATGCGCGAGACGTCGTTGACCAGCACGCGCTGCAGCAGCTTTTCCGCATCGGCGCCTTTGATGTCGACGAGCACCTGGTAATAGACGTCGTAAAGGCCCGCCCGCGTGCGGGTCGCGCGATGCTCATTCTCGACGGAGGTGAACTTAAATGCCGAATCGAAACCGATGCGATCCACCATTTCGGCGCCGAGCGCGGCGAACTGATGGAAATACGGCGTATGCTTGCGAGCCATGACAACTCCTGCGGCGCGACGCGTGGTACAGCGCCAGCGAGATCAAGTTGTCGCGTCAGGGTTCAAGGCTTGTCAAGCGCGGCGAATGGCATCGTACAGTCGTCGGCAAGAAGCCATTCGACCCTGCGCGTCTTGCTGATGAGCTAGCGCAGATCTCGCACCAAAGCGATCGAGCCGTCTACGATCTGACGATAGGCGTCCGACATCGGCATTTTAAGCTTTTCGACCTGCACATTGGCGAGATAAGCGCAAAGCGCCTCCGGCTCTTCGCCGTCGTTGCAATCGGCCGGCAAGTCCCAATAGTCCCGCATGACGCCGATGATCTGGCCGATCGTCATTGTCTTTTCTTCCATTGCGCTCTCCGTGACGACGGATCGAGAGGCGATAGCAACAATTATTCCCGGCCGATTGGTGGCGGCGCACGAAAGAATAACGACGGCTGAAGTACAGCGCCGACGCATATTGTCCGCCGGCCGGCTTCGCGAGCGTCTCCACCACAGCAATGCTAGCATTAGTCTGATTAAACAATGTTTTAGTGCGCAAAAGCGGAATTTGACTGGCAAGGAATAACGGAGACGTTATTGTCAAATCGGGGGCGGACAATAATCAGATGCGGGAGGTCAAACATGTCCATTTCAAATCATCAGACGCACCCTGGCGCGACATCCGCGGCATATCTGCCAGAAGCCGGACGTTTCTATCGATTCTATTCGATCGACGTCGGCGGGCGCATCGCGCTCGCCGAAGACCATAGCTGCGACGGCGACGCGGCGGCGCTCGCGCTCGGCAACAAGCTGCTTTCGGAGAGAACATGCTCGACGATCGAGGTCTGGCTCGACAAGACGCGCATCGGCGTGATCGAGAACCGCACCTGGCTCGGCGGCTGATGGAAGAAGCCCGCTCGCCAGCGAGCGGGCTTTTCGCCTTTACGGCTTGGGCGTCGTCGCCGGCTCTGGCGGCGGCGCCGTCGGCGCCGGCGGCTGGGCATTGTGCTGAATGGCTGGCTGATCAGGCGCCGGGGCGTGGGACCTGCCGCTCATTCCGTATCCGACGATGCCAAGAAGCAGAAGGACGGCGGCGCCGCCGATAACCCACATCGGCGCATTCTCGCCGGCCGTCGATTTCGGATAGCCGTATCCAGCCGGGGTTTCGTGATCGTCAAAGGTCGCCATTTCACTCTCCTTTTGACTGAGGTTGAGAGGGAAACGCCTAAAATTGACGCAAGTTCCTGACGCCGGGGCGTCGTCCTGCATAAAGTCGCCTGGCTTCTCCCACGACGAGAAGCCTCACCGCTGAGGCTGATCGACGCCGCTTGGTTGTGAGATTGGCCGTAGACTGTAAGCGCCCCGCCTGCGCCTTTCCGGCGGCGGATCTCGCCGACCCTCGGCTAAGCCCCTGTTTTCGATGGTGGGCGCACAAGGGCTCGAACCTTGGACCCGCTGATTAAGAGTCAGCTGCTCTACCAACTGAGCTATGCGCCCATCGAAAACTGCGGCCTAAAGGCCGCCGCGAGGCCGGGGGTGTAGCAAAGGCGCGGCGCCCTGTCCAGTTTCGAAATGAAGCGTGGCGGGCGCCGGCGCGAGGGCTTAGTTGCGCGCCTTGTCGACGAGCTTGTTCTTGCCGATCCAGGGCATCATCGCGCGCAGCTTCTCGCCGACCGCTTCAATCTGATGGGCGTTGTTGCGGGCGCGGGTCGCCTTGAACGAGGTCTGGTTGACCTTGTTCTCCAGCATCCAGTCGCGGGTGAATTTGCCGGACTGAATGTCGGTCAGGACGCGCTTCATTTCCGCCTTGGTGTCGGCGGTGATGATGCGCGGGCCCGAGACATATTCGCCATATTCGGCGGTGTTCGAGATCGAATAATTCATGTTGGCGATGCCGCCTTCATAGATCAGGTCGACGATCAGCTTCACCTCGTGCAGGCATTCGAAATAAGCCATTTCCGGGGCGTAGCCGGCCTCGACCAGCGTCTCGAAACCGCCGCGGATCAGTTCGACGAGGCCGCCGCAAAGCACCACCTGCTCGCCGAAGAGATCGGTCTCGCATTCCTCGCGGAAGCTCGTCTCGATGATGCCGGCGCGGCCGCCGCCGATCGCGCAGGCGTAGGAGAGGCCAAGATCATGGGCGTTGCCGCTGGCGTCCTGATGGATGGCGATCAGGCAGGGCACGCCGCCGCCGCGCGCATATTCGGAGCGCACGGTATGGCCGGGGCCCTTGGGGGCGACCATCAGCACGTCAAGATCGGCGCGCGGCTCGATCAGGTTGAAATGGACGTTGAGGCCATGGGCGAACATCAGCGCGGCGCCCTTTTTCATATTGGGCGCGAGTTCAGTGCGGTAGATATCGGCCTGCAATTCGTCGGGCGTCAGCATCATCACGATATCGGCCCATTTGGCGGCGGCGACGACATCGAGCACCTTGACGCCTTCGGCTTCCGCCTTCTTGGCGGAAAGCGAGCCGGGCCGCAGCGCGACGGCGATCTCCTTGACGCCGCTGTCGCGCATGTTGAGCACATGGGCGTGACCCTGGCTGCCATAGCCGACGACCGCGACTTTCTTGCCCTTGATGAGGTTGAGATCGGCATCACGATCGTAATAGACGCGCATATCAGGTCCTTCGCTGGCGTTTCCTAACGCTTTTTGAGATTGAAACGGATCGCGCCCGGAAACCAGCCGGGCATCTGCGGCGTCTCTTAGGGAAAAGCCGGGCCGCGATCAAGCGCGGCGTTGGCCGGGCGGGGCGTTTGGGGCGGTGGGCTTTGGTGCGCACCGCGCGCAATGGCGAAAGCGAGCGCTGCAATCGGCGCAGGAAAATTCGACAGCGCTGAACATTTTGTTGCTATTTTCTGTTTTACAGAAAATAATAAACTATGCCGAACGCTCCCGTCAATTGCACCGACGCCGACCGAAACCCAGGCGCCGATCTCGAACCGCTCGCCGCCAATGCGCTCGCCGCGATCGTCGACGCTGGCGCAAAAGCCTTGATAACGGAGCCCTGGCGCGCGAGCCGCATCATCCGCGGCGCGCAACATCTGTCCATCGAGGAGCTTGCCGCCCAGGCGACGCGCCGGCGCCGCGCGGCGCCGTCCGATCTCAATCAGGCGATCGCGCTAGCGCAATTGAGCCGCGCATTGCAGTCGACTTTGTTTCGCGACGCGTGGACGAAATGGCGCGGGGGCGCGGAGGGGAAGCGCACGTGCACATCCGACGCCACGCGGCCAGCTTTGAACACATGCGAGACGGACGCCGCCCTCGGCGACAGCACGTCATTGATTGCATGAAGGCGATTATGCGCGAGAGGCATTCGAACTCAAGGACGACTGCGTAGCAGTCGCCGCCTACGGCAGCGGGCCTTCGGCCCGTCCCTGACTTCGAATGCCTCTCGCGCACCGCTCCGCCATGCAAACAATGACGAAGTCCGCATCAACGGGACCGTCTCATATGTCTTGAAGACGGTCACGCCCTTTGCGAACAGCCGCTTCCGCCCTATGGTGCCGCCGCAACTACCGAGGGGGTCTCCTTTGTTCGACAGCTTTTCGCGCCTGCGCGCCTTCGCCGCCGCTGTGGTTCTCGGCCTCAGCGTTTCGGCCTGCGGCTATAACACCATCCCGACCCTCGAAGAGGCCGCCAAGGCGCAGTGGGCGCAGGTGCAGAACCAATATCAGCGGCGCTCGGACCTGATCCCCAATCTGGTCTCGACCGTGCAGGGTTACGCCAAGCAGGAAAAGGACGTGCTGACGGCGGTCACCGAGGCGCGCGCCAAGGCGACGGCGATCCATGTCGACGCCGCCGATCTCACCGACCCGGCCAAGGTCCAGCAATTGGCCAATGCGCAGAATGCTTTGTCGGGCGCGCTCGGGCGCCTGCTGGCGGTCAGCGAGAATTATCCCGATCTCAAATCCAACCAGAATTTCCTTGCGCTGCAGTCGCAGCTTGAAGGAACCGAAAATCGCATCGCGGTGGCGCGCAAGGATTATATCGACGCGGTGCGCGCCTATAATGTCGCGTTGCGCACCTTCCCGAGCGTCATCTGGGCCTCGACCTTCTTCTCCTCGAACAAGCCGATGGCCGAATTCACCGCGACCGATGACGCGCAGGCCGCGCCGAAGGTGAAATTCTGATCGGCCGTTTCAACGCGTCGCCGCGCGGGGGTTTTTGCACGGCGCTTGTCATCCTCCTGCTCGCTGCCATTTTCGGCAGTTCTTCGCTCGCCGCGGCGCCGAACTATCCCTTGCTCACCGGGCGCGTGGTCGACCAGGCCAATGTCATCTCGGCTAGTCAGCGCGCCTCGCTTGAGGCCAAGCTGAAGGCGCTCGACGACAAATCCGGCATCCAGTTCGTGGTGGCGACTGTCTCCTCGCTCGACGGCGAGGAGATCGAGCCCTATGCCAACGAGCTCTTTCGCCTGTGGAAGCTCGGCGAGGCGAAGAAGAACAACGGGCTGTTGTTTCTCATCGCTCCGAAGGAACACAAGGTGCGCTTCGAGGTCGGCTATGGCCTCGAAGGCACGCTGACCGACGCGATCGGCAAGATCATCATCACCAACGCCGTCGCGCCCCGCTTCAAGGCCGGCGATTTCGACGGCGGCATTACGCGCGGCGTCGACGATGCGATCACTACGCTGACGACCGATTCCTCGGAATGGCAGAAGCCGCCGCAATTGCGGTCGGAGGAGCATTCAAGCTGGATCGCTGGGCTGTTGCTGCTGTTTTTTCTGGCGATTTTCGTCGTCATGCTCGTCTCTACCGTTCGTAGGCAGGGCGGCGTCGGCCAGGCGCTGGTCTATATCCTGATGAACGTGCTGCTCAGCGGCGGCCGGGGCGGCGGCGGCTCTTCGTTTGGCGGCTCTTCCGGCGGGGGTTCTTCCGACAGCGGCTTTTCCGGCGGCGGCGGCTCGTCGGGCGGCGGCGGCGCCTCCGGGAGTTGGTGATGGCGATCGCGCATGAAGAAGCGGCGCGGATCGAGGCGGCCTTGCGCGCGGCGCAGGCGCGTTCGACCGGCCAGATCGTCTGCGTGCTCGCGCGCGCCTCCTCGCATTACGAGATCATGCCGCTGGTCTGGAGCGCGCTGATCGGCCTGGCGACGCCATGGCCATTGCTGTTTGTCACCGAATGGTCGGCGGAGCGGATTTTTCTCATCCAGCTCGCGGTGTTTCTCCTCGCGCTCTGCATTCTGTCGCTGCCGACGGTGCGGCTGCTTCTCACGCCGCGCAGTGTGCGACGCGCCAACGCCCATCGCGCCGCGCTCGAACAATTCGTGTTGCGCGGCGTCACCCATTGCGCCGAGCGCAACGGCATTCTCATCTATGTCTCGCTCGCCGAACATTACGCACGCATCGTCGCCGACGACGGCGCCGCCAAAGTCATCGACCAGAGGCGATGGCGAGGAATCGTCGACGGGCTGACCGCCCAGATGAAGACCGGCGCGACCAGCGAGGCGCTGATCGACGCGGCGACGAAATGCGGCGACCTGCTGGCGGAGCATTTTCCGGCGCGGGAGGCGCAGGCGCCGACGTTCCAGCGGCTGCATGTGGTTTGAATGCTGCCGTCATCGCGAGGGAGCGAAGCGACGAAGCGATCCAGACTGGGCCGCATCGAGACCGGTACAGATTGTTTTGCTTATGCCTTGAGAACGAATACAGATGAAGGCTGTCGTTAGCCCGGTCTGGATTGATTCGTCGCTGCGCTCCCTCGCAATTGTGCAGGTTCACTAATTCGGGCCGGTTCTCAAGAAGAAGGCGCGGGCCGCGCCAGCGCGAGACCAACGACAACTGAAACGGTCGAGTGTGATCCATCGTTTCGCATGGCGGAGCGTGTTTCACCGCTGAGACCTTTGTCAATGATGGCCTTTCGGCCACCGCCGAAGGCGGCGACCGCTTCGCGGTCGTCATTGACAAAGGTCTCAGCGGTG
>DATBZF010000056.1:0-64096 GCA_036513315.1 Roseiarcus sp.
TGAAATTCCCAATCGGCGCGCGCGCCGGCAAATTCCAGCACGGCCGCGACCGTGTGCGCGTTATGCGTGGCGAACTGCGGATAAAGCGCGCTCCCTGCCGCCAGCAGCTTTCGGGCGCAGGCGAGATAGGACACATCGGTCGCGACCTTGCGGGTGTAGACCGGGTAGGTCGCCAGGCCGCGTTCCTGCGCCCGCTTCACTTCGCTGTCCCAATAGGCGCCCTTGACCAGCCGCACCATGATCCGACGCTTCGTGCGCCGCGCAAGATCGACGATGAAGGCGAGAACCGCGAGGCTGCGCTTCTGATAGGCCTGAACGACAAAGCCGACGCCGTTCCAGTCCGCCAGATCCGGATCGCCGCATAAGGCTTCCAGGAGATCGAGCGACAGATCAAGCCGCTCGGATTCCTCGGCGTCGATATTGATGCCGACATCGTAGCGGCGCGCCAGCACGACGAGGCTCTTGAGGCGCGGCAGCAATTCCTCCAGCACGCGCCGGCGCTGCCCGCGCTGATAGCGCGGATGCAGCGCCGACAGCTTGATCGACAGGCCGGGCCCTTCATAGATGCCGCGCCCGGCGGAAGCCGCGCCGATGGCGTGCAGCGCATTTTGGTAGGAAGCCAGGTAGCGCGCGGCGTCCTCGGCGGTCGCCGCCGCTTCGCCAAGCATGTCGTAGGAATAGCGAAAGCCTTGCGCCTCGTGTTTGCGGGCATTGTGCAGCGCCGCCTCGATGGTCTGGCCGCAGACGAACTGCTCGCCCATCACCCGCATCGCGGTGTCGACGCTGGCGCGGATGATCGGCGCGCCGCTGCGCGCGATCAGTCTCGTCAGCGCCGAACTCAAGCCTGTTTCGTCGAAAGTGCCAACCAGCCGGCCGGTGAGCAGAAGCCCCCAGGTCGCCGCGTTGACGAAAGGCGACGGCGATTGGCCGATATGCGCGCGCCATTCGCCGCCGCCGATCTTGTCCGCGATCAGCGCGTCGCGCGTGGCGCTGTCGGGAATGCGCAGAAGCGCTTCGGCAAGACACATGAGCGCGACGCCCTCCTGGCTGGAGAGCGCATATTCGTGCATCAGGCCCTGAACCAGGCCCGACGCCGGCCGCGCGCGCAAACCCTCGACCAGTCGCCGCGCCAGGGCATGCGCCTTGACCTTCACCGGCTCGGGCAATTTCGCGGCGCTGAGCAGCGCCGGCAGGCATTCGGTTTCGGGGATGCGGTAACGGGCGTCGATGGCGGCGCGCAGGCCGTCATGCCTTTGAATGTCGGCGAGGAAAGCGGCGAAGGGCGCTGTGTCGATAGAGCCGCCGAGGTTCATTGGCGAGGCAGAGGCGGCGGATTTTATTACCCCAGTCATAAGTAGTGACCTATTTTCGCGTCCAGACACAGGGACGGCCGGCCGGGGGCGGAACGGCCGGCCCCGGGCGGCGGATCGCTCGTCCCGGCGTGAAGCGAGAATGTCGCCGATTTGGCGTCGACGGACCAGAGCGATTGTCGGCTAAGATGCGCCCATTTGCTTTCCGCGACCGCCTTCCTAAATAAAGACCGCCCTGAGGCGCCAATTCGCCGCATGCTGCAAAGCAACAAGTCGTTTGCTGCGATGCACCACACATGCTATCGTCCAGTTGAGTTCATAGCCCGCTGGACAGGATTGGTCGATAAGGATCAACTGAGACGACTGAGTCGCGGGACATTGAGGATACGATGGGCGCGGTTTGGAACACGAAATGGGGCACGCGGAAGGTTCGTGTGAGTCCCCCGACGCTTGAAGAAGCTTTCATCGCCGCCGAGAGTCTGACCGACGATTTCGGTCAAAGGATCGAGATCGCAGCTTCGCTGATGGGTGTGCCCGTCGAAGAAGTGAAGGCGCAGGCGTCGAAATTTGCTCCTCATGCGAATGGACGCCCGACCCTGGTGACGGGGCGTGGGCGCGCGGTCGTAGTGCAATACAAGCGGCCCCGGATCGCACGGCCGGCGATGCCAGCCTCCAGAGGTTGAGCGGCGCGAGCCGAACGCGCTGAGGCGGATGGCCGGCGGCTCGCCCCCGGCTTCACATCGTTGTGATGGCTCTGGCGCGCATGAATGCGGCGATGCGGCCGCGGCTGACGACGCGGGCGAGAAACGGGCTTCCCCTTTTTCTATCTTGGCCTTAGCAAGGGGTTATGCTCGATATCCCAGATTATCGGTCCGAAGCCGGCGCGATAGCGGTTTTGTCGCGGCTGCTGCGCGACTACGGAAGCGAGCATAAATGGGCTTACGCCGCCAGCGCATTGATGCTCGCGATCGTCGCCGGGACGAACGTGTTGGCCGCCGCGCTGTTGCGGCCGGTTCTGAATGGCATGGCGACGGCCGCGCGGTTTTCCGAAATGCGGATGCTCGCTTTCGCGGTGCTCGGACTGTTCGTGCTGCGCGGTCTTGCGACTTATGGCTCGCTGGTGGTGCTTTCGCGGACCGGAAACCGGATCGTCGCGGCGGTCCAGTCTCGCGTCTTCGATCAATTGCTACGCCAGAACCTGCTCTATTTCCAGGATCGCCATTCCAGTGAGTTCATCGCCCGCCTTGCTTTGGCGGCCAATGGCGTGCGCGACTCCCTCCAGGTTCTCGCGCAAGGCATCGCCCGCGACAGCCTGAGCGTGGCAGGCCTGGTCGCGGTCATGATATGGCGCGACCCGCTGATCGCCTTCATGGCCCTTTGCGTACTTCCCGTCGCGGCCCTGATCCTTGGACGGGTTATCCGCCGGGTGCGCGCCTTTGCGCGCCGATCTTTCGACGGCTCGACGCAGATCATGCAGACGATGAGCGAGACCGTGTTCGGCATGCGCATCGTCAAGGCTTTCAATCTCGAAGACATGATGCGAAAGCGCATGGACGCGGCCGTTCGCGTCGTCGAACGCTCGGCCAACCGTATGGCGGCCGGCGGCGCGCTCGCAACCTTGATGGCCGACTCGCTCGCCGGTCTGGCGATCGGCTTCGCGATTTTTTACGGCTCCTGGCGCGTCAGCATCGGCCATGGCGATGTCGGCGCCTTCGTCTCGTTTCTTGGCGCACTGCTGCTCGCCTATGAGCCGGCCAAGCGTCTGGGACGGCTCAATGTCGACATCCAGAACGGCCTCGTCGGCGCGCGCCTGATCTATGAAGTGCTCGACGCGCCACAGGGCGAAGCGCCGCAGCCGGGCTGCGCCAAGCTGACGGTCGAGCGCGGACGGGTCGTCATCGAGGATGCTCGCTTCGCCTTTCGGCCTGGCGAATATGTCATCGACGATCTCAATCTGGTCGCCGAGCCCAATTCGACCACAGCGCTGGTCGGCCCGTCGGGCGGCGGCAAAACCACGATACTTGGCCTCATTCAGCGTTTCTACGCATTGAGTCACGGCCGGGTGACGATCGACGGGCAGGATATCAGCGCGGTCGATCTGCCGTCGTTGCGCGACAAAATCGCATTCGTCTCGCAGGACGTGTTCCTGTTTCGCGGCTCGATCCGTGAGAATATCGCGGTGGGGCGCACGGGGGCCACCGAGGCGGAGATCGTCGCCGCCGCGCGCAAGGCGCATGCCCATGATTTCATCCTGCAGTTCGCCGCCGGCTATGAAACGAATGTCGGCGAACAAGGCGCCCAGCTTTCCGGGGGTCAGCGCCAACGCATCGCGATCGCGCGGGCGATTCTCAAAGATGCGCCCATCCTGCTTCTTGACGAGCCGACCGCGGCGCTCGATTCGGAATCCGAACGCGAAGTGCAGAAAGCGTTGGACGATTTGCGCCAGGGGCGCACCACGCTGGTCGTGGCCCATCGGCTACAGACCATCGTCGGCTCCAACCGGATCTGGGTCATCGAGGGCGGACGGGCCGTTGAAACCGGCGAACATCAGGAGCTGATCGCGCGTCGGGGCGCCTATTACGCCTTTTTCGCCGCCCAATTCGGCGCCCGTGCCGCATTGCCGATCGCCTAAGGAGCGGCCGCGCATGGACAGGTCCGCGCGCCTCCTCTATCAGAGCCTCATGCCAGCGATTCCTGATTAATGTTCAAGCGCCTTTATCAATGGATATTGTCGCTTGCCGAGAGCGAACACGCGCCATACGCATTGGCGGCGGTCGCTTTCGCCGAAAGCTCTTTCTTTCCGATCCCCCCCGACGTGATTCTGATCCCGATGTCGCTGGCGACGCCTCGACGCGCTTGGCGATATGCGGCGATCGCGACTGTCGCGTCGGTCCTCGGCGGCATGGTCGGCTATGGCATCGGCGCTCTGCTCTTCGACACGCTCGGCCAATGGCTGATCCATCTTTATGGCTATGCCGACAGGATGGCGGCGCTGAAGGAGACTTACGCTCGCTGGGGCGCGCTCGTCATCCTGATCAAGGGCTTGACGCCGATACCCTATAAGCTGGTGACGATCGTCAGCGGCTTGCTCGGCTATAATTTCGCTTTATTCGTCTTGCTCTCGATCGTGACGCGCGGCGCGCGGTTTTTTCTCCTGGCTGGGGCGCTCAACTGGTTTGGCGATCCTTTGCGTCTCGCGCTGGAGCGTCATTTCGCCTTATTTCTCGGGCTGATCGCGATCACGATCGTCGTCGGCTTTTGGATCGCCGCGCGGATGCTCTGATGCTTCAAGTCAACGCCGTCAGTCCTGATACCCGGGGCAAGAGCGCCGCGCTCATCGGCGCCGTCGCCGCCGCGGCATTGGCTGGCGCCTGGATCTTTCAGGGCTTCGGCATCGTACCTTGCGAATTATGCCTGAAGCAGCGCATCGCCTATTACGGCGCCGTTCCGCTGGCGGCGATCGTCGCCTATGCGGCGACCAGCAGCCGCGCACAGTCGATTGTCGTGTCGGGATTGATCGGCCTTGCTCTCATATTCGCTGTTAACGCCGGGCTTGGAATCTACCATTCCGGCGTCGAATGGGCGTTCTGGAAGGGGCCCGACGATTGCACGGGCGCAATCGCCGGCGCGCCGCAAGTGGCGGATTTTCTCAAGGAGCTTCAGCACATCAAGGTCGTGCGCTGCGACGAAGTCCAGATCCGCATTCTTGGCCTGTCGCTCGCCAATTGGAATGTCGTCATCTCCGCGGCGCTCTGCGCGCTCGCCGCGCGCGGGGCGACTTTGCGGAATTAACGGCGAGCGGTCGCCGGCGTGGTCGGGATTACGGCGCCTTGCCGAGCGGCAGCCCGTTCACTTTCATCGAACCGTCGGCGCCATATTCGGCGACCCAGGTCAGCGCGCCGTCGGTCTCGGACTTGCCAAGGGTTTTGGCTAGCGCAAGGCCGCCGAGCACTTGCGGCGTCGCGGCCGGCCCGAGAGCCTTGATCGCCGCGAGGGTCTTGTCGAAATTGCCGATGCGAACCTTCAGAATGCCGGTCGGCCGGGCGCCTTCGAGATGCAACACGCCCTCCAGGGTCAGATCGATCTGCGGCGCCACGACATGAGACGGCGAGAGCTCAATGGTAATCGGGGCGGTCCCCTTCATTTTGGCGAAAATCTGCTGCCGATCCGCCTCGGCGATGATTGGCCCGTCGCCGGCAAAATGCATGTCGTTGATCGCCTCTTCGAAGCCAGCATTGAGATCGAAACCGGCGGCCTTCAGATCGAGGTTGAAAGCGGTCGGGGTGAGATCGCTCATCGCGGGCGGCAACAGGCCGGCTGGCGTCGTGAGTCCGTCCATCGCAATGGAATATTCCACCGCGCTTCTCGGGCCCGGAGCGGAAGAGACGCCGATGCGGAACCTCGCCCCCGCCACGCCGAAGGGGCCCTGCGGCGCCTCGACGACGACTTGTTTCGCCTCCGCCTTTTCAAACACCTTGAAATCCGCGGGCAGGAGGGCGCGCAACAAATCCTTGAACGTCGCCTCGTCGGCGGCGATTTCCGGGCGGCTAGGATGGGCGGCGACGAAAGCCCAGAGATCGAGCGCCTTGCGCAGCGGCGCCCCGTCGATGTTGACATCGGCAAGCGCGGCGGGAAGCTTGATCGTCGCCTGGATCGGCTTGGAATCATCCCCTTCTTGGGCGCCGTCCGGCGTCCCCGACACATCGACCGACATATCGGCCAATTCTTCATGCGCTGCGATCGAAGTCGCGCCATTGGCGGCCGGCGTCGCCGTCTGCTTCACATGAAGCGCCCCAATGACGATCGCCTCGTCGATCTTCGGCCCATGAACTTTCGCCTCCAATCTGTCGAGGCTTTGTTGCCCGCTCTTGAACATGGTGAGGGCGGGATCAAAAATTCCGTCAGCCTTATATCCGGTGAAATGATAGACGATGGTGTCTTCCTTAACCCGGATGGAAAGCGGCGGCAGGCTATCGCTCGTCACATGCCAGGTTCCGTCGTCCTGTTCCGTCAGCGCCCAGGTCAGGGTCGCGGCATCCATAGAAAAGTCCGCCTGCTTGAGTGGCGCAGTCAGGCCGGCGAGATCGAGTGCGACCGCATAATGGGCGCCTTCAACCGTTACGGAGACGGGCGATGGCGCCCCGGTAGCCGGTTTGCCGAGATAGGTTGCAAAAATCGCGCTCAGTTTTTCCGCGCCTTCGGGCGTCGGCGGCAAATCCCTTGCGAAAGCCGACAGAGGCATGGCGCCGACAGCGACGGCGGCGAGCAGCGTCCTGCGCAGAGCCGGGCCGTGAGGCCGACCAATGATTTTCATGGAAACTTCCCTCAAAAAGTAGAGCGTCGCACAAAGCTTCATGCCGCACGCTTCGAGCGTAGCGGATAACGCGCATGGAGGAAATGTGCGACAGCTCCGCGGCATTCCGCAATGAGTCCGTCGCCATGCGATTGCGGTCTGTTGAGACCATTCTGCCGCCGCGGCAGCCGCGGCAAGCGGCGACTTTGAAAGGCTCAAACTTACCGCGCGCCCCTGAAGCGCCCATTCCGAAAAATTCAGGCCAGGCCGCGCCTGCTTCGAGGCGACAGCCTGTCGTTCACGGGTCGCCCGACGTTCACATTGCGGGCAAAGCGTGCGGCGCTTGTGTGGGAACCTGGGCAAGCGCGACGCCCGCCTTGACCGCCGCCTGAACCTTCTCGAAGGCCCGAACTTCGATCTGACGAACGCGCTCGCGCGAGACGCCGAATTCCGTCGAGAGATCTTCGAGCGTGACAGGTTCGTCGGCCAGGCGCCGGGCCTCAAAAATGCGGCGCTCACGCTCGTTCAGCACGCTGAGGGCCTTCTTCAGCGCGCCCAGTCTGACATCGCTCTCTTCCCGATCGGCCAAAACGGCTTCTTGGCTCGAGGTCTCGTCGACCAGCCAATCCTGCCACTCGCCTTCACCTTCCTCGCGCAGAGGCGCGTTGAGCGAGGCGTCGCCGCCGAGGCGGCGGTTCATATCGACGACGTCCTGTTCGGGCACGCCGAGACGCGTGGCGATCAGCGCCACCTGATCGGGCTTCAGATCGCCTTCCTCGAAGGCCGAAATCTTGCTTTTCGCCTTGCGCAGATT
The DNA here is from genome assembly GCA_036513315.1 of Roseiarcus sp. Taxonomy (GTDB): domain Bacteria; phylum Pseudomonadota; class Alphaproteobacteria; order Rhizobiales; family Beijerinckiaceae; genus Roseiarcus. Next base: position 7,418 of record DATBZF010000056.1, read on the forward strand.
GAAGAACAGCTTCTTCTGGCTGGCCGTCGTACCCATTTTCACCAGCGACCACGAGCGCAGGATATATTCCTGGATCGACGCCCTGATCCACCACATGGCGTAGGTCGCGAGCTTGAAACCCTTTTCCGGCTCAAAGCGCTTGACCGCCTGCATGAGGCCGACGTTGCCCTCGGAAATGACTTCGCCGATCGGCAGGCCATAACCGCGATAGCCCATCGCAATCTTGGCCACCAGCCGCAAATGCGAAGTGACGAGCTTGTGCGCCGCATCGCGGTCGCCATGCTCGCGCCAGCTCTTGGCCAGCATATATTCGTCCTGCGGCTCCAGCATGGGAAACCGCTTGATTTCGGCGAGATAACGGGAAAGGCCGGATTCTCCGGCAATCATCGGTAAGGCGGCGGCCATCACGTCCTCCTTTCGGATCCCCCAGAACGGGCGGTCTCCGGCGGCCGCAAAAGCGCACCGCACTGCACTATATAAGGTCGCCCGACCGTGGCCGAAAGAGGGCCAAGATTAGGCGGTGTAAAGCATGTCCATGACATTTTGTTCATCAACGGCGCGTCGCTCCCGCCGTCGCCGCGCCTCCCGTTAATCCCTCAGCTCACTGATAAGATTTGCAAAATCCGTGGGCAGCGGGCTGTCAAACAGCAATTCCTCCCCGGTGATCGGATGAACAAATCCCAATTTGGCGGCGTGCAATGCCTGGCGACCAAGCTGCTCTAGCGCGCGTCGCCCCTGTTGCGACAATTGCGCCGCCTTGTTCTTGAACCCCGCGCCGTAAACGGAATCGCCCAGAATCGGATGGCCAATATGCGTGAGATGAACGCGTATCTGGTGCGTGCGTCCGGTCTCCAGACGGCACGAGACAAGGCTGACGGGGCCGAATCGTTGCTCCAGCCGCCAATGGGTCACGGCATGGCGGCCCTGCTCCGGCGAAACGACGGCCATTTTTTCGCGCTGGCGCGGATGACGCCCAAGCGGCGCGTCGACCGTTCCCTGGCGCATCGGCGGAGTTCCCCAGACAAGCGCCCGATATTCGCGCACCAGGGAGCCGGTGCGCCCGTGGTCGGCGAACAGCGCGGACAGGCCCTGATGCGCTGCGTCCGTTTTGGCGACGACCAGCAAGCCGGACGTGTCCTTATCCAGACGATGGACAATGCCGGGTCGCCTGACCCCGCCAATACCGGACAGGCTGTCGCCGCAATGAGCGATCAGCGCGTTGACGAGCGTGCCGTCCTCATGTCCGGCGGCGGGATGAACGACGAGGCCGGCCGGCTTGTCCAGCACCAGCAAGTGCTGATCCTCGAACACGATGTTGAGCGGCAGCTCTTGAGCGACCGGCCGCGATTCGTCCGGCGGCGGCGCCTCGACTTCAATTGTCCCTTCCGCGATCAATTTCGTCGCGGCGGCGCGAACGACCTGACCGTCGACGGTGACATAGCCCGCTTCGATCAATCCCTTGAGCCGGGTGCGCGACAGCGCGAGGCGGCGCGCGCCGGCGGCAAGGCCCAGAAAGCGATCGAGCCGTGCGCCGACATCGCCCTCCCCAACGGAAAAGGCCAGACGGCCGGACGGAGCTGTCAAGGGCGCAACGCCAACCGCCGATCGCGCTTCCCCGGCGCGCGGCTCCTCCGTCTTCGCGCTTATTTGCGTCCAGGCGCGCTGTTTGGCCTTCGAGTTCACCGGGGCGCCGAACCTCTGCGCCGCGTGCGCGTCTGGCCCTCGGCGGCGGACGGCGGCGCGGCAAGCGGACCGAGCGCCGCCTCCACATCCGTCAATTGCGGACGGGCGCCCGGCACATGGCCGTGCATCGCGCGGCGCATCGCGGCCACATGCGCCGGAGTCGAGCCGCAACAGCCGCCGACGATGCGCGCGCCCGCATCGATCGCGAGGCCCGCATAGACGGCCATCAATTCCGGCGTGCCGGAATAATGGATATGAGCGCCATGCCATTGCGGGATGCCGGCATTGGCCTTGGCGATCACGACCGCCTCCGGCCGCGCCTGCGACATCGCCAGGATCGACATGACGAGATCGGCCGCGCCGACCCCGCAATTGGCGCCGAACGCCAGTGGTGGCGGATCAAAGCCGCACGCCAGTTCCGCGAGCGGCGCCGGCGCGACCCCCATCATCGTCCTGCCTGCCGTGTCGAAGCTCGCGCTTATCGTATAAGGCATGCCGAGCGAGCCGGCGGCGCGCGCCGCGGCTCTGATTTCATCAGGCGCCGACATGGTCTCGATCCAGACGACATCGGCGCCGCCTTCTTTCAACCCTTCGATCTGCTCGACGAAAATATCGAACGCCTGGTCCTCCGTAATCGGCCCCAGCGGCGCCAGGAGATCGCCAGTCGGCCCTACCGAGCCGGCCACGACGACGGGCCGCCCGGCGCTTGCGGCGGCGGAACGCGCAATTCCCGCGGCCAGCCGATTGAGTTCGCGCGTCCGGCCCTCCAGTTGATGAAGCATTAGCCGGCGCCGATTGCCGCCGAAACTATTGGTCAGGATAATGTCGGCGCCCGCATCGACAAAGCTCCGATGAAGCGCGTGAATGCGATCGGGGTAGGCGACGTTCCAAAGTTCGGGGCTGTCGCCGGACGTCAGACCCATTTCAAAGAGATTGGTGCCCGTGGCGCCGTCAGCCAGAAGGGGGCGGCCTTGGGCAAGCAGAGTTTCGAGCATCCTAATCCTCGGCAAAACTTTGCCGCCGACGCGGCCGCGGCGTCCCGGCCTCGCGCCGCCGCAAAGTCGAAGACGTTAGGCAGCTGTAAATAGGCCCGCAACGCGCCGGCGGCAAGCCAAGGCGCGTCCGTCGCGATCCTGGGCGGGCGTTCAGCGAACGATGGCGGCGAACCGTCTTGATTCCGGAATCGCGATCCCTTATTTAGCCGGCATCGATTTCTGGCCGACGACTTGGCCTCGCATCCGCCGATGCGTGCTGACGACCCTCCCGCCATCGATATTCCGCCGGCGCTTTGGCGCTATGTCTATTGCGAAATTAGGGAACGCTCCCATGGCTACGGGAACTGTGAAGTGGTTCAACGCGACGAAAGGTTATGGCTTCATCCAGCCGGATGACGGCGGCAAGGACGTTTTCGTCCATATCAGCGCCGTCGAGCAGGCAGGCCTGCGCGAACTCAATGAAGGCCAGAAGGTCAATTACGAGATCGTCGCCGACAAGCGCACGGGCAAATCCTCGGCTGGCAACCTGCGCGCCGCCTGAGTCGCCTATTCGTTCCGTGAAGCCTGTTCGGCTAACGGGCGTGTGAGAATAAGAGCCCCGGCGACAACGCCGGGGCTTTTGTGTATTGAGCCTCCAGGAAGCGCCAAAGCGCAAATGGGGAGCGAAACGATGCCAGAGATTGCGCCGGCCGGAGATACGTTTCTCGGCCTCGACATCGGCACGTCTTCGATCAAGGCCGTTTTGGTCGATGCGCGCCAACGCCTTCTCGCCGAAGCGTCCGTTCCCCTGACGCTTTCGCGCCCGCAGCCTCTATGGAGCGAGCAGGACCCGGCGGACTGGGCGAATGGCGTTCACCAGGCAGTCGCGGGGATAAGGCGGGACAGACCTGAAGCTTTCGCCGGCCTTGCCGCCATCGGTCTTTCCGGGCAGATGCATGGCGCGGTTCTTCTCGATGGCGCCGACAAGGTCCTGCGCCCCGCGATCCTGTGGAATGACGGACGCTCCTTCGCCGAATGCGCGGAGCTGGAGCGGCGATTGCCGAATTTTCGCCAGCGCGCGGGCAATATCGCCATGCCCGGCTTCACCGCGCCCAAATTGCTATGGGTCGCTCGGCATGAACCCGATGTGTTCAAGGCGACGCGACGCGTCCTGCTGCCGAAGGATTATGTGCGTCTGACGCTCAGCGGCGAGCATGTCTCGGAAATGTCGGATGCTTCGGGCACGCTCTGGCTCGATATCGCGGGGCGGCGATGGGACGACGATCTCCTCGGCGCGACCGGGCTTGGCGCCGCGCATATGCCTCGCCTCGTCGAAGGTTCGGCGGCATCGGCCTTTCTGTCGGCTGATCTGGCCAGCCAGTGGGGTCTCGCGGGGCGCAAAATCGTCATCGCCGGCGGCGGCGGCGACAATGCCGCGGCGGCGGTCGGCATCGGCGCCGTATCGGCCGGACAGGGTCTTGTCTCGCTGGGCACCTCAGGCGTGATTTTCGCCGCCACCGACCGTTTCGTCGCCCTGCCCGAGCGGACGCTGCACGCTTTCTGTCATGCGCTGCCGGGCCGCTGGCATGGCATGGCGGTGATGCTGTCGGCGGCCTCCTCGCTGGCGTGGATCGCCGGGATTCTCGGACGCAAGGACATTGACGGGCTGGTCGCCGAGGCCGAGGCCTTCGCCCGTTCGCAGGACAATGTCGCATCAGCTCCCATATTCCTGCCTTATCTCAGCGGCGAGCGCACGCCCCATAATGACGCGGGCGCGACCGGCCTGTTCGCCGGATTGCGGGCAGAGCATGGCGCCGAGGCGCTGGCCTTCGCCGTCATGGAAGGCGTCGCTTTCTCTTTCGCCGATGGCGTCGACGTGATCGACGCGGCCGGCGCGAAACCGAGCTCGACGATGATCGTCGGCGGCGGCGCGCGCAGCACGTTCTGGGCGCAGATGATCGCCGACGCGACGGGGCTCACCATCGACCTCGCCGAGAGCGCCGAAGCCGGCGCGGCGCTGGGGGCCGCCCGGCTCGCCATGCTGGCCGCCGGGGCCGGCGATGAAGCGACGATATGCGCGAGGCCTGCGATCGACCGGAGCTTCGCGCCGCATGCCGAGCGCGCCGCGCGCTCTGCGCCGCGGTTGCGCCGCTACCGCGCGCTCTATCAGGCCGAAAAAGCGGCGCGCGGCTGAGGAGGCGCGATTTTTTCCGCAATCCATTTAACCTGTTGGAAGGCGTTGCCGGCCTAGGGTGAGCTTACGCCCGCCGCTTGGTGACAGAATGGAAGTGATCGCCTGGACCGGGAATTTGATTCTCGGCCGCCTGCAATCGGTATTCAATTTCGAGGCGCCCTATGGGCCGGTCGCGCTCGGCGGCGCCTTCGTCTTCGCGGTGCTGTATTATGTCGACGCGCGGCGCAGGCGCGGGCGCAGGGTCAGCGTCGCGGGCTTTTTCAGATCGATCTTCCCCGCCCGCATCCTCCGCCATCCCTCGTCGCGCCTCGACGTGCGTTTGTGGATCGCCAATACGCTGGTTTTCACTTCGGCCTATGGCATGTTTGCGATTGGCAGCCTGCTGTGGCGCAACGGAACGATTGCCCTGGCGACGTCGATTTTCGGTCCTCATGAGCCAACCGCCTGGCCGCTATGGGCGATCCTGGCGAGCGTCACTCTGCTCGAATTACTCGCCTACGAATTTGGCTATTGGGCCAGCCATTATCTTTTCCACGCGATCCCCGCCCTTTGGGAATTCCATAAGGTGCATCATTCGGCGGAAGTGCTGACGACACTGACCGAAATGCGCACCCATCCGGTCGAAATCATCTTCTTCATGAACGCGATCGCGCTGTGCACAGGCATCGTCTTCGGCGCGATGACCTATCTGTTTGGACCGGGAATCCGCCCCTTCACTTTGCTCAACGCCAATCTCGTGCTGATGCTTTTCATCGTGACGATCGGGCATTTGCGCCATTCGCATATGTGGATCGCCTTCACAGGCGTGGCCGGCCGGATCTTTCAAAGTCCGGCTCACCACCAGATTCATCATTCCGACCAGCCGCGCCACTTCAACAAGAACCTCGGCTTTGCGCTGGCGGTATGGGATTGGCTGTTCGGGACGCTTTACGTCCCCGAGAAATTCGAGAAAATCACGTTCGGAATCGGCGCCGAACATATTCAGTTCGACACATTGCTCAAGACTTTTGTGACGCCTTTCTCACGTTCCGCCAACCATCTGGCGACATGGGCGGGAGGTCTGAAAGTTCGCGCACATAAAGGCAGGCCCGGCATTGCGCCCGCCGCTCCGAATGCGCGGACGTCGGAAGGTTAGCGGGTCAGGCCGGGCTCAAGGGGTCACTGAACTAACGGATCGACGCCGGAGCGCGAGGCCCTGGCCGGCTTCCAGCGGCGTCGGCAGATCGGCATGTTCAGTGGCGATCGTCTTCAACCTGGCGGCGACGTCGGGCGGAAAATCGGCCGCGCGCGGCCGTTCGCCGGTCCGGTCGACGCACATCAGGACCTGTTCGCTGGTCGAGGCCAGCACATTGTCGCTGACCAGCCGCGCCTCGAGCCAGAATCGCAGGCGCTTGGCGTCGATCTCGAGCACCTGGGCGCTGATCGCGATGCGCTCGCCGAGTCTCGCCTCGGCGAGATAACGGATGATCAACCCCAGCGTATAGATCGTGCGCCCGGTGGCCTCGCGCCCCTCCGGACCCAGTCCGACACGCTCCATGAAAACGTCGCCGGCGCGGCTGAAAGCGACCGCGTGATAGGCGTCGTTGAGATGGTCGTTATAGTCGACCCATTCACGGGGAATTTCGACTTCCAGCAGATGCATCGGCCCCGGCATGGCGATTTCCCTCTCATCCACGGCGTCCCTCGCCTTGCGCTCCTATCGACCCGGCGAAAGGCTTAATCAACCGCAAAATCCGGCGGCGGAGGCGATATTTTCGAGAAGCCTGGCCCACCCGCTTGACGTGGGCCCCCGGCAACCTCCAAGTCTGCCGCCCGCAAAGCCAAAGCGGACGATTGGAGAAAACATGCTCGGCGGGAATTCGGCGCGCCGGCGTGGCCTCATCCTTGTTTTGATCGCGGCAGTGCTTTGGAGTTCGGCCGGATTTTTCGCCCGTCTCATCGACCACCTCGACGTCTGGACCATGTTGTGCGGGCGCGCCTTCTTTGGCGCCCTGTTCTTGTTCGTTGTCGCGATCGTTGAATGGCGGCGCGGCATCCTCGGCCCCCATCTCGGGCTGGGGCCGCGGATGCTGCCGATCGTCGCGCTCGCGGCGGTGGCGATGACCAGCTACATCGCCGCGCTCAAGACGACGACGGTGGCGGAAGTAATGGTCATTTACGCAACGTTGCCGTTCGTCGCCGCCGGCCTCGCTTTCGCAGTCAACCGGGAACGCACCAGCGCCCGCACGCTGATCGCCGCCGGCGTCGCGCTTCTGGGCGTCTTGGTCATGGTCGCAAGCGCTTTGGGGACCGGCAGGCTGTTGGGGCAGGCGATATCCCTCCTGATGACCGCGGCCTTCGGCCTGATGATCGTCCTGCAACGTCGCCATCCGGGGGTGTCGATGACGGCGATCAACGGCATGGGCGCCGTCGTGACGGCCCTGGTCGGCTTCGGCTTTTCGCCCGCCCACCCCGGCGTGACGCTCTACGATCTTTGCGTGCTCGCCGCCTTCGGCGCGACGACCTTGTGCATCGCTTTTTTCCTGTTCATGGAAGGCGCCAAACACATTCCTCCGGCCGAGGCGGGGCTGATCGCCATGCTCGACGTCGTGCTCGGGCCTCTTTGGGTTTTTCTCGCCTTTGGCGAACAGCCCGGTCCCATGGCGATCGTCGGCGGGACCCTTGTCCTCGGCGCGCTGGTCTGGCGGCTGCTGCCGGAAATCGGAGGCGGCCGAAATGGGTCTGCCGGCGAGTAAGCAGCGCCGCGATCGGCGCTGGAGCATTCCGCATTTGAGTCGACTGAGTTGACGCGACAGGCGCCGTTGCGACCGGCGACACCATCTCATTGATTGCATGGAGGCGATTATGCGCGAGAGGAATTCGAACTCAAGGACGACCACAAAGTGGTCGCCGCCGGAGGCGGCGGGCCTTCGTCCCGTCCTTGACTTCGAATTCCTCTCGCGCCCCGCTCCGCCATGCAAACAATGGGGAAATCCGCCCTCGGTCATCATCTCAAATGTTGTGAAGCCGTATTGACTTCGATCTCATTCCGCGCGCCGCTCCGCCCAATGAATCCACAGCGGAATCTGATTTCAACCGTTCATGCGGCCTCCGTTCAGACGCCGGTTGATTCTGACGCCAGCACGCGCTAGCTGCGCGATCGTTCATTTCGCCCTATAACCAATGCCGGCGGCGTTCGCTCGGGAGGAAATGAATTCATGTCCGCGGATAAATTCGCTCTGATTACCGGCGCTGGCGGCGGCATCGGCCGCGCGGCGGCGCTGGCGCTGGCAAAGGCTGGCTGGCATGTGGCGGTGACCGGTCGCCGCCAGCAGCCCCTTGAGGAAACGGCGAGGGAAATCGCCGCGCTCGGCCGACGCGCGCTTGCCGTCTCCTGCGATGTCGGAGATCCGCAATCGGTGAAGGCTTTATTCGCCAAAACCGCCGAGGCGTTCGGTCGGCTCGACCTGCTCTTCAACAATGCCGGGGCCGGCGCGCCGCCTGTCGCGATGGAGGATCTCTCCTACGAGCAATGGAAAGCCGTTGTCGACGTCAATCTGACCGGCGCCTTCCTTTGCGCGCAGGGCGCCATTTCCATCATGAAAAGCCAGACGCCGAAGGGCGGGCGCATCATCAACAACGGCTCGATCTCCGCCCATGCGCCGCGACCAAATTCGGCGCCCTATACCGCGACCAAACACGCCATCACCGGCCTCACCAAATCGATCGCGCTCGATGCGCGACAACATGACATCGCCTGCGGCCAGATCGACATCGGCAATGCGCTCACCGATATGGCCCGCAAGATGACGCTGGGCGTTCCGCAAGCCGACGGCAGGATCGCCATCGAGCCGACGATCGACCCGGGCCAGGTCGGCGACGCCATCGTCCATATGGCGAGCCTGCCTTTGTCGGCCAATATTCTGACGATGACGATCATGGCGACCAAAATGCCGTTCGTTGGACGCGGCTGAGGTGCTCGATCCGGTCCTTGTCGAAGTCACGCGCGGCGCGCGGGTTGAAAGCCGCCATCGCGGCGCGGTCGCCGTTTGCGACGGCGACGGGCGCATGGTCTTCGCGCTCGGCGACTGCGACGCGGCGGTATTCCCGCGCTCGGCGATCAAGGCGCTTCAGGCGCTGCCGCTCGTCGAGAGCGGCGCGGCGGATCGCTACGGGCTGACCAGGGCCGAGATCGCGCTCGCCTGCGCGTCGCATTCGGGCGAGCCGATCCATGCCCGAACCGCGTTCGCCATGTTGCAAAAATGCGGGCGGGACGTTGACGCCCTGGAATGCGGAATCCATTGGCCCTCCAGCGATGCAGCGGCCCGCACGCTCGCCGCCGAAGGCGCCGAGCCCTCCGCGCTCCACAACAATTGCTCGGGCAAGCATGCGGGCTTTGTCTGTTTGAGTTGCGCGGCAGGGGTCGATCCGAGCGGTTATGTCGCGCCCGATCATTTCGTGCAGCGCGAGGTCAGAGCGGCGATTGAAGACATGACGCAGACGCGGCTCGCCGATCCCGGTGTGCGCGCCGTCGATGGCTGCGCCATCCCGACCTACGCCATCCCGCTCAAAGCGCTGGCCCGTGGGTTCGCGCGCTTTGGCGCCGGCGATCGGCTGACGCCCGCGCGGGCCGCGGCGACCAGGCGGATTCGCGAAGCTGTCGCCGCTCATCCGGAGATGGTCGCGGGAACCGGACGCTTCGATACAATCGTGATGAAAGCGCTCGGGCTTCGCGCTTTCGTCAAGACCGGCGCCGAGGGCGTCTATTGCGCCGCCCTGCCCGAGCTCGGCCTTGGCGTCGCGATCAAATGCGAGGACGGCGCGAAGCGGGCCGCCGAGACCGCGATGGCGGCGCTTATCGCGCGATTTCTGCCGCTCAACGAGAACGAACAAACGGCGCTCGCCCCGCGTCTGGAACAGCCTCTGTGCAACTGGAACCGCGAGCAAATCGGGCTGATCCGCCCGGCCGCCGCGCTGACGCGCGAAAGCTGACGTCAAACGTTTGAGCTTGGCCGCGCAAGCGGCTAGAAGTGCGCGCCGAGAAATTCAGGACATGCCTAATGAACGAGACGCGCAAAGCGAGCCCGCAGGAACAATCTGAAATCCTGATGCAGGCGCTGCCTCATATGCTCCGCTATGACGAGGCGATCATTGTCGTCAAATATGGCGGCCACGCGATGGGCGATGAAGCCAAGGGGCGCGATTTTGCGCGCGACATGGTCTTGCTCGAACAATCGGGCGTCAATCCAGTGGTCGTCCACGGCGGCGGACCGCAGATCGGCTCGATGCTGGAAAAGCTCGGCATCAAGTCGACATTCTCAGGCGGCCTGCGCGTCACCGACAAAGCGACCGTCGAAATCGTCGAAATGGTGCTCGCCGGCGCCATCAACAAGCAGATCGTCGGCACCATCAACGCCCAGGGCGGCCGGGCGGTCGGCCTGTGCGGCAAGGACGGCAATATGGTGATAGCGCGTAAAGTCGCGCCGCGCGGCGGCGACAATGGCGCACATATCGAGGATGTCGTCGATCTCGGCTTTGTCGGCGAGCCCGAGAAGGTCGATATCACCGTGCTCGAACAGATCCTCGGCCGTGAGCTCATTCCCGTTCTCGCCCCGGTGGCGCAGGGCGCCGATGGCGAGACCTACAACGTCAACGCCGACACATTCGCCGGCGCAATCGCCGGCGCGCTGGGCGCCAAGCGTTTGCTGTTGTTGACCGATGTGCCCGGCGTTCTCGACAAGAACAAGGAGCTCATCAAGGAGCTGAAGGTGGACGACATTCGCGGCCTGATCGCCGACGGCACGATCACCGGCGGCATGATCCCCAAGGTCGAGACCTGCATCTATGCGCTTGAGCAGGGGGTCGAGGGCGTGGTCATCCTCGACGGCAAAATCCCGCATGCCGTCTTGATCGAACTCCTGACCGATCATGGCGCGGGCACTTTGATCACGCGCTAGGAGGCTATTCGCCGCGCGGCGCCTTTGCTAACAAAGCGCGATGCGAATTCTCGCGATAGACACTTCCTGCGGCGCCGTGTCGGCCTGCGTCCTCGACAGCGGCGCCGACTCGGCGCTTGCGCGGCGCAGCGAGCCGATGCAGCGCGGCCACGCCGAGGCCTTGGCGCCCTTGCTGGAGCGGCTGATGTTTAGCGTCGAAGGCGGGTTCGCAAGCCTCGATCGCATCGCGGCGACGGTCGGGCCGGGCTCGTTCACCGGCATTCGCGTTGGCCTGGCCACCGCGCGCGCGATAGGTCTGGCGCTGAACGTTCCTGTCATCGGCGTCTCCACGCTTGTCGCTTTCGCCGGGCCATTGCTGCTTGAGCCGGCGCCGGGAATCATCGCCTCGGCGATCGACGCGCGGCACGGCCGGGTCTATCTGCAATTATTCGAGGCGATGGGAGGCCGGCCGCTGATCCCGGCCCGGATCGAGGGCCTACGCGAAGCGGTGCGGGCGATCGGCGCCGGTCCGGTTCGCATGACGGGCAGCGGCGCCGGCATATTGGCCCTGGAGGCGGCCCTCGCCGGCCTGAACGCGGATCTCGCCGGCGACGCCGATTATCCCGACATTCTCGCCATCGCCCGCATCGGGCTCGCCATGGATCCGCGCGATTGCCCGCCGCGTCCCCTTTATCTCAAGCCGCCCGATGCGCAGCCGGCGTCCGGAGAGAGCATCGCTCGCGCCAACCTCTGATCCAGCAGGCCAAGGATGCTGTTTCGATTTAGAAAATCCGTCCCTCCGGTGATCCGCCCTCTGCACAGCGACAGGGCCGAGTCCTGCGCGACGATCCACGCTGAATCCTTCGCTCATCCCTGGTCGCCGGCCGAATTCGAGACGCTGCTGTCGAGCAAGACGACGCTCGGCGTCGCCGCGATCGACGCCGCCAGCAACGCACTAAGAGGGTTCGCGCTTTCGCGACTCGCCGCCGACGAGGCCGAGATTCTGACGATCGCAGTGCATAGCCCCCATCGCAGCCGCGGCATCGGCCGCGCGCTGATGAGCGACACGCTGTCGCGTCTTGCCGATTGGCACGTGCGATCGTTGTTTCTTGAGGTCGAGCAAACCAATCGGGCCGCCATCGCGCTCTATTCGCGCATGGGATTCCGAGAAGTCGGCCAAAGGCGCGGCTATTATCAAAAACAGCGCGAATCGGCCGCGACGGCGCTTGTGCTGCGAAAAGACCTGGCGTGAGCGCGCCATGACCGCGGTGAGAATCATGGTTGCGCTCCCGGTGGTGGGGCTCATTCTGCTTCTGGGCGCCCCTTTCCGCTGGCTCGCCGTGTGGCAGGGGTGGAAAACCGGCGAAATATTGCCGGTTTTGTTCCACCGGACGATATGTGCGGCGTTGGGCGTGCGCATCTGCGTGCATGGGCGGGCGGCGTCGACGCGTCCGCAACTGGTGGTGTCCAACCACGTCTCATGGTTGGATATTCCCATTCTTGCATCAATGCGTCCGACCGAGTTCCTGGCCAAGAAGGAAGTGGGGGCCGGGCCTCTGGTGCGGGCGCTGCTGGCTCTGCAGGGCGTCGCTTTGGTCGATCGAAAAAGGCGTCTCGGCATACCCGCGGTCAATGCCGAAATCGCCGGGCGCATGCGCGACGGCGCCGCGGTCATTTTATTCGCCGAGGCGACCACCAGCGACGCCAACCGCATTTTACGCTTTCGATCATCGCATTTTGAAGCCGTCCGGCAAACGCTGGCGCCCGGCTTTGCCGGCCAGGCGATCGTGCAGCCGATTTTCATCGCTTACAGCAGGCGAGCTGGCCTGCCGCTCGGCCGATCGGGGCGGCCGAAAGTGGCCTGGTACGGCGATATGGTCTTTTTTGATCATCTGTGGCGCCTGCTTGCGGCGGGGCGGATCGATTGCGATATATATTGCGGCGCGCCGATACCGTTTTTCCAAAACTCCAACCGGAAAGAGGTGGCGCGCCGGACGGAGAGCGCCGTGCGAGCGATGGCGAGGGCGCGCGCCAGCCGGCCGGGGGAGACGACGTCAGCTATTCCTGCCGGAGCGGAAACGTCGTAGATAGCGGATAAGTTTCACGAGGAGCAATTTTGTCCGCAGTATTTTCTCGCGCCCAGGACGGGTCGGCCGGGGCGCCCGCCTCCCACGACTCGGGCGTCGCAACGCGGCTGACCGATCGGACGAAGCGTATTTTTGTAAAGTCGTTCGGCTGCCAGATGAACGTTTATGATTCCCAGCGCATGGCCGATGTGGCCGCCCGGGACGGCTATCAAGAGGCCGCAAAAATCGAAGACGCCGACTTGATCGTGCTCAACACCTGCCATATCCGCGAGCGCGCCTCGGAGAAAATCTATTCGGAACTGGGCAAGGTTCGCCAATTACGGGAAGAGCGCGAGAGCGCAGGACTGAAGACGACAATTGTCGTGGCCGGCTGCGTCGCGCAAGCGGAAGGGGCCGAAATATTGCGCCGGCAGCCGGCGGTCGATCTTGTCGTCGGCCCGCAGAACTATCATCGGCTGCCGGAATTATTGCGCAGGGCGAGCCGACGCCCCGGAATTGTCGATACGGCCTTTCCCGTTGAAGACAAATTCGACCATTTGCCGGTCCCGGCCGCGGCGACGATTCGCTCGCGCGGCGTCAGCGCCTTCGTCACGGTCCAGGAGGGCTGCGACAAGTTCTGCTCGTTCTGCGTCGTGCCCTACACCCGGGGCGCTGAAAGCTCCCGCCCCGTCGCCAAGGTGATGGACGAAATCACCCATCTCGCCGCCGCGGGCGTGCGCGAAGTGACGCTGATCGGGCAGAACGTAAACGCCTATCATGGGCAAGGCGACGACGGACGCATTTTCGATCTCGCCGATCTCCTCAGCCTTGTCGCCGGAATTCCCGGCATCCTTCGCGTTCGCTATACGACCTCGCACCCCAACGATATGAGCGACGCGCTGATCCGCGCACATCGGGACAATCCCTCCCTGGCGCCCTACCTGCACCTTCCGATTCAATCCGGCTCCAATCGAATTCTGGCGGCGATGAATCGCAAGCACGAAGTCGGCGATTACAGGGATATCGTCGCAAGGGTGCGGGCGGCGCGGCCCGATATCGCGCTTTCCTCGGATTTCATCGTGGGTTACCCCGGCGAGAGCGACGCCGATTTCAAGGAGACGCTTGATCTTGTCCGCGCCGTCGGCTTTGCTGCCTCCTATACGTTTAAATATTCACCGAGGCCCGGCACGCCGGGAGCTGAGCTGAAGAACCAGATCGACGATCAGACAAAAGCCGCACGGTTGCTGATTCTTCAACAATTGCTTGAGGATCAACGGCAGAGCTTCAACCGCGCCGCCGTCGGGCGGACGATGCCGGTCCTGTTCGAGAAATTGGGCCGCCATCCCGGTCAGGCGATCGGCCGCTCCCCCTATCTGCAATCGGTGGTCGCCGCTGGCGGCGCGACGCTGATCGGCGCGATCGCGGATGTCGAAATCATGGATGTCGGGCCCAATTCCCTGCGCGGGCGCATCGTCACGCCAGCGTCACAGATTTTGGGCGAGAGTCCGGCCAAACGGGTATTTCCAGGCAAAGCAGATTCGCATGTGCAGGAAGAGAATGCTTGAGGTTGAACGCCAATGGCGTCGGGAGATGACCGATTGAGAGCGCAGGACCGGACGGTTTCGAGGATTGCCTCCTTCGCGCCCGAAAGCGCGGCGGAGGCGCGAGACGCCAAACCTGCCGAAATCACGCTGTCTTTCGATGACAACGGGCTCGCCTCGATCGTCTTTGGCCATTACGATCAGAATATCGCCAAGATCGAACGGCGCCTCGGCGTGGTCGCCAACGCCAATGGCAATCAGATCGTCATCAAGGGCCCGAAAGAAGCCTGCGAAAACGCGAGACGGGTTCTCGAATTGCTCTATGCGCGCGCCAAACTGGGCCAGGCCGCGGACCTTGGCGATGTCGAAGGCGCGATTGCCGAAGTCGCGCTGCAGGGCAGTCTGTTTCCGAGCGAAATCGACGGCGCCAGACCCTCATTTCACCAGATCAAGACGCGCCGGAAGGGAATCGTGCGCGCGCGCAACGCCGCCCAGGATCTCTATCTCTCAGCTCTCAAGCAGAACGAACTGGTGTTCGCTGAGGGACCGGCGGGAACGGGCAAGACCTGGCTCGCCGTCGGGCACGCGGTTTCGCTGCTCGAACAGGGCGTCGTCGAGCGCCTGATCCTGTCGCGGCCGGCAGTCGAGGCGGGTGAGCGTCTTGGCTTCCTGCCAGGCGATATGCGCGACAAGGTCGATCCCTATCTGCGCCCCATTTACGACGCCTTGCATGACTTCATGGAAGGCAGAATGGTCGAGCGCGGCATCCAGACCGGCATGATCGAAATTGCGCCCCTCGCTTTCATGCGTGGGCGCACATTGGCCAAATCGGTCGTCCTGCTGGACGAGGCGCAAAACGCGACTTCGATGCAGATGAAAATGTTCCTGACGCGCCTTGGCGAGGGTTCGCGCATGATCATCAACGGCGACCCGACGCAGACCGATCTGCCGTCCGGGCAGAAGTCCGGTTTGAGCGAAGCCGTCGCGCTGCTGCGCGGCCTCGAAGGCGTCGGTCATGTCGTCTTTCGTCATGGCGACGTCGTGCGGCACGATCTCGTGCGCCGCATCGTCGCCGCCTATGAAGGCGCCAGTCAGCAAAGCCAGAACGGATCGGCGCGATGAAACCGAAGATTGAAATCGCGCGGATTTCGCCGCTCTGGCGCGCTTTGCCGGGCGCCGAAAAACTGGCGCGACGCGCGATCACGGCCAGTTTGGCGACAAGCGGGGCGGCAATCCTCGACGGCGCCGAAGTCAGCGTGCGGCTTGCCGACGACAGGCAAATCCAGGCGCTCAACGCGCAGTGGAGAGGCCTCGACAAACCCACCAACGTGCTCTCCTTTCCCGCCGCGACGCCGCTGAAAATCGATGCTGCGCCGATGCTCGGCGATATCGTCGTCGCCTTCGAAACGACGGAACGGGAAGCGGCTGAGGAGGGCAAGACCCTCGCCGACCATGCCGCTCATCTCGTGGTGCATGGCTTTCTGCATTTGTTGGGCTATGACCATCAGACCGCCGCCGAGGCGAACGATATGGAAATGCTGGAGACGCGCATTTTGGCGAGGCTGGGCATTGCCGACCCCTATGCCGCCACCGTTCCCATGGACGCCGACGCATGAGCGAGACGGAGCGGGCCGCGGCGGTCGCGGCCGATCATTCGGCGCCGGCGCGGGAACCGCCGGCCGGATTGTTCGAACGCCTTCGCGCTTTGTTCGGCCTAGGGCCGGCCTCGGTGCGCGATGATCTTGAGGACGCCCTGGTCGGCGCCGGCGCCGATGCGGATTTCACCCCGCAGGAACGGACTATTCTGACCAATGTTCTCGGCTTGCACGATGTGCGGGTCGAGGATGTGATGGTGCCGCGCGCCGACATTATCGCTTTGGGGATCGACGCCCCGCTCGGCGAAGTGCTGTCGCTGTTTCGCACCGCCGGCCATTCGCGCCTGCCGGTGCATGGCGAAACGCTCGATGATCCGCGCGGCATGGTACACATCCGGGATTTCGTCGACTATCTCGCGGCCGAACCGCAATTCGGGCTGGTCCCAGATGCCTCCAAGCCCGACGGCGCCGCGGCAAGCGCCGATTCAAAACTCGGGATGCGCCTGCCGCTTTCGCGCGCCAACATCCTGCGGCCGGTTCTATTCGCGCCGCCCTCGATGCCGGCCCTCGACCTCCTGGTGAAAATGCAGGCCTCGCATACGCATATGGCTCTGGTGATCGATGAATATGGCGGCACTGACGGGCTCGTCTCGATCGAGGACGTCGTCGAGGCGATCGTCGGCGATATCGAGGACGAACATGACGAGGCCGATGCGCGGGAAATCGCGCAAACCGCGGACGGGGCCTTTATCGCCGAGGCGAGGGCCAGCCTGGACGTGGTTTCGAAAGCGCTCGGCTTCGATCTGTCGACTCTGGCGGACGCCGAAGATGTCGACACGATCGGCGGCTTGATCATGGCCAAGGCGGGTCGCGTGCCCGGACGCGGCGAAATCGTCACCGGCCTCGGCGACTTTGAGTTTGAGATTCTCGACGCCGACCCGCGACGGATCAAGCGCCTGAAAATCCACCCTCTGGCCGGCCGGCCGCGCCGCATCGCGGCCCGCAAGCGGCGGAGCGCGGGAGAAACAGCCGTCGGATCGCCTACCGAAGCCGAGCCGTCGTCCAAATAGCGCCGCGTCCGTTCGTCGCCGCGATCCAATTTGCGTGATCTTGTTTGATTGAATGCGGCCTCGGCGCTAGAGCTTTAGTTTGCCGCAAGGTTCGCTGGAAAACGGATTTCCGCTTTTTCTGACTTTGCTTCCGGGACGCCAGCGCTTGCTTTCAACCGATTTGAGGCTATCCCGCGAAGGGAATTTTATCGGCGTGATCGCCCAGAGCGTTATTCTCGCCTGGGATTGGCGGCGGCGCGCGATCGCCTTCGGCGCCGGCGCCATCGGCGCCCTGGCCCTGCCGCCGTTCGACTTCCTGCCGGCGATGCTTGCGCCGATGATGACGGCGGTCTGGCTGATCGACGGCTCGGCCGTCGGTGGCGCGAGCGGACGTTCGATCGGCCGATCGATGCGATCGGCTTTCGGCGCCGGCTGGTGGTGGGGCTTTGGCTATTTCGTCGCCGGCCTCTGGTGGCTCGGCGCCGCCTTTCTGGTCGAGGCCGACAAATTCGCCTGGGCGCTTCCACTGGGCGTTCTGGCGCTCCCCGCCGGCCTCGCTGTTTTCCCCGCCCTCGGCTTCGCCATCGCACGATTGTTGTGGTCGCCGGGCGCCGGACGCGTTTTCGCGCTCGCCGTCGGCCTAGGCGCCAGCGAGGGGCTGCGCGCGCTCGCGCTGACCGGATTTCCCTGGAACGAAATTGGCATGGCGCTCGGCCAGAATCTCGTTCTTGCGCAGTTTGCGTCGATCGTGGGTCTGCACGGGCTGACGCTCCTCACCGTCGCTATTTTTGCGGCGCCGGCGACTTTGGTTGATGAGCGAAGCGGACGCTGGTTCTTCGGTCCGATCCTGCTGGCCTGCGCGGCTCTGGGATCGCTCGCCGCTTTTGGCGCGTTTCGCCTGTCGGCGCCGGAGGCGGCGGATGTCGCTGGCGTGAAGCTGCGCATCATGCAGCCCAATGTCGCGCAGGACGCTAATTTCCGGCCGCAAAACAAAGACGCGATCATGCGGAACTATCTCGCGCTGTCCGACCGCGCGACCTCGCCCAATTCGACCGGCGTCGCCGACGTCACCCATTTGATCTGGCCGGAATCAGCTTTCCCGTTCCTGTTGGCGCGCGATCCTCAGGCGCTGGCGCAAATTGGCGAACTCCTGCACAGCGGCGCCATTCTCATCACCGGCGCCGCGCGCATCGCCGAGCGCGTCCCCGGCGATAGGCGCGATCATTACTTCAATTCGATCCAGGTCATCGGCGCTCGTGGCGCGCTGCTCGATCGCTACGACAAGCAGCATTTGGTGCCGTTCGGCGAATACCTGCCTTTTGCCGAACTTTTCGAACGTTTCGGCGTGACGCAATTCATTCATTTTCCGGGCGGCTTCGACGCCGGCGACGGCCAGAGCGTCCTGCATGCGCCCGGGCTGCCCGACGCGCTGCCGCTCATCTGCTACGAGGCGGTGTTTCCGCGGGAGATCGGCTCCTTTTTCCGACCCGACGAAAGCCGCGCGGGCTGGATGCTGAATGTCACCGACGATGCGTGGTTCGGCGTGACCCCGGGACCGTATCAGCATTTCGCGCAAGCCCGCCTGCGCGCCGTTGAACAAGGCCTGCCCCTCGTGCGCGCCGCCAATTCCGGCGTTTCGGCTGTTGTCGATGGTCTTGGCCGCGTCGTCGCCGAACTTCCGCTCGGCGTCGAAGGCGTGCTCGACAGCGCGCTGCCGGCGCCGGCGCCGCCGACTTTCTATTCCAGATTCGGCGCCCTTGCGCCAATTTTGTTATGGGTGGTCTTGCTGTTTCTCTCCGTTCTTTCCAAGCGGAAGCGCCGAACGTGATCCGGATTCTCATTCGCATTATCGGGCTCGCTTCGCTTGCCGGAGCATTCGCAGCGGGCGTGATCGATGGCGCGCGCTCGATCGCCGACAGCCATCTGTCGTATACGCCGATGGGGGTCACCGCTTATTGGGCGCTGCCCAACAAGTTCCCGCTCCTGCAGCCTTTCATCGAGCGCCAGATCAACCCGTTGGTGTGGGATCCGGTTCTTTTGAATATTCTGAAGCTGCCAACCTGGCTGGTGCTGGGTCTGCTCGGCTCCTGGCTTCTCTATGTCACGCGCAAACGGCCGCCGCCGATCGGACATTCCAACCGTTCGCGTTGATGCGCGTGCGAAAAATCCGCCACGGCGCCAAGAAGGCTAAGCCGATGCGTCGAGCCCATAGAGCGAATGCAGGGTGCGCACCGCCAGCTCGGTATAGGCGGCGTCGATCAGCACCGAAAACTTGATTTCGGAGGTGGTGATGGCGCGGATGTTGACGCCCTTCTCGGCCAAAGCCTTGAAGGCGCGCGCGGCGACGCCGGAATGGCTGCGCATGCCGATGCCGATCGCCGAGACCTTGACCACGTCCTGCGCGCCCTGCAGCAGGGCGTAATTGATCTGCCCCGCGCGCTCTTCCAAAATCGCCTTGGCGCGCGCAAATTCGGCCGCCGGCACGGTGAACGTGATATCGGTCGTCGTGGTGTCGTCGGAGATGACCTGAATGATCATGTCGACATTGATGTTGGCTTCCGCCAGCGGCATGAAAATCGCCGCCGCCACGCCGGGCTTGTCGGCGACGCGACGCAAAGTGATCTGCGCCTCGTCTTTCGAAAATGCGATGCCGGTGACAACCTGGCTTTCCACAATGTCCTCCTCGTCGCAGATGAGCGTGCCCAATTTAGGATCGGCGGGATCGTCGAAGGACGAACGCACGATGAGCTTGACCTTGTGCACCATCGCCACTTCGACGGAGCGCACCTGCAGCACCTTCGCGCCCAGCGAAGCCATTTCCAGCATTTCCTCGAAAGCGACGCGCTCCAGCCGACGGGCCCTCGGCACGATTCGCGGGTCGGTCGTATAGACGCCGTCGACATCGGTGTAGATGTCGCAACGATCGGCGCCGATCGCGGCGGCGATCGCCACCGCTGAAGTGTCGGAGCCGCCGCGCCCGAGCGTCGTCACGCGTCCGCTTGGCTCATGGAGCCCTTGAAAGCCGGCGATGACGGCGATCTGACCGCCGCCGAAACCGGCGATGATTTTCGAGCCGTCGACGCCGGAAATGCGCGCCGCGCCATGGGCGTCATCGGTGAGCAGCGGGATCTGCCAGCCCTGCCAGGAACGCGCCGGCAGACCGATGTCCTTCAATACGATGGCGAGCAGGCCGGCGGTGACGAGTTCGCCCGAAGCGACGATCGCGTCATATTCGCTGACGTCGTAAAGGGATGCCGCTTCGCGGGCCCAGCCGACCAGTTCGTCGGTCTTGCCGGACATCGCCGAGACCACCACCGCGACCTCATGGCCCGCATCGACTTCGCGTTTGACGTGGCGCGCGACATTGCGGATCCGCTCGATATTGGCGACGGAGGTGCCGCCGAACTTCATCACCAGGCGCGACATCAAAATTCCAACGAATGACTTAGGATCGGCGGCTCGCGCCGACGATGAAGGGCGCGTATAGATGGCGCCGCAGGGGCGGTCAACGCCCGTTTCCGTCGCGCGGACCCGTCGATCATGCCCGTCTCAGACGCCTCCCCCAGCGTGGATCCCGCCGATGTCGCGCGGTTTGAAGCGATCGGCTGGGATTGGTGGGACCCTGCCGGATCGATGCGCGGCCTCCATGAGATCAATCCGCTGCGCATCGCCTGGCTGCGCGACCTTATCGCGACGCGTTTGAAGACTTCAACTCAAGAGGGCGAGCCGCCGCTGACGGGGGTTTCCATCCTTGATATCGGCTGCGGCGCCGGCCTGCTGGCCGAACCGCTGGCGCGATTGGGCGGCGAGGTGACCGGCCTTGATCCGGCCCCGGGCAATATCGAAGTGGCGCGCCAACACGCCGCCGAGACCGGCGCCAGCCTCTCCTATCGCGCCGCCACCGTCGAGCATCTCGCGGAAGAAGGCGCATCCTTCGACGTCGTTCTCGCCATGGAGGTGGTCGAGCATGTGCGCGACATGCCCAGCTTCGTGCGCAAAGCCTGCGGCCTCGTGCGGCCGGGCGGCCTTTTCGCCGCCTCGACCCTGAACCGCACCTTTAAGAGCTTCGCTCTGGCCATCATCGGCGCCGAATATGTCTTGCGCTGGCTCCCCCAGGGCACGCATCGATGGGAGCAATTCGTGACGCCGGAGGAATTGAGCGGCGCTTTCCGGTCGGCCGGCCTCAGGGAGACCGCCCGCACCGGGATCGTCTACGATCCCCTGCGCGCCGCCTGGCGCATCTCGCGCGACACCGGCGTCAATTACATGATCGCGGCGAAGCGGCCTTAATTCGCCGGACAATCCTTCTGCACGCGCTCGAGCGCCTGCGAGAAGCCGACCAGTGAATAAGTGTCGGTGGTCAGGTTGCCCTTCTTGGAGGCGGCCTTGACCTGAAGCTTGGCGGCCTTGCGCATCTCGTCGACCAATTGCCCTTCCTTGGCTGCGTTTTTCACCCAAAGATTGCTGGTCTTGGCGAGGAGCTCGAAGGACTGATCGCCGACGATCGCCATCGCCTCCTTGTCCGCGCCCTTTTTCTTTGGGTCGGGCGTGTCGGGAGAATTGGCGACGTCGAAGCCCATGATGAACGAGATTTCGTTACGCACGCCCTCGCCGGGCCGATCCGAAATGAACGCATAAGCGGGATCGCGCTTGAGGTCGGCGGGCGTCCGCTCTTTGGGCTGCGCCAGAGTATAGCAGACGCGGCCCTTGGCCGCCTGGGTGTGATAGACGCCCCAGTCTCCAAAGCTCGCTACCAGCAATGGCTTGCCATTCGCGCCGTCGCCGCTCTTGTCGGCCGCCTTGTTTGCGTCGCCCGCCTTGTTTGCGTCGCCAGCCTTGGGCTTCTTCTTGGCTGAGGCGGCCGCCTTGTCCGGCGCCGAATTCTGTTGAGCCAAAGCGCCGCCCACGCCCACGACACAGATCGCGGCGCAGAGGACGAAGACAATTGGTTTCGCGAAGCGAATCATGGGATGAGTTTACTCCGGCCCACGCCAGGGGCGATCGGGCTTTTCATGGGCGGCGAACAGGGCGAAATTCTGTCCCGGCGGCTGGTCCTTGATCGACGGTTTCGCCAATTTATCCAATCTTAGTGAAAAAAGACTCAAACATGAGGTCCGCGATGAAAGCCCTGGTTTGCGAAAATTTCGGGCCCCCCGAAACATTGAGGATTGTCGATCTGGCCGATCCGGTCGCCGGCGAGGGGGAAGCGCTGATCGAGGTCAGCTACGCCGGCCTCAATTTCTTCGATCTGCTGATCATCGAGAACAAATACCAGATCAAGCCGCCGCTGCCGTTTTCGCCCGCCGCGGAATTTTCAGGACGCATCGCCGCGCTGGGGCCGGGCGCCAGCGGCTTCAAAATCGGCGATCGCGTTCTCGGCCATACCGGATTTGGCTGCGCGCGCGAGCGGATCGCAATCCCCGTCAGCCGGCTGGTCAAGCTTCCGGACGGGCTTTCGCTGGAGAAGGCGGCGGGTCTGTCGATCACCTATGGCACCACGCTGCACGCCTTGAAGCAGCGCGCCGATCTTAAGAGCGGCGAGAGCCTGGTCGTCCTTGGCGCCTCGGGCGGCGTCGGTCTGGCGGCGGTCGAAATCGGGGCATTGATGGGCGCGAAAGTGATTGCCTGCGCCTCGTCCGACGACAAGCTCGCTTTTGTGCGCAAATTCGGCGCGGCGGAGACGATCAATTACGCGACCCAGGATTTGCGCGCCGAGCTCAAGCGCCTCACCGGAAGCCGCGGCGTCGATGTCGTTTATGATCCGGTCGGCGGCGCCTTGACGGAACCCGCCCTGCGCGCGCTCGGCTGGAAGGGACGTTTTTTGGTCATCGGCTTCGCCTCGGGTGAAATCCCCAAGCCGCCGCTGAACCTCGTCCTGTTGAAGGGCTGCGACATCAGAGGCGTATTCTGGGGCGATTTTGTCAGTCGCGAACCACAAGCGCATCTCGCCAATATGGCCGAACTTCTCGACCATGCCGCGAGCGGGGCGCTTTCGGCGCATGTCCACGCCGCCTATCCCCTGGAATCTTTCCTCGAGGCGTTTGGCGCGATCGCGCGCCGCGAGGCGTTGGGAAAGGTGTTGCTGAAGATGGGGGCGCATTGAGCGCATGGGAGCGATGCGCCGCCGCGGCTTGCATCTTATGTTGCGCCGCATCATGTAAGGCATGCCCGGGGAGGAATGCGTCTTGAGACGTCTCAACTCTGGAGAAACCTGTGAAATCCGACGTCCATATCCGCCGCCTGTGGTCCGCCGATAAGGCGGCGTTCCGCGATCACCTGCTCCGGCTCGATGCGGCCAGCCGGGCCGATCGCTTCAGCGGCGGCGTATCCGACGAGTTTGTGATCCACTATGCCGAGAATTGCTTCGGCGCCGGCGATCTGGTCTTTGGCGCCTTCGTCGACGGCCAGTTGCGCGGCGCCGGCGAATTGCGCTCGCAAAGCGCGATCTGGACGGAACGGGCGCCTTTCGCGCAGCGCGTGGAGGCTGAGGCCGCCTTCAGTGTCGAAGAGGGGCTTCGCCGGCGCGGCATCGGCGAGCAATTATTCGCGCGCATCGTTAGGGCCGCCACAAATCACGGCGTCGAGACCATCGAGATCCAATGCCAGGCGGACAATCGTCCGATGCAGGGGCTGGCGAAGAAGTTTTCGACACAGCTTCGTTTCGAGGCGCATCTGATCACCGGCCGTCTGGTCGCGCGCCGCGCCACCCCGCTTTCCCTGTGGCGCGAGGCGTCGCAGGATGTCGTCGATCTCACTGCCGCTATGGTCGACGCGCAGATGCGGGTGTTGTTCCCGCGCCGCGCGCCGGGGGCGTGAAGAGCCGGTCGAAGCTTCCTGCGCGATTTCAGGCTTTCAAAAAATGCCAGATATCAATGGGTTGCAATTTAGAACTGTCTCGGCCCGGTCGGCGCGTCTCATCGAAGATCGCGCGCAGATTTGTCTGAATATCCCATTTTGTGATATTCGAATATTCCTGAAGGGATATTCGAATGCCTCTCTATATTCGCGACGATGACGTCGCCGCCCTTGCGCGCAAGGTGCAGGGCCTGACCAAGGCCAGGACCGTCACCGAGGCCGTCCGCGCCGCACTTGAACACGAAATTGCCCGCGAGCGCGAGAAATTGCCGCCAAGCGCGCGCCTTGCGCGCAGCATAGCGATGGCCGCCGCCATGGGTCCGGTCGATCCGGATTTCGACATGAAGAAATTCACTGACGATTTGTGGGGCGAATGATGTTTCTCGACGCATCCGCCATCGTCGCCATTCTCAACGATGAGCCAGGCGTGGAGGAAATCAAACGCCGGCTTGACGCCGCCGCCGGCCCTTTTCTTGTTTCTCCCCTCGCTCTCTTCGAATCCACAACGGCGATCGCGCGCGCCCGTTCAGCTGGCGCCAAAAAGCCGGTCGACGCCAAAGCGATCGCGCAGGCGAAAGCCGTGGTCGCCGCCTTTGTCGAAGATCTCGGCGCCAGGGAAATCATCATCTCCGGCGATATCGGGCGAAAGGCCGTCGAGGCGGCCGGCCGCTACGGCAAAGTGGTCGGACATCAAGCGGCGCTCAATTTCGGCGACTGCTTCGCCTATGCCTGCGCCAAAGCCTATCGCGCGCCTTTGCTCTACAAGGGAGAGGACTTCTCGCAGACTGATCTCGCCTGACGGAACGCTCAGAACATTTTGCCCCTTGAGTTGAGGCGGAAGCCCAACGCCGATTACGGCGACAGCGGCTCATTGATTGCATGGAGGCGATTATGCGCGAGAGGAATTCGAACTCAAGGATCGCCTTTCAGGCGACCGCCGAAGGCGGCGATCGCTTCGCGATCGTCCTCGACTTCGAATTCCTCTCGCGCTCCGCTCCGCCATGCAAACAATGACGGAATCCGCCCTCGTTCGTTCCACTCCTATATCGTGATCCCTCGGACGATCGCGCCTCGCGGACAGCTTCTTCCTCACATCTGCCGCTCAAGCATCATCGTCTTGATCTGGCTGATCGCCTTGGCGGGGTTCAGCCCTTTCGGGCAGGTCTTGGCGCAATTCATGATCGTGTGGCAGCGATAGAGGCGGAACGGGTCTTCGAGATTGTCGAGCCGCGCGCCCGTCGCCTCGTCGCGCGAATCGATCAGCCAGCGATAGGCCTGCAACAGGACGGCCGGGCCGAGATAGCGATCGCCGGTCCACCAATAGCTCGGGCAGGAGGTCGAGCAGCAGGCGCAGAGGATGCATTCATAGAGCCCGTCGAGCTTGGCGCGATCCTCCGGCGATTGCTTCCATTCCTTCTCGGGCGGCGGCGAATCGGTTTTCAGCCAGGGCTCGACCGAGGCGTGCTGCGCATAGAAATGCGAGAGGTCGGGCACCAGGTCCTTGACGATCTCCATATGCGGCAAAGGATAGATTTTCACCACGCCGTCGATCTCGTCCATGCCGCGCGTGCAGGCGAGCGTGTTGAGGCCGTCAATGTTCATCGCGCAGGAGCCGCACACGCCCTCGCGGCAGGAACGGCGAAAAGTCAGCGTCGGATCGATCTTCGATTTGATCCAGATCAGCGCATCGAGCACCATCGGCCCGCAATCGTGGCGGTCGATAAAATAAGTGTCGATGCGCGGATTGGCGCCGTCATCAGGATTCCACCGATAGATGCGGAACTCCGTCGTCTCCTTCGCCCCCGCCGGCTTCGGCCAGGTCTTGCCGGCAATCATGCGGGAGTTCTTGGGAAGGGTGAGTTGGACCATTCCGTCATCCTATAGCGTTTGCGGTCGAGCTCCGCCTTCCAATCGCGCGATCAGCGCGGCGCCTGCTGGGCGTCTAGTCGCCATCATGTGAAACAAACCCCTTGATACGTCAACAGACTCCGCCGCCGCATCTCGACGCAGGTGGGGCGAGCACGCGCGGCGCTTCCGTCCCCGCATCGCCCGAACTCCCGCTCGCCGGTGGCCGCGTCAAAGGCTGAATCCGACCGCCACCCCAGCAACCGTCATCGCCGATGCCCGCGGCGCGCCTCCGCCGCGATGACTTTCAATTTCTCCGCGACGGCGACTTTGTCGCCAGCCGGGGCGTCACTCATTCCCGGTGTCCAGAAATCGTCGGTGAGGCGCGCGCAACATGCCAGCGCATTGGCCTCGTCGCCGAGGCGCGCATGGCAATCGGCCTGCTGCAAGAGTCCGAAGCCGAGGTCTTCCCATTCTCCAGGCATCATCGCTTCCGAGCGACCAAAGTCTTCAAGCGCGCGCCCATATTCGCCAAGATGTTTGTGGACCTCCGCGCGCGAAAAATAAGCGAGCGGATCAGGGTTCAGCTCCAACGACTTGTCCATGTCCGCCAGCGCACGACGAGGCTCGCCAAGCCTCATCCAGGCAAAGTGTCGATCAAAATAGGCGCGGTGGTTGCTCGGGTTCTGTTTTATCCATTCGTCGACGATCCTCAGATACTTTTGCGGATCGGACCTGCACATTTCGTGCAGGGTCTTTACTTCTTGGACCGTGCTCGGTTCTTTCATCGAGGCGTGCTCACTGTTTGATCTTCCGCTAGATCGTCGCCGCATTGCCGCCGCAACTCTCGGAAACCTGGCCGAGCATACAATCACGCAGCGTCCTGCCCATTCCCCTGGAGGCCCCCCTTCCAAGTTGGCGATTGATCTTCAAGCGCCAACAGAAGGCGAAAGCTTCCTGCCATTCCTTTACGCATTCCGGCCGACCCGGATAGGGGTTTTGGGGCAAGGTGCGCGGCAGGATGTTCGGCGTCACGAGGGGCGGCGGCAATATCTCCCAGGGAAATGGAATGGCGCCCGGGGCGGGAATATCAAAAGGGGGGAGCGGGATCGCAATCTGAGCCTGGATGTTGCCGGTGGGCCGGGAGTTCGAGCCGTCTGCCGCACCATCAGCAGGCGCAAATTGGCCGCCGACTCCATCAGGGCTGAGAGCGGGCCATCTCGGGTGCTTTGTGGGGTCCCAATCACGATTGAGAAGATCGCTGGCGTATAGTTGCTTTGCGAGATCGACGACGTCGCCGAAGGGCGGACTTGATTCGATCAGGTC
This sequence comes from Roseiarcus sp., assembly GCA_036513315.1. Taxonomy (GTDB): domain Bacteria; phylum Pseudomonadota; class Alphaproteobacteria; order Rhizobiales; family Beijerinckiaceae; genus Roseiarcus. The sequence continues at coordinate 34,461 of DATBZF010000056.1, forward strand.
CGGTGGGTCCGGGAATTTAAGTAGAAGCGTCGCGATTTGCGCATGCGCCAGATTTCCGTCGTTGAGTGCTCGGGCGATTGCCGAGATCCCTGGCATTTTGGCCGACACTGCGACCGGCATTCCATAGTTCTTGCTGAGATCGCGCGCGATTGCGTCAGCACGGCGGACTCGCCACTCGGCGCGGCCGTTGTGAGCGGGAACGCTTTCCAGCAACGGCGTTGATCCAACGAATAAGCCTTGACCAGAGCAGCGCACGCCAACGCCGGGCGACTCCGACAATCGAAAAAAGCGATCGAATATCATTTGAGAAATCTCTTGCTATCGAAAGCGCGATTATAAGTTCATGTTTTGTTCTCGTCAATAAATAATCCACCGCCGCCTCCGCCTCGCACGCAGTCAGCGGCGATCCCTGCGGATCACAAACTTCAGGCCTGACCAGAAAGCGTCGATCGCCGCCACTTTGACATCGACGAGGTCGAGCTTGAGCGCGGCGGCGCGCACGAAGCTTTCGCTGACGTCGCAAACAATGCCCGAAGTCTTTTTCGGCCAGGATATCCAGATCATGCCATCGCGTTTGATCGCCGATTGCAAAACGCCAAGCCCCGCTTCGATCTCATCGGCTCTCATGGCGAAAACATGGATCACGTCATAGGCGGCGGCGCGACCCGGAAACTCCGCCCAACGAGCTGCCGATGTGACAGAAGAAAAACCGATCGCTGCAACAACGGCCTCAAGATGATTCGGCAGCGCGATGAACCCCGCCGCCATGCCCGGCTTGTAGCCGAGCTTTTCCGATAGCGGCCTGGTGGAATAGCCCGCTTCCGGAGCCGCCTTTGCCAATGCAGCGCTCAATACACCCGCGCCTTCGGCTCGATATAGGCGATGTCATTGCTCATCGTATAAGTATGTACCGGCCGGTAGTCGATGGTCACGTTCTGCTTGTCGGAATCGATCCAGGCGAGCGTGTGCTTCATCCATTCCTTGTCGTCGCGATTGGGATAGTCTTCCCGCGCATGCGCGCCCCGGCTCTCCAGCCGATTGACCGCGCTGTCCATCGTCACTACCGCCTGGGCGATCAGATTATCATATTCCATCGTCTCGATCAGATCGGAATTCCAGATCAAGGAACGGTCGGTCACCTGAACGTCGGCGCCGGCGCGCCAGACTTCGTGGATCAGCTTCGTGCCTTCGCCGAGCACTTCGCCGGTGCGGAACACCGCGCAATTATTCTGCATCGTGCGCTGCATCCGCCCGCGCAATTCGGCAGTCGGGGTGCCGCCCTTGGCGTTGCGGAAACGGTCGAGCCGTGATAGCGAAAAATCAGCCGAATCCTTCGGCAGCTCGGCATGTTTCTCATTTGGCTCGATCAGTTCGGCGGCGCGCATCGCGGCGGCGCGGCCGAACACGACGAGATCGATCAGCGAATTCGAGCCGAGCCGATTCGCGCCATGCACCGAGACGCAGGCCGCTTCGCCGAGCGCCATCAGGCCGGGCACGATCGTGTCGGGATCGCCGCCGACTTTGGTGAGAACCTCGCCGTGATAATTGGTTGGAATGCCGCCCATATTATAATGGACGGTCGGCAGCACCGGGATCGGCTCCTTGGTGACGTCGACGCCAGCGAAAATGCGGGCGCTTTCCGAAATGCCGGGCAGCCTTTCGTGCAGGATTTTCGGATCGAGATGATCGAGATGGAGGAAGATATGGTCCTTCAGCTTGCCGACGCCGCGGCCCTCGCGAATCTCCATCGTCATCGAGCGGCTGACGACATCGCGCGAGGCGAGGTCCTTGGCTGACGGCGCATAACGCTCCATGAAGCGCTCGCCCTCGGAATTGGTGAGATAGCCGCCTTCGCCGCGCGAGCCCTCGGTGATCAGGCAACCGGCGCCGTAAATGCCGGTGGGATGGAACTGCACGAATTCCATATCCTGCAACGGCAGGCCGGCGCGCAGCGCCATCGCATTGCCGTCGCCGGTGCAGGTATGCGCCGATGTCGCCGAGAAATAAGCGCGGCCGTAGCCGCCCGTCGCCAGAACGGTGAGATGGGCGCGGAAGCGATGAATGGTGCCATCGTCCATCTTGAGGCAGACGAGGCCGCGCACGCGGCCCTCATTGTCGCGGATCAGGTCGATGGCGAAATATTCGATGAAGAATTCGCAGCGCGCCTTCAGCGCCTGACCATAGAGCGTGTGCAGGATCGCGTGGCCGGTACGGTCGGCGGCCGCGCAGGTGCGCTGCGCGATGCCTTTGCCGTAATCGGTGGTCATGCCGCCGAACGGGCGCTGATAGATCTTGCCTTCCGGCGTGCGCGAGAACGGCACGCCCCAATGATCGAGTTCATAGACGGCGGCCGGCGCATGACGGCAAAGATATTCGATCGCGTCCTGATCGCCGAGCCAGTCGGAGCCCTTGACCGTATCGTACATATGCCAGCGCCAGTCGTCGGCGCCCATATTGCCGAGCGAGGCCGATATGCCGCCCTGGGCCGCCACCGTGTGCGAGCGGGTCGGGAACACTTTCGAGATGCAGGCGGTGCGCAAGCCCGCCTGCGCGCAGCCGACGCTGGCGCGCAGGCCCGCGCCGCCCGCGCCGACGACGACGACGTCGAAACTATGATCGGTGATCGGATAGGCTTTTTGCCCGAGGGCGGGCGCGTTAGCGCCATTGGTGCCGTTCGTCGCCATGGATTCAATCAACCTTTGCTGGCGAATTCATATGGGAAGCCTCAGACGAAGCCGATGCGCAAAACCGCGTAGACGCAGGCGAGCGCCAATGCGGCGGCGAAAAACAGATTGGCCATCAGCGCCCATTCGCGCGCATGGCCATGGATATAGTCGGCGATGATCGAGCGCATGCCGATCTGCATGTGATAAATGCCGACCAGCAGGAACAGCATGACGAGAATCGCCGGAATGGGATGGCCGAGTTCGGAGCGAACGGCGTTATAATCCTTCGAGAGCAGCGAGAGGACCAGCCAGACGAAGGCGATCGTCAGCGGGATCAGCGCCACCGACGTCAGCCGCATCCGCCAATCGTCGCGCATGCCCGACCGCGCCGACCCGAGATAGCGCACTCGCCCCAGGGGCGTGCGCAGCGAGTGAGGATCGTTGGCCATCGGCGGCGGGCTCCCTAGAGTATCGCGAGCGCGAGCGCCCAGACGATGATCGTCAAGGCGAGGCTGCCGATCAGCGTTCCCGTCGCCAGCCAGTCCCGCGCGGGGGCGTCCCAGCCATAGCCGGCGTCCCAGATGAAATGCCTGACGCCGCCGAGCATGTGATGAAACAAAGCCCAGGTGAAGCCGAACAGGATGAGCCGGCCGATAATCGAATTGAGGAAACCGGAGGCGACGCCGAACGCCGCCGCATCCATCGAAGTCGCCAGCAGGAACCAGGCGAGCAGCAGCACGCCGACATAGAGCGCGCCGCCGGTGATGCGATGCATGATCGACATCGCCATCGTCATCGTCGGACGATAGATGGTCAGATGCGGCGACAACGGGCGAGCGGGCCGCGTGGCTTCTGTGGACGCCATAATCTATGCTTTCGTTTTTGCGAAATCCGCGCATTCCCCTATCGGAATCGCGCCTGGTCCGCAACAATCCGTCGACAACAGCGCGCCCGCTCAGGCTTTGGCGAGAAAAGCCAGAACTTCGGCGCGAGTCGGCGGGTCCGCGCCTCTGCGCGTACATGTAATGGCTGAGGCCGCCACCGAAAAGGCTAGCCATTTCTCGAGGTCGGCGGCGGTCGGCGCGCGCGCCCCCGCGCCCAGCGCGCCATCGGCGTCCATCGCGGCGATCAGCGCCGACATGAAGCTATCGCCGGCGCCGACCGTGTCGATGACTTCGACGATCGGCGAGGGCGCGACGAACCGCTCGCCCTGGAGATAGGCGACAGCGCCCTTTTCGCCGCGCGTCATCACGCAAAAATGTGGGCCGGCGAGCGCCCAGGCGGCGATCGAGGCTTCAGGGTCGCGATTGGGATAGAGCCAGGCAAGGTCTTCCTCGCTCGCCTTGATGAAACTGGCGAGCGCGGCCTCGCGTTCGACGATCGGCGTCACTGCTTCGCGATCCGGCGTCACCATCGGGCGAATGTTGGGGTCGAAACTGATGGTGGCGAAGCTGCGCGCGCTGGCCAGGGTCTCCGCGGTGCTCGGGCCATGCACGTGGTCGACCGCGCAAAACGAGCCGACATGCAGGTGGCGCGCGCCGGCCGGCCAGATTTTTGGAAACGGCCACACCTCATCGTAGGCGGTGGCGTCGAGATAAAACGAATAGCGCGCGCCGCTCTGCGCGGTGCCGGCCATGACGAATGCGAGCGGCGACGGTTTGGCGTCGCGCGCGACGAAGCTGAGATCGACGCCCGCCGCGACCAGCGCCGCGGCGAGGCTCTCGCCATTGGGATCTTTCGAAAGGCGGGAGACGAAGGCGGTCGGCGATCCCAGCCGGCCAAGGCCGATCGCCACATTATAGGGCGATCCGCCAAGGACGGCGTCATAGCCGTTTTTTCTGCCGGCGTCGGGGATGAGATCGATAAGCGCTTCGCCCGATATCAGGATCATGGACTGCCCCCGGCGCTGGCGTGCCCCCCAGCCTCACGCCAGCGTATAGGCGGTCTTCACGATTGTATAGAACTCGACGGCGTAGCGGCCCTGTTCGCGCGAGCCGAAGCTTGAGCCTTTGCGACCGCCAAACGGCACGTGATAATCGACGCCGGCGGTCGGCACATTGACCATCGCCATGCCGGCTTCGACATTGCGCTTGAAATGACTCGCATATTTCAGGCTGGTCGTGCAGATGCCGGCGCACAGGCCGAATTCCGTGTCATTGGCGATCGCCAAAGCGTGGTCGTAGTCATTGGCGGGGATCATCGCCGTCACTGGCCCGAAGATTTCCTCGCGGGCGACGCGCATCTTATTGTCGACGTCGGTGAACAGAGCCGGATTCATATAAAAGCCGGGCGTCGCGCGTTCGACCCGTTCGCCGCCAACCAGGAGCTTGGCGCCTTCATCGGCGCCGATGCGCAAATAGGAAAGATCCTGGTCGAGCTGGCTCTGGTCGACCACCGGTCCGATATGCGTGCCCGCCTTCAAGGCGTCATCGACCACGAGGCCCTTCATGCGCTCGGCCATCGCCTCGGCGAAACGCGCGTAAATGCCCTTGGTGACGATCAGTCGCGAGGAGGCGGTGCAGCGCTGGCCGGTCGAGAAAAACGCGCCATTGACCGCGCATTCCACGGCGTTCTTGAGATCGGCGTCGTCGAGCACGATCAGCGGATTCTTGCCGCCCATCTCAAGCTGGAACTTGCGCATGCGCTCGGCGCAGGCGGCGGCGACCTTGCGGCCGGTGGCGACCGAACCGGTGAAGGTGATGGCGTCGATGCCCTTGTGCTCGAGCATGGTCTGGCCGACCACCGAGCCGCGGCCCATCACCAGGTTGAACACGCCCTTGGGCGCGCCCGCGCGGACAATGATCTCGGCCAAGGCATGGGCCGAGCCCGGCACCAGATCGGCCGGTTTGAACAATACGCAATTGCCGAAGGCCAAAGCCGGCGCGATTTTCCAGGCGGGAATGGCGATCGGGAAATTCCATGGCGCGATGATGCCGATCACGCCGACCGCTTCGCGGGTCAGTTCGACATCGATATTGGGCCGCACGCTGGCGAGTTTCTCGCCGGGGACACGCAAGGCTTCGCCGGCAAAGAAATCAAAAATCTGTCCGGCGCGCGTCGCTTCGCCGATCGCCTCAGGCAGCGATTTGCCCTCCTCGCGGGCCAGCAGCTTGCCGAGTTCCTCGCGCCGCGCCAGGATTTCAGTGGAGGCGCGCAGCAGAATGTCGTGCCGCTCCTGCGGACTGGTGCGCGACCAGGCGGGAAAAGCGGCTTTGGCCGCGGCGATCGCCGTCTCGACCTGGGCGGCGCTCGCATGGGCGTAAAGGCCGACGACGTCATTGGTGTTGGAAGGATTGACGTTGCGCGAGACCGCGTCGCCCTCGACCCATTCGCCAGCGATGTAATTCTTGTTGAGCGCGCTCATTTCATCTCCCCGATCGTTCCCCGCCAGCCAAACAGCTATTTGTCATACGATAAGTGAGCCCGCCAGCGCCTCAAATCAAGCCTCGCCTGGCGAGATTGCGCATGAGATGGCCGGCGCCGAATGTCCATGGCGGACAATCCTGGCAATGGCGCATGCGATTGGTCAAGCGGCCGAGCTTTCCGGCGGCGACGGTGACGATATCGCCCGGTTTGTGGGTGAAGCCCTTGCCGGGCGCATCGCGGTCGGCGACGGGCGCGAACATCGTGCCGAGGAACAGAACCGCGCCGTCGGGATATTGATGGCTGGCGCCGATCATCTGCGTGACGAGGTCGGCCGGATCGCGGCTGATCTTGGCGATCGACGAGCCGCCCTCGAGCCGGTAGCCGTCTTCGCCTTCGACGACGAGGTCGACCTGCATCGCGCGCACGTCGTCGAGCGAGAAACTGGCGTCGAACAGGCGCAGCAGCGGCCCGATCGCGCAGCTCGCATTCTGGTCCTTGGCCTTGCCGAGCAGCAGCGCCGAGCGCCCCTCCACATCCCGCAGGTTGACGTCATTGCCGAGCGTCGCGCCGACGATGCGCCCAGCCGAATTGACGGCGAGCACCACTTCCGGCTCCGGATTGTTCCAGACCGAGCCTTTGTGATAGCCGGCGTCCGCCCCATGGCCGATGGCCGCCATCGGCTGGCTCTTGGTGAAAATCTCGGCGTCCGGGCCGATGCCGACTTCCAGATATTGCGACCATGCGCCTTGCGCGATCAGCGCGTCTTTTAGACGCATCGCGGCGGGGGAGCCGGGCTTCAGCTTGGAAAGGTCGTCGCCGATCAGGCTGGTCATCTCCTCGCGGATTCTCGCCGCCGCGTTACGGTCGCCGCGCGCGCGCTCTTCGATCACGCGCTCCAGCATCGATGTCGCAAAAGTGACGCCTGCGGCCTTGATCGCCTGCAGATCGATGGGGGCGAGCAACCACGGCCGCGCTGGATCGCGCCGCGCTTGCGGCGTATTGGCGAGGACTTCGAGCAACGAGGCGAAGCGCTCCCCTTTGGCGGCGCGCAAGGACGCTGGCGGATCGGCCTGTTCGCAGAGGTCGCGGATGGTGGGAAAATCGCCGGTCACGTCGACAAGCCCGTCCGGCGTCGCGGCGACCACCGAAGGCCCGCCGAGTTCCGGTCGCCACACGCGGCCGACCAGGGCGCCCGCATAGCCATCGACCGGCAGGGTCGCCGTTTCTGTGAGATTCAATTCCTGTTGCGGCATGGTCGCTCCCGGCTGGTTCGATACGGCGGAGCCGCGTCTTGAAGGCGATACGGCGGAGGCGTGTCTTGAAGGCGAAACGGCGGAGCCGTCTTGAAGGCGAAACGGCGGAGCCTGTCTTGAAGGATTGACGCTGGCCCGCCATCTGATTAGCGTCTAACATGCTAGCTGGGAAGTCATTTGCGCAGCGCGCGCACGCGGCGGCCGACGCGCGAGGTCACTGGAGATGAGCGAGACGGAGGCGCGACGCAGCTCGAAAGCCGATCACGTCTATCGCGATCTTAAGGAATCTATCCTTTCCGGCGCTCTCGAGCCAGGGGGCGCCATCGACAAGCTGGCGTTGTGCGAGCGGCTTGGCGTTTCGCGTTTTCCGGTTTCCTCGGCCATCTCACGACTTGCCTATGAACGGCTGGTGACGATAGAGCCGCAGCACGGCTCGTTCGTCGCCAAGATCTCGATCGACGACGTGCGCGAACGCCTGTTGGTGCGGCGGGCGCTGGAATCGGAGGTCGCGGCGCAGGCGGCCGAGCGCATGCCGCGCGAAGGCGTCGAGGAACTGGAGCGAAATCTGCGCTACCAGCAGGCGGCCGTCGATGGACGCGACGTCGCCGGATTCTACGCACTGGATGTGGACTTCCACCGTCTGTTGCCCTCGCTGCTGGCGCTCGGCCATTGCGGCGAGATTCTCGACGGTCTGCGTTCGCACCTCGAGCGCGTCCGGCGCCTTTTGCTGTCGCCAGCCGGCCGCATGCCCAAGACCCTTTCCGAACATAGCATGATCGCCAAAGCGGTGATGCGCGGCGACGCCGACGGCGCCCGCGCGGCGATGCATTATCATCTGCAGCAGACGACCGACCTGTTCGAGACTTTCGCCAGGGAACGCTCGAACCTGTTCTCCAAATAACCCCCCTCGGAATCAAACAATGAGCACCCCCCGCGCTTTACGGCTCAACGCCCAGGACAATGTGATGGTCGCCGTCGACGAGATTCGCATCGGCGACGCGCCAGTAGGCGGCCCGGTCGCATCCGCCCGCGTGCCCAAGGGCCATAAGCTCGCCACCTCTCGAATCGAGACCGGCGCGCCGATCCTCAAATTCGGCCAGATCATCGGCTTCGCCTCCAAACCGATCGCGCCGGGCGAATGGGTGCACGAACATAATGTCGTGATGCATGAATTCTCGCGCGATTATCATTTCTCGGAAGGCGCCAGGCCTGAGACCATCCTGCCGCTGTCGCAGCAGGCGACATTCGAAGGCTATCGCCGCGCCAACGGCAAGGCGGGCACGCGCAATTACCTCGCCATCCTCACCAGCGTGAATTGTTCGGCGACCGTCGCGCGGCTGATCGCGCGCGAATTCGAACGCTCCGGGCGGCTCGATGATTATCCCCATGTCGACGGCGTCATTTCGCTGGTGCACGGCACCGGCTGCGGCATGGCGGCCAAGGGCGAGGGCTTCGACATTTTCAAGCGGACGCAATGGGGCTATGCGGGCAATCCCAATATCGCCGGCGTCGTGCTGGTCGGGCTCGGCTGCGAAGTGTTCCAGATCGGCCGGATGAAGGAAGAATATGGCGTCACCGACGGCGATCTCTTCCAGACCATGACCATCCAGGCGACCGGCGGCACGCGCAAGACGATCGAGGCCGGCGTCGAGCGGATCGCCGCCATGCTGCCGATCGCCGATCGGGCGCGGCGCGAGACCCTGCCCGCCAGCGAACTGATGCTGGCGCTGCAATGCGGCGGCTCGGATGGCTATTCCGGCATCACCGCCAATCCCGCGCTCGGCGCCGCCGTCGATATTCTGGTGCGCCATGGCGGCACCGCGATCCTGTCCGAAACGCCTGAGATTTACGGCGCCGAACATCTGCTGACGCGGCGCGCGGCGACGCCGGAAGTCGGCCAGAAGCTGGTCGACCTCATCCATTGGTGGGAGGATTACACCGAGCGCAACCATGGCGAGATGAACAACAATCCCTCGCCCGGCAACAAAGCGGGCGGCCTCACCACGATCCTCGAAAAATCGCTCGGCGCCGCCGCCAAGGGCGGCACGACGGTGCTCAATGACGTCTATCGCTACGCCGAGCAGGTGAAGACCAAGGGCTTCGTCTATATGGACACGCCGGGCTATGATCCGGTATCGGCGACCGGTCAGGTCGCCGGCGGCGCCAATGTGCTGGCCTTCACCACCGGGCGCGGCTCTGCCTATGGCTGCAAGCCGACGCCGTCGATCAAGCTGGCGACCAACAGCGACATGTACAGACGGATGAGCGAAGACATGGACATCAATTGCGGCGACATTCTCGATGGCGTCTCGATCGAGGAAAAGGGCCGCGAAATCTTCGAGAAAGTCCTCGCCGTCGCCTCCGGCGAGCAATCGAAGTCGGAAGCGCTCGGCTATGGCGACGCCGAATTCGTGCCGTGGCAAGTCGGCGCGACGATGTGAGCGCGGCGAACACGTGAAGACCGCTCTCCTGTTCGATCTCGACGGCACGCTCGTCGACACCGACGCTTTGCACCTCACCGCGTTTCAGACCGTGCTCGCCAAGCACGGCATCGCGCTGACCAAGGCGCAATATGTCGAGAAGATCATGGGCGCTTCCAACGCGCTGATCGGCGAAGCGTTTCTCTCGCACCTTCCGATGGCCGAGCGGGAGGCGACGATCGAGGCGAAGGAGCAGGCGTTTCGCGACATGCTCGGCCAATTGCAGCCGGTCGCCGGCGTCGCGGCGCTGCTCGATTACGCCGCCGCGCAAGGCATCCGCTGCGCCGTCGTCACCAACGCGCCGCGCGCCAATGCAACGATCGTGCTGAAAGCGCTGGGATTGGCTGATCGGTTGCCCCTGCAAATCATCGGCTCCGAACTTGCCCGCTCCAAACCGGATCCCCTGCCCTATCTGACCGGGCTGGAGAAAACAGGAACGCTCGCGGCCCATTCCGTCGCTTTCGAGGATTCGCTGTCGGGCCTGCGCGCGGCGCTCGGCGCGGGGCTCGCGGTCGTCGGCATGACGACGACGCTTGACGCGGCGACGCTGACCCGCGCCGGCGCGACGATAGCAATCGCTGACTTCAACGATTCGCGCATTCTCGAATTGATCCGCACACGAATGGCCTATACGACGGGCGCCGGTCACTGATTCTGGAGAGAAACGCCATGCGGCTTGCGCAAATCGTCGACGAAAATGACAAGCGCGCGCTGGTCGTCACCGCTCGCGGCGAAAGCCGCCTCGTCAAGGGCGCGCGCACGACCTACGAACTCGCTTTCCAGGCGATCGCGGCGGGCGCGCCGATTCGCAAGGTGATCGCCGATCGCGGAATCGGCAAGATCGTCAATCTCGCCGCCGCGCTCAAAGAAAAGCGCGTGCTCAATCCGATCGATCATAAGGACCCGGCTCATCTGATGGTCGCCGGCACCGGACTCACCCATCTCGGCTCCGCCGAAGGGCGCGACAAGATGCACAAGAATCTCGCCGATGCCGACACGCTGACCGATTCGATGCGCATGTTCAAAATGGGCCTCGAAGGCGGCAAGCCGAAAGGCGCCGAGAAGGGCGTGCAGCCTGAGTGGTTCTACAAGGGCGATGGTTCGACCCTGGCGCCGCCAGGAGGCGATCTCGTCTCGCCGCATTTCGCGCTCGATGGCGGCGAGGAGCCGGAAATCGTCGGCGTCTACGTGATCAGTCCGGAGGGCGCCCCGGTGCGGGTCGGCTTCGCGCTCGGCAATGAATTTTCCGACCATGTCACCGAGCGGCAGAACTACCTCTACCTCGCCCATTCCAAGCTGCGCGCCTCAAGCTTCGGGCCCGAGCTCCTGCTCGGCGATCTGCCCCTCGACGTGCAGGGCGCCTCGCGCATCCGCCGCGGCAAGGAAGTGCTGTGGGAAAAGCCGTTCATCTCGGGCGAGCAAAACATGTCGCATACGATCGCCAATCTCGAGGCGCATCATTTCAAATATGATCTGTTCCGCCGCCCCGGCGACGTCCATGTGCATTTCTTCGGCACCGCGACGCTTTCCTTTTCCGACGGAATCAAGCCGGAGAAGGGCGACATGTTCGAGATCGAAGCCGAGGCCTTCGGCCTGCCGTTGCGCAACCGCCTGACGATCGGCAAAGCGGCGAAGTTGAAGATGCGCGCGCTCTGAAGAGCGCGGCGAGCCCGAAGGTTGTTGTGTTTGAACCGACGCGGGAGCGGCGCCGCCGCATTCGGCGACAACCCTCCGTCGATCTCTTGGCGGCCATTTTGCGCGGAAGGAGACCGAACTCAAGGGCGGCCCCAAAAGGGGCCGTCGCCGGAGGCGATGCGCTGCGCGCACCCTTGACTTCGGTCTCCTTCCGCGCTCCGCTCCGCCCAAGAAATCAACGGAGAAATCTGATCTCGGCTTTCTCGATCGCCTCCGTCGAGGCGACAATTCCGCTTGACCCCAACCTGCCCTATTCGCCGATCTGGTCGATCTCCTTGAAACGATCGCCGTCGACGACATTGACGAAGATCACCGCGCCGGTGTTGTCGCCTTTCGCGTTCCAGGCGACGGGCTTGGCGTAGGCGACGCCCTGGAAGCGGATCGCCTTCAGCGCGGCGACGACTTCGGCCCGCGTCGGCAGGCCCTGTTTCTGCTTCGCCGCCGCTGCAATCGCTGCAATCAGCACGCGCGCGGAATCATAAGAACTCGCCGCATAATTGTTGATCGGGCCGTATTTGGCGGTATAGGCCGCGGCGAATTCGGCCGAGCCGGGGACTTTGCCGAGCGCCGGCGCGGCCGAGAGAATGCGCACGCCCTCGCCTTTGCTTGCCGCGCCCTGGCTCGGCGCGATGAAGCCCTTCACGTCCCAGCAGCCGTCGCCGCAGGCGAACAATTGATTGACGCCTTCCTCGCGCATCTCCTTCAGGATTGGCGCGCCCTCACGCATGCCGCCGAAGAAGACGACGTCGAAGTCGCTGGGAAAGGCTTTGACGAGGCCGCCAAACTGGGTATCGCCGACCTTGATCGCGTCGCGCGCAGCGATCGCGCCGCCGGCCGCTTCGAAACCTTTGGAGAAGGCGTCGGCGAGCCCTTTGCCATAAGGCGTCTGGTCATCGATGACGATCGCGCGTTTCTTGCCCATCTTGTCGATCAGATAGCGCGCGAGACCCGGCCCCTTGCGGTCGTCGCGGTTGGTGAGGCGGAAAACATTGGCGAGGTCGTTCTCCGTCACGCCGGGGTTTGACGACATCGGCGTGATCATCGCGAGGCCGCAGCCCGCGTAGATTTTCGACGCCGCAATGGTGACGCCTGAATTGACGTGGCCGACCACCCCGAGCACGCCGGGCGCATCGCAGAAGCCCTTGGCGACCGCCTCGCCCTGTTGATTGTTCGCAATATCGTCGGCGGCGTCGGCGATGATCTTGGCGCCGAGAATTCCGCCGGCCGCATTGGCCTCCGCCACCGCCAGATCGACCGCCTGACGCATTTCGACGCCGAATGTCGCCGAGCCGGTCGTCAGAGGACCGCCGACGCCGATGTGGATTTCGCCGCCGGCGAGCTGCGCCAAGGCTGACGGCGCATTAAATGCCGGAGCCGCGAGGATGGCGAGCAGGCCAAAGGCTCGAAGAAGGAAAGGCGCGCGTCTCATTCTAACCTCCAAACCGATGTTGAGGAGTTAGAGCGGAGATTAGTCGACGAGGCTTAACTGGTAAAGCTGATTTTGAAGGTTATTGCAGTCTCTTGCCGCCGGGTGCCGACAGCATGGGAGCGCGGGCGTCCGCGCCTGCTCCTGCCAGGATCACAAACGGAAAGAGGCCGCCGGCACGGTCGCGACTCTGCTCAATAGCCCCGCTTCCGGTCGACGACATGGCGCAGCGGCTCGCCGCGCTCATGGGCGGCGATCTGGTCGACGATCGCGCGCAGGATCGTATCCGGAGTCGAAATCGCCGCGTTATGCGGGCTGATCGTCACGCGCGGATGACGCCAGAGCGGCGAGGCCTCAGGCAGCGGCTCGACCTCGAAGACATCGAGCGAGGCCGCCTTCAGGACGCCGCCCTCAAGCGCCGCCAGAATATCCGCCTCGACCTGCAAGCCGCCGCGCCCCGCATTGAGCAGGATCGGCCCGCCAAGGCGGCTGTCCCGCGCCAGCTTCGCGAACAGGCTGCTATTGAGCATGCCGCGCGTCTGCGGCGTCAGCGGCAGCAGCGCGACGAGAATATCGGTGCGCGCAAGCATCGCATCGAGCCCATCCTCGCCGTGGAAACAGGCGATGCCGTCATGGTCGCGCCTCGTCCGGCTCCAGCCGGCGACATCGAAGCCGATCAATGCAAGTTTGCGCGCGGCATCGGCGCCCAGCACGCCGAGGCCGAGAACGCCGACGCGGATTTCGGCGGCGGCCGGCTGTTCGACGTCCTCATCCCAGATCTGCTGATCCTGTTGCCAATCGTACATGCGCTGCTGACGGTGATGAAGAAGCGTGTGGAGCACCACCCATTCGCTCATCCGGTCGCGCAGATCCGTATCGACCATGCGCACGAGCGGGACATCGGGAAGCTCAGAATCGTGAAACAAATGATCGACGCCGGCGCCGAGCGAGAAGATAGCCTTCAGATTCGGCAGGCCGGCGAAGGCGCCCGGACCATGCCGCCAGCTCAGGGCGTAATCGACGGCCGACCGGTCAGCGATCGTCTCCGGAGTGACGATGGCGCGGTCCGGAAGCAGCGCCCGCAACCGTTCCAGCCAGGGCTGAGGATCCCAATCATTGATGGCGATGAGGATGGTCACGGCGCGCCGGCGATGCGCTCGATGACGGGATCACGACGCGGCGGCGGCGCATCGCCGATGCGATAGGCGGCGGCGAGTTGTTTCGCCGCGGCCTCCGCATGCGCGGCGTCGCGCGCATGGACGAGGCCCAGCGGCGCCTCGGCGGAAACCTCCGCGCCGAGACCGGCAAGCCGGGTGAAGCCGACGGCTGGATCGATCGCATCGGCGGCCCGGCTGCGCCCGCCGCCCAGTGCGACTACCGCCATGCCGATCCCTCGCGCGTCGATCGCCGCGACGAAGCCCGTTCGGGCCGGCGGCGCCGCGACGACGACCGGCGCGACCGGTAGCAGTTTGCGCGAGTGGCTCAGAAAGTCGCTCGGGCCGCCGAGCATCGCCACCATGCGCTCGAAACGCTCGGCGGCGGCGCCGCTCGCCAGCGCGCGCTCCATTTCCGTCCGGCCGAGCGTCGCGCTCTCGGCGAGCCCGCCGAGCGCCAGCAATTCGCCGCCAAGCGCGACCGTCACGGCATGCAGCCTGGGATCGCGCGCCGCGCCGGTGAGATAATCGACGGCGTTCTGCACCTCCACCGCATTGCCCGCCGCGCTGGCGAGCGGCTCGTTCATGTCGGTGATGAGTGAAGTCGTCGGCAGGCCGGCGCCGGTGGCGACATGAGCGAGGCTTTTCGCGAGATCGCGCGCGCCCTCGAGGCTCGCCATGAAAGCTCCCGAACCTGTCTTGACGTCCATCACCAGCCCCTGCAGGCCGGCCGCCAGTTTCTTCGACAGGATCGAGGCGGTGATCAGCGCGATCGACTCGACCGTCGCCGTGACATCGCGGATCGCATAAAGGCGCTTGTCGGCCGGCGCGAGATCGGCGGTCTGGCCGATGATCGCGCAGCCAGCCTCGGCGACGGTGCGGCGGAACAGGGCAAGGTCGGGCTGGGCGACATAGCCGGGGATCGAATCGAGCTTGTCCAAAGTGCCGCCGGTATGGCCAAGCCCGCGTCCTGAAATCATCGGCGTGAAGGCGCCGCAGGCGGCCAGCATCGGCGCCAGCATCAGGCTGACATTATCGCCGATGCCGCCCGTCGAATGTTTGTCGAGGATCGGACCGGGCAGGCGCGCTTCGCGCCAGTCGAGCACCGAACCCGAGCGCATCATCGCGCGGGTCAGCGCGACGCGCTCGTCGAGGTCCATCCCCTTGAAGAACACCGCCATCGCGAAAGCCGCGGCCTGGCCTTCGGTCACCGCGCCGGAAGTCAGCCCGGCGATGAAGCCCTCGATCTCGGCGGCGCTGAGCGCCTCGCCGTCGCGTTTGCGGCGGATGATTTCCTGCGGCAGCATCAGGCGCGCGCCGGATCGGACGCGCGCACGAAAGCGCGCAGCAATCGCTTGAATTTGGCCGAGCCTTCGGCGGCCACTTCCTTGGTCTCGGCATGGGTCGGGTCGCCGCCCGCCAGGCCGGCCCCGAAATTCGTCACCAGCGACACAGCGAGACAGCGCAATCCGTGCAGGCGCGCCAGAATGACCTCGGGGACGGTCGACATGCCGACGAGATCGGCGCCGAGAATTTTCGCCGCGCGGATCTCCGCCGGCGTCTCGAAGCTCGGCCCGGAAAACCACATATAGACGCCCTCATGCAATTCTATTTGGCCGTCCTGGGCGGCGTGTCTGAGGACGCCACGCAAATCGGCATCATAGGCATTGGTCATCGGCACGAAGCGATCGTCGGAATGGCGGCCGATCAGCGGATTGGCGCCGGCGAAATTGATATGGTCGGTAATGGAGACGAGCGCCGGCGGCGCCCATTCGCTGCGCAACCCGCCGGCAGCATTCGTGAGGAACAAAGTCCGGCCGCCCAGCCGCTTGAACGTCTCGATGGCGACGGCCATCGCGTTGGGATTGCCGCGTTCGTAATAATGGCCGCGCCCTTGGAACAAAGCGACGCGCCTGCCCTCGAGCGCGCCGACGACCAACCGGCCGGCATGGCCCGACACGGTCGGCACGGGAAAGCCGGGCAGGTCTTCGTAAGCGATCGATACTGCGCCCTCGACTTCGTCGGCGAGCGAACCGAGGCCCGAGCCGAGGACGATGCCGAGACCAGCAAATTCAGCGATGCCGCGCTGGCGCAGGATGGCGACGGCTTTATCGACGTCAGTCGTCATGGCGGTTCACGATCGCAAATTTTCCGGGCCGAAGGAATAGGGCAGCAGTTCGGCGAGCGATAGCGTCAGGCGCAGGCCATCAGGCCCCGCAATGTGCACAGGCGTCTCGGCGGAAGCGAATTCGCGAATGCGCTGGCGGCAGCCGCCGCAGGGCGTGCACAGGCCTTCGCCGTCGCCGATCACCAGCATTTCCGCGATGCGCCGCTCGCCGGCCAGCGCCATCGCGCTGATTGCGCCGGCCTCGGCGCAGGCGCCTTGGGGATAGGCGGCGTTTTCGACATTGCAGCCCGCAAAAATCGCGCCCGACGGCGTGCGCAACGCGGCTCCGACATTGAAATGCGAATAGGGCGCATAGGCCCTGGCTTGCGCAGCCTTGGCGGCGTCGAATAAAGCCGCGATCGCCGCTTCAGCGCTCTTTGACATAGGGAATTCCCGAGGCTTTGGGCGGGATCGCCTTGCCGATGAAGCCGGCGAGCAGGATCACCGTCAGCACATAGGGCAGCGCTTCGATCGCCTGCACGGGGACTTCGCCGATGCCGGGGATGACGAAGCCCTGCAGGCGGATCGACAGAGCGTCGAGGAAGCCGAACAGCAGGCAGGTGGCGAGCGCCGGCATCGGGCGCCATTTGGCGAACACCAGCGCCGCCAGCGCAATGAAGCCCTTGCCGGCGCTCATGTGCGGCTGGAAATAGGCGGCCTGGGCGACCGACAGATAGACGCCGGCAAGGCCGACAAGAACGCCGCAGATCACCACCGCGCCGTAGCGCAGGGCGCGCACGGAAATTCCGGCGGTGTCGACGGCGGCGGGATTCTCGCCGACCGCGCGCAGGCGCAGGCCGAAGCGCGTCTTGTAGAGGACCCAATAGGTGATCGGCGCCAGCGCGAAGGCGGCATAGGTGATGAGATCATGGCCGGAAATCAGGTGCTGGTAGATCGGCCCGAGGATCGGCACGTCGGCGAGGCTCTGCGCGAACGGCAGATCGATCGCATTGAACATCGCGGAATCTTCGAGCTGGGGCGTACGGCCGCCCTGGCCCCAGAGCGCATTGCCGACCAGCGCCGTCATGCCATCGGCGACCATGTTGATCGCCGTGCCCGAGACGATCTGGTTGGCGCGCTGGTCGATCGAGGCGTAGCCATGAATGAGCGAGACGACGATGGTCGAGAAGACGCCGGCGAGAAGGCCTGCCCAGGCGCTGCCGGTCATGGTGGCGATAGCGGCGCCGGCGAAGGCGCCGGTCAGCATCTTGCCCTCGAGCCCGATGTCGACAATGCCCGAGCGCTCCGACCACAGGCCCGCGAGGCAGGCGAGGATCAGAGGCACGGCGAGCCGGATGCCGGAGCCTAAGATCACAATCGTGGCGTCAAAGGCCTCCAACTTGGCTCACCCTCGCTCGGCGGCAGGCGCGCCGGCCGGCCGCGCTGCGAATTTCGCCAGCAGGCTCGCCAGCGGCTTGCGGAACATATGTTCGAGCGCGCCGGCGAACAACACGACGAGACCCTGGATGACGACGATCATGTCGCGGCTGATTTTCGGCTTGTCGAAGGCGAGTTCGGCGCCGCCCTGATAGAGCATGCCGAACAATATCGCCGCCAGAACGATTCCCGCCGGATGGGCGCGGCCCATGAGCGCGACTGCGATGCCGACAAAGCCGAAGCCGCCCACATATTCGAGGATCAGCCGATGCTGCTCGCCGAGGATGACATTGACCGCCAGGCCGCCCGCCAGAGCGCCGGACATCAGCGTGGTGATGATGGTGATGCGCGCCGGCGATATGCCGCCATAAATGGCGGCGGTCGGATTGGCGCCGACGGTGCGGATTTCAAAGCCGAGACGCGTGCGCCAGATCAGGAACCACATCCAGACCGCGGCGATCAACGCCAGAAAGAACGACAGGTTGAGCGGCGTCACCGGCCATTTGACGCCGACGGAGAGCAGCAGCGCATGAAGTTGGGGAACCCAGCCGCCGGGCGGGAAAACATGGGTTTCCGGATTCATCTGGCTGGGCTCGCGCAGCACCCGCACCAGGAGATAGCCCATGAACGCGGAGGCGATGTAATTGAACATGATGGTCGTGATGACGATATGGCTGTCGCGCTTGGCCTGGAGGTAGCCAGGAATGGCGGCGAAGGCCGCGCCGAACAAGGCGGCAGCGGCGATCGCCACGACCATCAGGGTGTAGCCGGGCAGAAAGCCGAGATAGAGGCAGGCGAGCGCCGCGCCAAGGCCCGCCACATAGGCCTGGCCCTCGACGCCGATGTTGAACAGCCCCGCCTGAAAACAGATCGCGACGGCGAGCCCGGTGAAGATGAAACTGGTGGCGTAATAGAGCGTGAAGCCGATGCCTTCGAGATCGCCGAGCGCGCCGCCGAGCAGCAGTTTCACCGCTTCGAACGGATTCTCGCCGATCGCGGTGACGACAAGGCCCGAGATGATGAAGGCGGCGCCGACATTGATCAGCGGGATCAGCCCGACATCGGCCCAGCGGGGAAGTTCGGTGGGGCCGCTCATGCCGCATGCTCGCTGACGCCGGCCATCAACAGGCCGAGATCCTGTTGGTTGGTATCCTCCGGGCGCCGCTCGCCGGTGATGCGCCCGGCGCAGACGACGAGGATACGGTCCGACAGCGCCATGATCTCGTCGAGCTCGACCGATACCACCAACACCGCCTTGCCGGCGTCGCGCAACGCGACGAGGCGCTTGTGAATGAATTCGATGGCGCCGATATCGACGCCGCGCGTCGGCTGGCCCACCAGGATCACATGCGGATTGCGCTCGATCTCGCGCGCCAGCACGATTTTCTGCTGATTGCCCCCCGAGAAATTCGCCGTCTTGAGCAGCGGGGCGCGCGGACGGATGTCGAACGCCTCCATCTTCTGCGCCTCGTCGGCGACGATGGCGGCGCGGTCAAACAACAGGCCGCCTCCGTAAACCTTGTCATCCTGGAAGCCGAGCATCGCGCTCTCGCAGGCCTGGAACGGCATGACGAGGCCCATGCGATGGCGATCCTCGGGCACGTGCGAAACGCCGAGCGCGCGCATGCCTTTCGGGCTTTGCCGATCCGGCGGCGGCAGTTCGCCATTGAGGAGGATTTCGCCCGACGCCAGCACGCGGATGCCGGCAAGCGCTTCGAGCAGTTCCGACTGGCCATTGCCGGCGACGCCGGCAATACCGACGATCTCGCCCCGACGCAGCGCGAAGGACATGTTGTCGACGCGGGTGACGCCGCGATCGTCGCGCACCACGAGATTGCGCGCTTCCAGCGCGATCTCGCCGGGATGGGCGACGCTCTTTTCGATGCGCAGGATGACCTTGCGGCCGACCATGGCGTCGGCAAGCTCTGGCGGCGAGGTTTTCGCCGTCTCGAAAGTCGCCACCATTTCGCCGCGCCGCATGACGGAGACGCGATCGGTGAGGCGCATGATTTCGCGCAGCTTGTGGGTGATGAAAATGACCGTCTTGTTCTGGGTCTTCAAGAGACTCAGCATTTCGAACAATTGATCGGCCTCGGCCGGCGTCAGCACGGCGGTTGGTTCGTCAAGGACCAATATTTCGGCGCCGCGAATCAGCGCCTTCAAAATCTCGACGCGCTGCTGCAGTCCGACCGACAATTCGCCGACGATGGCGTCGGGGTTGACTTCGAGGCCATATTCGCGCTCGAGCTCGGCGAGCTTGGCGCGAACCTCCTGAGCGCCGCGCGCCAGCAGAGCGCCGCCCTCGGCGCCCAGCATGACATTTTCCAGAACCGTCAGCGGCTGCACCAGCATGAAATGCTGATGCACCATGCCGATGCCATGGCTGATCGCCTCGCGCGACGAGGAAATGCGCACCGGCGCGCCATTGACGCGAATTTCGCCGGCGTCCGCTTCATAGAAGCCGTAGAGGATCGACATCAAGGTCGACTTGCCGGCGCCGTTCTCGCCGACGATGCCGTGGATGATTCCGCGCTCGACGCGCAGGTTCACGTTGCTGTTGGCGTGAACCGCGCCGAATCGTTTGTCGATGCCGATGAGCTCGATGGCGGGCGCCTGGCCGCGGGCCTCATCTGTCACGCAAGCCCCCCAAGGCTCTGTGGATGGAATGCGTTTCCGATCGCCGAGGGTCTCGCCCCGGTTTTATTCTGAGAAGCGCCCCCGCGGCACATCGGGCCGCGGGGGCGCGTTCGTTCAACCGCCGCGGCTCAGATCGGGCACTTGTTGTCGGACATATAATCGTGGATCTGGATCTTGCCGGCGACAATGTCGGCGGAAGCCGCGTCGACCGCCTTCTGGGTATCCGGGGTGATCAGCGCCTTGTTGTTGTCGTCGACCGCGTAACCGACGCCGCCTTCCTTGATGCCGAATACATTGAAGCCGGCCTTCCAGGACCCTTCCTTGGCGGTGTTGAAGAAATTATAGGTGGCGACATCGACGCGCTTCAACATCGAGGTCAGCACTTTGCCGGGGAACAGGCCGTTCTGATTGGAATCGACGCCAATGCCGAGCTTGCCGGCGTCGGCGGCGGCCTTCAGCACGCCCTGGCCGGTAGCGCCCGCGGCGGCGTAGACGACATCCGCGCCGCGGCCGATCTGCGATTTGGCGAGTTCGCCGCCCTTGACCGGATCGTTCCAGGCCGCCGGCGTCGTGCCCGTCATATTGGCGAACACTTCGTCCTTGGCGTTGACGTATTTCACGCCCTGGGCGTAGCCGCATTCAAATTGCGAAATCAGTGGAATGTCCATGCCGCCGACAAAGCCGACCTTGCCCGTCTTCGACGTTTTGGCGGCGATCACGCCGACCAGGAACGAACCTTCCTGCGCCTTGAACAGCATGGACTGAACGTTGGGCTTGTCGACCACCATGTCGATGATGCCGAATTTGGTGTCCGGGAATTCGGCGGCGACCTTGTCAAGCGCCGACGCCCAGGCGAAGCCGACGGTCAGGATCGGGCTGAAACCGTCCTTGGCGAATTTGCGCAAGTCCTGCTCGCGCTGCGCATCGTTCTGGATTTCGAGATCGCGAAATTCGATGCCGGTGTCCTTCTTGAATTTCAGCGCGCCGTTATAAACGCCTTCGTTGAAGGATTTGTCGAACTTGCCGCCGAGGTCATAAATGACGGCCGGCTTGATGTCCGCGGCCAGGGCGCTCGATGCCAGGAGCGCCAGACCAAACGCCGCGCTCATTCCCGAAGCCAGATACGCTGATTTCCAACTGATCATGCCATCCCCCGATTCCTGTATTGTCGACCGCGCATTGCAATAAGAATGCCAAACAACGCCGCGCAGTTAAACGGCCTGGCGAGAAGTCTTGACCAATTGGTCAAAACGATTGCTTGGCTCCCCGGCGAAGTCAAGCGAATTTGTCGAACCTTCGTCGCGATTTGGAGCCGCCGTCCGCGCGCCGACGAAGAATGAAATTGTCAGTCAAATAGAACCGACACGCTTTCCTCCTTGGCGATGCGGGCGATCGCCTCGCCAATCAGCGGCGCGATCGAAATGACGCGGATGTTCCGCGCCACGCGCACCGCCTCGGTCGGCGCGATCGTGTCGGTCAGCACCAGCTCTTTCAGCTTGGACGCGGCGATACGGGCGACGGCGCCGCCCGACAGAACGCCATGGGTGATATAGGCGGAGACGCTCAACGCGCCCTTGTCGAGCAGCGCGTCGGCCGCGTTGCATAAAGTGCCGCCGGAATCGACGATATCGTCGAGCAGGATGCAGTGACGATTGCGCACATCGCCGATGATGTTCATCACTTCGGACTCGCCGGCGCGCTCGCGTCTCTTGTCGACGATGGCGAGCGGCGCATCGAGGCGTTTGGCGAGGGCGCGCGCGCGCACCACGCCGCCAACGTCGGGCGACACCACCATCATTTCGGCGACCGCCTCACGCGCCTGAATGTCGCGCACCATGGTCGGCGCGGAAAACAGATTGTCGGTCGGGATATCGAAAAAGCCCTGGATCTGGCCGGCGTGGAGATCGACGGTGAGGACGCGGTCGGCGCCGGCGCGGGTGATCAGATTGGCGACGAGCTTGGCGGAGATCGGCGAGCGCGGCCCGGGTTTGCGATCCTGACGGGCGTAGCCGAAATAGGGCATGACGGCGGTGATGCGCTGCGCCGAGGCGCGCCGCAGCGCGTCGATCATGATCAGCAGCTCCATCAGATTGTCATTGGTCGGATAGGAGGTCGACTGGATGATGAACGTGTCGCGGCCGCGCACGTTTTCCAGGATTTCCACGAATATTTCGAGATCAGCGAAACGGCGCACGTGGCATTTGGTGAGCGGTTCGCCGAGATAGGCGGCGATCGCTTCGGCGATGGGGCCGTTTGAATTGCCCGCCAGTATTTTCATCGCGCCGATCATTCAGGAAATCCCCAGCCAGCAATCGCCGTTCATCGAGACAAAAGCGTCATAGCAGCCGGGTCGGCGGCAAACAACATTTCAGGACAGAGGCTCGCAACGCAGGCGCTTCAATTGACCGGCGCATAGCCCAGGGGCTTTGCTTCCGACACGGTCAGCGGCTGCGTCGCCGCCGCCGGCGCGCGCACGGCGGCGATCGCCTCGGGCGTATTGGACAGGAATGCGGCGAGATCGTCGGCGCTTTTGGCGGCAATACTGGCCAGAGCCGCCTCGCCCACGATGCGCCAGGGATCGGCGCCGTCGCCCTTCACCTCGATGGCGTCGTCGACGCGCTGGGTGCGTTGTTTGTCCTTGTTGAAAACGTCCCAGACGTAATCCACCTCGGCTCCATCGGCCGTTTGAGAGGCCGAGAGATAGCCGCGCACGAGATAGCGCGCCTTTTTCGCATCGGCGATGACGATGTCATGCGCCGCCGCTTCCCGCGCCATGATTTGCGAAAAACTGGCTGAAATCGCCGCCGGCGGACCATCGACCGAGACGAAAGCGACGCTGGCGCCGGCGAGACTGACGTCCGGGCGGCGCGTGAATTGCGCATGCGCTTCTGGTTTCGGCGCAAGCTCGGCCGCCGTTTCGACGCAGCCGGAAAGCAGGACGGCCGATCCTAGCGCCGCGAAAGCCGCGCCAGCGCGCCGACCACGATGGGCTGGAAGAAAAAGCGCCAACACAAAAGCCTTAATTTTCACCAAACGATCAAACAGCTACCCCTATTTCACGATCAGGTCCAGATCGGGGGCGTTGATCGGCTCGGCGCGCTCGGCGCCGATGAGCGAGGTTCGCCCCAGGCACATCGCCGTCCGGCTGTCGCTGTCCATCAGGATCATGTGCAGGAAATAGACCTGCGACGGGGCGAGGATGAATTCATTGCCCTCATAAAACATCGGCGAATCCATCCAGGACGGCGTGAATTTGGCGCCGAGCGCATAGCCACAAGCGTTGAGCCGATGACGAGACAGGCCATGCGCGTCAAGGACGCGGGCATGCGCAGAGAAGACGTCGCCGGCGGTGCGGCCCGGGCGCAGCTCCGCCTCGCAGGCGTCCAGCGCCGCGCGCGCGGCTTCATGATAGGCGCGATGCAGCGCGCTGGCGCGCCCGACGATGTGGGTGCGCATGATCGCGGCGTGATAATGGCGATAGACGCCGGCGAATTCGAGCGTGAGCTGATCGATTTCGTCGAGCTTTCGCCGCCCGGTCTTATAGCGGCACAGCAGCGCATCGGCGCCCGAGCCGATGATGAATTCATTGCCGGGATAATCGCCCCCGCCGGCGAATATCTCATTGTGCATCGCCGCCAGGATCGCCCCTTCGTCGACGCCGGCGGCGGTCCGCTCGATCGCCGCGCGGTCGGCAAGATCGGAGAGCCGCGCCGCCTCGCGCACGAAGGCGATCTCGGCGTCCGATTTCGTCACCCGCAATTGCGCCACGAGCCGGGAGGCGTCGACGAGTGTCGCCAGGCCGTCGAGCGCGCGTTCGAGCGCCAGGCCGTTGGCATGGGTGAGGCCATAGCTGTCGTTTTCAACGCCGAGCCGGCCGCGGACGCCGAGGTCCTCGAGCATCGTCCCGAGATCGCGGGCCGGATCGGCGTCGGCGCCGTCCCTCCAGATGCGAATGTCCGAAATGTCGGACGTATGTTGCGCCTGCCGCAAATCCGCCGAGCGCGTCAGCAACGCGCTGCGGCCGTCGGCGCCAAAATAGAGGCATTGAAAGAAGCAGAAGCCGAATGTGTCGTAGCCCGTCAGCCAGAACAGGCTTTCCTGGGCGAACAGCAGCATGCCGTCGAGGCCCCGCTCCGCCATCGCCGACTGGAGACGTTTTTTGCGCGCCGACATTTCGTCGGCTGAGAAATGGACGGGCACGATGCCTCTTTGTTAAATAAAAATGAGCAGGATTGGTCGTTCGACATCTGGCATAGACGATGCCGATCGTCAAAATCGCCCGGTCATGGGAGCGCGCCGCGATTTCGAAGGAGACAACGATCTTCCAGCGCTTGCAACGCCCTGGACGGCAAGCGTCCTCCGGCATAGCGGCGAGTGCGCCGCCGCCGCGCGCATGGCAATTGGACCGATCCTTTCCGCTGTGGATGCGAGCGTTCGTGCGCGGACGCGAAAGCGGATTGCTGGCGATCGCCGCCATCATCGGCGCGCTCAGCGGCCTTATTGTCGCGGCGATGAGCGCGGCCTCGCAGAAAATGCACGAAATTCTCTTCCAGATCCCCAATGCCGCGTTTCTCAGCATCTCCGCCGTCCAGCAGTCCTGGCGCATCATCGTCATTCCGGTCGCCGGCGGCGCAATCCTCGCCATTCTCGGGCTGTGGGCGAAGGAAAGGTTCCGCGGCCGGCTCGCCGACGCGATCGAGGCCAATGCGCTGCATGGCGGCCGGCTGTCGACGCGGGGAAGCCTGTATATCAGCCTGCAGACGCTGATTTCCAACGGGTTTGGCGCCTCGGTCGGATTGGAGGCCGCCTATACCCAGATGTGCGGCATGATCGCCTCGCTCATCGGGCGCGGGCTTGGCGCGCGCCGCGTCGACATGCGGCTGCTGGTCGGCTGCGGCGCGGCGGGCGCGATCGCCGCCGCCTTCGATGCGCCGCTCGCCGGCGCCTTCTACGCCTTCGAGGCGGTGCTGGGCGCCTATAGCGTTTCCTCGCTGATGCCGGTTGCGATCAGCGCGGTGCTGGCGACCGCGGTCGCCGACCGGCTGCTGGTTCACAAACCGGTGCTCGGCCAGGCGCTTGCCGCGATAGCGACCCCGACGCTGGCCGCGCACGCCATCGTCATCGCCTTCGGCGCCGCGGCGGCGAGCGTCGTGCTGATGGAAGGCGTGGCTTTGGTCGAGCGCGCCTTTGAGAAGCTGTCGTGTCCCAAAAACCTCCGCCCGCTCGCCGGCGGCCTGCTGGTCGGCGGCCTCGGGCTGCTCGGACCGGAAGCGCTCGGCGCCGGCCATGGCGCGCGCGCCATGGTTTTGACGAGCAATCTGATGGTGACGCAGCTCCTCTTCATCCTCGCGCTGAAGGGACTCGCCTCCGCGATTTCGCTTGGCGCGGGATTTCGCGGCGGCCTTTTTTTCGCGTCGCTGCTGATCGGAGCGTTGGTCGGCCGCCTCTATGGCGAAAGCCTCGACGCGCTTTCGCCCCTGATGGCGGTCGATCCGACGCTGCTGTCGATCCTCGGCATGGCCGCCGTCGGGGCCGGCATTATCGGCGCCCCGCTGGCGATGACCTTTCTGGCGCTCGAGGCGACGGCGGATCTTCGCATCATGGTGGCGGCCTTGCTCGCCAGCGCGCTCAGCGGCCTGATCGTGCGCGAGACTTTCGGCTATTCCTTCGCCACCTGGCGCTTCCATCTGCGCGGCGAGGCGATTCGCGGCCCCCAGGACGTCGGCTGGGTGCGCGATCTCAAAGTGGCGCGGTTGATGCGCAAGGATTTCCGTGTGGTCGCCGCCGATCGCACGATTGGGGCCGCCCGCATCCTGTTTCCCGTCGGAATCGCCAAGGAATTGTTCCTCACCGACGCCAACGAGGCCTATGTCGGCGTCGTGCTGGTCAGCGATCTGCATGCAGTGGAATCGGAAGATGCCGCGACGGTGGATTCGCTCGCGCATTGGGGCGAGGATTTTCTCCTTCCCCAATCGACGATTCGCGCCGCCCTCGACCTGTTCGAAAAAAGCGAGGCCGACGTGCTTCCCGTCCTCGCCGACGCGCAATCGCGCCGGATCGTCGGGCGATTGTCGGAAGCCCATGCCTTGCGCGAATATGGCCGCGAACTCGAGAAGCGCAATCGCGAGCTGATCACCCGCTGAAACCAGCTTTTCAAAGCGCGCTTCAGCGCCTAAATCAGCGCTATCATGAAGGACGCGCCCAAGGACCAGCCGATCGTCGACCAGCCCCCATTGGACGGGCCGGAGGAGGACGAGGAGGACGAAGCCCTCGCCAGCGTCGATCTCGACCTCGAGCAGGGGGATGCCGAGCCAGGTTCGCTGGCGCGCGGCGCGGAAGTCATCAAATCCTTCTGGCGCCATGCGCCGAACGGCCCCGGCGTCTATCGCATGTTCGCCGAAAGCGGCGAAGTGCTCTATGTCGGCAAGGCGCGCAGCATCAAGAAGCGCGTCGCCAGCTATATCAGGCCCGAGCGACAGTCGACGCGCATCGCGCGCATGGTCGCGCAGACCGCCTCAATGGTGTTCGTCTCGACGGAGACCGAAGCCGAAGCGCTGCTGCTCGAGGCCAATTTCATCAAGCAGATGAAGCCGCGCTACAATGTGCTGCTGCGCGACGACAAGAGCTTTCCCTATATTCTGATCACCGGCGACCACGAGGCGCCGCAACTTCTCAAGCATCGTGGCGCGAGGACCGGCAAGGGCAATTATTTCGGCCCCTTCGCCAGCGCCGGCGCCGTCCATCGCACGCTGAACGCGCTGCAGCGCGCCTTTCTGCTGCGCACCTGTTCGGACAGCTATTACGAGAACCGCACGCGCCCCTGCCTGCTCTACCAGATCAAGCGCTGCTCGGCGCCCTGCACCGGCGAAATCTCAATTGCCGATTATGCCGGGCTTGTCGGCGAGACCCGCGATTTTCTGTCCGGGCGCAGCCGTTCGATCCGCCACCGGCTCGCCGCCGAAATGGAGGAGGCGGCCGAGGTTCTGGCGTTTGAGAAAGCCGCGCGCCTGCGCGACCGCATCGCCGCGCTTTCGGCGATCCAGGGCGAGCAGAGCATCAATCCGAAGAGCATTCCGGAGGCCGACGTCTTCGCCGTGGCGGAGGAGGCGGGGCAGTTCTGCATCGAAGTGTTCTTCTTCCGCACCTATCAGAACTGGGGTAACCGCGCCTATTTTCCGCGCGCCGACCGCAGCCTCGGCCCGGCCGACGTGCTCGATGCCTTTCTCGCCCAGTTCTATCTGGAGCGCCCGGCGCCGCGGCTGGTTCTGCTCTCGCACAATATCGAAAGCCACGACGCGCTCCGCGAGGCGTTGAGCGTGCGCGCCGGCCACCGCATCGCTATCGGCGCACCACAACGCGGCGAAAAACGCGAATTGGTGGAGAATGCGATGCGCAATGCGCGCGAGGCTTTGTCGCGCAAGCTCGCCGACACGGCGACGCAGGAGAAACTGCTGACCTCGCTCGGCGCCGCCTTCGGCGTCGATCATCCGATCCGCCGCGTCGAAGTGTTCGACAATTCCCATATCATGGGGACCAATGCGATCGGCGCGATGATCGTCGCCGGCGCCGACGGCTTCGTGAAGAACCAGTACCGCACCTTCAACATCAAGAGTACGACGCTCACCCCGGGTGATGATTATGCGATGATGCGCGAAGTTCTGGGGCGGCGCTTCGCGCGCCTCGCCGGGCCAGGCGATGGCGAGCCGCCGCCGGCGGAGGCTTCGGGCGCTTTTCCCGAAAGGCCTGATCTCGTGCTGGTCGATGGCGGGCGCGGACAATTCGAAGAGGCGCGTCAGATTTTCGCCGAACTGGGCATCACCGACATTCGCCTCGCAGCGATCGCCAAAGGCCCGGATCGCAACGCCGGACGCGAGACTTTCTTCGTCGAGGGCCGCGAACCGTTCCGGCTGGCGCCGCGCGATCCGGCGCTTTATTTCGTGCAGCGGCTGCGCGACGAGGCGCATCGCTTCGCGATCGGCACGCATCGCGCCAAGCGCAAGAAGGAATTCGTCAAAAGCCCGCTCGACGAAATCGCCGGCATCGGCCCGGCGCGCAAAAGGGCTTTGCTCAACGCTTTCGGCACCGCCAAGGGCGTGGCGGGCGCCGGTCTCGTCGATCTCGAAAAGGCGCCGGGCGTCAACGCCGCGACGGCCAAGCTCGTCTATGACTTTTTCCACGAAGTCGACAGGAAGTGAGGCCGCGTGCTAGCAGGCCGCATGCTCGAAGGCCTGCCCCCCAATAACGCCGCCCATATGATGCGCCTGCAATGCGACGAGGCGCGGGCGCGGGCGATCGCCGATCTTGTCGTCGAAAGTTTCGAGCCGGCCGAGACCGCCGCCTCGGCCTTCGAGACCGACGCGCCTTTGGCGAGCGGCGGCAAGGCCTGGATGGTCGAGGTTTATTTCGGCTTTGCGCCCGACGAAGAGGCGCTCCGCGAACTTGTCGCCGCGGCGGCGGGAGAAGCGGCGGCGGCGGCGCTCGAATTTGGCCGCACGCCGGAGCGCGACTGGGTCGCCAATGCTCTGGCCGGCCTGTCGCCGGTGCGCGCCGGACGCTTTCTCGTCCACGGCGCCCATGATCGCGCTGAGGTCAGAGACAACGACATCGCCATCGAAATCGAGGCGGCGCTCGCTTTCGGAACCGGCCACCATGGCACGACGCGCGGCTGTCTGCTCCACCTGGCGCAAGTGCTACGCCGGCGCCGACCGCGTCGCATTCTCGATGTCGGCTGTGGCACCGGCGTGCTGGCGATCGCCGCCGCCAAGGCGCTGCGATCGAAGGTCGCGCTCGGCGATATCGATCCGATCGCGGTCGCCATCGCGCGGGACAATGCGCGCCTCAACGGCGTCGGCGCCCTGCTGCGCCCGCGCGTCTCGCGCGGCGTCGAGCGAGGGGAATTGCGCGCCGGCGGCCCGTTCGATCTCGTCTTCGCCAATATCCTCGCCAAACCGTTGCGCGCGCTGGCGCCTTCGCTGAGCGCCGTCATCGCGCCGGGCGGCGAGGCGATCGTTTCGGGGCTGCTTGGCGCCGATGTCCCCGGCGTGCTGGCGGCCTGGCGGGCCCAGGGCTTCTTCCTCGCCGCGCGCATCGACCTGGAAGGCTGGGCGAGCCTGCGCCTCACACGCGGGTGAGGAACTCTGGGACCGCGTCCGCCTCGATCGCTCTTTGCTGTGCAGGTTCACGAATTCGTTGATTGGGTCTCCATATGGGAGGAGGTTCAGGATGCGAGACAACAGCTTCGACAGGTTTATCGCCCCTACGGACTTCGCTATTGAGCCATTGTTCGCATGGAGGCAATTCTTTCACCGCTGAGACCTTTGTCAATGATGGCCTTTCAGGCCACCGCCGAAGGCGGCGACCGCTTTCGCGGTCGTCATTGACAAAGGTCTCAGCGGTGAAACACGCTCCGCCATGC
>DATBZF010000057.1:0-52980 GCA_036513315.1 Roseiarcus sp.
TTGAATGTCGCCGCGCCGATCGATCTCCGCAAATATTTGCTTGGCGCCGCGTTCATCGGCTTGCTGGTCGATGCCCTGGCGAGCCTCTGGCTTGGCGGCGCATTCGGCCTCCGACGGGCCTCGACCATCGCGGCGACAATCGCCATCCTGTCGCTATGCGCCATTCCTCTGGGCATGCCGCTCCCTCAGCGGGCGTTCGCGGCCGAACAGGCTCCCATCTCGGATCGCGACAGGGACGCGGCCTTGTCGATCCATCTCGCCTATGTCGTCACCGGCGATGCCGGCGTTGACGAGACAAGCCGCTCGGCGCTGGCGACTTTGTCGAGGGTTCTGGCGCAGCGCACTTCCTTGTCGCCCGGCGAGCCTTTCGGCCTCGATCCGGCGCGCGATGAGCTCAGTTTCTATCCGCTGATCTATTGGCCCGTCGTGGCGGGCCGACCGCAACCGGAAGCGGCGGCGGTGACGCACATCGCCGCCTATATGAAGAGCGGGGGCACGTTCCTCTTCGACACGCGCGATGCGCTGGCGGCAAGGCCGGGCGGCCCGGCGACGCCTGAAGGTCTGTGGCTGCAAAAACTGCTGGCCGGCGTCGATGTGCCCGAGTTGGAGCCGGTGCCGCACGATCATGTCGTGACCAAGAGTTTCTATCTCATCGATGGATTTGTCGGCCGCACGACGATCGGCCAGACCTGGATCGAAGCTTTGCCGCCGCCTGACCCCGGCGACACATCCGTGCATCCGGCGCGCGCCGGCGACAGCGTTTCGCCGATCGTCATCACCTCCAATGATCTGGCGGGCGCCTGGGCCGCCGACAGCGAAGATCAGCCCCTATTCCCGCTTATTCCCGGCGGCGCCCGCCAGCGCGAACTCAGCCTGCGCGGCGGCGTCAATCTCGTGATGTATACGCTAACCGGCAATTACAAGGCCGACCAGGTTCATGCGCGCGATCTCATCGAAAGGCTTTCGCATTGAACGCCTATTCGATCGCTTTCTCGCCGCTGCTGCCCTCGCCCGTGCTGATAGTCTTTGGCGTCGCCGCGCTGGTCGTCCTGGGCGTGACGTTGTTCGCCCGTCGACGCGGCGCCATTCTGCGCCTTGTCGCCTTTTCGTTGCTTTTGCTGAGTCTGCTCGATCCTTCGCTGGTTCGTGAGGATCGCCGCCCGCTGAAGGATGTCGTCGCGGTGGTGATCGATCAATCGGGCAGCCAGACGATCGGCAACCGCGCCGAGCAGACTGCGCGCGCGCGCGCCGAACTGGAAAAGCGCCTCGGCGCGCTCGACAATGTCGAGACCCGATTTATCGAAGCCGGCAAATCCGATGCCGACGATCAGGGCACGCGGCTGTTTTCGGCGCTGCAATCAGGCCTCAGCGACGTTCCTTCCGACCGGATCGGCGCGGCGATTCTCGTCACCGACGGCATTGTCCATGACATTCCCGCCGATGTCGCGGCGCTCGGCTTCAAAGCGCCGCTGCACGCGCTGATCACCGGCCATGCGGGCGAGCGAGACCGGCGCATCGAACTGGTCGAGGCGCCGCGCTTCGGTATAGTCGGCAAGGAGCAGACGATCAGCGCGCGCGTGCTCGACACCGCCGATTCCGGAGAGCCGGTCGCGCTTGAAGTGCGCCGCGACGGCGAGAGGATTGCAACGCTCAACGCGGCGGTCGGCCAGACCATCAATATCAAGGCGCCGATCGAGCACGCCGGGCCCAATGTCTTTGAACTCGAAGTTGCGCC
The DNA here is from genome assembly GCA_036513315.1 of Roseiarcus sp. Classification (GTDB taxonomy): domain Bacteria; phylum Pseudomonadota; class Alphaproteobacteria; order Rhizobiales; family Beijerinckiaceae; genus Roseiarcus. Next base: position 1,736 of record DATBZF010000057.1, read on the forward strand.
GCTGCCAGGCGAATTGACCGACATCAACAATCGCGCGGTCGTCACCGTCGAAGGGGTGCGCGACAAGCTGCGCGTTCTTCTGGTGTCGGGCGAGCCGCATCAGGGCGAGCGGATGTGGCGCAACCTGCTCAAATCCGACGCCAATGTCGATCTTGTCCATTTCACGATTTTGCGGCCGCCGGAAAAATCTTCCGATGGCACGCCGATCAATGAATTGTCGCTGATCGCGTTTCCCGTCGCCGATCTTTTCGGCCGCAAGATCCACGACTTCGACCTGATCATTCTCGACCGCTATTCCAGCCAGAGCATCCTCCCGAAAGTTTATTTCAACAACATTGTCGCCTATGTGCGCGCCGGCGGCGCCCTGCTTATGGCCGAGGGCCCCGATTATGCGACCCCGGAGGGGCTTTATTTCTCGCCGCTCGGCGAGCTTGCGCCGGCCAAGCCCGATGGCGAAGTCACCACCGGACCGTTCCGCCCGATCGTCTCGCCTGATGGCGAAAAACATCCGGTCACCCGCGGACTGGCCGGCGCGGAAGCTTCGCCGCCGGCCTGGGGGCCGTGGTTTCGGCAGATCGGCGCCGAAGTCACCAGCGGCGTCAATATTCTCTCCGGCGCGCAGAATCGACCGTTGCTCGTCCTTTCGCGCACCGACAAGGGTCGGGTGGCGTTGCTGCTCAGCGACCAGATGTGGCTCTGGGCGCGCGGCTTCGAGGGCGGCGGCCCGCATCTCGATCTCTTGCGCCGTCTCGCCCATTGGCTGATGAAAGAACCCGAGCTCGAGGAGGAGGCTTTGCGGGCCTCCGCCCGCGGTCGCACCTTGACCATCGAACGGCAAAGCCTGAAGGGCGGCGCGCCCGAGGTCACCGTCATCGGACCGACCGGGGCCACAGACAAGGCGCAGCTCAAGAGCGCCGAGCCCGGCCTTTCGCGCACCACGATCGAGGTCGATCGCCTCGGACTCTATCGCATCAGCGACGGCGAGCATCAGGCTCTGATCAATGTCGGTCCCGACAATCCGCTCGAATTCCGGGAAGTCGTCTCGACGACGGAGAAGCTGCGCCCGCTCGCCGAGGCGACCGGGGGCACGGTGAGGCGCATCGCCGATGGCGACGGCGACGGCATCGTCATGCCCCGCTTGATCGCGATGCATGAATCGCCGAGCTATGGCGGCGCTGATTATCTCGGCATCAAGCGGACGGGATCGAGCGTCGTGGTAGGCGTCGCGAGCACGCCTCTGGCAGCCGGCTTCCTTGGCCTTGCCGCGCTGCTCGGCGCGATTATCCTGGTCTGGCGACGGGAGGGATCGGCGGGCCGGGCCTGACGGCCCAGGCGGTCTCTACCCAATCCGCATCTGATCGGGTAGGAATTCCAGGGACGAGAAGGCGGCCGCGCTCCCCCGCGCGCCGGTTCAGAGGGGCGAAGATGCGGCCGGTGGTTCTGGCAGTCGCGATTACCGGCTCGGTGCCGCGCAAAAAGGACAATCCGGCTTTGCCGGTGACGCCGAGCGAGCAGATCGAATCCACGCACGAGGCTTTCGAGGCGGGAGCGACGCTGGTCCATATTCATGTGCGCAACGCTGACGAGACGGCGTCATCGGACCCGGCCCTCTTCGGCGCGGTGATGGAAGGCGTGCGCCGCCATTGCCCCGGCATGATTGTGCAATTTTCGACCGGCGGCCGCGGCCGCGATCAGGCGGCGCGCGGCAATGCGTTGAATCTCCGCCCCGACATGGCCTCGCTATCGACGGGCTCGGTCAATTTCCCGACCATCATCTATGAAAACGCGCCCGCCCTGGTCGAAGATCTCGCCACGAAAATGCGCGATTACGACGTGAAGCCGGAGATCGAAATTTTCGATCTGTCGCATATTCACGGCGCGCGCCGCCTCATCGATGGCGGACTGATGCATGAAAGCCCGCATGTGCAATTCGTGCTCGGCGTCAGGAACGCGATGCCCTGCGAAGAGCGGCTGCTTGACATTCTGCTGGCCGAGACGCGGCGGGTGCTGCCCAAGGCGACCTGGACGGCGGCGGGCATCGGCCGGTTTCAGAGCGAAGTCATCGAATGGGTGCTGGCGCGCGGCGGCCAAGCCTTGCGCACCGGGCTCGAAGACAATATTCGCATCGACAAGAATCGCCTCGCCGCCAGCAATGCCGAACTGGTCGAAGTCGCCGCCGCGCTCTGCGCCAGACATGGCGCGCGGCCGGCCTCGCCCGCCGAAGCGCGCGCGTTGCTTGGCCTGAAGGCTGCATAGGCGGAACGGGTTTGAGGTCTTTCGAGGAAACGACATGAGCAAAATCTATAAGGACGCGGACGAAGCTTTGGCCGGCGTGATCAAGGACGGCATGACGATCATGTCGGGCGGATTCGGCATTTGCGGCGTCGCCGACACTTTGATCGCCGCGATCCGCAAATCAGGCGCCAAGGACCTCACCGTGATCTCAAACAACGCGGGCGTCGACGGCGGCGGCCTCGGCATCCTTCTGGAGACGCGCCAGATCCGCAAGATGATCTCGTCCTATGTCGGCGAGAACAAATTATTCGCGCAGCAATATCTGGCCGGCGAACTGGAGCTGGAGTTCAATCCGCAGGGCACGTTGGCCGAGCGCATTCGCGCCGGCGGCGCCGGCATCCCCGCCTTCTTCACCAAGACCGGCGTCGGCACGATCATTGCCGAGGGCAAGGAAGTGCGCGTCTTCGACGGCGAGGATTATGTGATGGAGCGCGGCCTGTTCGCCGATATCGCGCTCGTCCACGCCTGGAAGGCCGACACCGAGGGCAATCTCGTCTACCGCAAGACGTCGCGAAATTTCAATCCGAACATGGCCACCGCCGCCAAACTGACGATCGCCGAAGTCGAACATCTCGTCGAACCGGGAACCATCGACCCCGACCACATCATCACGCCGGGCATTTTCGTGCAGCGCATCGTGCATGTCCCGATCGTCGGCGCCAAGCCCATCGAACATCGCACCACACGCAAGCGCGTCGCCGCCTGAACGAAGGAAATCGAAAATGGCCTGGACCCGTGACCAAATGGCGGCGCGCGCTGCAAAAGAATTGCGCGACGGTTTTTATGTCAATCTCGGCATCGGCATCCCGACGCTGGTGGCCAATTTCATCCCTGAGGGGATGAACGTGCAATTGCAAAGCGAGAACGGCATGCTCGGCATGGGGCCGTTCCCCTATGAGGGCGAGGAAGATCCTGACCTGATCAATGCAGGCAAGCAGACGATCACCGAATTGCCGACGACCAGCTATTTCTCGAGCGCCGATTCTTTCGCAATGATCCGCGGCGGCCATATCGATCTGGCCATCCTCGGCGCCATGCAGGTCGCCGAAAACGGCGATCTCGCCAATTGGATGATCCCTGGAAAAATGGTGAAGGGCATGGGCGGCGCGATGGACCTCGTCGCCGGCGTCAAGCGCGTCGTCGTCGTGATGGAGCATTCGGCAAAGGACGGACCGAAGCTTCTGCACCAGTGCAACCTGCCGCTGACTGGCGCCCATGTCGTCGATCTCGTCATCACCGACCTTGGCGTCTTCACCATCGACAAACACGGCAAGAGCGGCGTGACGCTGATCGAACTCGCCGACGGCGTCGGCCTCGACGAGATAAAGGCGAAGACCGAGGCGACCTACAAGGTCGCGCTGGCGTGAACTGAGTATGGCCGGACCGCCGTGGATGAGTCCGGCCATGATGCAAGGTTCTAACCCAGCGCCTTCTCCATGATGCGGCGCAGACGCGCCGCAAAGGCCGTCGCGTCGTTCGGCGCCTCGCCCTCCAGCAATCGCGCCTCGTCGAACACCAGCCACGCTGAATCCTCGACCAGCGACTTGTCGGCTTCGATCGGCAGGCGGCGCGCGAGCGAAGCGATCAGGGGATGGGCGGCGTTGACTTCGAGAATCGGCTTGGTGCGTTCGCTCATCCGGCCATGCGAGGCGAGCATTTTTTCAAGCTGCCGATCGGGGCCGAATTCCGGCGCGACCAGGCAGGCGACGCTGTCGGTCAGGCGCTCGGAGGCGCGCACGTCTTCGATCTGGTCGCCGAGCGTCTGCTTGAAGAAAGCGAACAAGGTCGCCACCGCCGCCGGTGTTTCGCCCTGCTGCGGCTTGGCCCCTTCGGCAAGCGGGATCGACTTGATGTCGGCTGCGCCCTGCGTCACCGATTTGAAGGGCTTGCCTTGATAGCCGACCGCGGTCGATACCCAGAACGCATCGACGGGATCGGCGAGCAGCAGCACCTCGACGCCGCGGGCGCGGAATCCTTCGAGCTGCGGGCTCGCCGCGAGGCGTTTGGCGTCATCGCCAGTGAGATAGAAGATCGCGGTCTGATTTTCTTTCAGCGCGCCGACATATTCGGCGAGCGTGCGTCCGCCGTCAGGATGGGTCGAGCTGGCGAAGCGCGCGATCTTGAAGAGGGCGTCGCGCCGCTCGGGGTCCTCATAGAGGCCTTCCTTGATGACGGCGCCGAAATGCTCCCACACCTTGCCGAATTTCTCCGTCTCGCTTTCGGCGAGCTTGGTCAATTCCTGCACGATGCGATTGGCGACGCCCTTGCGGATCGCGGCGAAGACCGCGCTCTCCTGGATCATTTCGCGCGAGACGTTGAGCGGCAGATCGGCGCTGTCGACGACCAGGCGGACGAAGCGCAGCCAGCCCGGCAGCAGATCGGTGTCCTGGCTGATAAGCACGCGCCGAACATAAAGCTTGTTGCGGCCCTTGCGCGCGGGATCGAACAGATCGAACGGACGCGAGCCGGGAATGAAGGCGAGCACGGTATATTCGTGCCGTCCCTCGGCGCGCCAATGCACGGTCAGCGCCGGTTCGTCGTATTGGCCGGAAAGCCCGCGATAGAATTCGGTATAGTCCTCGGGTTTGACGTCAGATTTGGACTTGGCCCAGATCGCCGCGCCGTCGGCGATGCGGCGCGGCTCCGCGCCAGGTTTGTCGATGAGATCGATCGGCACCGCCACCGCGCCCGAATGTTCGCGCACGATCCGTTCGATGCGATGCGGCTCGGCATATTCGCCCGAGGCGTCGTTGAGGTGCAGAATGACGCGTGCGCCGCGCGTCGGCGCGCGGTCGAGCGATAAGGGTGCGATCGTATAGGCGCCCTTTCCGTCGGACGACCATGACCATGCTTCGCTTGTCCCGGCGCGCCTCGTCTCAACCACGACCTGATCGGCCACCATGAACGCCGAATAGAAGCCGATGCCGAATTGGCCGATCAGATTGGCGGCGCCTTCCTTGGCCTTATCCTCGTCGCCCAGTTTCTCGAGAAAGGCGCGGGTGCCCGAGCTGGCGATCCGCCCCAGCGCCTCGACGAGCTCCTCTCGCGCCATGCCGACGCCATTGTCGGCGAAGGTCACAGTTTTTTCGTCGGGGTCAATGGCGATGCTGATGGCGAATGGACCGCCGCCTTCGACAAGCTCGGGGCTGGCGAGCGCCTCGTAACGCAATTTCTCGCAGGCGTCGGCGGCGTTGGAGACGAGCTCGCGAACGAAAATATCGCGATCCGAATAGACCGAATGGACCATCAGATAAAGGAGGCGCGAAACGTCCGCCTCGAAATTCTGCGTCCTGGCCTCGCTCGAATCTTTGCTGTCAGGTTGAACGTCGGTCGTCACTAGCGCCTCGCGATGAAGAGGAAACGCACGGCGGCAGTTCGACGCGCGCCGGCAGGCTTCATATCGCGGGAATGGCCCGATGTTTCAAGTCGGTTTGAGCAAACGGGATTTTCAAAAAAAAAGCGGACCGGCTGGGAGGGGTCCCGCCGGTCCGCTGGCCTGCGTGGCAAAGCTCCGATCCAACTTGCCGCTCGGGGGCTGGGGGGCTGAAAAACCGAGCTAGCTACCGAATCGATCCATCGCGGCTAGATCGTCAAGATGACCGCGCGATGCGGCAGCGTCTTGACCACAAGCGGGCAAAACTATGACTTCCTTCACGGCTTGGTGATGGAGCCGCCGATGGGCAAAACCGATGATATTATTCGCTATCGCGCGGGCGCGACGACCGGAGTCGGCGACGGATCGCCCGTCGTCTTCGGGGCGGGCTTGACCGCGGCAGAATGCGCGACGGCGGGAGGTTTCAGCTTGTTTTGTTGGGCTAATTTCGTTGGCGGGCGCTTTCCCGCTGGCCCATTCAAACTCTTCGCCGTCGCCGGCTTCAGGGCGCCTTGCAACGCCATCGGCGCGGTCGGCGCCTCCAATGCCGGCGTTTCATCCTTGTCGAGCGCCTGCGCCTTGTCCGTTGCGACATAGGCGCTGGCTTCGGCGGGGGTCGCTTTCTCCGTCGCCACTGCGGCGGCTTTGGGCGTCGCGGCGTCAGGCGTGCGGGCGGCCAGCACCGGGCCGGTCCAGCCAGGTTTGGGGCCGATGAAGACAGGCACCGGGGCGAAATGAACGGGCTCCGTGACCATCAGTGAGCGTGTTACGGCGGCGGGCGCGCCAGTCAAGGCGGACGTCCCGGATACGGCGGCCGCGTACATCGAAGCGCCGCCAGCGCCGCCTCTGACACCGGCCGCGGCGACTGGCGCGGCGAATTCTTCCTCCTCGCCGGCGAGGATCGCCGCGCGCCCGCGCCTGGAGCAGATTTCCTGATGCATGTCGGGCGCGGAATTGACGCCGGGGGAGGGCAGGCTTTCGACCGCGCCGAGTCCGCCGCCCCATTGCGCGAAGGCCCTGTCGAACAAAGCCGCAGCTTGCGCTGTCCGCTCGCGCGCCGACGAAGAGCCAAGAACGATGACGATCAGCCGCCGGCCGCCATGCGTCGCGCTGGCGACGACATTGAAGCCCGCCGCGCAGGTGAAGCCAGTCTTCATCCCGTCGGCGCCGGGATAATGGCCAATCAGGCCGTTATGAGTAGTGATGATCTGATTGCCCAATTGCAGGGCGCCAATCCCGAAAATATCGTTTTCCTCGGGGAATTCCTTGAGCAGCGCGCGGGCGATCATCGCCATGTCGCGCGCCGAGGACACCTGGCGCGCATCCGGCAGGCCGTTCGGATTGACGAAATGCGATTCCTTCAGGCCGAGATGCGCCGCGGCGGCGTTCATTTCGTCGGCGAACGCCTCGACCGAGCCCGAGACCCCTTCCGCCACCGTCACGGCGATGTCGTTGGGCGATTTGACCATCAGCATTTTCAGCGCATTGTCGAGCGTCACCTGAGTGCCGGGCCGAAAGCCCATTTTCGAGGCCGGCATATTGGCCGCGCGCTGCGACACCACAAAGGGCGTGTCCATCGTCATGCGCCCGGCCCGCACCGCCTGCAAGGCGACATAGACGGTCATCAGCTTGGTGACGGAGGCGGGATACCAATTGGCGGTCGGCTGGCTTTCGATCAGCACCTGGCCGCTGTTGGCGTCGATCACCAGCGTCGGATTCGCCAGGACCGGACTGGCGAATAGCGCGAGGGCCATTCCCAACAACGCGGTCTGTCTTGCGCGGCGCATTTGGCCAAATTGCATGTCTTAAAGTCTCGCTCTTTAGGCGCGCCAACGCGCCGAGCCCCCATTTCGCCATGGACGCAAGCCAAACGCGTCTGTGGCTGTGTTAAGGGTAAGCGTCCCCGGCGTAAAGAAGAAAGAGGAAATGGGGGCCGCGTCCGCTCGAGAGGGTCACCCAGAATTGATTGGCGCGCATCCGTCGCCCCTACTACCTAGTTGGCGGTACGATGGGCAGGAGTTGAGCGTAATGTTCGGCGCGCGAGCGGGAGCGATAGTGATCGGGGCGCTTGCCTCATTGGCGGCGCCGGCGCCCGGCGCCTATGCCGAAGGCGTGCGCAATGTTCTCGAATTGTTTACCAGCCAGGGCTGTTCGTCGTGCCCGCCTGCGGATCGCATTCTGAGCCAATTGTCGCGCGATCCCAGCGTTCTGGCGCTCTCCTTTCCCGTCGACTATTGGGATTATATCGGTTGGAAAGACACGCTCGCCGCCCCCAATTACACAGCCCGGCAGAAAGCCTATGCGTCTGCGAGCGGCAAAGGCCAGGTCTATACGCCGCAGGTCATCGTCAACGGCCTCGCCGACGCCGTCGGCAGCGATCTCGAAGCGATCGAACAGGCTGAGCGCACGACCGCCAAGCGCAGCGGCGTCCTCTCCGTGCCGTTGTCGGTCGTCGAGGAAGGCGGCAAGATCAACGTTTCGGTCGGCACGGCAGGCGCGGGAGCGCCCAAAGTCGGCGGCGTCTATCTTCTGGCCTTCGCCAGTTCGCGCACCGTCACGATACAGCGGGGCGAGAACGCCGGTTCGACATTGACTTACGCCAATGTCGTGCGAGCGATTACCAAAATCGGCGATTGGAGCGGCGCGCCGGTCAATCTGGAGGCCGATCTTTCGCAGGCGCGTCTGAACGGCGCCGATTCCTATGCCGTGATCGTCCAGGCCGGCGAGCGCGCGGCGCCCTCGGCAATCCTGGCCGCGGCGCGCGGACCTGGGCCGACGCCGTCTGATTGATAAGCGCACCGGCGCTATTTTGGCCGGCTTTCCGAAGGTCGAACGGACGAATCGACAATTGGCGCGGAGCCGAGCACATTGCCAGCGCATGATTCGCCATGAATCGCGAGGCCTGTTAATTGTCCGGCAAGAACGCGCCGACGCCGCCTGAAGACGCCGGCCCTGAGGAAAAAATCATTCCGAACGCCCACAGCCTTTCGGCGCGCGCCAGGGCGGGCGCCGCGCCGCGCTATCTCGACAGTCTCAATGAAGCGCAGCGCGAAGCGGTCGAAGCGCTCGATGGTCCCGTCCTGGTGCTCGCCGGAGCGGGGGTCGGCAAGACACGCGTTCTGACGACGCGCATCGCTCACCTCATCGCAACCGGACGCGCGCGGCCGCATGAGATTCTCAGCGTCACTTTCACCAACAAGGCGGCGCGCGAAATGCGTGAGCGCATCGGCCTGTTGACCGGCCTTGTCGAAGGCATGCCCTGGATGGGCACCTTCCATTCGATCGGCGCCAAAATCCTGCGCCGCCATGCCGAACTCGTCGGCCTGAAGCCCAATTTCACCATCCTCGATACCGATGACCAGATCAGGTTGCTCAAGCAGGTTCTGCAGGCCGCCAATGTCGACGACAAGCGCTGGCCGGCGCGCGCCCTCGCCGCCCAGATCGACGCCTGGAAGAATCGCGGCCTCGACCCGGCGCATGTTCCGCCCGGCGAAGCGGCAGGTTTCGCCAATGGCAAGGGCGCCGAACTCTATGCGACCTACCAGCAAAGGCTGAAAGTTCTCAACGCTGTCGATTTCGGCGATCTGCTGCTCGAATGCCTGCGGCTCATGCGCGAGCGCCAGGAAATCCTGGCGGATTATCAGCACCGGTTCCGCTACATCCTCGTCGACGAATATCAGGACACCAACGTCGTTCAATATCTCTGGCTACGCCTGTTGGCGCAGGCGAGCCGCAATCTGTGCTGCGTCGGCGACGACGACCAGTCGATCTATGGATGGCGGGGCGCCGATGTCGACAACATCCTGCGCTTCGAACATGATTTTCCCGGCGCCAAGGTCATCCGCCTCGAGCGCAATTATCGCTCGAGCGGCCATATCCTCGCCGTCGCCGCGGGCCTCATCAGCCACAACAAGAATCGCCTGGGCAAAACCCTGTTCACCGAGGCGCGCGAAGGCGAGAAACCGACGGTCTCCGGACTTTGGGACAGCCAGGACGAAGCGCGCGTCATTGGCGAGGAGATCGAGAATCTGCAGCGCGCAGGCCAGTCGCTCGACGAAATCGCCATTCTGGTGCGCGCCTCGTTCCAGATGCGCGAATTCGAAGAGCGTTTCATCACGCTAGGCCTGCCTTACAAGGTGATCGGCGGTCCGCGCTTCTATGAACGCGCCGAAATCCGCGACGCGCTCGCCTATCTGCGCTGCGTCGCCCAGCCCGACGACGATCTCGCCTTCGAGCGCATTTTCAATACGCCCAGACGGGGCCTTGGCGAAGCGACCCTGAGCCTGCTGCATGATTACGCGCGGCGGGCTGGCGTATCGCTGATGCGCGCGACCCGGATATTGATCGAGACGGAAGAACTGAAGGCCAAGCCGCGCCAGCTGCTCCGCGACCTGCTGCGCGCCTTCGACAATTGGTCGGCGCGCGTCGATACGACAGCTCATGACGAACTGGCGCAGCTCGTTCTCGAAGAGAGCGGCTATATCGACATGTGGAAGGCCGACCGCACGGCCGATGCGGCGGGCCGGTTGGAGAATTTGAAGGAATTGACGCGTTCGATGGAGGAGTTCCCCAGCCTTGCGGCTTTCCTTGAACATGTTTCGCTGGTGATGGATGTCGAGAACGGGGAAGCGGGCGAGCGCGTGTCGATCATGACTTTGCACGCGGCCAAAGGCCTCGAATTCGATGTGGTGTTCCTGCCGGGCTGGGAAGAGGGCTTGTTTCCGCATCAGCGCTCGCTCGATGAGAACGGGCGCGCCGGGCTCGAAGAGGAGCGGCGGCTCGCCTATGTCGGCCTGACGCGCGCGCGCCGGCGGGCGAAAATCTATTTCGCGGCCAATCGGCGCATCCGCGGCCTCTGGCAGTCGACTGCGCCCTCGCGCTTCATCGATGAATTGCCCGAGGATCATGTTGAGGTCGTCGAGGCGGCGGGCGGCTCTTCGCACGGAAGCTATGGCGTCTCGCGTTTCGATCGCGCGGAGCCGTTTTCCTCGACTTATGAGACGCCGGGCTGGCGGCGCGCCAGGGAACAGGCGAAGGGCGGCGGCTTTTCGCAGGGGCCGGCGCCGGAATGGCGTGCGGGCCCGCGCCGCGGGCCGACGCTGATCGAGGGCAAGGCGAGTGCGCGATCAAACGTCGAATCGGAACTCGCCAAAGGCGCCCGTGTCTTTCACATCAAATTCGGGCCGGGCAGCGTCGTTGCCGTCGACGGCGTCAAGCTGACTGTCGATTTTGACAAAGCCGGCCGCAAAATGGTGCTGGAGAGTTTCGTCCGGCAGGCGGGTTAGACTCATCGCCAGACCAGGATCAACCATGGCGAAGGGATTGGGCGCCAGAATTGGCGCGCGGCGTCGTGGCGGCGCTTCTCGGTCGGGCTCGAATTGATGTTTCGCGGTCTTCTTTCCGTCGGCGGGTTCACGCTGCTCTCGCGCCTGACCGGCTTCGGCCGCGATCTCGCGCTCAGCGCCATATTGGGCGCCGGCGCGGTCGCCGACGCTTTCGTCGTCGCCTTCCGGCTTCCCAACCAGTTTCGCGCGATATTCGGCGAAGGCGCCTTCAACACCGCCTATGTGCCGTCCTATTCGCGCGTGCTGGCGTCGGAAGGCGCTGAGGAAGCCAAGCATTTTTCAAGTCAAATTTTTACGCTGCTGCTCGCGTCGCAGCTTATCCTGCTCGCGCTAGCGCTCGCCTTTACGCCCTGGCTGGTCGAATTGATGGCGCCGGGCTTTGAGGCCGAACCTGACAAATTCGCGCTCGCCGTACGCATGACGCGGATCACCTTTCCTTATCTGATGTTCATCACGCTGGTGACGCTGCATTCCGGCACGTTGAACGCCCATGGACGCTTCGCGGTCGCGGCGTTCGCGCCGGTCCTGCTGAATGTCGCGGTCGTTGGATTTCTGGGTCTCGCCTTTCTGTTTCCAAACGCCGGCGAAGCGGCGAGTTGGGGCGTTGTCCTCTCGGGCGTGGCGCAACTCGCGCTCGTCGCCGTCGCGGCGCGCCGTCGCGGATTGCTGGAGACGCTGGCGTGGCCGCATCTGAGCGCCGACGTGCGCCAATTCTTCGGGGCGCTGCTTCCCGCGATCATCGGCTCGGCCGGCGTGCAGATCGCCATTTTCGCCGACACGATCATCGCTTCTTTGCTGCCGACCGGAATCTTGTCTTCGATCTATTACGCGGAACGCTTGTACCAATTGCCAATCGGCGTCATCGGCGTGGCGGCGGGAACCGTGCTGCTGCCAGAGATGAGCCGGCGCCTGGCGCGCGGCGACGCGGACGGCGCCGCGCTGGCGCAAAACCGGACGATGGCGATCACTTTGGCGCTGTCGGCGCCGTTCTGCGTCGCCTTTCTGCAGATTCCAGATCTCGTTACGCGCGGCGCTTTCTTGCGCGGCGCCTTCAGCGCGGAAGCGGCGGCCAGTTCCGCCGCGGTGCTCGCCGCCTATGGCCTCGGGTTGATCCCGATCGTCCTCATTCGCTCGACGGTGGCGAGCTTCCAGTCGCGCGGCGACACCACGACGCCGATGCTCATTTCGCTAGGAGCGATCGCCGTCAATGTCGCGCTCAAAATGGCGCTCTACAAAACCTATGGCGGCGTCGGTCTCGCGCTTGCCACGGCGACCGGCGCGTGGGTCAATCTCGGCGGCCTGATGGTTCTGGGTCGCCGCCGCGGCTGGATGCGGCTGGATGCGGCTTTGGCCGAGGTCTTCGTCGCCGCCTTTTGCGCCAGCGGCCTGCTGGCCCTGGCGGTGTCGCTGACCGAGGCGCCGACCTTCGACTATGTCCAGAGGCTCGCTCATTTGCGCAACGAGACGCAGCTTGTTCTTCTGGCGGTGATCGGCGCCCTGGTCTATGGCGCCGTTCTCCTCGCGAGCCTGAAGGTCTTGGGCGTGCGCTTCAGGCCACGCCAGGCGTGAAGGCCTGGCTGGCATCCCTCCTAAAATTCGTCTTCGGGCGGCCCATAGCCTCCGTCATACCCGCCGTAGCCATAGGCGCGATAGGCGCCCCCGCCATAGGCGGCGCTGTTGATAATCCCCCGGTCGGTCACGACAGTCCAACCCGCTGCGCGTCTTTCGATACGCTCGACATGGCCGGCGCCCGGCAGGGTGTCCCCCTGCGCGACCTGGCGAAATCCGTATGGTCCCGCGACGATCGCTACATTGCCGCGGACCTCGCGAACGGCCCAGCCGCGAAGCGGCGTCTGCGGCGCGATCGAACCCGTCGTTTCCTTCGAAACATTGGCGGCGACGGGTGGCAGAACTGTTGGTTGTTTGGGCAAAGCGGCGGGCGCCGGAGCGGGGACCGGGACAGGAATGATTGCGGGCTGCGTGGCTGCTGCAACGACCGGAGCCGCGCCCTTCTTCTCAAGCTTTTCGAGCCTGGCGGCGAAATCGGCGCTACGAGCGACTCCATCGTGATCGACCCGCTCGCCGAGCTTTTCCAGTTTCGCGGTGAAGTCGGCGTTATGGGCCGCCGAATCATGGTCGACGCGTTCGCCAAGTTTTTCGATGCGCGCGTCGACGTCATGTTCAATGCGATCGGCGCGCGCGGCGAATTGCGCGAGGGTCGCGCTGGAGCCCTGCGCGGCGGCGAGGCCGCTCTTGAGTTCGGCCACGCTCTTGCGCAATTCGAGAATATCTTCGTGTTTGGCGGTATCGATCGCGCTCAGCCGGACCTTGAGCGCCTTGACCGTCTCCGCCAGATCCTCGGTCTCATTGCTTTGCGAAACAAGAAGCTGGTCATGCTGCGCCTTCATCGAAAGCGACGCTGCGACGGCGACGCCGGCCAGGGCCAATCCCGCGGCGATCATGCCAATCTGGTAGCGCTTCTCGAACGTGGCGCGCCAGTAGGAATTGCGGAGCCGCGGCGGCGGCGGCGCGTCGGCCTGCGCGCCGGTGACGAACGGGATGAGATTGAGCCGGACCGCCGGCGGCTCGGCCGCGCCTTTGACGTCGGCCGCGGGGGAGGGAAGTGTCGGCGCACGAGTCTGGGGGGCTGGAGCGGCGTTGCTCTTATTCTCGCCGAGGGTCTTTTCGCCAGGGGTCTCGTCGCCAAGCGTTACAACCGGCGCCGAGGCTTCAACCGCTGGCGCAGGCGCATCGGCGCCGGCAGGGGTCGCGGCCGCCTCGCTGGGAGATTTGGAGCGCTCCGAATCCTGGGAGAGCCCCTCTTGGTTAACATCTTCAAAAGAATTCATTGCCGCGACCCAATCTGGTTAACCGATCTTTGCCATTCTCCTCGTCAGCGATTAACGAAGTGTTGACCAGACGCGGCCGGAAGATGGCAAATCATTGGATTTTCGGAGCGCAGCCGACGGAAACCTCCTCGGCTCGGCGCTGGCGTCGCGCCGATGGCATGGTAAAGTAATCGTTCAACCGGTCGACGCCGTTCGCACGCCGACCGTCAGCCCGAGATGTTGGGGACTTAACTGATGAAGCCGATGAAGTTTGGGATGGGGCAGTCGATCAAGCGCGTCGAGGATGTGCGGTTCATCACCGGCCGCGGCAATTACACCTCCGATTATGCGCCAGCCGGCGCGTTGCACGCCGTCTTCCTGCGTAGCCCGCACGCCCATGCGACGTTCTCGTTTGGCGATCTCGAGGCGGCGCGCGCGGCGCCCGGCGTCAAGGCGGTCTATACGGCCGATGATTTTGCTGACATCGGCGATCTCCCTTGCCTCGCGCCAATGCCCAATTCCGACAAGTCCACGACCCCACTCAAGCCGTACCCGGTATTGGCGAAGGGTTCGGCGGACCATGTCGGCGACGCAGTCGCAATGGTAGTCGCCGAATCGGAGCCTGAAGCGCGCGAGGCGGTCGAAGCGATCGAAATCGACTGGAATCCGCTCCCCGCGGCGATCGACATGCGCGAGGCGATCGCCGATGGCGCGCCGCTTGTGTTCGCCAAAGCGCCCGGCAATGTCGCCTATGACGCGCATATCGGCGACAAGGCCAAAACCGACGCGGTTTTCGCCAAAGCGGCGCATGTGGTCTCCATCACGATCGTCAATCCACGCGTCGTCGCCAATTTCATGGAGCCGCGCAGCGCCGCGGGAGAATATGATCCGGCGTCGGGGCGCTACACCCTGCACGCCAGCAGCCAGGGCGTACACGGCTTGCGCGACCAGATCGCCGGCATGATCATGAAAATCCCGCCGGACAAATTGCGCGTCGTCACCGACGACGTCGGCGGCGGCTTCGGCACCAAGAGCCTGATGTATCGCGAATACCCGCTGGTGCTCGAAGCCGCCAGGCGGCTCGGGCGGCCGGTGTTCTGGCAGGCGGACCGCACGGAACATTTTGTCGGCGACGCGCAGGGGCGCGACAATCTGACGACAGCGGAAATGGCGCTCGACAAGGACGGCCGGTTCCTCGCCATGCGCGTGGACATTCTCGGCAACCTTGGCGCCTATCTCTCCCAATTTGGGCCGTATATTCCCTGGCTCGGCGCAACCATGGCGACGGGAACCTACGACATCGACACGCTGCATGCGCGCTGCCGCGGTATCTACACCCATACCGTTCCTGTCGACGCCTATCGCGGCGCCGGGCGGCCGGAGGGCGCCTATGTCCTCGAGCGGCTTGTCGACAAATGCGCGCGCACGCTCAAGATCGCGCCCGAGGAAATTCGCGCACGCAATTTCGTCAAGGCTGCACAGATGCCTTATGTCACGCAGACCGCGCGCACTTATGACGTCGGCGATTTCGAAGGCGCCATGCGGGCTTCGCTGGCGCGCGCCGATTATGCGGGCTTTGGCGCGCGCGTCGAAGCGGCCAGGAAGCGCGGCCTCATCCGCGGCATCGGGCTTTCAAGCTATATCGAATGCACCGCCTGGGGCGATGGCGAGGAAGGCTCGGTGGAACTCGGTCCGGACGGAAATTTCACCGCTTATATCGGCACCCAGTCGAATGGCCAGGGTCACGAGACCGCTTATGCGCAAGTTGTTTCGCAATATCTCGACGTGCCGCTCGATCGCATCAAAATCGTGCAGGGCGACACCGATCGCATTCCGACCGGCCATGGCACCGGCGGTTCGCGTTCGATTCCTGTCGGCGCCGTCATGGTGAACCGCGCCTCCGAGACGCTCGTCGCTTCGTTGAAGGAACTCGCCGCCGACAAGCTGGAAGCCGCCATTGGCGATCTTGAAGTCGCCGACGGCCATATCCGCATCGCCGGCACGGATCGCGCGATTTCCTACGAGGAGATCGCAAAATTGCCCGGCGCCAAGCCGGAAAAACTGAAGGCGATCGAATCGTTCACGCCGCCCGACGCGACCTATCCGAACGGCACGCATGTCTGCGAAGTCGAGATCGATCCGGAAACCGGCGCGACCCAAATCGTCCGCTATACCGTGGTTGACGATTACGGCTTCACTCTCAGCCCGATGCTGCTGAAGGGCCAGGTGCATGGCGGCATCGCGCAGGGCATCGGCCAGGCGCTGATGGAGCGCGCCGTGTTCGGCGAAGATGGGCAATTGCTGACGGCGAGCTTCATGGATTATTGCATCCCGCGCGCCGACAGCCTGCCCGATTTCCATTTCGAAACCCGCAACATCCCCTCGACCACCAATCCGCTCGGCCTGAAGGGCGCGGGCGAGGCGGGCTCGATCGGCTCGACGCCGGCGGTTATGAACGCGGTCGCCGACGCCCTGTGGCGCGCCTATGGCGTCGAACATATCGATATGCCGGCGACGCCGCTGGCGGTTTTCAGCGCGATTGCGGGGGTCGCCAAGCGCTGACGCGAAGCGCGGCGCGCCGAATGTGCGGGTTCACGACTTACGAGACGAACGAGGGGGAGCAGATTTCCTCATTGTTTGCATGGAGGAGCGTGTGCGCGAGAGGAATTCGAAGTCAAGGACGACGGCGAAGCCGTCGCCGCCTTCGGCGGTGGTCCGAAGGACCATCCTTGAGTTCGAATTCCTCTCGCGCATAATCGCCTTCATGCAATCAATGAGATGGCGTCGCCACGACCGGCGGCGGTCTCATATATCATGAGCGCGGCCAGATCCTTGACTTCGGATGCCTCTCGCGCATCGGCTCCGCCGTGCAAACAATGACGGAATCTGCCTTTTATGATCCGTCCGAAATGTCGGGAAACATTACGGGCGTTGACTCCACCCCCGCGCCCGGCGCCTATTTGCGCGATCGGAATCACATCCGATCGAACACAGGGCGCGGCCATGAACCGAGTCATCAATAATCCGGAGGAAGTGGTCGAGGATGCTGTCGCGGGGCTGCTCGCCGCGCATCCCGATCTTTTGGCGGTCACCGATAATCCGCGCGTCATTCGCGCCGTCCATGCGCCGAAGCCCGGCAAGGTCGGCATTGTCACCGGCGGCGGCTCGGGTCATGAGCCCGCCTTCGTCGGCTATGTCGGCCCGGGCCTCATCGACGCGGTCGCGCTTGGCGAAGTGTTTGCCTCGCCGTCGGCGCGCAGCTTTCATCACGCCTTCAAGGCGGCGGACGGCGGGCGCGGAATCGCCTGCCTCTACGGCAATTACGCCGGCGACAATATGAACGTGAAAATGGCGGTCAAGCTCGCCGAACGCGAGGGCCTCGTCGTCAAAACCGTCGTCGCCAACGACGATGTCGCCTCGGCGCCGCTGGCGGAGGCGGACAAGCGGCGTGGCGTAGCCGGCGAAATTCTGACCTGGAAAGTCGGCGCCGCCCGCGCCGACGAGGGCGCTGATCTCGACGCGGTGATCGCCAGCGCGCAAAAGGCGATCGATTCGACCCGCAGCATCGGCATCGGCCTTTCAGCCTGCACGATACCGGCGGCTGGCAAACCGAACTTCACGATTCGAGAAGGTCATATGGAGGTCGGCATCGGTCACCACGGCGAGCCGGGCGTCGCCGTCATGCCGACCAAGCCGGCGCGCGAGATGGCGGCGCTGATGATGGATGCGATCCTCGCCGATCTTCCCTTCGACAGCGCCGATGTCGCCGTGCTGATCTCCGGACTAGGCGCGACGCCGCTGATGGAGCTTTACATCCTCTATGGCCATGTCGCGGAAATCCTCGCCGCGCATCGAATCACGCCGCGCCATCGCTTCGTCGGCAATTATTTCACCTCGCTCGACATGATGGGCGTGTCGGTCACGCTGATGCGGCTCGACGGCGAACTCGATCGATTGATCGGCGCGCCGGCGCGCGCGATCGGCCTGACTGTCGGCGCGAAAGCCTGATCCATGGACAGCGTCAGCCTGAAAGAAGCGGGGCCGGTCGTCGTCGATATGGCCAATACAATTGTCGAACAGGCCGCGTGGCTCAGCCAGATCGACGGCGCGATCGGCGACGGCGACCACGGCATCAATATGAGCAAGGGCTTTCGCCGCGCGGTCGAACGGCTCGGCGCCCATCCGCCGGATCTGGCGCAGGGCTTTGCGACGCTCGGCGAAACCTTGCTCGATGAAATCGGCGGCTCGACAGGCCCGCTTTACGGCAGCTTCTTCCTCGACATGGCGACTTCGCTGAAGGGTCGCGCCGACCTCGATCGCGACAGTTTCGCGGCAATGCTTCGTGCGGGCGTCGCAGCGGTGGTCGATCTTGGCGGCGCCAGGCCCGGCGACAAGACGCTGGTCGATGTGCTGGCGCCGGCCGCCGCTGCTTATGAATCTGCGCGCGCCAAAGGCGAGCCTTTCCGCGCCTGTCTCGAAGCGCTCGACCAGGCAAGCGAGGCGGGGCTGGAATCGACGCGCGACATGGTCGCCAGGATCGGTCGCGCCAGCCGCCTCGGCGAACGCTCGCGCGGGACGCTCGACGCCGGCGCCGCCTCATGCCGTGCGCTGCTCGGCGTCCTGTCAGCGGGCTTGCGCCAGCGACTGCGCGACTAGATGGTTTTCGCGGGCAAAGGCGATATCGCCGCCGGGCCCGCCGAATCGCGCTGCGCCCGGCTTGCCGTCGATAGCCGCTACCCGTAAACGTTTTACCGCGCCGCCAGCATGCCGGATTGCCTATTCATGCGGCGTGAAGCGCGCGGCGCTTGGCGCAAGATTTTCGACAATCCGCCGAGAATTCGCGAAGCGTCTGTCTATCGGTCCAGGTCTCGACATTGACGCGCCCTTGACAGCGAAGACGGCGCGATCTTTTATGAGTACGTAAACGTTGCCGTATTCGATGCGATTCATCCCGCCCTGGGTGAGGCCGGGGCGATGGTTGGGGGGCTGACGATAAGCGACGCGTGCGCTTTCGCGGCGCCGTGGAAACAAAAGATTGTCATTGCTGCCCAAAGGCTTTTTATCGGCGCCAGACCTGCTTCCCGCCCTTCGAACTGGTGATAGACGTTTGTTGAAACATTGCCACAGCCGGGCGTTCGACGCAGCGGCCGGCGCCAGCGGCGACCATGGACCACAAGCTTAAAGCACGGTCGCGCGCGTCCAAGCGCAAAGGCGACGCGAATGCGGGGCCAGTTACCCCCGCCGCGGGGGCTGCCGCCACCCCTCGATCGCGACAGGGAAAACAGTCAAATCTTTCGATCCACGACGTCGCCAGTCGCGCCGGCGTTTCGATCGCCACTGTATCGCGCGTTGTGAACGAGGAGGCGCGAGGCGTCTCCAACGAGACGCGGGCGCGGGTCCAGTCGCTTATCAAGGAAATGAACTATCTGCCGAATCGAATCGGGCGCGCTCTGCGCGCGCAGATCAGCGACACCTATGCTCTCGTCATCTCGAATATCCAGAACAATTTCTACGCGGCGGTGGCTTGGGAGCTGGAGCGCCAGCTCAACGAAATCGGCAAAGTCATGCTGTTCTTCAATACGAACGAGAACGCCGCGTTGCAGGATCGCTGCCTCGATGAAATCAACGGCCGGCGGGTCAACGGCCTGTTCCTGCTTTGCGCGGTCGAAAGCAAACAGCTTCGAACCAGCATCGAACAGAATTACACGGTTTTCATCAATCGCCGCATCGATTCGCTAGGCGAAATTTCATTCGTCGGCGTCGATGATTATGCGGCCACGCGAGACATCATGTCGGCGATCCTGCGCAATCAGGACCTGCCGGTCGGCATTATCCATGGCCCCCTCTATTCCGACACCAGCGCCCGCCGTCTCAAGGCGACCATCGACCTCTTGCGGGAAAAGGATGTCGCGATCGAGGCGGGGGACATTCGTGAATCCAGCCTTTCGATGGACAGCGGCTACCAATGCGCCGTCGATCTCCTCCAGCGCAAGCGCTACCGCGCGCTCTTTTGCGGCAACGACCAGATCGCCTATGGCGCCTATCGTCGCTGCCGCGAACTGGGCCTGGCGGTTCCCGGTGATGTCAGGATCTACGGTTTCGACGATAACCCGCTCAACGATTGGCTTGCGCCGTGGCTCAACACCGTGCGCGTCCCGCATGTCGCCTTCGCCACCGAGGCGATCCGGCAATTGCACAGGCTGAGAGAGGGCGGTGCGCATCGCTCCGTCATTCTCCCCTACGATATTGTTCTGCGGGGCTAAGCGCGCGGCGAACGCGCCGGGCCGACGCGCCGCCCCCGCCGCTCCGCCACCACAAATTCGCGATGGGGGCCGCTTCCCATTGACATACTAAAACGTTTACGCCTAGCTTTCGGCTGGATCGTCACGCGCGCCATCGCGATAGTTGTCGCTATTGGCATGGCGCCGGAAAAAGGCGTCCGACAAAATCAGGGAGGTATGATGATGGCAAAGATCGATCGGGCCACGCGCTTGGCGCTCGGCGCAGTTCTCTCAGGGCTCATTGCGGCGACCAGCCTCACCTTCGTCAGTCAGGCGCGGGCCGATTCACCGCTCGTCGTCTTCCTGCTGCCGGAAAACGTGACGGCGCGTTGGGAGAGCCAGGACAAACCCTTCTTTATCGCGGCCCTGGCCAAAGAATTCCCGGGCGCGCAAGTCAAGGTCGAGAACGCCCTCAACGACGCTTCGAAACAGCAGGCGCAGGCGGAA
The DNA here is from genome assembly GCA_036513315.1 of Roseiarcus sp. GTDB lineage: Bacteria > Pseudomonadota > Alphaproteobacteria > Rhizobiales > Beijerinckiaceae > Roseiarcus. Next base: position 22,305 of record DATBZF010000057.1, read on the forward strand.
GCCGCGCTGGCGAGCGGCGCCAAGGTGCTCGTCGTCACTGCGATCGATCAGAAAGGCGCGGCGGTGATCGTCAACGACGCGCAGAAACAGGGCGTGCCGGTGATCGCCTATGACCGTCTGATCCGGAATGCGCCGGTCGCCTATTACGTGTCGGTCGACGGCCTCAAGATCGGCCAATTGCAGGGCTCCTGGCTCGCCGACAACACCAAGGACGGCGCCAGGATCGCGGTCATCGACGGCTCGCCCGTCGACGATAACGCGCATCTCTTCGAGCAGGGCTACATGAGCGTCCTCAAACCGCTCTTCGACAAAGGTTCTCGTAAAGAGGTCGCCGAGGTCTGGACGCCTCTATGGGATCCCTCGAAGGCGCAGGCCGAAATGGAGCAGATCCTCACGAAATCGAATAATGGCGTCGACGCCGTGATGTCGGCCAATGACGGCATGGCCGGCGGCATCATCGCCGCGCTGCAGGCTCAGCAGCTCGCCGGCAAGGTGCCGGTGACCGGATTGGACGGCACGCTGAACAGCCTGCAACTCATTTTGCAGGCCAAGCAATCGATGACGGTGTGGCGCTCGCTGAAGGAACAAGCCGGCAAGGCTGCGGCGATCACCGCGGCGCTGCTGAAAGGCGAGAAGCCGGCGGCGGTTCTGTTCAACGGCGCCACCATGAACAACGACCACGGCGACGTGCCGTGGGCGAAGGTCAGCCCCGTCGTCATCACGCTCGACAATATGCATCTCGAGATCGAAGACGGCGCTGTCACCAAGGACGCTCTCTGCAAGAGCATGCCAACGGTCGGTCCCTGCAAGTCCTGAGCATGCCGGAGACGAATCTGCAAAGAGGCGATGCGGGCGGGGGCGAACGCGCTCCCGTCCCGATTCTCGAGCTCACGGCAATATCAAAGCATTTCGGCGCGGTCGAAGCGCTCTCCGAGGTCGACTTCGAAGTCTATCCCGCCGAGGTCGTGGCGCTGGCCGGCGATAACGGCGCCGGCAAATCGACGCTGTTGAAAGTCATCGCGGGCACGCATGCGCCCGACGGCGGAATTGTCCGCTTCGACGGCGCCGAGGTGAATATCGGCTCGCCGCGCCACGCGACCCAGCTTGGCATCGAGACGGTCTATCAGGACCTTGCGCTCTGCGACAATCTCGATGTCGTCGCGAATATGTTTCTTGGCCGGGAGAGCATTGCGGCGCCCACCGCGTTGCGCCGATTGGCGGAACTCGACATGGAGCGTCGCGCTCTCGATGTGCTCAAACAGCTCAATGTCACGACGATCAAGAGTGTGCGTTCGCCGGTCGCGACGCTTTCGGGCGGTCAAAGGCAATCGGTGGCGATTTCGCGCGCCGTCATGTGGAATTCCAAAATCGTGCTGCTCGACGAGCCGACGGCCGCGCTCGGCGTCGCCCAGACTTTTCAGGTGTTGGAATTGATCAAGCGGCTCCGCGTCCGGGGATTGGGCGTCGTGCTGATCTCGCACAATCTTCATGATGTGTTCGAAGTGGCGGATCGAATCATCGTCCTGCGTCTTGGCCGCAGGGTCGCGACATTCAAACGTGACGCGGCGACGCCCGACGATGTCGTCGCGGCGATCACGGGAGCGCGAAGGGGCTGATGGAACCCAGTTCGGAACTCTCCCCGGCGAGCGGGCAGGCGATCGGAGCGCCTCAGCGTCGCGGCCCGCGCTCGGCGCTGACCGCGCTGTTGCGCGATTTGCGTCTGCGCGTCAGTTCGGGCGAATTGGGCGCGCTGCCGGTGGTGTTCGGCCTGGCGCTGATCTGGACCTATTTTCAAGCGCAGGACGCGCATTTTCTGACTGCGCGGAACCTGTCCAATCTCGTCCTGCAGATTTCCGTTTCCGGCACCATCGCCATCGGCGTCGTGCTGGTGCTGCTGCTGGGCGAGATCGATCTGTCGGTGGGCTCGGTCGCCGGCGCGACGGCGGCGATTCTCGGCGTCCTCACCGTCGACGACAATTGGCCCTGGTGGGCGGGCATTGTGGCGATGCTGGCGGCCGGCGGGCTGATCGGCGCCTTTCAAGGCCTCTGGTTCGCGGTGTTGCGCGTCCCTTCTTTCGTCGTGACGCTGGCCGGCCTGCTTGTCTGGCTCGGCGTTCAGCTTCACGTGCTTGGCGACGCAGGCACGCTGAACGTGTTCGACGCGCGCATCACCGCGATCGCCTCGACGTTTCTTCCCGACGCCTGGGGTTGGGGCCTCGCGATCGTCGCCGTTATCGGCTATGCCGGCAGTCGCCTCTTCGAGGATAATCAGCGCCGCCGGGCCGGCATGTCGTCGCGCTCGCTGCCGGTTCTCGTCGTCCAGACCGCGACGATCGCCGTGCTGCTGCTCGGCGCCGTCGCCGTGCTCAACAGCGCCTATGGCGTGCCTACGGCGGGTGTGCTGCTGTTCGCGCTCGTCGCCTTTTTCGATTGGCTGGCGCGCCGGACGACTTTTGGCCGCCATATCTACGCGGTCGGCGGCTATGCGGAGGCGGCGCGCCGGGCCGGCATCTCGGTCATCCGCATTCGTGTTCTCGTCTTCACGCTGGCTGGCGGTCTCGCCGCGGTCGGTGGCTTGATCTCGACGGCGCGCTTGCAGGCGGCGAGCACCCAGACGGGCGGGGGAACCTTGCTGCTCGAATCGATCGCGGCGGCGGTGATCGGCGGCGCCAGCCTGTTTGGCGGCCGCGGCAGCGTGTGGGCGGCGCTGCTTGGCGCGCTGGTGATCGGCAGCGTTTCGAATGGCCTCGATCTCGTTGGTCAGCCGGCGGACGTCAAATATATGGTCGAGGGCGCTATCCTGTTGCTGGCGGTGACGATCGACGCCTATTCGCGACGCCGGCTCACCGTTACGGGTCGATAGGGGCGTCGAAGCAGCGCTGCCGAGGATCGATATGGGCAGTCGGCATGGGAACTGTTGAGGGATGAGCGTGGTGAAAGTCGCAATTATCGGGACTGGTTTCGTCGGTCGCGCCTGGGCGATCAGCTTCGCCCGGGCGGGACATGCTGTCGCGTTGTGGGACGCTGCGGCCGCCGCGCCCGCGACGGCTCTCGAATATATCGAGGGACTGCTGCCCGACCTCAATCGCAACGATCTTCTCGGCGGGGCCAAGCCGGAGGAGATCCGTGCGCGGATGCATGTCGCCGCTTCGCTCGAAGAAGCGCTCGCCGGCGCCGAATATGTTCAGGAAAGCACGCCCGAGAACGTCCCGATGAAGCGCGAGATATTCGCACGGCTCGACGTCGCTGCCCCGCCGCGAACCATTCTGGCGAGCTCGACTTCGGCGATCCTGCCCTCGAAATTCACCGAGACGCTCGCCGGGCGCGCGCGCTGTCTCGTCGTTCATCCGATCAATCCGCCATATCTGATCCCCGCCGCCGAAATCGTCCCGGCGCCCTGGACCGATCCGGCGATCGTCGAACGCGCCGCCGGTTTCCTGCGCGCCGCCGGCCATGCGCCGATCGTCATGAAACGCGAGATCGACGGCTTTGTGATGAATCGGCTGCAGGGCGCGCTGCTCGAAGAGGCGTTTCGCCTCGTCGCGCAGGGCTACGCCACAGCCGAGGATATCGATATCGGCCTGCGCGATGGCTTGGCCCTGCGCTGGTCCTTCATCGGCCCGTTCGAGACCATCGACCTCAATGCGCCGGCCGGCGTGCGCGATTACGTCGAGCGCTACCAGTCGGTCTATTCCAACATTTTCGAGAGCGTGCAGTGGCGCGCCGATTGGGGTGGTCCGGTTCTCGATGCGATCGAGGCTGATCGCCGCGCCGCTTTGCCGGCCGATCGCCTCGTCGAGCGGCAGGCCTGGCGCGATCGCCGCCTGATGGCGCTCGCGGCGCATAAGCGGCGCGTCGATCGCGAGATCGGTCGCTGAACGAATCCTGAAAGGAAAGCGAGTTCGACACATGGCGGCGAATGCAAAAGTCATCATCACCTGCGCGGTCACCGGCGCGATCCATACGCCGTCGATGTCGCCGCATCTGCCGGTCACGCCTGACGAAATCGCCGCCGCCGCGATCGGCGCCGCCGAGGCGGGCGCCGCGATCGTTCATCTTCATGCGCGCGATCCTGCGACCGGCAGGCCGGACCAGAGCCCGGAGGCCTTCGCGCGCTTCCTGCCGCGCATCAAGCAGGCGACCGACGCGGTCATCAACCTGACGACCGGCGGCGCGCCCTATATGACCGTGCAGGAACGCGTGAAGCCGGCCGAGACGTTCAAGCCGGAAGTCGCTTCGCTCAATATGGGTTCGATGAATTTCGGCCTGTTCCCGATGCTCGGCCGGTTCAAGAATTTCAAGCACGATTGGGAGCGCCAAGCGTTGGAGAATTCGCGCGATCTCGTCTTCCGCAACACTTACAAGGACATTGAGTTCGTGCTCGGCGTCCTTGGCGACGCCGGCACGCGTTTCGAGTTCGAATGCTACGACACCGCCCATCTCTACAATCTCGCGCATTTCCTAGAACGCGGCCTCGTCAAGCCGCCGCTGTTCGTGCAGACGGTGTTCGGCATTCTCGGCGGCATCGGTCCGCATCCCGAGGATGTTATGCATATGAAGCGGACCGCGGACCGCCTGTTCGGCCATCAATATCGATGGTCCGTGCTCGGCGCCGGGCGCAGTCAATTGCCGATCGCCGCCCAGGCGGCCGCGATGGGCGGCAATGTGCGCGTCGGCCTCGAAGATTCGCTATGGGCCGGTCCCGGCCGGCTGGCTGAATCCAACGCCCAGCAGGTGCGCGCCGCGCGCCAGATCATCGAGGGCCTCGGCCTCGCGGTGGCGACGCCCGACGAGGCGCGCGAAATCCTCGAACTGAAAGGCGGCGACAAGGTCGCGTTCTGAGGAGGCCGGAGCGGGCTGATCCGCGATGCGCGTGGGGGCGGCATCCTTCACTGTTTGCATGCCTTTCGCGCATGATTGCCTCCATGCAATCAATGAACTCTCGTCGCTACGCGCGGACATCGTTGCTGGTTCGACTGATTCCTCCGCTGGATCGTGACGCTATCAGGCGATAGCCTGTGACTTCGTCGTGTTGGTTCAAAGGTTCATCATGTCCGCCTATATCATCTCCGACGTCTCCATCCGCGATGAGGAGGCGATGCAAATCTATCGCACTCGGGCCGCCGCTTCGATCGCGCAATACGGCGGCCGCTATCTCGCGCGCGGCGGCGCGATCTCGCCGCTGGAGGGAGACTGGACGCCGCGGACGATCATTATCGTCGAATTCCCCAGCGCCGAACAGGCGCAAACCTGGTATCGATCGCCCGAATATGCCTCCGCGCTCGAAGTACGCGACGAGGCGCTGAGCCGCAATCTCATTCTCGTCGAAGGGGTCGCCGCCCCACCTTGAGAGCGACGATCGCCGTCATTGCTGTCCAGGTTCACGAATTCGTTGATTGGGCCTCCAATATGGGAGGAGGTTCAGGATGCGAGACAACGGCTTCGACAGGTTTATCGCCCCTACCGAATTCGCTATTGAGCCATTGTTCGCATGGAGGCAATTCTTTCACCGCTGAGACCTTTGTCAATGACGACCGCGAAAGCGGTCGCCGCCTCCGGCGGTGGCCTGAAAGGCCATCATTGACAAAGGTCTCAGCGGTGAAACACGCTCCGCCATGCGAAACGATGGATCACACTCGACCGCGGCGCGAGCCCGACGCCAGCGCGCCACGGTGTCGGCTGCCGTTACGGTAGCGGAGCGACGAAGATCCAGACGAGGCTGACAGAGCTCAGCCTGGATCGCTTCGTCGCTCCGCTCCCTCGCGATGACGCGCATACGATCCCAACGAGAAACAAAGCGCCCTTAATCGCCCACTCGCGGACCGCGCCGCGCCTGCGCCAGGGCGGGCGCGAATTTCGAAGCCAGTTCGGCCTTCTGATCGGGCCCCAGAAAAGCGCCAACCTCGACGCTGCGCCCCCTGCTGACCAGCGCAAGACGCTGCGTGCCAAACTCCTCGTGCTCGACGCGCTCGAAACGGACCCAGGAGGGATTGAAGCGCCATTCGCGCCGCGCGCCCCGCATGCTGACGCGGGCGAAAAGCAGTTCGAGCGAGGTCAGACGCAATTCTTCATAGGCGCGGGCGGCGCGAAAATTGGCGCGAAACGCGATATAGAGCGCCAGCACGTCGAGCCCCATGAAGCCGACGATCGGCCATGCCCCCATCAGATAGAACGGCAGGCTGAACAAGGCGCTGAAAACAAAAACCGCGATCATCAGCTTACGAAAGCCGCTGCGCCCGAGCGAGCGATGCGGATTGAGCCGCGCGTCAAACAGCGGGGCTTCATAGGCGCGCTGGAGATCGTCCATTCCGTCCTCGCTTCACGAGCGTTGGTGAACGCTCTTGGCGGTGTCGCGGAGGCTCATTATAAGGCTGACGTGGAGCGGGGAAAGCCGGAAAAATCAGCAGCGGCGCGCGTCGCGGCGAGACGCAAGGCGCCGGCGCGCTCGGCTCATGCGGCGCGGGTGGAGGCGATTTTCGAGCGTTTCGCCGCCGCCATGCCGGAGCCCAAGGGCGAGCTCGAATATGTCAATCATTTCACACTGCTCGTCGCGGTAGTGCTGTCCGCCCAGGCGACCGATGTCGGCGTCAACAAGGCGACCCGCGGATTATTCGCGGTCGCCGACAGCCCCCAGAAAATGCTGGCGCTCGGCGAGGCCGGACTTGCCGAAAAGATCAAGACGATCGGGCTTTACAGGACCAAGGCCAAAAATGTCATCGCGCTCTCAAGGGCTTTGATCGCCGATCATGGCGCCGAGACTCCCAATAACCGCGAGGCGCTCGAGGCGCTGCCCGGGGTCGGGCGCAAGACCGCCAATGTCGTGCTCAATATCGCTTTCGGCGAGGAAACGCTCGCCGTCGACACGCATGTGTTTCGCGTCTCCAACCGCATCCCGATCGCCAAAGGCCGAAACCCGCTCGAAGTCGAGACCGGGCTCCTCAAGATCATCCCCGCCCGGTTCATGCGCCATGCTCACCACTGGCTGATCCTGCATGGTCGCTACACCTGCAAGGCGCGCAGCCCCTTGTGCGGCGGCTGCGTGGTCGCCGATCTCTGCACGTCGAGCGAGAAGACGATCTAGAGCGTGCCGCTTTCTATTGGAACCGCTTCGCCGTCATTGTTGTGCAGGTTCACAATTTCGTTGATCGGGCCTCCAATAGGAAGGAGGTCCGGGCCGGTTCTCAGGAAGAAGGCGTGGGCCGCGCCAGCGCGAGACCAACGACAACTGAAACGGTCGAGTGTGATCCATCGTTTCGCATGGCGGAGCTTGTTTCACCGCTGAGACCTTTGTCAATGATGGCCTTTCAGGCCAAAGCCGAAGGCGGCGACCGCTTTCGCGGTCGTCATTGACAAAGGTCTCAGCGGTGAAAGAATTGCCTCCATGCGAACAATGGCTCAATAGCGAAGTCAGTAGGGGCGATAAACCCGAAGCTATTGTCTCGCATCCTGAACCGTGAACCTACAAAATTGCGAGCGGTAGTCTAGACGAATGCTTCGCATTCGCCTCAAGAACCAACCCAGACGAGGCCGACGGAGCTCAGTCTGGATTGCTTCGTCGCTGCGCCAAGGCGAATGAGTCATTCGCCTGACCTCGCAATGACGGCGGAGTGAGTCTACCGCCTGACGCGAGATACGAGCGCAGTGAAGAAAGATACAAGTAGCGGCCGCCCCGCCTGGCGCCACAATCTCATTGATTGCATGGAGGCGATTATGCGCGAGAGCAATTCGAACTCAAGGATGCGCGAAGCGCACCGCCTTCGGCGGCGATCGCTTCGCAATCGTCCTTGACTTCGAATTGCTCTCGCGCCCCGCTCCGCCATGCAAACAATGAGGAAATCTGCTATCGGTCATTTCCCTCATCCGCCACTGGAGCGCGATGATTTTAGGGTGACCCGCTGTCATTCTCGAGCCGATCCGATCGCATCATGTTCTATGCCGGCGCGACAGCGGTGGCTTCGGAGTCAGGCTCGTCGCGGCGCAACGCGTCGTTCAGTTTGGCGCGGTCGAGCTCGCCTTCCGAGGCGGAGATGACGATCGTCGCAATGCCGTTGCCGACGATATTGGTCAAGGCGCGGCACTCCGACATGAACTTGTCGACCCCCAGAACCATCGCCATGCCGGGCACCAAAGCCGGATTGACGACAGCCAGCGTGCCGGCCAGCGTAATGAAGCCCGCGCCCGTCACGCCCGATGCGCCCTTCGATGTCAGCATGGCGACGACCAGGATCGTCAATTGCTGACTGAGCGTCAGTTCGACGCCGAGCGCCTGGGCGATGAACAGGGTCGCCAGCGTCATATAGATATTGGTGCCGTCGAGATTGAAGGAATAGCCGGTCGGCACGACCAGCCCGACCACCTGTTTCGAGCAGCCGAGCTTTTCAAGCTTTTCCATCAATTGCGGCAGCGCGCTTTCCGAAGATGAGGTGCCGAGCACGATCAGCAATTCATCCTTGATGAACGAGAGATAGCGGAAAATGTTGAAGCCGACGAGCCGCGCGATGATCCCCAGCACGATCACGACAAAGATGAGCGACGTCGCGTAGAATGTCGCGATCAGGAAAAACAGATTGCCGAAGAATTTCGGCCCATTGACGCCGATCGTATAGGCCATCGCGCCGAACGCGCCGATCGGGGCGGCGCGCATGACGATATTGATGACGCCGAACATCGCTCTGGCGAGATCGTCGATCAGGGAGCGCAAAGCGTCGCCGCGTTGGCCCAGAAACATCAGGGCGAAGCCGAACAGAATGGCGAACAGCAGCACCTGGAGGACATCGCCCCGCGCAAACGCGCCGACGACGCTGTCGGGAATGATGTGCAGCACGAAGTCGACGGGCTTCATCTCTGCCGCCTGCTTGGCGTAGCTCGCCACCGCATTGGCGTCCGGCGTTCCATTGGCGCCGGCGCCCGGGCGAACAATGTTGCCGACGAGCAAGCCGATCGCCAGCGCAAAGCTCGAGACGACTTCAAAATAGACGAGCGCTTTGACGCCGATACGCCCGACGCTGGTCGCGTCCTTGATATGGGCGACGCCCGATACGATCGTGCAGAAAATGATCGGCGTGATGACCATTTTGATGAGACTGACGAAGCCGTCGCCGAGCGCTTTCATCCAATCGCTGGTCGCAAACGCCTTGAACGAGGGATCATAGGCGCCCAGGGCGCCGATGATCCCACCCAGGACGATGCCGATCAGCACCTGAACGTAAAGCACCGCGTACCAGGGACGGCGTAACTGCATGAGCGTTCCTCAATTCCAGGCCGCTCTTTTCTCAGCTCCGCGCGGAGCCGCGCCGCCGCGGCGGATGCGACAACAGAACGCGGCGAGATTCGCTCAACCGCGCTGACGACTTGTCGCAAATATTTGATTGGCGCGCCAGTCGGATCAATCGCCGCGGCGAGGCGCTCTATCGCGCCCGGCGTCAAGGGTCGCCTAATTGGCGCCGCCCCCCGGCTCGAATGTGGGACCGCTAGATCCACAAACTTCGGCCGCCGAGACTTTGTGATTGCCCGAGCCTAGCGGCCATCATCTAAATCATTGAAAACGCGCGGATGTCCCAAGGCAATGGACGGCACGGGTAGTCACGAGCGCTCGTCACAGTCGCCACTCCTAGACGTTCACGTCGCGCGAGATACGCCGCGTCTTTCGTGCGCCTTCCATGACTGCATCCGTGAACTCAACCCCGAGCGTGTCGGGAGAGCGCCATAGGACGTGGCACCCCCGCGCGCCGTTCGGACCTCGAAGAAAGCGTAGCATAAATCGATCCGGTAGGTCGTGAACCGGCACCCCAGTGATTTTTGCGCCGCCATTCGAAAAGTCCTTTACGACGCAGGCGTAAGTCCAGTCGCCGTCAAAATCGTAGATCGACGCCTCGGAATTCCATTCAACTCGAAAATTCTTTCGACGCTCACGTGCCATGAGAGTTAGCTCCTCCCGAAACATATCCGTTAGTAAAGCGTGAAATATGAAGAAGTGACTAACGAGCACGTGAGAATGCAACGAAGAACATCCCGACAGGATCAATAAAACAGCGTGCTTAATATCTCTCGCGCGTACCTCCGCTTGCGCCCCCGTCCCTTGCAGCGCTGTCCGAGGAAAAGAATTCGGTTGCAATACTTCACCTTTTGCAACCCTGGCACGTCATGCCCGGCCTTGTGCCACGGCTGTCCGGTTCAGCAAGATCGGTCGTAAATCTTAAGTCGCACACAACCCCCGCGCGTCGTGCCCGCGCTTGTCCCGGGCATCCACGCCGTGCGGAAGCCGCCAACTTCGAATGTTTCTTGCAACGGCGCGGCGTGGATGGCCGGGACAAGCCCGGCCAAGACGCCGAGAGGTTCTATTCCCTCTAGTCTAGATTGCCTCGCGTGACGGGACTTTTTAGCGCAACCGGACAGCCGTGGGGCAAGCCCGGCCAAGACGGTGGGTGCGGCAAAGTCCACGCCATCGATGCTCTCGTAGGAGTTCTCACAGTGCCGCTCACTTTCGCCTATGGGGCCAATATGGATGTCGCGGCGATGGCGCTGCGCTGTCCCCGTTCGAAGCCGGTCGGCCCTGCGCGCCTGATGCGCCATCGCCTGGTGGCGATGCGTGAGGGCTGGCTGAACGTCATGCGCGATACGCGGGCGACAGTGCATGGAATCTTGTGGGATGTGGCGCTCGCCGATGTCGCCGCGCTCGATCGCTTCGAGGGCGTGCGCGAAGGCCTCTACGTCAAGATTTCGCAGAGCGTCGTCGCCGCGACAGGTCCCAAGCGGGCGCTCGTCTATGTCGGGGCCAATGCCGGCCCGGGACGCGTGCGCGCCGATTACCTTGCGGCGGTGATCGCGGCGGCGCGCGAATGGCGGCTGCCCGCCGAGGCGCTGGCTGATCTTTCGGCTTTTGCGCGTCGATAGGAACGCCCGTCAAGGCGCCTCGACCGGCTTGCTGCGCGAAAGCCCGACGGTTTCGCGCTGGGCGCGTCGACACGACAGCGGCGGCAGGCCGCGCAGGATCAATTCGGCGTCGGCGACCGTCTGGCGACCGATCTCGAACAAGGAATCGGGCAGCGCGCCGGCGCGATGGGGCGATAGCAGCAGACCCTCGACCTTGCGGGCGGGATCATCCGCCGGCGCCGGCTCGAGGGGATAGACGTCGCTGGCGGCGCGGAAGCGCCCGCTTTCGATCTGGCGCAAAAACTCGGGAAAATCGACGACGGCGGCGCGGCTCATCAACAGAACGACCGACCCCTTCTCAATCAGTTCGAACTCGCGCCGGCCGAGGAATCCCTGGTTCTCGCTGGTGACGCCGGCGAAGATGAAGATCACCCGCGAGGTCGACAGGACTTCGTCGAGCGAGGCTGCGCTCACGCCAAATCCCGCCATGAAATGGTCGGACACCCAGGGGTCATAGGCCCTGACCTTGCAGCCGAAAGGTATCGTCAGCGGCGTGAAGGCGCGGGCGAGATCGCCAAAGCCGATGAGACCGATAGAAGCGCCATACAGCGAAAAGCAACCCTGCGCGCCGTCCAGCAGCCATTTTTCGTCGCCCGCCCGGAATGCGCGATCGGCGGCGGTGACGCCGCGGCAAAGATCGATCGCCATGCCAAGCGCCATTTCCGCCACCGGCCGCGCGAAGGCCGAGCTCGGCGCCAGCACATGAACGCCGCGCTGGAAACAGGTCTCGTAATCGACGTTCTGCAGGAAATTGGTCTCGACATTGATGATGGCGCGCAGATTTCTGGCGCGATCGAGCCGCTCCGTCGGCATGTCGGTCTGCCCGATCAGCAGCGTCATCTCGGGCAGATAGCGTTCCAGCCGTTCCGCCGGCATGCGGCCCGCGCCGTCATGGACGATCAATTCGCCGAGACGTTCGAATCTGGCGCGCGTCGGCGCGTCGAAAATCTCATCGAGGCCTCTCGGCTGGGGGTCGACGACAATCAGCGGTTTGGCCATCAAAGAACTCTCGTGTGTTTAAGGCGCGCCTTTCGCGGCGATGCCTGATCATCATGGGTAGGGCGACGGAAAAGCGAACTCAAGTCCATCATTTCCGTTTTCGTTTGACGAAGCGCGCATGACGCCACGCCATTTCCAACGCTGCGCGCAAGCTCTCCTCGTCCAGGGCGGATAATTGCGCGACGGTCGAGCCTTGCCGGCCCCAGGCGTTGGGGAGCGGCGCGAAGGCGTCGGGCGCAAGGAGGCATTTGAACGCCTGCTCATCCGGCGTGAATTTAAGGTTCGCGGTCTTCCCGTCGGGAGCCAGGGTCGCGAAGATACGCGCGGCCTTGAACGCCGCGCGATCGAAATGCGGGGCCTCGCTGACGCCTTCGAGCGATAACGCGATGCGTCGAAGATCGTCGCCGGTGGCCATGCCGCTCCTCGCTAAACGCCGGGGCGCGAGGCCTAACCTAATGGCTGGCGCCAGCGCCGACAATAGGCGTCGTCGCGGCGCGCGATCGGCGCAACTCGCATCCTATCCGCTACGCTCGTCAACCCGAAGGCCATGTCGAACAGAGCCGCGCCGAGGCATGATATTATGCGCCGTATCGCTCATTCATTCCCGATCCGATGAGCGAGCCACGCGGCAAGCTTCGGACGCGCCGTTTCGAGGGGACCGAGCCGGCCGAACAGGCCGTCCGCGATTCCCATCATGATGCCGCGGAGCTTGGCGAGCTTGTCCGCCTCGCACAGCAAAACCTGAAAGACCTGCGAAAGCGTCAGCAGGTTAGGAATGAACGCGGGTGGAAAACGTCGCCCGTATGTCAAGGCGATATACATGGCGTTGCGGGCCGAGTAGTACCTTCGCGCGGGTGCGTGATTGCCCGCCGTCAACGTGAATGGCCCAAACCGATGCCGCCGCTTGGCGCCGATTCTGTGGGACAGAACAAGGAGAGGCATCACATAGAGCGGAACATTGTGCAGCAACGCCCGGAAGCAATATTCGGTATCGACGTGGTCGATAAAAAGTGATTCGGCGAATGTTCCGAGCGTCTCGAACGCATTTCGCGACAACACGCATCCTGAGGTTATCATGAATGAGCAGCGCTGCGCGCGGGCGCCCGGGTCCAGCCGAAGTCGCCGCACCCGCGGGCCGTCGATAATGATCTCGGGCAGGAAGCGCTCTTCGTTGTCATCGTATATGCGCGGGCCAAGCATGAAGGGCTGCGAGCCGAGAGCGTCGCACATCCCGTGCATGACGTTGAAGAATTCGGGCGGGGGTGTCGAATCCTGGTCGAATAGCGCAACCGCATCGGCGCCCGCCGCGAAGAGCTGAGCCAAGCCGCGATTCAATGCGCCGGCAATGCCGTCCCGGTTGCCGTTGTGCAGCAGCGGTACGTCTGAAGCGCCGAGCACCGCCTCCATTGCGACGTCGGGCTGCGGCGAGTTATCGATTGCGAGCATCGCGCTGCAGCGCCCACGCAGCGAAACGGCGTGCGCAAGCCCCTCCTCGCCTGGGTGGAAAAGTACGATCAGTGCGCCCAGTGTCGTCATTTCGCAGTGGCGATCGTCAGAGTCATCGCGTATCGTCGTGGCTTCAGTAGAGACCGGGGATCAACGCCGACACCTCGCGTCGGTAGCGCCGTGCGAGAGCGCCAGCATCGCGGCCATCCCTCCCCACGACGCCGAACAGAGATATCCCGGCTTGAACCGGCAAATCAGTTCGAGCAGGTTGTCGACCTCGTCATCTATGTTGAGCAGAAACGACCGCTTATTGTGTGGCCGTGACCGGCCGGCGTAGGGAAGATCGAAGCACAGAACGTTGTACCGCTCGCTCATGTATCTGATCGTCTGCCCAAACGACGCAGTCGTCGCGAACGCTCCGTTGATCAGGATCACGCTATCGCGATCGGAATGAAAGATGTGCCGCTCGACGAGCACGTGGAGAGAATTCGCGAGGCGGACGATTGCTGTTTGGACTGGCATGTCATCTCCTGCTTCCGGAAGACAAAACAGTTCGCGACGGCCGAGGGCTTGCGATCTCCCGCGGCGATCGGCTAAGGCAACATTTATAACATTGTCATATCAGACTAAGTGCAATTGTGCTTTATATACGAGGTGTTTGATAGCAGACCGAATTGTGCAGTGCAAGATCAAAAAGCGTGCACGCCGCGTCATCGCCGCGCCTGCCGTTTTCCGGCGCCGATCTTGCCAAGGCTTCATGTCTGGCGGCCGATCGGCTATGAGCCGTTCCCCGCAACGTTAAGACAAGCGAGCGAGCCTTGACCGACCTTGACGCGACCGTGCGCGATATTGCCGCCGAAATGGCGGCGCGGACCCATCGCGGCGTGGTTGCGAGCTACATTCCAGAACTTGCGCGCATCGACCCTGCTGCCTTCGGCATCGCGGTGATCGAGGCGGACGGGCGCGCCGTCGTCGCCGGCGACAGCGAGGTTCCGTTCTCGATCCAGAGCATTTCGAAAGTTTTCACGCTGACGCTGGCGCTCGGCATGGTCGGCGATCGTCTGTGGCGGCGGGTCGGGCGCGAGCCTTCCGGCAGCCCGTTCAATTCGATCGTCCAACTCGAGCGCGAGAAGGGCGTGCCGCGCAACCCTTTCATCAATGCCGGCGCGATCGCCGTCACCGACGCCATCCTCTCCGGCCACGAGCCGCGCGTCGCGCTCGCCGAGATCCTGCGCTTCATGCAATTCGTCGCGCAGGACCATTCGATCACCATCGACAAGGCGGTCGCGCAATCGGAGAAGCAGACGGGGTTCCGCAACATCGCGCTGGCCAATTACATGCAATCCTTCGGCGTGCTCGACAATCCCGTCGACTACACCCTCGGCGTCTATTTCCATCATTGCGCGATCGCCATGTCGTGCCGCCAGCTCGCCATGGCGGGGCGCTATCTCGCCCATTCCGGGCGCAATCCGGCGACCGGCCTTTCCGTCGTCTCGGCTGAGCGCGCGCGGCGCATCAATGCGCTGATGCTGACCTGCGGCCATTACGACGGCTCGGGGGAATTCGCCTATCGCGTCGGCCTGCCGGGCAAGAGCGGCGTCGGCGGCGGCATATTGGCTGTCGTTCCCGGCAAAGCCTCGATCGCCGTATGGTCGCCCGGCCTCGACGCCAGCGGCAACTCGCATCTCGGCGCCATCGCGCTGGAAATGCTGGCCAAACGGATGAACTGGTCGATATTTGGCGCGTGAGGCGAACAGACCGAAAACCGCAGCCCGTCATCGCGAGGGAGCGAAGCGACGAAGCGATCCAGACTGAGCCCTGTCAGCCTCGTCTGGATCGCTTCGTCGCTTCGCTTCCTCGCGATGGCGCGGCGACTCGTCGGTCAATCGCCCACCCGCTACCGCGAGAACTTCTTGTACTTCAGCCGATGCGGGATGACGCTGTCGATCCCGAGGCGGCGCTTTTTGTCTTCCTCGTAATCGGCGAAGTTACCCTCGAACCATTCGACATGGCTGTCGCCCTCGAACGCGAGGATATGGGTGGCTATGCGGTCGAGGAAGAAGCGATCATGCGAGATGATGACGGCGCAGCCGGCGAAGTCGAGCAGGGCTTCTTCGAGCGCGCGCAAAGTGTCGACGTCGAGATCGTTGGTCGGCTCGTCGAGCAGCAGCAGATTGGCGCCGCCCTTCAGCATTTTGGCCAGATGCACGCGGTTGCGTTCGCCGCCTGACAGCATGCCGACTTTCTTCTGCTGGTCGGCGCCTTTGAAATTGAAGGTCGAGCAATAGGCGCGCGAATTGATCTCGCGCTTGCCGAGATAGATGATGTCCTGGCCGCCCGAGATTTCCTCCCAGACGTTCTTCTTGTCGTTGAGCGCGTCGCGCGACTGATCGACATAGCCGAGCTGCACGGATTCGCCGATCTTGATCGCGCCCGAATCCGGCTTCTCCTGGCCGGTGATCATGCGGAAGAGCGTGGTCTTGCCGGCGCCGTTGGGGCCGATCACGCCGACGATGCCGCCGGGCGGCAGGCGGAACGATAGTTTGTCGATCAGCAGCGTGTCGCTGAAGCCCTTCGAAAGTTCTTCGAAGTCGATAACATTGTTGCCGAGCCGTTCGGCGACGGGAATGATGATCTGCGCGGTGGTCGGCGCCTTGTCGTTCTGTTTCTTGACGAGTTCGTCATAGGCCTGGATGCGCGCTTTCGATTTGGTCTGGCGGGCCTTGGGCGAAGAGGCGATCCATTCGCTCTCGGCTTCCAGCGCGCGCTGGCGCGATTCTTCCTCGCGGCCCTCCTGCTCCAGCCTCTTCTGCTTCTGCTTCAGCCAGGAGGAATAATTGCCTTCGTAGGGAATGCCGCGGCCGCGATCGAGTTCGAGAATCCACCCCGTCACATTGTCGAGGAAATAGCGGTCGTGGGTGACGATCAGGATGGCGCCGGGATATTGGCGCAAATGGCCTTCGAGCCAGTTGACCGTCTCCGCGTCGAGATGGTTCGTTGGTTCGTCGAGCAGCAGCATGTCGGGCTTTTCGAGCAGCAGCCGGCACAGCGCGATGCGGCGGCGCTCGCCGCCGGAAAGGCTGTCGATATCGGCCTCGTCGGGCGGGCAGCCGAGCGCGTCCATCGCCTGTTCGACCTGGCTGTCGAGATCCCATAGGCCCTGCGCCTCGATCTCGTCCTGCAGCCGCGTCATCTCGTCGGCGGTCTCGTCGGAATAATTCATCGCCAGTTCGTTATAGCGATTGAGAATGTCCTGCTTGGCCGCGACGCCAAGCATCACATTGCCGCGCACGCCAAGGTCGGGATCGAGATGCGGCTCCTGCGGGAGATAGCCGACGCGCGCGCCTTCCGCGATGAAGCCTTCGCCGTTAAATTCGGTGTCGATGCCGGCCATGATGCGCAGCAGCGTCGACTTGCCCGAGCCGTTGACGCCGAGCACGCCGATCTTGGCGGTGGGGTAGAAGGAGAGATGCACGTTTTCGAGCACCTTCTTGCCGCCCGGCCAGGTCTTGGTGAGGCCCTTCATGTGATAGACGAATTGTTGCGCCATGCGCTGAATGGTCCTTGTAGATGTCGGGAATTCAGATTTGTGGGCGGTGGTAGCAGGGGCGCTAGGGTGAGACAAGCCGCGACGCTCCCTTCTCCCGCTTCGCGAGAGAAGGGGGCGTCAGCGCCAGGAGAGCTGATCTTTGGGCAGGCGCGCGCTCGGATCGAAAACCGCGATCCGGTGCGGAAGCTTTTCGCCCCAGCGCCACAGCACGAGATTGTGGTCTGCCGGCTTCGCGCCGGGGGCGTAGCTCGGCGCCAGTATTCCCGCCGCGCCTTCGCCGAACAGCCGGCGCGCGATGCGCCATGAGGGCGGTTCGCCGCCTTCGGCGAGGAGCGAAAACCAGCCCGTGGCCATATCCAGCGCTGCAATGTTCTGCGCGGCGCGCGCTTCGTCCGTCCTGAGATCGACGATATCCTCGCAATCGACCTCATAGGCGCAGAGCACACAAGGCTCGATCTTATGCGCGAAGCCCTGGTTGGCTTCCCTGACCGCGCCGATCGGATCGAGGGCGAGATAAAGCGCAGGAACGCCCCTCGGATTGAACCTGCCGCCGTGGATGGCGGCGCCGTCGCCCGAAAGCGGCTTGAACGACCATCGGGGATCATGGGCGCGATAGCAGGTCCCCTGAAATTTCAAGCAAATCCGCCCATCGCGATATGGTCGAGATAGTCGCGCAAGGGTCCGGCCTGGCCTGACTTGACGAGGGATTCGGCGGTCCTGCCGCCGAAAGCGGGTATCGGCTGGGCGCGGTACCAGGCCATCGCCTGTTCCTTGCCCCCCGCCCATGCCGAGATACGGCCGATGATTTCGAGCATTTCGCGCACCCGGCTCTGCGTCCTCGCCGCCTCAGCGCGCGCCGCCTTGTAAAGCGTCTCGCGTCCGAGGCCGATCGTCTCGGCGAGCTGGCTCTTCGACATGCCGAAACTATCGGCGACCTCGGCGATTTCGATCCTGCCGCCGGCGTCGATAAGGCGGGAAAAAGGCGCCGCCAGCGCGGAAAAAGCTGGCGCCTCAGCGCCAGCCGCCGCCGGCTCCCGCGGCGACCTGGCTGCGGACGCCTCTCGTCTTGCTCGCGCCATTGTCAGCTCCTTTGTCCTAGTTATAGGCGATTATATGGGACAATTGGCGCTATCTGCAAGGGACGGCCGTTCACGCCGCCTGTTTCAACCTTTGCGGCAAGCGTCGTCGAACGGCGCCTCGCTCGCCGCTGGCGACCACCATGCCTTCGGCGCCGTCGAGCGCGCCGGGCTCGATCTCAAAGGCGAGGAAACGCGCGCGATCGACCGGGCCGGGCAGGGCGAGCCCGGCGGTGAGCGAGGCGTCGAAGCCGAAACGCGCGTAATAGGGCGCGTCGCCGACCAACAGCACGGCTTTGTGGCCGAGCATCGCGGCGCGCCACAGCGCCTCGCGCATAAGCCTGGCGCCGATGCCGAGCGAGCGGTGGGATTTGGCGACCGCCAACGGGCCGAGCAGCAGCGCGGCGCGCCCGCCCGCCTGGACACGCCAACAACGCAAGGCGCCGACGAGTTCGCCCCCCTCGCGCGCAACAAGCGAGAGGCCCTGCGCGGGCAGCCGGCCCTCGCGCAGACGCGCGCTCGTCTTCTCCGCGCGGGCGAGTCCGAACGCTTCGTCGAGCAGCGCCTCCCGGGCGGCGGCGTCGAATGGACTTTCCTCGCCGATGCGCACTTGGCAGGCGCGCGGCATCGTCAGACCGGCGGGGGTGGCGGAGAGGGCGGCGTCGAGCGAGAAGGTCATCTGGGCCTCCAGAACAAAGAGTGCGCGTGACGACCCGCGCGGCAAGCAGGCGCGAGCCGACAGGCCGTTCGGGGACGGGGGGCGGTTGCGGAAGCCGGGGAGCTGCCCCCGGGTCTCAAGAGGGCGCGCGGCCCTCCCTCAGCGTTTCACGCCTCTCCCGCCGGTCGGGAGAAAAACCTGTTCAGATCACGTAGGACTTCAGCGGCGGGAAGCCATTGAAGCCGACGGCCGAATAGGTGGTCGTATAGGCGCCCGTTCCCTCGATCAGCACTTTGGCGCCGATTTCGAGGCTGACGGGAAGGAGATAGGGCTCCTTCTCGTAGAGCACGTCTACCGAATCGCAGCTCGGCCCGGCGATAACGCAGGGCGCCATTGCATCGCCGTCATAGCCGGTTCGGATGGGATAGCGGATCATCTCGTCCATCGTCTCAGCCAGGCCGTTGAACTTGCCGATATCGAGATAGACCCATCGCTGCTGGTCCTCGTCCGACTTCCTCGAGATCAGCACGACCTCGGCCTCGATAATGCCGGCATTGCCGACCATGCCGCGTCCCGGTTCGATGATCGTCTCGGGAATGCAATTGCCGAAATGCTTGCGCAAGGCGCGGAAAATCGTCTGGCCGTAGGTTTTCACGCCCGGCACTTCCTTGAGATATCGGGTCGGGAAGCCGCCGCCGAGATTGATCATGCCGAGGTTGATGCCCTTCTCGCCGAGATCCTTGAATATCTGGGCGGAGGCCTTCAGCGCGCCGTCCCACATGCGCGGGTTGCGCTGCTGCGAGCCGACATGGAACGACAGGCCATGGGCGATAAGGCCGAGGCGATGGGCATGCTCCATCACCCGCCCCGCCATGGCGGGCGCGCAGCCGAATTTGCGCGACAGCGGCCATTCGGCGCCGGCGCCGTCGCAGAGGATGCGGCAGAACACTTTCGAGCCTGGCGCGGCGCGCGCGATCTTCTCGACCTCAGCTTCGCAATCGACCGCGAACAGACGGATCCCGAGTTCATAGGCGCGCGCGATATCGCGCTCCTTCTTGATCGTATTGCCGAAGCTGATGCGGTCGGCCGTGGCGCCGGCAGCCATCGCCTGTTCGATCTCGACGACCGACGCGGTGTCGAAGCACGAACCGAGGCGGGCGAGGAGATCGAGGATCTCCGGCGCCGGATTGGCCTTGACGGCGTAGAATACGCGCGTGTCCGGCAGCGCCTTGGCGAAGCCGTAATAATTCTCGCGCACGACGTCGAGATCGACGACCAGGCGCGGCCCGTCCTCGCGATGGTTCGCCAGGAAATTCATGATGCGATCCGTCATAGCGGCATCCCCCGTCGCGCGGCTTATCCCGCGCAAAGCGAAGTGAAAGGATCGGAGGCGATGCGACCGCCGGCGCGCTTTGGAGACGCGTTCCGTCAGCGTTGACCCGCCACCGTGACCGGACGTCCTTCGCGCCGATGGCCAAGGGCCGCCGAGCGTCGAACGTTCGATCAGATGCTGCGCCGAGGCGATGATCCAACGGCCGGCCAAGGGCCTTCCGTCAGGGTTCACAGCCATCGTTTGGAGGGGATGAATCCCTTCCGCACGCCCGGCAAGATAGACAAGCCTCTTCGGTTGTAGGCCTTTGGAGGGCCAACAGAGACCAAAAAAGCCCGGTCCGTCGTTGCTTCAAGTCGCGTCCCCCGTTTGGCGGGGTGCGCCGGTTTGCCTCCGGCTGCCGGTCTGTTTAACGGGTGGTTAACCGGCCTCTTGTCCGGATCCCCACCGACCGACACACGACCACAGGCACGTGCGTATTGGGCAGTTGAGTAATTGGATCAAACGTCGCAATTTACAAGCATTATTTTCATCGGCGGCGAATAAATTTTCGGACTGTCACATTTCATTCATTTTTTGGCGGTCGACGGTTAAATTTTCGTTCATTTTCGAGGCTCTGTCGCCGGGCTGACGTGGCAGCGACATGTGCGAGTCATGACGCGTTCCACCACGAGATTGCGTCGCGCCGCATTTCTGGACGTTGGCGAATCAAAAGCGCCGGCGCCGATGCTCCCAGCGAGACTCGCGGGAGCTCAGGACCGGCGCCGATGAGCGTTGAGATGACGGCCGAGGCCGGGCTTCGAAGGCTCAGGCTTCCATCAGCGAAGCCGCGGACGCCGCCGGCCGGCGCACGAGGCCGCGCGCCCAGCGCAGGGCCTTGATCAAAGGCAGGGCCTGTCTCGGCAACACGCGGCGGCAGAACGCGACTTTGCGGACATAGGTCTCGACATGCCAGTGGGCGACAGTGCCGACCGGGAAGAAGGCGACATCGCCAGCCTCGAGCCGCTTCGGCGGCGTGTTCTCGCTGCTGACGGTCACCGAGCCTTCGAGGATATGGACGGTCTCGTCGAAATCATAATGCCAGTTGAACTTGCCGGCGGTGCAATCCCAGAAGATCGTGCAGGCGGTGGTGTCGTCGCTGCGTGAGAGGATGGCGTTGCGTGCGACCGGTTCGCCCTCAAGGATCCACGCCGGATTGATCGGCGATGGCGTGAGCTGCACGTCCCTGTCCGAATGGATGATGGTGTTCTTCAGCATTTCGCCCTCCGGTTTGACCTCCGGATTAAACGGGCGATCCCCTTAGGCTGTGTTAATTCGTGCGCCTAAATCGCGGCGCAATTGACGAATCGTAAATCCGGAACGGCGATGAGCGCTCATTTCAGCAGAGGTCCCCAGGCGGGGTCCGACGCATAGCCTGGCGTCGGCACCTGGAACTCGCCATGGCCGAAAATGTCGGCCATGAAAATCTTCGAGCCGGCCTCGCCGCCGGCATCGCGGAAGAACATCACGAACAGGCCGTTGGGCGAGAAGGTTGGGCCTTCATTGTGATAACCGTCGGTGAGCATGCGTTCGCCGCCGCCATCGGGCTTCATCACGCCAATGCCGAAGTTGCCGCCCTTCTGCCGGGTGAAGGCGATAGTGTCGCCGCGCGGCGACCAGACCGGCGTCGAATAACGTCCGTCGCCAAAAGAGATGCGCTTGGCGGGGCCGCCGCTGGCGCTCATCACATAGATCTGCTGGGCGCCGCCGCGATCGGATTCAAAGACGATCTGTGAACCGTCCGGCGAATAGGATGGCGATGTGTCGATGGCGCCGGAATCGGTGAGGCGCGTCGTCGTGTGGGTGCGCAAATCCATCGCGTAAAGATTCGACGTGGCGCCCTCGGAAAGCGACATCACGATTTTCTCGCCGTCCGGCGAAAAGCGCGGTGAGAACGTCATGCCGGGGAAATTGCCGACTGCCTCATGCTGGCCCGTCTCGACATTCAACAGTGAGACTTTCGGGTCGGAATTGCCGAACGACATATAGGCGATCTGTTGGGCCGAGGGCGAGAAACGCGGGGTGACGACAAGATCGTCGCCGCGGGTGAGGTAGCGGACATTGCCGCCGTCCATATCCATGATGGCGAGGCGCTTGCGGCGCTTCTGCGCGGACCCGCTCTCGTCGACGAAGACGACATGCGAATCGAAGAAGCCGGTCTCGCCGGTGATGCGCGTGAACACCGCGTCGCCGATCAGATGGGCGACGCGGCGCGCATTGGCCGCTTCCGTCACATATTGCTGGCCGGCGACCTGCTGTCCGGTCGCCATGTCCCAAAGGCGGAACTCCGCGGTGATATGCGCGCTGTCGGAGCGGACGCGGCCGGTGACGACGAATTGCGCGTTGACTGTCTTCCAGGCGTCAATATTTGGGCGACCGTCCGGATTGCTGACCTGCTCGGGAAAACTCGTCGGGCTGATCGGCTGCAGGAAGACGGAACGCGCGAAATCATTGGTGATGATGTCGCTGAGCTTGATCGTGCCGTCGTCGCCCGCCAGCGGCGTCACCGCGATGGTCACGGGCTTAAAATTGGCGCCGGCGTGCACGTAAATATCGCCTTCGGCGCGCGCCGCGACGGGCAGCCCAAGGCTCAAGGCCAGAGCAGCGGCGATGATGCGGACCAGAATGGTTTTCATATTCATAGCGTTCAGCGTCTCTCTAGGCATTGATCGGTTGGTGCGCGGCGGGCCTGGCGTGCGTGCGGCGATCTCGAAGGCGCGTCGTCACCCCTGCGCGTCCTGAGGATCGAAATGCACGGTCTTGACCCTCCATTGCTCGAAATAGGGGACATATTGAGGCGGAACATGCAGCGGGTTGCATTTCAGCACCGCGCGCATCGAACTTTCCGCATAGGCGCGCCAGGCCGGATCGGACGGCGGATTGACGAGCTGCGGCTCCGCGGAGAGCGAGCCGTCGGCGTTGAATGAAACGCGGACCTGGGCGACATATCTGATGCCCTCAGGCATGGTCGGCGGCTGCGTCCAGCAACCGAGATAGGCCTCCTGCAGCCAGCCGTCGAGCGACGCGGACAGCGACGGCGACATGCGCGGCGCATTCTGCGTCGGTGAGCCGAGCGCGGTCATGCTCGCCATCTGCCGGCTCGGCGCCGGCTTGGCCTGGCCGATCAGCTTGGCGATTGCATTGGGATCATAGGCCTGGCGGGGTGGATCGGCCGTCGCGTCGCCGGATTTCGGTTTGGCGGGCGGCTTCTGCTCGTCCTCGGCCTTCATCTTCTCAAGGAATTTGGCGACATTGTCGGCCTTCGCCTTGTCGGGCGTCGGATCTTTCGGCTTCTCGACGACCTTCGGGCGCATCGGCGGCGCCGGCGGCGCGGGGGCAGCCTTCGGTTCGATCTTCGGTGTGGCGCGGTCGATTTCCGCATCCTCCGGCGGCGGCGGCGGGGGCGGCGCAGCGGCCTCGGGCCGCGGCGGCGGGGGCGGCGGTGGGGCCGCGGCGGCAGGCTTGGGCGGCGGCGTCGGCGTTGGGTCCTCACCCGGATCGTCGATATGTTTGAGGACCGGCGGCTCGACTTTTGCCGGCTCGGCCGGTGGGCTCGGCGCGGTCGCCTCGATCGGCTTGGGCGCCGGCTTGTCGACAGGGGCCTTGGCCGGCTTGCCGCTATGCTCGCCCTTCATGATTTCGTTGAACTGGGATTGGGTGATCGCGTCGACGGGAAAGCTCTCGGCGGCGTCGTCGAATTTGGGCGCCTCGGCGAAGCCGACGAGGATCGTGGCGAGCAGCGCCGCGTGAAGCGTGCCCGAGACGATCATGCCCCATTTCGACGATTCGTCGTTCACCCCTTGAAAGCCCCGCTCAATGCTTGTCGGTCTCGGTCACGAGGGCGACCTTTTTATAGCCGGCCGAGGTCAGCGACGCCATCACTTCGGCGACCTTGCCATACATGATGCCCTTGTCGGCGCGCAGATAGATGCGCTCGTCGAAACCGTCTTTGGCGATGGCCTGCAGCTTGGCGATGAGCTCGTCATTGGCGACCGGCGCATCCATCAGGAACAACTGGCCTTGATCATTGATCGCGATCGAGATCGGCTTCTGGTCGATATTCAGCGGCCCGGCTTTGGTCTGCGGCAGATCGACGGCGACGCCGGTGGCCAGCAGGGGCGCCGCGACCATGAAGATGATCAGCAACACCAGCATGATGTCGATGAAAGGCGTCATATTGATGTCGGCCATCGCGCCATAGCGCGGCACGCCGCGACGACGTCGCCCGCCCTTGCGTCCCGCGGCCATCGACATGCCCATGATTATGCTCCGCTAGGGTTCGCTCCGGCTTCAGGCCGCCTTGTCGTTCGACAGATGCTGGTCGATCTGGCGCGACAGGATGGAAGAGAATTCGTCGGCGAAGCTTTCCATGCGCGCCTGCGCCTTGGCGACGTCGCCCTGCAGCTTGTTATAGGCGATCAGCGCCGGGATCGCCGCGAACAGGCCGATCGCGGTGGCGAGCAGCGCCTCGGCGATGCCGGGCGCGACGACGGCGAGCGAGGTGTTCTTCGACGCCGCGATCGAGCGGAACGCCGTCATAATGCCCCAGACCGTGCCGAACAGGCCGACGAACGGTCCGGCCGAGGCGACGGTCGCCAGAAACAACAGATTGGACTCCAGCCGCTCGACCTCGCGCGCGATCGACACGTCGAGCACCTTTTCGAGGCGCGCATGCAGGCCCATGAAGGAGGAGGCCGCGTTCTGGAACGAGCGCTTCCATTCGCGCATCGCCGAGACGAACAGACTGGCGACGCCGGTATTGTCCTGCGTCTGCAGCTGTCCATAGAGCTCCTCCAGCGACTGGCCCGACCAGAACACCTGTTCGAACTTGTCCATCGAACGTTTGAAGCGGGAGAACAACAGCGTCTTGTTGACGATGATCGTCCAACACCAGAACGAGGAGAGCAACAGCCCGACCATCACGAATTTCACGACGATATGGGCGGACCAGAACATCGATAGCAGCGTCGTATCGGGGCTGGCGGCCGCCTGTGCGGCGACGTCGGCGGGATTCATGCTGGCAAACCTCGCTTTTAGGGAAGCACTTTGGGCGTGTCAGGCGCGCCGTCCCGCCTTGCTGTCGGGCGGGGTCTGCTCCGCAATTGGGCCGAAACTTGGGCTGCGGCGTCGGAAGGACGCCAAGACTTTTTACACTGAAGTTAAGCCATTCATAGGGTTAATAAAGGCTTATCGCGGCGCGGCTGCTTGCCTTTAAGCCGGCACGGTTTGTTTTTGCGGCCCTAAAACCGCCAATTGGCTAGTCAGATGGCGGCGCATTTCCTCGACCGAGAGGTCGATGAAGCTCTTGGTGCGTGGCGGCAACATCCGCCGCGAGGGATAGAGGATGCCCAATGTGACGGGCAGCGGCGGCGCTTCGGGCAGCACTTCGACGAGCCTGCCCTCGGCGATCAACGGCGCGACTTCGAAGAGGGGCTTGAGGACGATGCCCAGTCCGTCGAGCGCCCATTGCGTCAGCACGTCGCCGTCGTCGGCGTCGAGCGGCCCGGCGATCGGGATCGTCACCGCCTCACCATGAAAATCGAGGGTCCAGCGAAATTGCTGCGAGCCGGGAAAGCGCAACAGCAGGCAATCATGGGCCGCCAGATCCTGCGGGATCGCGGGCGCGCCGCGTTTGGCCAGATAATCCGGCGAAGCGCAGAGCAGGCGGCGGACATCGGCGATCTTGCGCAGAGTGAAGCTCGAATCCTCCATGCGGGCGATGCGGATCGCGACATCAACGCCCTCCTGGACGAGATCGAGCAGATGGTCGGACAGGCGCAGGCGCACCTCCGTGTGCGGCTGCAGGGTGCGGTAGCGCGCCAGCATCGGGGCGATGACGCGGCGCCCGAGGCCGAGCGGGGTCGTCACATGAAGATTGCCGCGCGGCGCCGCGCCGCCCTCCAGCGCGACGCTCGCCTCGGCACGCTCGACCGCTTCGACCACTTCGATGCAGCGGTCGAAGAACACCCGGCCCGCCTCGGTGAGGCTCATGCTGCGCGTGGTGCGCGTCAGCAGGCGGCTGTTGAGGTGGTCTTCGAGGAGCTGGATGCGATAACTGACCACCGAGGGCGAAAGCCGGAGCTTGCGTCCGGCCGCCGAAAACGAGCCGGTTTCGACCGCCCGCATGAAGATGCGGACATTTTCCAGGGAAATCATCGCGCGATTATCCGATTTTCTAGAAAGATATTCCTGAGAACGGCGATGGGCAAGCCGCCGCTTGAAGGGCTATCGTAGCGCGATTGGCAAATTCGCGGCGCCTGGCGCGCGGCGGAGCGGAGGGGTCGATGGAAGCCTGGTTCCCCTATTTTCTGGAATGGGGCTCGATGCTGCTGCGCTGGCTGCATGTGACGACGGCAATTGCCTGGATCGGCTCGTCGTTCATGTTCATGCATCTCGACGCTTCGCTGCGCAAACAGAAGAACATGCAGCCGGGCGTCTATGGCGTGTCCTGGCAGGTGCATGGCGGCGGCTTCTACGAGATGAGCAAATATACGCTCGCTCCGGCGGTGATGCCCGATCATCTGACCTGGCACAAATGGCAATCCTACTGGACCTGGATTTCAGGCTTCAGCCTGCTCTGCTGGGTCTATTACGGCCAGTCGACCTTTTTCCTGATCGATCCCGCGGTGATGCCGTTGGCGCCCTGGCAGGCGGCGATCGCTGGCATTGTCGCGCTGGCGCTCGGCTGGATCGTCTATGATCTTCTGTGCAAATCGCCGATCGCCAAAAGCGACTCGGCTCTGGCGCTGGTCGGCTTCGGCTATGTCGTGCTGACCAGCTATGTCTTCACGCTGATTTTTTCAGGCCGCGGCGCGCTGATCCACACCGGCGCTTTGATGGCGACGATGATGACCGCCAATGTCTTTTTCATCATCATGCCCAACCAGCGCAAATCCGTCGCCGCGCTGATCGCCGGCCAGACGCCTGATCCCGCCTGGGGCAAGACCTCCAAGCAGCGCTCGACGCACAACAATTACATCACGCTGCCCGTGCTGTTCATGATGCTGTCGAACCATTATCCGGTGACTTATTCCAATGCAGGCGTGATACCGGCGCTGGTGACGCTGGTCATCATTGCCGGCGCGCTGGTGCGCTATTTCTACAATATGTGGCATGGCGATCATGACAAGGCGCCGTGGTGGGCGTGGTTCGTCGCGGCGGTCGCAATCTGGGCGGCGTTCTGGGTGTGCATGGCGGCCTCGCCCGGCATGCGCGAGGTGATCGGCCTTGCGCCTACGCCGCCGGTCGCCATCGCCTCGGCGAATCTGCCCAAAGCGCCCGCCGATGTCGTCAATGTCGTTTCGACGCGCTGTTCGATGTGCCATACGCCTGAGCCCGTGTTCGAAGGCATTGGCGAGGCGCCGAAGGGCGTACTTCTAGACACGCCCGAGCATATCGCCAAATACGCGCCGGCGATCCGGACGCAGGCGGTGATGAGCCATGCGATGCCGCCCAACAACATCACCGAAATGACGCCGCAAGAGCGCGCGATCCTCGCCAAATGGCTCGCCGGCGATAAAGTCGCGCAGAACTGAGAAGGCTTGGGGACATGAATGACGCAACCACGAGCCCCGGCCAGCGCCTGATGGCGCGCCTCGACGAATTCGCGACTTTCAGCGACGAGGAAGGCCGCCTGACGCGGCTCTATCTCTCCAACGCGCATCGGCAAGCCGCTCAGCGCTATATCGCCTGGTGCCGCGAGATCGGCCTTGCCGCAAAGATCGACGCCTCGGGCAATGTCTGGGCGCGTTACGAAGGCAAGCAGCCGGGCGCGCCGGCGCTGATGATCGGCTCGCATATCGACACCGTGCGCGACGCCGGCCGCTATGACGGCAACCTCGGCGCGCTCGCCGCGCTTGCGGTGGTCGAGGAACTCGTCAAAAAGAACGAGCGGCTCGATGTCGCCGTTGAAATCGTCGCGTTCGGCGACGAGGAAGGCGTGCGCTTTCCGACGACGCTGACCGGCTCGCGCGCCTTCGCCGGCCTGTTCGCGCGCTCTTCGCTCGACCAGAAGGACGCCGACGGCGTCACCATGCGCGAGGCGCTCACCAATTTCGGTTGCGAACCGGAAGCGGTGGCGACGCTGCGCGGCCGCAATGTCGCGGCTTTCGTCGAATTGCATATCGAGCAGGGACCGGTGCTGGAGGCGGAGAATCTGCCGATCGGCATCGTCACCGCGATCAATGGCGCGACGCGTTTCCATTGCACCGTGCGCGGCCTCGCCGGCCATGCTGGCGCGACGCCGATGAATTTGCGCCGCGACGCGCTCGCCGCCGCCGCCGAAATGATCCTGATGGTCGAGGCGCGCGCCAGCCTCGAAGAGGATCTCGTCGCCACCGTTGGGCGCCTCGAAGTCGAGCCGGGCGCCGTCAACGTCATTCCCGGCGAGGCGCGCTTCACCATCGACATGCGCGCGCCGCGCGACGCCCAGCGCCAACGCGCCGTCGCCGATATCGACCGGCGCCTGATCGCGATCGCCAAGGCGCGCAATGTCGAACTGGTCTCCGTGCATACGCATGAGGCGGGCGCCTATGTCTGCGACCCCAAAGTCGTCGCCGGGCTGAAAGCGGCGGTCGAGCGCGTCGGCCAACCCGCGCGGCTGCTGCCGTCAGGCGCCGGGCACGATACGATGATCATGGGCGCACTCTGCCCGGCGGGCATGCTGTTCATGCGCTGTAAGGGCGGCATCAGCCATAATCCGCTGGAGTCGATCACGCTGGAGGATTGCGAGATCGGCTTCGCCGCGCTGATGGCGTTCGTGCGCGGGTTCACGCCGGGGTAGGGTGCGGGCATAAGACGCTGGCGTGACGAAAGCTTGATTCTCTAAACGGAGCAGATCGAGTGTGATCCATCGTTTCGCATGGCGGCGCGTGTTCGCCCCTAAGGCCTTTGCAATGACGTGACGACGGCGAAGCCGTCGCCGCTTCCGGCGGAGATCGCTTTGCGATCGTCCTTGAGTTCGAATCTCTCTCGCGCATAATCGCCTGCATGCGATCAATGAATTGGCGCCGCCGTGAGCGACATCCGATTCGCGTTGAGTCGAAACCACGCGATCAACGGACGTCGAGAAGCGAAGGCCGCATCGTCGGCGACAAACTGGTAATCACGAGAAAGCCCCCATGCCCCAAACCTGCCGGATGATCCTCGATGTCGACACCGGGATCGATGACGCCATGGCCATCCTCTATGCGCTGGCCCGGCCAGGCATAAGCCTCGAAGCCCTGACGACGACGTTCGGCAATACCGATGTCGACACCGCCACCGCGAACACGCTGCGCATCCTCGAACTTGCCGGCCGCGCCGAAATTCCCGTCGCGCGCGGCTCGGGTCGGTCGCTGCTGCGCCCGTTCGTCAAGGGCGCCGATCATGTCCATGGCGCCAATGGTCTCGGCGATGTCATTCTGCCGGCGCCGAAAGCGCAGCCCGTCGCCGAACACGCGGCCGATCTCATCATCCGCATGGCGCGCGAAAATCCCGGCGCGATCACATTGTGCCCGGTCGGCCCCATCACCAATGTCGCGCTCGCGCTCGCCAAGGCGCTCGATATAGCGGCGCTGCTCAAAGAGATCGTCATCATGGGCAGCACGATTTTCCATCCCGGCATCCAGGGCATTCCCTCGCCGATGGCCGACGCCAATTTCTGGAACGATCCGGAAGCCGCGCAGATCGTGCTGCGCTCCGGCGCCAAAATCGTCCTCGTCGGCATGGATGTGACGATGCCGACGCGGCTCACCGCCGCGATGCGCGCAGAGATCGCGCGCGAGGGCGGCAAGGTCGGCGCGACGATGATGAAAATCGCGCAGTTCTATGTCGATTCTTACGCGAAAATGTATCCGGGCGTTGACGGCTGTGGCCTGCATGATCCGCTCGCGGTGGCGATCGCCGAGGATGTCTCGCTGGCGACGATGGAGCGCATGTGCGTCGATATCGAGCTCAACGGCGCCCTGACGCGCGGACAGACGGTGGCCGACCGCCGGCGCAATGTCACCGCGGATCGGCGCAACGCCGATGTGTGTATGCAAATCGACAGCGCCCGCTTCGCGCGATACTTCGTCGACGCGATGAAAGGTTTCGCGGATTAGAGTTCTCCGTCGCTGCGCCAAGGCGAATGAGTCATTCGCCTGACCTCGCAATGACGGCAACTGCGCCCGCCGCTCACTCCAGCAGGCGATACGCCGGCAGCGTCAGGAATTCCTCGAAGTCGGCGCTCAGCGACATGTCAGAGAAGAGAGCGATCGCCTCGGCGAAGCGTCCCGTCTCATAAGCGCCGCCGATACTCTCGCGCACCCTCGCCATCTCGTCCGCGTAGACCGATTTGAACAAAGCCGGCGTCACGGTGCGGCCGTCGTCGAGGCGGGCGGCGAGTTTCAGCCATTGCCAGATCTGCGCGCGCGAAATCTCCGCCGTCGCCGCATCTTCCATCAGGTTATAAATCGGCACGCAGCCATTCCCGCGCAGCCACGATTCGATGTACTGAATCCCCACATCCACATTCAGCCGCAGCCCCTGCTCCGTGATCTGCCCGTCATGCACCTTCAGCAGATCCTCCGCCACCACATGGACATCCTCGCGCTTCACATGAATCTGATTCGGGGTGGTCATGTACTCGTCGAACACCGCCTTCGCAATCGGAATCAGGCCCGGAT
>DATBZF010000058.1:0-14412 GCA_036513315.1 Roseiarcus sp.
CCGCCCGCCGACACGTCGCCGCCGCCGCCGCCGCCTAAAAAGGCGGATATCGCGCCCGCCCCGCCCGCCGGCGCCATGGCGCCGACCGACAAGCAGAAACTCGACGCCATCCTCAACAAGCCCGCCGCGCCGGCCAAGCCAACGCAGCCGGCCAAACCTTGAACCGGCAAGCCTTGAACCGGCGAGCCTTGACCAGGGGGTCGTCGGTCCCCATTTTGGTGGCCGGGCGATGAACCAAGCGAGGCCGCCATCTCCAGTGCGCTAACGACAATCAGAGACGGCGATCTCGATTTCGATCTTGAGGGCGACCGCCTGCGCGAAGAATGCGGCGTGTTCGGCATTTTCGGCCATCCCGACGCGGCGGCGATTACCGCGCTCGGCCTGCACGCGCTTCAGCATCGCGGCCAGGAGGCGGCGGGCATCGTCACTTTCGACGGACGGCGTTTCCAGTCGGAACGGCGGCAGGGTCTGGTCGGCGATCATTTTTCCGACAGCGCGACGATCGAGCGCCTGCCCGGCTCCCTGGCGGTCGGCCATGTCCGCTATTCCACCACCGGCGGCACGATCCTGCGCAATGTCCAGCCTTTGTTTGCCGAACTCGACGGCGGCGGCCTGGCGGTCGCGCATAATGGAAATCTCACCAACGGCCTGACGCTGCGGCGCGATTTGATCCGCGACGGCGCGATCTGCCAGTCGACCTCCGACACCGAGGTCATTCTTCATCTGGTGGCGCGCTCGCGCCGCCCGCGGGTGATCGACCGTTTTATCGAATCCCTGCGCCAGATCGAAGGGGCCTACGCCCTCGTCGCCCTCACCAACAAGAAGCTGATCGGCGCGCGCGATCCGCTCGGCATCCGCCCGCTGGTGCTGGGCGAACTCAACGGCTGTCCGATTCTGGCCTCCGAGACCTGCGCGCTCGACATCATCGGCGCGAAATTCGTGCGCGACGTCGAAAATGGCGAGGTCGTGGTGATTTCGTCAGAGGGCGTGCAGAGCCTGCGTCCCTTCCCCGCCCAGCGGATGCGCCCCTGCATTTTCGAATATATCTATTTCGCGCGGCCCGATTCCGTCGTGCATGGCAAATCCGTCTATGACGCGCGCAAGGCGATGGGCGCGGAACTGGCGCGCGAGGCGCCGGCCGTGGCCGATGTCGTCGTGCCGGTACCCGATTCCGGCGTGCCGGCGGCGCTCGGCTATGCCCAGACCTGCGGCATTCCGTTCGAGCTCGGCATTATCCGCAACCATTATGTCGGCCGCACCTTCATCCAGCCGACCCAGGCGATCCGGGAGCTCGGCGTGCGCCTCAAGCACAACGCCAATCGCGCGGTAATTTCGGGCAAACGCGTGGTTTTGATCGACGATTCGATTGTGCGCGGCACGACTTCGGTGAAAATCGTGCAAATGATGCGCGAAGCCGGCGCCGCCGAGGTGCATTTCCGCATTTCGTCGCCGCCGATCACCCATCCCGATTATTACGGCATCGACACCCCCGAGCGCGATAAACTATTGGCCGCGCGCATGAATCTTGAGGAAATGCGGGAATTCATGGGGGCCGACAGCCTGGCGTTCCTGTCGGTCGACGGCATTTACCGCGCGATGGGCTATCCCGGCCGTGATCCCGCGCAGCCCCAATTCACCGATCATTGCTTCACCGGCGATTACCCGACGCGGTTGACCGACGTCATCGGCGAATCCGCCAAGCAGCAATTGTCGCTGCTGGCGGAGGCGGGCTAGGCGACGACGGCTGCTTGAAATCTCGAATGCAACGCCCTCCCCTTTGCATCCCGACACGTCGTGCCCGGGCTGGTCCCGGGCATCCACGCCGAGCGGAAACTGCCAAGTTCAAAAGTTTGATGCAACGACGCGGCGTGGATGGCCGGGACAAGCCCGGCCAAGACGTCCGAGGAGGGCGCGGTCTTGGCGGCCCTTGATTTTGGTGCGCCGCAGCAACATCTGTCATGAAAATTTCGCATTGGCCGGTCAGACGATTTGGGTCATAGCCCTGCCATATTTGCGCCATCCTTCCTAATTTGATGATGCGGCATGATCGTTTGTGAGTGTTTGAGCAGTTTTCTGAAGATTTTATTAAAATAGCGATGCATTTTGTGCATGGCTGATGGACGGTCTTTCATCTTCTCTTTCTCATGTTCATCGATTATGTTGCAGCGCACTGGCTGAGGCGATCGTCCATTCGGGATGCGCCAAGCCGACGGATCAACGCAAGAACAAAGGAGAGGGCTATGACCTCGATCAAGACTATCACTGAGAAGCTCAACGCCTGGCGCCGCTATCGCGAAGCCGTGCGTGAATTGTCCCGCCTGAATGACCGTGAACTGAGCGACATCGGCATCCGCCGTGGCGACATCGAGTTCATCGTGCGTCAGAGCGTCGCCGCCGCCTAATTGACGGACAGCGCGGGAGTGGCTGACTCCTCCCAGTCAAAGCCCCCGCGTTTCAGCGCCCGCCGGATCCTCCCCCGGCGGGCGTTTTATCTTTGCGCAGAGCCGTCCTGCCCGAACCTGATTGACTAGGCCGCGCCGCTTTGTGACAAGCGGGCGATGAAAGCGATCCATGTCATCGGCGGCGGCCTCGCCGGCTGCGAAGCGGCCTGGCAAACCGCCCGCGCCGAAGTCCCGGTCATCCTGCACGAAATGCGCCCCGAGCGCGGCACCGAAGCGCATCGGACCGACCGGCTGGCCGAACTCGTCTGCTCCAATTCCTTCCGTTCCGACGATGCCGAGAACAACGCGGTCGGCGTGATCCATCGAGAGATGCGCGCCATGGGCTCGCTGATCATGCGCGCGGCCGACGCCCATCAGGTGCCCGCCGGCGGCGCCCTCGCCGTCGACCGCGACGGGTTCTCGGCAGCGGTGCAGGCGGCGATCGAGAACGAACCCCGCATCGCCATCGCGCGCGGCGAAGTCGCGGCGATTCCGCCCGAAGATTGGGACAGCGTCGTCATCGCCACCGGCCCCTTGACTTCGCCGGCGCTGGGCGCGGCGATCGGCGCCCTGACGGGAGAAAAGGAACTAGCCTTTTTCGACGCTATCGCGCCGATCGTGCATCGCGATTCGATCGACATGAGCAAGGCCTGGCTGCAATCGCGCTACGACAAGGCCGGACCCGGCGGCAGCGGCGCCGATTACATCAACTGCCCCTTGAATCGCGATCAATACGAGAATTTCATCGACGCGCTGCTCGCCGCCGAGAAGACCGAGTTCAAGGACTTCGAGGACACGCCCTATTTCGACGGCTGCCTGCCGATCGAAGTGATGGCCGAGCGCGGCCGGGAAACGCTGCGCTGGGGTCCGATGAAACCGATCGGGCTGACCAATTCCCATCAACCGAGCGTGAAGCCCTTTGCGGTGGTGCAATTGCGCCAGGATAATGCGCTCGGCACGCTCTATAATATGGTCGGCTTCCAGACCAAGCTGAAATACGGCGAGCAGGCGCGCGTGCTGCGCGCCATTCCGGGGCTGGAGGGCGCGGAATTTGCGCGGCTCGGCGGCTTGCATCGCAACACGTTTCTCAATTCGCCGCGCCTGCTCGATCCGCTGCTGCGCCTCAAAGCGATGCCACGGCTGCGTTTTGCCGGGCAGATCACCGGCTGCGAAGGCTATGTCGAAAGCGCCGCGGTCGGCCTGATCGCGGGCCGGCTCGCGGCGGCCGAGCGCAAAGGGGCGCCCGCCGTGCTGCCGCCCGACACGACCGCGATCGGCGCGCTCATCAACCACATCACCGGCGGCCATATCGAGACGATCGACGCCGGACCGCGCTCATTCCAGCCGATGAATGTGAATTTCGGCCTGTTCCCGCCGATCGACGGGCCGCAGGCGGAATCCAGCGGCAAGCGTCTGCGCGGGCCTGAGCGCGGCGCGGCGCGCAAGCGTGCGCTATCGGCGAGAGCGCAGGTCGATATGGCGCGATGGCTGACCAGCGCCGGTTGGAGCTGATCGGTATCGGTGAGCGGCGCTTGAAAAGAATTGAGATCGGATTCCTGCATTGATTTCTTGGGCGGAGCGAGGCGCAAAATTGCCGCCAAGAGATCAATGAAGGCTTGTCGCCGAGCGCGCCGCCCTCCGAAATCAGAGTATTCCGCCATGTCATCATCCGAGTCCAAAACCCGCATCGACTGGATCGCGTCGAGCTGCCGCCTGCTGCAAGCGACCGCCGCGGAATTCGCCAACTCGCGGCCGTTCGCCGGCCTGACCATCGGGACCGCGATCCATCTCGAGCCGAAGACCGCGGCGCTGCTGACCACCCTGCAGGCGGGCGGCGCCCGCATCGTCGCGACAGGCAATCTCAATAGCACGCAGCCGGCGACGATCGCCTATCTCGCCGAGCGCGGCGTTCAGGTCATCGGCGAACAGACGACCGATTCGAAAGCGCATGGCCGCTTTCTCGACGCCATCCTCGCTGAAAAGCCGGACCTGCTGCTCGACAATGGCGGCGATCTCTTCGCACGCGTCGCGGAGCGATCCTATCCCGCATTGCGCGGCGGCACCGAGGAGACGACGTCCGGCCGCGCCCGCCTTGCGCCGCTGCGCGAGGCGATCAAGGTCCCGGTGCTTGTCATCAACGACAGTCCCATCAAGCAATTCGCCGAGAACAGGCATGCAGTCGGCCAAAGCCTGTTCGAAAGCGCCATGCGGTTCACCAACCGCAGCACCAATGGCAAACGCGTAACGGTGTTCGGCTATGGCGCATGCGGGCGCGGAACGGCGGCGTGTTTCCGCAACGCCTACAGCCTCGTCAGCGTCGTCGACGTCAATCCGGTAACGACCTTGGAAGCCCATCTCGACGGCTTTGCGACACCTATACGCGAACAGGCGATCGGCGAGGCCGATGTCATCCTTACCGTCACCGGCGCGCCTGACGTCATCACGGCGCGCGACCTTGCTTTGCTTAAGGACGGCGTCATCCTGATCAACGGCGGCCACCTGCCGCACGAGATCGACGCGACGGCGATTGCCGACGACGCAAGCGTTGTCGAGAGGATCGCTTATCCCAACGAGGGGATCGAAAGCTTCCGTCTTGCCGACAGTCGAACGATCCATCTGCTGGGCGCCGGCCATATGGCCAATCTCGCCGGGCCGCGCCCGCTCGGCAATTCCGTGGAATCGATGGATCTCGGCTTTGCGCTGCAGGCGCGCTGCCTGGAGCGCGTGGCGCGCGGCATCGGCCGAGGCCATTGCGTCGTGCCGGTCCCCGCCGACATCGACGCCGCCGTCGCCTCGGCCTATCTCGCGCTGCATCGGTGAATGGCTGCGCTCATTCCCTCCCCCCTTGTGGGCAGGGCTATCCGGGGAACAGAATTAGGTTGCAGCGCTCCGCCTTTTGCAACCCCAGCACGTCATGCCCGGCCTTGTGCCGGGCATCCACGCCCAGAAGCCATCGCCAACCTCCGAAGTTGTTTGCAGCGGCGCCGCGTGCGGACGAATGCTCCGCATTCGCCTTGGGATGGCCGGGACAAGCCCGGCCATGACGTCGAGGGGAAGTGCACAACCCAATTACATCTCCGATTCTGAAACTTTTCATTTTCCCCGGACAGCGGAGGGAACTCCAGCGCACACCTTGCCCTGCCCCCATCACATCCTCCGCGCGGCGCGCCACAGCGCCCATTGCCGGCGCCATTGCGGCGCCTCGATGATTGTCTCGAACGGCGCGTAGCGCGTGCGCTCCATCGCCACGAGATAAAGGGGCACATAGGCGAGCGGAAGGAAGGCGGGCGCGATTTCGCTTTGGCGTTGGCCCAGCAGCGCGCGCGCCTGGCCAAGATGCCGGTGCGCGTGGCCGCGCAG
Source organism: Roseiarcus sp. (assembly GCA_036513315.1). Classification (GTDB taxonomy): domain Bacteria; phylum Pseudomonadota; class Alphaproteobacteria; order Rhizobiales; family Beijerinckiaceae; genus Roseiarcus. Next base: position 5,802 of record DATBZF010000058.1, read on the forward strand.
TTCGCCGAGCGCGGCGCGCAGCGCGGGACTGTCGCGCCTGGCGACAATATCTTCGCGCGACAGGCCGTGGCGGCCCAGAAGATCGGCCGGGAGAAAGACCTGGCCGCGCGCGCTGGTCAGCGGCAGTGCGCGCAAAAGCCCTGTCATCGCATAGGCGACGCCGGCATGGCCTGCCGCATCGGCGCCGCCGGGATCGCGCCCCTGCCCTAGAATGAGCGCGCCGAGGCGAAACAGCGTCGAACAGGTCTCGCCGCAATAGCCTTCGAGATCATTGAGGCTCGGCATCGGGTCGTCGTAAAGATCGAAGGTGCGGCCATCGAGCAGGGCTTCGAATGCCTGCATCGGCAGATGGAACCTGCCGATCGTGTCGATCAACGCGGCAGCGACCGGATGGCCGGCGACCTCGCCGCGGCCTTCGCCGGCCAAAGCCTCGCGCCACCATTGCAGACGCATCTCGCCTGCCAGCGGCGTGCGCGTGATTTCGCGCAGACGGCCGACTTCATAGGAAAAGGCGGTCAGCGCATAAAGATGCGGTCGCGCGGCGATGGGCGCGAACAGGCCGGCGAGCCAGCGGTCGCGATCATGATCGCGCGTGAGCGCTTCGCAATGGGCATAGGCTTGCGCGAGAGCGTCGGAAGATGGAATCATTCAGGGCGTTCGAAAAGGTTGAGGTCAGATTCCTCCATTGATTTCTTGGGCGGAGCGAGGCGCGGAAGGAACTCCTTCCGCGCAAAATGGCCGCCAAGAGATCAATGGAGGTTTGTCGCCAAGCGTGGCGGCGCCTTCCCGGGTCGTCTCGTGGAAAGGCTCTAACAGGAAGGCGTTGGAATGTCGAAACCGCAGCCCTTCGTCACGCGTCTTCAGGATGCGCCGCTGGAGACCTGGAGCGACGCGCGCGGCCGCCTTTCGTTTCACACGCTGGTCAGCGGCGACCGAACGCCGAGCGAGGGCCTTGTCGCCGGCGTCGCCATTGTCGCGCCCGGCGGTCAACTGGCGGAGCATTCACACGCCCAGCCGGAAATCTATTTCGCGCTGGAGGGGAAGGCGGTGGTGACGATCGACGGCGTCGCGCGCGATGTCGCGGCTGGCGCCGCAGTCTTCATCCCGGGCGACGCGCAGCATGCGATTCGCAATCCGTTCAGCGAGACGTTCAGGATTTTCTACGTTTTTCCCGCCGATCGATTCGAGGAGATTCGCTATAGTTTCGCCGGCGGCGGATAGGTTGGACGACATCTCGCACGCGGGTGTCCCCTCGCACCGCGTGGCTGCCAATTATGGCGACAACAGCTCATTGATTGCACGGAGCGATTATGCGCGAGAGGGAATCCGCTCTCGACTCTGGCCGCGCGCTTCCGTCCCAGCGGCCAATGGTTCCGTTCAAGGCCTCGCGGCTCTTCCATACGCTGCGTTCTGCTATACGCATCACCGTTATTGCAAACGGCAGCAAACCGATCCAGACGATGACGCTCTACGGCTTAGTCTGGATGGCTTCGTCGCTGCGCTCCCTCGCCATGACGGGGAGCGCCCTACCCGCTCAGGGCGCGGCGATAAGGGCCGCGGCGACGCGGCGGTTCTCGCCGAGCAGCACATTGTAGACGCGGGCGGCGGGGCCGGTCGCCATCGCTTCGACGCGCAGGCCCGCTTCTTTCAGCCGCGCCTTCACCGGCGCCGACAGCAGCGCTATCTTCTCGCCGGTTCCGACCACGAAAATATCGATCGAGCGCGGATTTTGCGCGAGTTCGGCGAACAGCGGCGCGAGCGAGGCGATGGTGATGTCGGCGGGCTTCAGGGCTGGATAAGCACGCACGCCAACCGGCGTCGCCAGGATCGAGCCGATATGCGACATGCCAGCGAAGCGAAAGCCGCCCGCGCCATAGGCGTCGATGAGATGGCGGCCGGGGACGAAACCGTCCGTCCCCGTCGGCGCCGCGCTCATCCCTTCGCCTTGGCGGCGGGGGCGCGCTCTGCTTCGGAGGCGCTCTCCTTGTCGAACACGTCAGCCCTGACGCCGAGATAGATCAGGATCGGCGAGCAGATGAAGATCGACGAATAGGTGGCGACAAAAATGCCCCAGATCATCGCCGCCGAAAACGAGCGGATGACATGGCCGCCAAGGAAGAACAAAGCCAGCAAGGCGAGGAAAACCGTGGTCGCCGTCATGATCGTGCGTGGCAGCACGGCGTTGATCGACATATTGACGATTTCGGCGGTCGACAGGCGCTTGTATTTGCGCATGACTTCGCGAATGCGGTCGAGCACGACCACCGTCTCGTTGAGGGAATAGCCGACGATGGTCAGGATCGCGGCGATCGAAGTCGTGTTGAACTCCAGTTGCGTGACGCAGAAAAAGCCGACCGTCAACAACAGGTCATGCATCGTGCCGATGATGGCGCCGACCGCAAATTGCCATTCGAAGCGGAACCACAAATAGGTCAGCACCGCGACGATCGAAACGACGATGCCGAGCGTGCCCTTTTGCACCAGTTCGCCCGACACGCGCGGGCCGACCGCGTCGACCTGGCGGAATTCGTAATTGTCGCCGAAGGCCTGGCGCATTTTGCCGATCGCGTTCTGCTGCGCCGCTTCGCCGCCGGGCTGGATGCCGACGCGCATCACCGCGTCGGTATCGGCGCCCGCGCGCTGCACTTCGATGGCGCCGAGACCCAGCGATTCGCCGGTGCTGCGCAGCGCGGCGATGTCGGCGGCGCCGCTCTTGGCGCGCAATTCGACCTGGGTGCCGCCGGAAAAGTCGATGCCGAAATTCATGCCGACGAAGAAGAACAGCAGCACCGCGACGATCGACAGGATCGCCGACATCGGGTAGCTCACGCGCCGCAGGCGCATGAAATCGAATTTGGTGTTCTCCGGGGCGAGGCGCAGCAGTTTCACGAGATTTCAATCCTTCGCGCGGGATAGACTCGGGCGGAGCGGCGGCGCGTCATATCGGCAACCGGGTCGGGCGCTTGTAGCGATACCACAGCGCGATCATCATCCGCGTCATCGTCACCGCCGTCACCACCGAGGTGAGAATGCCAAGTCCCAGCGAAACGGCGAAGCCGCGCACCGGCCCCGAGCCGAACAGATAGAGAATTGTCGCGGCGACAAACATCGTCACGTTGGAATCGATGATCGTCGCAAAGGCGCGTTTGAAGCCCGCGTCCAGCGCGGAGATGATCGAGCGCCCCATATGCGCCTCCTCACGGATGCGCTCGTAGATCAGCACGTTGGAATCGACCGCCATGCCGATGGTGAAGACGACGCCGGCGATGCCGGGCAAGGTCAAAGTGGCGCCGAGCAAAGCCATCGAGGCGAAGATGAACAGGATATGCACAGCCAGCGCGAGATCGGCGAACACGCCAAAAATCCCATAGGTCGCCAGCATGTAGCAGACAACCAGAATGCCGCCGACGATCGCCGCCCGCTTGCCCGCGTCGATCGAATCCTGGCCAAGGCCAGGCCCGACCGTGCGCTCTTCGACCACGGTCAATTTGGCGGGCAAAGCGCCGGCGCGCAGCAGAATGGCGAGATTATTCGCCTCCTCGACGGTGAAATTGCCGGTGATCTGCCCCGAGCCGCCGGTGATCGGCCCGAGAATCCGCGGCGCGGAGATGACTTTGCCATCGAGGACGATGGCGAACGGGCGTCCGACATTCTCGGCCGTGACCTGACCGAAACGCTGACCGCCGCGCAGATTGAAACGGAAATTGACGTCCGGCTCGTTGTTCTGGTCGAAACCGGGCTGCGCGTCGGTCAAATCCTCGCCCGCCACCATCACGTGCTTTTGCACGGGGAGCTGGCCGCCCTGCTGTTGCGGCAGATTGTCGAAATCGCTCGGCGGATCGCCGGGATCGGCGACAAGGCGGAATTCCAGATTGGCTGTCGTGCCGACCAGATCCTTGACTTTGGTGGTGTCTTGCAGTCCCGGCACTTCGACGAGGATACGGTCGACGCCCTGCTGCTGGATGTTGATCTCCTTGGTGCCTTTGTCATTCAGGCGGCGATTCAGAACCTCGATCGACTGGGTGACGGCCCGATGAATCTTGTCGTTGATCGCGGCGTCGGTCAGCGTCAGCGTAACGGCGCCGTCGCCGGTTTCGGCGATATCCAGCGTATGGCCGGCCGTGCCGATCAGCGCGCTGCTGATCGGCAGGTTGAGCGATTGGAGGTCGGCCAGCGCCTTGGCGCGCTCGGCGGCGTCGGCGATGCGCACCTGCACGCCGCGCGGCTGCACCGCGATGCCGCCGCTGATCGAAATATGGCCCTCGCGCAGCTTGCCGCGCACGTCGTCACGCAAAGCGTTGACCTGCGCGCGCGTCAACGCAGCGCTATCGACCTCCCAGAGCAGCGAAGCGCCGCCCTGCAAATCGAGCCCGAGAACGATCGGGCGCACCGGCAGGAACGAGGGCAGCGCCTTTTCCAGCCGCTCAGCCACGCCCGCCCCGAGAAAACTCGGCACGACAAGAAGCACGGCCAGCACAATGACCGTCAGAATGGAGGCGACCTTCCAGGGGGCCAGACGCAGCATGTCGTTTTACTTATCTCCGCGAGGGCGGCGTCGCCGGCCCGGATCGTTCACTTGGAAGGCGAGTCCTTCACCGGTTCGCCTTTGGCGCGCACATCGCCAATGCCCGACCGCGCGATGCGAACGCGCACGTTCGGGGCGATTTCGAGCTCGACTTCGGTATCGTCGGTCGCTTTGGTGATTTTGCCGATCAGGCCGCCGGTGGTGACGATCGTATCGCCGCGGCGCGCGCCCTGCACCATCGCCCGTTGTTCCTTGGCGCGCCGCTGCTGGGGCCGCAGGATCAGGAAATACATGATCGCGAATATGACGACGAAAGGCGCAAACTGGATAAGCATATCGGACGACCCAAAAGCGGGCGATCCGCTCGCTTGGGCAAAAGCTGGCGTGATAAACAAGGGTGACAACTCCGACGGCGGATATTCCGCGCCTTTTGAAGGCATTCTCAGGCGCGGCGCATATATACCGGGCGGCGCTGGGAAAGCAATGCGCGCCCGGGGTGGCCAGGGCGGTTCATTTTAGTCGCTGGCGCGCGATGTCGCGCCGCATATCGACTTGCGAAGACGAGCGCCGCGGCGACGGTAGCCCTTTGCTAAATTGTTGTTTGTAAGGCCGCGGCGCCGCGCTTAGATCGGCATGCGTCGATTCGTCAGCGATTCGTCGCCTGGCGAGCGGCAACAAGGGGAAATTGGCCATGAACAAGCCTGTCGCAGAATTTATCGGCACTTTCGCGCTCGTTTTCATCGGCTGCGGCGCGGCCGTGATCGGCGGAATGGGTTCGGGCGCCACCGCCATTGACGTGCTCGGCATTGCTTTCGCCTTCGGCCTGGCGATTGTCGCCATGGCCTATGGCATCGGCCCGGTGTCGGGTTGCCATGTCAATCCGGCGGTCAGTTTCGGCGTGTTCGTCGCCGGCCGCATGACCCTCAGCGATCTCATCAGCTACGCCATCGCGCAAGTGCTCGGCGCCATCGCCGGCGCCGCCGTGCTCTATCTCATCCTTTCCGGCAAGGCGTCGGGATGGAATGGCGGACTTGGCCAGGACGGCTGGGGGCCGGGCTATCTCGGCGAGTATTCGACGCTTTCGGCTTTCGTCTTCGAAGTGGTCGGCACGTTCCTGTTTCTGGTCTGCATTCTCGGCGTGACGGATTCGTCGTCGCCGCCGCATATCTCAGGCCTCGCCGGCCTCGCCATCGGCCTGACTTTGGTCGCCATCCATATCGTCGGCATCAATGTCACCGGCGTTTCGGTCAACCCGGCGCGCTCGATCGGCCCGGCGCTGATCGGCATCGGCTCGAATCCGAAGGCGTTTGCGCAGCTCTGGCTGTTCATCATCGCGCCGCTGATCGGCGCCGGAATCGCCGGGCTGTTGTTCGCCAACGGGATATTGGTGGCGCGGAAGGATTGAGGGGCCGGGGCCACGCCGCTGAGACGCCGTCAACCGGCTGCGCCGGTCCTTCACTTCGTTTCGGTCCCTTCGGGATGACTGCGTCTCGGCGGCGTGGCAAGTGGCCTTCATGTCCTTTGGTGCGCGATGCGGCCTGAAGGCCGCAATCGGTCACCAAAGGACATGGTGAGCCAACGGCCATCGGCCGGCGAAGCTGTCAAGGTCGGCAAAGCCGCCCGCGAAGCGGGGCGCCTTTACAGCTTCGCGGGCCGATGGCAGCGCGCCTTCGCCAAATGTCACGGGCGGCTGCCGCCCGCCATCGCACCGCAACATAAATTGAGCCGCCATCGGCCCTCCCCCCTTGCCAGCGGCCGCCCCGCAAGCCAAAAGCGCGGCATGTTGCATATCAACGACCTCACCTATCGCCTCGGCGAGCGCATGCTGATCGACCACGCGACCGTGGCGCTGCCGACCGGCGCGCGCGTTGGCCTGGTCGGGCGCAACGGCGCCGGCAAGACCACTTTGTTCCGCCTGATCGCCAATGAGATTTCGCCGGAGAGCGGATCGATCAATGTGCCCAAACAAGCGAGGATGGGGCGCGTCGAGCAGGAAGCGCCGGGCGGCGCGCAGACTTTGGTCGATTTCGTGCTGGAGGCCGATAAGGAGCGCGCGGCGTTGCTCGAAGAGGCCGAGACGGCCAAGGACCCGATGCGCATCGCCGAAATCCAGACGCGCCTCGTCGATATCGACGCCCATGCGGCGCCGGCGCGCGCCGCCAGCATCCTCAACGGCCTCGGCTTCGACGAGGCGGCGCAAAACCGCGCGCTGTCCGAATTTTCTGGCGGCTGGCGCATGCGCGTTGCGCTCGCCGCTGTATTGTTCTCGGCGCCCGATCTTTTGCTGCTCGACGAGCCGACCAATTATCTCGATCTTGAAGGCGCGCTCTGGCTGGTCGACTATCTGAAAACCTATCCGGCGACGACGATCGTCATTTCGCATGATCGCGACCTGCTCGACGATGTCGCCGATCACATCCTGCATCTCGAACGCGCCAAGCTCACTCTATGGAGCGGCGGCTATACCAGCTTCGAGCGCCAGCGGCGCGAACAGCAGGTATTGCAGGGCAAGGCGGCCAAGAAGCAGGAGGAGCGGCGCGCCCATCTGCAATCCTTCGTCGACCGCTTCCGCGCCAGCGCCACCAAGGCGACGCAGGCGCAATCGCGGCTGAAAATGCTCGCCCGGATGGAGCCGGTGACAGCGATCGTCGACGAGAACGTGCTGCCGTTCCGCTGGCCGGCTCTGCGCAAAAAGCTCAGCCCGCCGATCATCGCGATGGAGAAGGTCAGCGTCGGCTATGGCGAGCGTATCGTGCTGTCGAAGCTCAACCTCACTTTGTCGAACGACGACCGGATCGGCCTGCTCGGTTCGAACGGCAACGGCAAATCGACTTTCGCCAAACTGCTTGGCGGGCGGCTGGAGCCGATGGCGGGTTCGATCACGCGCTCGAGTAAGCTTGAGGTCGGGTTTTTCGCCCAGCATCAGGTCGACGATCTTGATTTGAGCGGTACGCCCTACAGCCATGTCGCCGAGAAGATGCGCGGCAGTCCCGAGTCGAAAATCCGCGGCCGCACGGCCTTGATCGGCTTTTCCGGCGCGCGCGCCGATACGAAGATCGCCGCTCTCTCGGGCGGCGAGAAGGCGCGGCTGCTGATGGGCCTGGCGACATTCGACGGGCCGCAGCTCATCATCCTCGACGAGCCGACCAATCATCTCGACATCGACAGCCGCGCCGAACTGATCGAGGCGATCAACGAATATGAGGGCGCGTGCATTCTCGTCTCGCATGATCGCCGCCTGCTGGAGGCCTGCGTCGACCGGCTCTGGCTGGTCGCCGACGGCACGGTGCGTAATTTCGACGGCGACGTCGCCGATTACAGCCGTTTCGTGCTCGGCAAGAACGCGCCGAAGGAGAGTCGCAAGCCGGAAGCCGCTATGGCGAAACCGGCGCCCGCCGCCGACCGCCGCGATAATCCGCGCGGGCGCCGCGACCTCGGCCCGTTGCGCAAGGAAATCGTCGCCGCCGAACAGAAGATGCATCGCTTCCAGGACCTGTTGCGCCGCATCGACGAAGCGCTCGCCAATTCCAGCGACACGGCGAATAATTCGGCCAAAGTCATCGATCTCGCGCAAAAACGCGGCGAGGTGGAAAAGGCGCTGATGGCGACGGAGGAGACCTGGCTGGCGCTGTCCTCGCAGGCGGAAGAGGCGGCGGCGGGGTGAGCGGCCCGCTCGCTATCGCGGCGCAAAGCGGCTAGTTCTGGCGCATTGAGGGACCAGCGATGATCAGATTCACGGATGCCGAAGCGTCGAAGTCGAAAGAGGGCGCCAAGAAGGCTGCCGAGAAAGAGGCGAGGCCGGCGGCGGCTCCAAGGCCAGCGGAGATCGACGAAGCGCCGCGCGCTGCGCCGAAGGCCGGGGCCGCCAAGCGGAAGAAGAACTTCGGCGGCTGACGGGGAAGACTCTTCAGAGGGTTGCGCCGCCCCTCATCCGGTCGGCTCCGCCGCCCACCTTGTAACAGCGACCTCTGCTATGACGAGCCTATTCCGTGAGGAATGTCCTGCCCCGGGCGGCCACCCGGGGCAGGAGGGTCGGTCGTCGGATCGTCACCACCTGAGCCTTTTGGGCTGGGGAGAAGCAGGATC
>DATBZF010000059.1:0-74651 GCA_036513315.1 Roseiarcus sp.
TAAAGTTGTCTTGCCGGCGCCGTTGAGGCCGACGACCGAGACGAATTCGCCCTGATGCACATGCAGCGACACATTCTCGAGCGCCTGCGCCTTGCCATAGAAGACATTGAGATTGTCGACCTTCAGGAACGGCGTCTCAGCATCGCGGAACGCCGATTCGGGTCGGGCCGCGATCGCGAGATCGCCGCCGAGATAGACGCGGCGGACCGTCTCGTCGCGCATCACCTCGTCCGCCGCGCCTTCGGCGATACGCTCGCCGACAAACATCGCAAAGACACGGTCGACGAGCGCGGCGACGCTTTTGACATTATGATCGACGAGCAGGACGGCGCGCCCGCTGTCGCGCAATTCGGCGATCAATTGCGCAAAAGCATCCGTCTCGCGCGAAGTGAGGCCGGCGAAGGGCTCATCCACCAGAACTACCTTGGGATCGCGCGCAAGAGCCTTGGCGATTTCGATCCGGCGCAGATCGGCGAAGGGCAGCGTCGAAGGCCGGCGGTCGAGCACCGCGCCGAGGCCAACGCGCTCGGCGATCGCGCGCGCCTGTTTCTCAATTGCCGCATCAGGGACGATCTGCATGAGCCGATCGGGCAGCAGCCCAAGGATGATGTTTTCGAGCACGGTCTGGCGATGCAGCGGACGCGAATGCTGGAACACCATGCCGACGCCAAGCCGTGCTATTCTATGCGGGGGCCATCCCGCGACTTCGACGCCGTTGATGCGCACCGAGCCGCCATCGGGGCGTTCGATGCCGATGATCGACTTCATCACCGTCGACTTGCCCGAGCCGTTCGGCCCGATCAGGCCGAGGATCTCGCCGGCTTTGACTGAAAAACTGATGTCCTTGACCGCGACGAGGCCGCCGAAACGCTTGACGAGCCCGGCGACCTCAAGCTGCGCGCCAGCGCTCATGTCGCCTCCCTCGCGCGCGCGATCATGCCGAGGAAGCCGCCGGGGAACAACAGCACGACGACAAGCGCGATTGCCGAGACGATGAACGTCGAGAGATCGCCGAGCGGTCGAAGCGCCTCGCCCATCGCGATCAGGAAGACCGCGCCGAGCACGGCGCCGAGAATGGTGCGCCGTCCGCCGAGCACGGCGCCAATGATCACCTGCACGCCGACCGTCACGTCAACGAACGTGCCGACCGAGGCGACGCCGAGATAAAACACCATCAGCGCGCCGGCGAGCCCGGAAAAGAAAGCGCTGACGATGAACGCGACGAGCTTGTGCTTGACGACGTTGAAGCCGAGGGCGGCGGCCTGCACGGAATCCTGGCCGCTCGCCTGCAGGATCAGGCCGATCGGCGAGCGCGACAACGCATAGAGCACCGCGCCGCTGAGACTCATGAAGCCGAGCGCGATCCAGTAATTTATCCTGTCGTCGACCGAGATCACATCAGGCACGGTAAGGCCGATCTCGCCCCCCGTCAGCGAGGCCGCGACGACGATGAAATTCTGCAACATCAGCACGGCGACCAGCGTGGTCAGGCCGAAATAGGGGCCGCGCAATCGCAACGCTGGCAACGCCAGCACCACGCCGCCGATCACGGCGGCCAGTGTTCCCGCGATCACGCAGAGCCAGATCGGCGGCTGATAGAGATTGTCGAGAATGCCGGCGGTATAGGCGCCAAGGCCGATCAGGAAAGTCGGGCCGAAATTCACTTCATTGGCGAAGCCGAACAACAGATCCCAGGCCATCGAGAACACGCCGAAATAATAAGCGATGGTAAGGAGGCCGAGGATGTAGCCAGACACATAGAGCGGCAGCGTCGAAGCGGCGATCACGACAATCAGGCTGATCCACAACAACGGCGAGGAGAGAATGCGGCCAACCATGGCTCAGCGCCGCCCGAGCAGCCCGCGGGGGCGCACATACATCACCGCGACGAGCAACAGCAAAGCCGGGATGGTCCGGTAGGCGGGCGATGCGAGATAGGCGGTGAGCGTTTCGAGATAGCCGACGACATAGGCGGCGATCAGCGAGCCTGAGACGCTGCCGAGGCCGCCGAGCACGACGATCGAAAAGGCGCTCGCCGTCAGCGGGCCGGCGCTATAGGAGGAGACGCCGAGGAACATGCCGAGCAACACGCCGGCTATCCCCGCCAGCACGCCATAGATCGCCCAGACCGCGATATAGACCGAGGATAATTCCACGCCAAGCAGCGTCACGCCGCGCGGGTTCATCGAGGCGGCGAGCACCGCCTTGCCGGCTCGCGTGCGGTTGACGATCAGCCAGAGCGCGCCGATCGCCAGCCAGCAGACGATGGCGGTGAAGATTTCATTGGCCGGCGTGCGCACGCCGGCGATCCGCACCACGCCCTCGACGATCGGCAGCACGGTCTTGGCGTTGTTGGTGTAGAGATACGCGACCGCTTCCTGGATCATGATGCCCCACAGCAAGGTCGCGGTGAGGATGAATATTTCTTTTTCCTCTTCACGGATTTTTCCCGATCGCTGCAACGACCGCACGACCAGGAAATAGGTGGCGAGAGCCAGCAGAAACGCGACGAACACGCCGAAAAACGCGCCGAGATAGCTGCCGGCCCCCAAGCTTCCCGCGACCCAGGCGGCGACCGCCGCAGCCACCATCAGCGCGCCATGCGAAAGATTGAGCACGCCCGAAACGCCGAAGATCAGCGTGAAGCCTGTCGCGCCCAGCGCATAGAGCGAGGAGATCGCGAAGCCGTCGATCAGGATCTGCCAGAATAGCATCGGTCAGGCTCCGGCCCGCGCGCAGGTTTCGATCCATTGTGAAAAGCCTCCGACATTGTCGAGGGCTCTTTGGCAGGGCCTTAATTGCTGGCGTTTGTCTTGATGAAAGATGGGAAGGTCAGTTTGCCTTTGGAAAGGCTCGCTGGCCACAGATTGATCTGCTCGCCGTTCTGCCATTGCAGGAAAAGCCCGGTGATCAAGCCTTCGCCCGTCTTCAGGCCATGGACATGAGGATCGCCGTTCGGCAGGAACTGGACGCGGCCGATGGTCCCGACATAGTCGGTGCCCTCCAGCGCGGCGACGAGCTTGTCGCTGTCGGTCGAACCGGCGCGGTGGATCGCGTCGGCGATGATAAAGACATCGTCATAGGCGGTGTAGCCGCAATAGGACGGGAAGTTGCCGAACTTCTTCTGGAAGGCCTCGACGAAAGGTAAGGTCTTCGGCGTCACGGCGACGCCGGGCCCTGAAACGGCCTGGTAGAAGACGCCATTGGCCGCGCCATTGGTGTCCTTCCAGAAAGTCGAATTGGTCGCCTGCGAGGCGACGCCGAACATCGGTATCGGCACCTGCTGGCTCTGCCATTGCACCGTCGGCTGCACGCCGACATGCGAGATGCCGGTGATGATCACATCCGGCTTCTCGCCTTCGATCTTGTTGAAGATCGGCGTGAAATCGGTGGTGTCGGGCGAGAAGCGGATGTGATCCAACACCTGCAAGCCGATCTTCGGCAGACAGTTTGCATAGCCGGCGTCGAGCGGCGTCGTCCAGGCCGCGTCCTCGCTCATGATCACCGCGGTCTTCATCTTGAGGCCGCCGACCAGCATATCCTTGGCGGCGTCGCAGACGAGCGCGGACAGCGCGCCCGAGGTCAGATAGCCATGGAACGTATATTTGTTGTGCTCATAATCCTTGGCGATATTGGCGGTGATGACGTCGGAGGCGGCGCCCGGCGTGATCATCACCGTCTTCAGGCGCGCCGACCATGGCTCCAGCGCAAGCACGACCTCGCTGACATAGCTGGCGATCACCGCATTGACATGATCCTCGTTGACCGCGCGCTGGAAGGCGCGCACCGATTCGGCCGAGGAGGAATGATTGTCGTAGGAGACGATTTCGATTTTGCGGCCGTCTACGCCGCCCTTCGCGTTGATCTCGTCGGCAGCGAGCTGGGCGGCCGAGGGGATCGACGAGCCGGCGACCGCCTGCGCTTCGGCGATGACGCCGATCCTGATCGGACCCTGGTCCTGCGCCTGGCTGGCGGAGCCGGTCGTGAGCGCGAGCATGGCGGCGCCGAAGCCAAACAGGCTGCTGAGGGCGATCGCGCGCGATGGACGGCTGATGTGTCGTGTCATTCGTTCCTCCCTGAACCAGTTTGGCGCCGGCGTTTGGCTGTTTCGGCTGGAGACTTTAGAGTTTTCGCTTGCCGCGGCAACCCATAATGCGGCGTCGAAAGGCGCTTGCCTCTCGATCCGACTAAGACTTTCGCCGCATCTGCGCGATTCCGTCGCAGCGCCGAGGCAGGATAGGCGCCGCCGGCGCCGGCGCTCCCGACTCATTCCTCGTCCTGGCGGCTGGCGAGACGCGCCTCGCGCAGATCGAGTTCGCGCTCGATGCGGCGGCGCGCCTCGTCCTTCAACGCGCCGTCGTAATAAAGATCGTTGATCAATTGGCGCTCGGCCTCGATGAGTTGAAGTTCGACCTCGTCATGAACGTCGGCGAGCGCGCCGCGCGCCTCGGCGCCGTCGCCCTTCATCTCGACATACAGCAATCTGGCGCGCTGCGCGGCGCGCAGGGGTTTGACGATATCCTCAGGCAACGACCGTTCCGTCGCCAGCTGATCGAACCGTGCGGTCGCCGTTTCCGCCGCGCGGCGGCGCGCCGCGCGCTCCTCGATCCGATCGGCATGAAGCTCGCGGCGGCCGGCATTGACGAGGCCGAGCATGTGGAAGATCCAGGGCAGCAACAGGCCTTGTCCTACCAGCGTCACCAGAATGACCGAGAAAGTGAGGAACAGAATGAGATCGCGGTCGGGAAACATTTGACCGCTCTCGGTCACGAAGGGGATCGCCAAAGCCGCCGCCAGCGAGACGATCCCACGCACCCCGGCAGAGGAAAGCGCCAGCGGCCATTGCCAGGGCGGCGAAGGATCCTTGCGCCGGATCGCTGGAACCAGCCAGCGCGGCAGATAGGTGGCCGGATACATCCATATGAAGCGCGCGACGATAACGACGGCGCTGACCAGCCCAGCCGAAGTGGCGAGCTCGGACAGAGAATAGCCGCGGATGCCGGCAATCACCGAACGCGCTTGCAGCCCGGTGATGAGGAACACCATGCCCTCGATCAGATAATTAAGGAAACCCCAAAAGAAAATGCCTTGCAAGCGGGTCGCCGCGCTAATCATGAGGAGCCCGTTCCAACTGATGTAGAGGCCGGCGGTGACGGTGGCGAGCACGCCCGATCCGCCAAGCTGCTGCGGCGGCCAATAGGCGAGGAACGGGGTCAGGATCGACAGCGTGATCTCGATGCGCGGATCGCCGACCCAGCGCCGCAGACGCAGCATCAGCCAGCCGACGCCGATCCCCCACAGGATTTCGCCAACCACGATGACAGCGAACATCCCGACTGCCCGGCTGAACGAGAACGCGCCGAAACTGACGGCGGCGACGGCGAAGCGATAGAGCACCAGCGCCGTCGCGTCATTGGCGAGGCCCTCGCCTTCGAGAATGACGAGCAGACGCCTGGGAACCTGCAACCTCCGCGCGATCGAGAGCGGCGCTAGCGCGTCGGGCGGCGACACGATGGCGCCCAGGACGAAGCCGAGAGGCCAGGTGAGGCCGAGCAGAAAATGAGTCGCCGCCGCGATGGCGACGGTGGTGAACAGGACGCAGCCCACCGCCAGCATCGCGATCGGGCGTAAGTTGAAGCGAAACTCGCGCCAGCTCATCGCCACCGCCGAGGAATAGATGATCGGCGGCAGCACCACCAGAAGAACGAATTCCGGCGCGATCTCGATCGGCGGCAGGCCGGGGATGAGAGCAAGCGCGACGCCGGTCAGCACCAGCAGAATCGACGGCGGAATTTTCAATCGCGCCGCCGCGACGGCGACGGCGGCGATCACGCCCAGGAGAGACACCAAAGTCTGGATTGTCGAAATCATCATCGCCCCGGTCGGCGGCGGGGATCGACCGGCGCCGGCGCGATGATCGCCAATTCAGGCTCAGGGCGCAAATGGCTTTGAAGCGCGTTCAGGCGCTGCGCGTCGCCGATCCGGGCAGGGCGCCGACGTTTATGATCTCGGCGCTGACTTGCTCGATCGTGGCGCGACTCTCCATCGCCGTGCGCCGGATCAAGGCAAAGGCCTCCGGTTCGGACAGATCATGGCGGCGCATGACCTGCAGCAGGGCGGACAGCACGATGCGGCGCGCTCGAACGCGCTCCTCGAGCCTCTCGATCCGTCTGGCGACGTCGCAATTCTTTTTTGCGCGGTCGAAAGCAAGCACGAGCGCCGCATAAAGGCCGGCCGAGCGCAGCGGCTTGACAAGAAAAGAAGCGGGATCAAGCTCAAGCAGGCATTTCAGGCGGCTCGGCGTCTCGGTGCCGACCAAAGCGATGATCGGCGTGTCAGGCCCCCACGCGCCGCTGAGATCGAAGCTGAGGGGAAGGATGTCGGCGTCGACGATGACCACGTCGACCAATTCATGGGTCGGCTTTGATCCGCCGGCGCCAAACTCGGCGATGGTCATTCCGAACCGGTCAAGCTGCCGGCGGACCACCCCCAGTTCGCGCTCGTCCGAGATCAGCGCCAGCGCACGGCGGCCGCGCACGGAAAACGACGAGGACTTCGTCATTTCACGACACGCAGATGATTTTGCCTTTTCTTCATGGCCCCATTGCTCAACTCCCTCTTGGCCCCGATCGCTGCGAGGTCAAGATTGGCAAGATAAGGATCGGGACGCTCAGGGGCGTCCGCCTCCCAAAAAATCTCGAAGGAGCAACCAAGCACGGAACGTGCCAAACGAGGCGTCAGAAAGCAATGATTATTGTCGGGGTCGATCCAGATCGGCCCCTGCGGCGATTCATAGCGGTGATTGGCCGCCGCGCGCCTGACGGCCGCGACCGCTGTCGAGCCCGCGCGGCGGATCGCCCGGGCGAGCAACATGACGCTGACGAACGTCGACATGCCATCGACGGAAAGAGGGCTGTCGACGCCGTAGCGCCTTTTCCATCTTTCGACGAAGGCGCGATTTTCCGGCTGCGCCACGCTCTCGAAATAGGCCGAAGAAGCAATGCACCCAACGGACGCCGCCGACCCGATCAACCGTAACTCGGGCTCGCATAGGCTGCAACTCAGCATCGGAATGGTCAATCGCGCGTCCGTAGTCGCCGCGTGCAGAGCGCGAACGAAACAATAGCTGGATTCGCCGACCAGCGTGTTGAACACGACCGGCGGGCGGCGCGCGATGATCTCTTCGACAATATGGCCGACCCTGGTCTCGCCCATGTCGAGCAGGCGTTCGGCGATGATCTGTCCGGCCGCCCCGGTCGCGATCTCGCGCATGACGCGGTTGGTTTCCCAGGTCCACACATAATTGGACCCGACGCAGAACATTTCGCTGGCGATGTGGCTAAGCATGTAGCGCGCGAGCGGCACGACGGCCTGATTGGGCGCCGCGCCGACATAGATCACATTCTCGCTGCTCTCGAATCCCTCATAGCGTGCAGGATGCCAAAGCAGGCGATCGGTGCGCTCCATGATCGGCAGCACCTGTTTGCGCGATGCCGATGTGTAGCAGCCGACGATATGTTCGACGCCTTCCTCGAGGATGAGGTCCGCACAAGCCGCGTCATAGGCGGCGACCACGCCGCCGGGATCACGGAGGCGCGGCGCGAATTCAAAATCGAATTCGGCGCTTCGATTGACTTCGTCGATCGCCATCATCGCGCCGTTCAGCATCTCCCCGGCCATCATCGCATAGGGTCCAGAGCGGGAGAAAACCAACCCGAGCGGAATGGAGGATTTGTTCATAAGCAAACCATCGACCACAAATCGCTGCCCCGGCGAGACGGCCGATCGTCGACGCGCTTGGTCTGACCTGTCATGCGGGGCGCCTGTAAGTTTTGCTGCATGATGCATAAAAAACGCGCCGCGGATGCATTGACAAGCGGACGCGGGCCGACACAGAATAACATTATCGTCAAATAGCGCATTGCGAAAAGCGTTTCCGAGGACAACGATGTCCACGCGAGCGTTTATATTAAAATATCGTTCAGCACTGCGGCCCAATTAAGCAATCGATAGCGCGGCATCGAAGCCATTTCTCGGCTCCCTTCTGGGGCCAGGGATGGCTTTTTCTTTTTTGCAAATGAGGCTTGAAGGATGGTTGTGCGTCTGCCGACAGTCGAGCAGATCCGGGACCTCGGGTCTCAGTTCGGACTGGTGCTGAACGCCGATGAATTGTCGGCTTTCCAGCAGGCGTTCAAAGGGCCCCTGTCATCCTACGGCCGTCTTGACGAACTGGTGGCGCCCAGCCTTGCGCCGACGATCCCGCGCGCGCCCGGCTATCGTCCCACCGCGTCCGAAAATCCCTATGGCGCCTGGTATTGGAAGACCAATATCTGCGCGGGCGGCGAAGGATTGCTGAAAGGCAAGACGATCGCCATCAAGGACAATATCTGCGTCGCAAGCGTGCCGATGATGAATGGATCGGCTTTGCTCGAAGGCTATGTGCCGGAAATCGACGCGAGCGTCGTCACGCGCATTCTCGAAGCGGGCGGGACCATAGCAGGGAAAGCGGCCTGCGAAGACCTTTGCTTCTCCGGCGCCAGCCACACCGCCGCGACTGGCCCGATCCGCAACCCGCATAACCCGGCCCATAGCGCCGGCGGCTCTTCGGGCGGCAGCGCGGCGATCGTGGCGGCGGGCGAGACGCCGATGGCGCTGGGCGGCGATCAGGGCGGATCGATCCGCACCCCGTCGAGCTGGTGCGGCATTTACGGCCTGAAGCCGACCTGGGGACTGGTCCCGACCACGGGTTCGATGCCGATCAGCTATTCCCTCGATCATTGCGGGCCGATGGGGGCGAGCGTCGAAGACGTCGCGCGTCTGCTCGCCGTGATCGCCGGTCATGACGGCTGGGACAGCAGGACGATCGCGGCGCGCCCCGGCGACTATATGGGCGCGCTTGGCAAGCCATTGAACCGGCTGCGCGTCGGCCTGATGCGCGAGGGCTTCGGCCATCCCGAGAGCGACGCGCAAGTCGACGGCCGCGTGCGCGAGGCGATCGAGACGCTGACCGGCATGGGCGCCAAAGTCGCCGACGTCTCCGTCCCCTGGCATCTCGACGGGCCGCATGTCTGGAGCGGCATCATTCTTGAGGGCGCCGCCGAGATGATGCTGAAGGGCTATGGCGTCGGCAATAATGTCGCGGGCTATTATCCACTGTCGATGCAGGAGGCCTTTGCGCGCGGGTTCGGCACGCGAATCAATGATGTCTCGCCGACCGTGAAAATGGTGCTGATGCTCGGCGAATATATGCATCGAAACTATCATGCGCGCTATCATTCGAAGGCGCAGAATCTGCGCGTGTTGTTGCGGCAGGCCTATGACGCCGCGTTGGCCGAGGTCGACGTTCTGGCGATGCCGACCATTCCCTTCACCGCGACGAAGATTCCGGCCGCCGATGCGCCATTGGGCGTCAGCATCGATCTGGCCCTGAATATGCAGGCCAACACCTGCCCGTTCGACGCCTCCGGCCATCCGGCCTTCACCATCCCCTGCGGGCGCAAGGACGGCCTGCCAATCGGATTGATGCTTGTCGGGCGCCATTTCGAGGAGGCGACGCTGATCCGGTTGGCGTCGGCGATCGAACTAGGCGATGATTGGAGACGACATTGAGTGTGAAGCGACAAGCGCCGCCATCCGGCATTGATGGGTGAGGATCGCATGAGCAAGGACCAATGGCTCGAAACATCGATCATGGCCAGGCGTGGCGTCGCCAAGGGAAAGGCGGGTCGCCGCCATAACTTCGACATCGCCGCGCAGGGCGGGTTCGAATATGTCTACGGGCCCTACGCCAAGCCCAGGCTGACGGTCGACCCCGGCGATGTCGTCGTCGTCGAGACAGAGGACGCGTTTGGCGGCGTCATCACCAGCGAGCAGGATAGTCCGACCGCCAAGTTGAAGTTTCCTTTTCTGAACCCGCAAAGCGGCCCGATCGCCGTGCGCGGCGCCAGCAAGGGCGATTGCCTCGCCGTGCACATCCAGGCCGTCGAGACGCGCGGCGCGCAGCCGGCTGGCGCCACCTGCATCATACCTGAATTCGGCGGCCTCGTCGGCACCGCTTCGACGGCGCTGCTGAACCCGCCGCTCAAGGAGCGGGTTCGACTGATGCATGTCGACAAGCACGGCGTGCGCTGGAGCGACAAGATTACGCTACCCTATGAGCCCTTCATCGGCACGATCGGCGTCTCGCCGGAAATCGAAGCGGTTTCCTCGCTGCAACCCGACTATCACGGCGGCAATATGGACCTGCCGGATGTCGGGCCCGGCGCCGTGCTCTATTTCCCGGTCCATACCGAAGGCGCGCTGCTGTTCGTCGGCGATTGCCACGCGACACAGGGCGACGGCGAACTTTCCGGCGTGGCGGTGGAGCAGCGCGCCACCGTCACGCTGCAGGTCGATCTCATCAAGAACTGGGCCTTCGCCTGGCCGCGCCTCGAGACGGCTGATTTCATCATGACGATCGGCAGCGCCCGCCCCTTGGAGGACGCTGCGCGCATCGCCTATCGCGAACTCGTTCGCTGGATGAGCGCCGACTACGGTTTCGACGAAATCGACGCGTACATGTTTTTGAGCCAGGCCGGGCGCATGCGCCTCGGCAACATGGTCGATCCGAAATATACGATGGGCGCGTCGGTCCTGAAGAAATATCTTTTCGCATGAAGCATCGGCAAGTATGGCAAGGGGAGTGGCATCATGAAGATCAATCGAAGGAAATTTTTGCAAAGCGCGGCCGCGGTTTCGATCGGCGCCAGCGCGTTGGCGACGCGGGCGTTGGCGGAGGACCCGATCGGCGTCGCCAGCCTCCACGACCTGTCGGGCGGATTGGACATTTACGGCAAGCCGATGGTCGACGCGCTGACGCTCGCCGTCGAAGAGGCGAACGCGGCGGGCGGCCTCCTCGGGCGGCAGATCAAGCTGATCAATTACGACACGCAATCAAGCATGCAGCTCTATACGCAATTCGCCCAGCAAGCCGCGCTAAAGGACAAGGTCGCGGTCGTCCATGGCGGCATCACCTCGGCTTCGCGCGAAGTCATCCGGCCGGTGCTCGACCGCTTCAAGACCCTCTATTTCTACAACACGCAATATGAGGGCGGCGTATGCGACCGCGACCAGTTCGACACTGGCGTCACCCCGGCGCAGACAGTCGAAAAGCTCGTGCCCTATGCGATGAAGAAATGGGGCAAGAAAGTCTATGTGATCGCCGCCGACTACAATTACGGGCAGATCACGTCGCAATGGGTGAAGAAATATGTGATGGAGAACGGCGGCGAGGTCGCCTCGATCGACTTCTTCCCGCTCGACGTCACCAATTTCAGTTCGACCATCTCCAAGATCCAGGCGGCCAAGCCGGATTTCGTCTGGTCGGCCCTGGTCGGCGGCGCGCATATCTCGTTCTATCGGCAATGGGCGGCGGCCGGCATGCGCGCCAGCATCCCGATGGCGTCCACCACTTTCGCCGTCGGCAACGAGCACATCGTGCTGTCGCCGGACGAATGCAACGGCATGCTCGTCTGCTACAATTATTTCCAGGACCTCAAGAACCCGGTCAACCAGGCCTTCGTCGAGCGCTTTCACAAGCGTTTCGGAGCCGATTATCCCAATGTCACCGAACTGGCGATGGGCACTTATCAGGGCTTCCAGCTCTGGGCCGAGGGCGTCAAGAAAGCCGGCAGCGTCGATCGCGAGAAGGTGATCCAGGCGCTGGAGACCGGCATCAGCATCAAGGCGCCGTCGGGCACGGTGACGATCGATCCGCCGACCCATCATTGCGTGCTCGACGTCCATATTGCCGAGGTCAAGGACAAGAAGCTCGACGTGCTGGAGGACTTCCCGCAACAAAAGCCGGCCGACACCGCCGCGGTCTGCGATCTCATCAAGAACCCAACCGACAACCAGCAATATGTGATCAAGTTCTGAACCGATCCACGTTTGGCTGCAATTGAGAAAGGGTGAATGTGGATCTCGCGGCTCTCCTGGCGATTCAGGTTCTTTATGCGATCGCCAGCCTCGCGCTGATCAGCGTCGGGCTGGCGATCATCTTCGGCATGATGCGGGTGATCAATCTCGCGCATGGCGAGTTCCTGATGCTCGGCGGCTATGCCGCGATCGTGGCGACGAGCCATGGAATCAGCATTTGGATCGCGATTCTCGTGGTGGCGCCGGTGGTGGTCGGACTGATCGGAATCATCGTCGAGCGCACCATCATCCGCTTCCTCTACGGCCGGATGATCGACACCATGCTGGCGACCTGGGGGCTCAGCCTGTTCCTGGTCGGATTGACGACGGCCATTTTCGGCAACACCACGGTCGGCCTGTCGGCGCCGCTCGGCAGTTTTGAGATCGGCGCCTATCGCACCAGCGCCTATACTTTGTTCGTCATCGCAGTGGCCATCGTCGTGATGGCCGGCGTGCTGGCGACGCTGCGCTTCACGCGCTTCGGCCTGATCGCGCGCGGCACGATGCAGAACGCCGATATGGCCGCGGCGCTCGGCGTCAATCCGCCGCGCGTCTATGCCGTGACCTTTGGCGTCGGCGCGGCTCTGTCGGGCCTGGCCGGCGGCGTTCTCGCCCCGGTTTCCGGCGTCTTCCCGACCATCGGCGTCGCCTATGTCGCCAAATCCTTCATCACGGTGATCGGCGGCGGCGCGGCGATCGTCAGCGGCACGGTGAGCGCCTCGGCTTTGTTCGGCGCCATCAATCAGGTCGCCACTTACGCGACGACGCCGGTGTTCGGCGAAGTGGCGCTGCTGGCCGCCGCGATCGTGCTGATCCGCCTGCTGCCGCAAGGCATTACCGGACGCTTTTTCCGGAGGGGCATTTGAACGCCCGCGGCCTCAACCTGATCGGCCTCGCCGTGGTCGCGGCGATCGGCCTGGCGTTTCTGATCCTGACGCCGCGCTTTGCCGAACTCGACGCCGTGCTCGAATTGACGGTCTACGTCATCATGGCGATCCTGGCGCTGAGCCTGGCGCTCGTCTGGGGCTATGGCGGCATCCTGTGTTTCGGCCAATCGGCGTTCTTCGGCCTCGGCGCCTATACTTATGCGATTGCGATGTTCAACATCGGCGAAAGCACCGTCCCGCTGCTGATGGCGATCGTCGTTCCCGCCGCTTTCGCCGCGCTGCTCGGCTATTTCATTTTTTACGGACGGATCAGCGACGTCTATCTCGGCGTCATCACGCTGACTGTGACGCTGATCCTGTTCAATTCGATCAATTCGACCGCCGGGCCGGAGTTCCATATCGGCGCGGCGCGGCTCGGCGGGTTCAACGGCATCCCCGGCATACCGCCGCTCAACATACCCGGCGACAGGAATGCGCCGATTGATCTCGAAGGCATGTTCTATCTTTCGACCGCCGTGTTGCTGGCGGTCTATTTCGGGTTGCGGCTGCTGTTGGCGAGCCGCTTCGGCCGGATCATCGTTGGCATCCGCGAGAACGAGCGCCGCGCCGAGCTGCTCGGCTATGACCCGCGCGCCTACAAGCTCGCGACTTTCACCATCGGCGCCGCCCTCGCCGGCCTCGCCGGCTGCCTGTTCGCCAATTGGGGCGCTTTCGTCAGCCCGACGATTTTCGGCCTCGCCCAATCGGCGCAGATCATCATCTGGGTGATCGTCGGCGGCCGCGGCACGCTGATCGGGCCGATCATCGGCTGCGTCGGAATTCAATGGCTCAGCACGCTTCTCGGCGAGAACCAGCCGAGCGGCGCGGGCGCCTTCGCCGCCTTGCTGAGCAACGCGCCGCTGGTCCTCGGCGCGATCCTCATCGCGTTCGTCCTTCTCGTTCCCAGGGGGCTGATTCCGACACTCGGCGACCTCGTGCAGCGCCTGCTGCCCGCCCGGCGGGCGCCGGCGGCGAGCGCCGCCTTCCATGCCGAGCCGGCGGAGAAGACGCAATGAGCGCGCCGCTGCTCGAGACGCGCAATCTCGGCATTCGCTTCGGCGGCGTTCAGGCCGTTCGCGACGTCAACTTCACCCTCGCCGAACGGGAATTGCGCTGCCTCATCGGTCCCAACGGCGCCGGCAAGAGCACGTTCTTCAAAATGGTGACCGGCCAGTTACAGCCGAGCCAGGGCGTCGTGCTGTTGCGCGGCCGCGACATTTCCTATGCGCAGGCGCATGAGATCGCACGGCTCGGCGTCGGCATCAAGACGCAGGTGCCGAGCGTGTTCGATGGGTTGACCGTTCGCGAGAATATCTGGCTGTCGGCGAGCCGCGCTCATTCTGGTCGCCGCGCCAAGGCGGCGGTCGATGAAATGCTCGAACGCATGGGCCTTGCCGCGATCGCCGGGCGCATCGCCGGTCAGCTCTCACATGGCCAGCGGCAATGGGTCGAGCTTGGAATCGTGCTTTCGACCGATCCCGAACTCGTGCTGCTCGACGAACCCGCCGCCGGCATGACGCATGAGGAAGTCCAGCAGACCGCCCGGCTGGTGCGCGAGATCAACCGCACCAAGGCGCTGATCGTCGTCGAACACGACATGCAATTCATCCGCATGATCGCCAAACAGGTGACCGTATTCAATCAGGGAGCAATTTTGGTCGAGGATACGATCGACAACATCATGCGCAACCCGCAGGTGCGCGACGTCTATCTCGGCAAACAGGCGGCCGCCTGATGCTGAAGGTCGCTGAACTCGACGCGGGCTATGGCCGAATTCCGGTGCTCAGCGGAGTCAATCTCGCGGTCGAGGATGGCGAATTCATCGGCATTCTCGGCCATAACGGCATGGGCAAGACGACCCTCCTGAAGGCCTTGATGGGTTTTTTGCCGGCGACCGGCGGCCAGGTGTCTCTCGACAATGCCGACGTGACCCATGCGCCGCCCTACCAGCGCGCACGGCTCGGCTTCGGTTATGTGCCGCAGGGGCGCGAAATCTTCCCCGGCCTCACCGTCATCGACAATTTGCGCATGGGCTGCGCCGCCCGAAGCGGCGCCGAGCGCGAAATCATCGCGCCGATCCTCGAAGATTTTCCGCGCCTCAAGACGCTGCTCGATCGACCCGGCGGCGCCTTGTCGGGCGGCGAACAGCAATTGCTGGCGATGGCGCGCTGCCTCTGCGGCAGGCCGCGCCTGGTGCTGCTTGATGAGCCGACCGAGGGAATCCAGCCCTCGATCATCGACGAGATCGTCGAGACATTGCTACGGCTGCGCGAGAAGAGCGGCCTCACCGTGATCCTGGTCGAACAGAATCTTGATTTCATCGCTGCGCTTTCGCAGCGCATTCTCATCATCCAGAAGGGGACGATCACCCGCGAGGTGCGCCATAGCGACCTCGGCGATCCCGGTCTTATCGGCGAATTTATCGGTTTTGCGAATTAGCGCGATCCCGCAAGGCAAGCTTAAGAGGGAGGACGAGCCATGACCATCAAGCGACCGAATCTCCAGCAATTGCGCAGCGTCGCCGAAGATCTCGGCATGCATATGAGCGACGAGGACCTGAAATCCTACCATGAGCTGCTTGAGGGCAATTTCGCCGCCTACGACATTGTCGACGCCATGCCGGATTATCTCCCGCAGGTGAAATATCCGCGCACGCCGGGCTATCGGCCCGAGGGTGAGGAAAACAAGCAAAACGCCTGGTATGTGAAGACGACGGTGAAAGGCGCGCCGCAAGGCAAGCTCGCCGGCAAGACGATCGCGCTGAAGGACAATATCTGCCTCGCCGGCGTGCCGATGATGAACGGCGCCTCGACGCTTGAAGGCTATGTGCCCGACACCGATGCGACGATCGTCACCCGCATGCTCGACGCCGGCGGCACGATTATCGGCAAGACCCATTGCGAGTATTTCTGCTTTTCGGGCGGCAGCCACACCAACGCGACCGGGCCAGTGCACAACCCCCACAAGATGGGCTATTCGGCCGGCGGTTCGTCATCGGGCAGCGCCGTCGTGGTGGCGAATGGCGAGGTCGATATGGCGATCGGCGGCGACCAGGGCGGCTCGATCCGCATGCCCTCCTCCTATAGCGGCACATATGGGATGAAGGGCACGCACGGCCTCGTCCCCTATACCGGCATCATGCCGATCGAAATCACTCTCGACCATGCCGGGCCGATGACGGCCAATGTGCGCGACAATGCGCTTTTGCTCGAAGTGATCGCCGGCGCCGACGGCCTCGACCCCCGGCAATATGCGCCCAAGACCTTCGCCTATACCGAGTTTCTCGAAAAGGGCGTGAATGGCCTGTCGATCGGAATGGTCAAGGAAGGCTTCGGACATGCCAATTCCGAAAAAGACGTCGACGCCAAGGTGAGGTCAGGGGCCGACCTCTTCCGCAAGCTTGGCGCCAATGTCGAGCAAATCTCGCTGCCGATGCATCTTCAAGGCACGGCGATCTGGCTGCCGATCGCCGCCGAAGGCGCGACGGAGCTGATGATGAAGGGCAATGGCATGGGCACCAACTGGCGCGGTCTCTACACGACCTCGCTGCTCGACGCCCATTCGGCTTGGCGCCACCGCGCCGACGAACTCTCCGACAGCCTGAAGATCACCATGCTGCTCGGGCAATATTTCACCAAACATTATCGTGGGCATTATTACGCCAAGGCGCAGAATCTCAGCCGCAAGCTACGCGCCTCCTATGATGCAGCGCTCGCCAAATACGACCTGCTGCTGATGCCGACCCTTCCCCTGAAGGCGACGCCGCTGCCGCCTGCCGATGCGCCGCGCGCGCTCTATCTGCAGCGCGCGTTCGAAATGCTGGCCAATACCGCGCCGTTCGACGCGACGGGCCATCCGGCGATGAGCATCCCCTGCGGCATGGGCGACGGCCTGCCGATCGGGTTGATGCTGATCGGCAAATATTACGACGAGCCGGTCATCTACCAGGCAGCCGCCGCATTCGAAAAGGCCGGCGACTGGAAGACGATGTGAGGCAGGCTCGGCGACCCTGCCGGCGCAGCGTCGAGCCGACCGAGAAAACGAAGGGTTGCGGAAACGGAGATACATTTAGGCAATGCGCCAACCTTCGACGTCATGGCCGGGCTTGTCCCGGCCATCCACGCGGCGCCTGCACACCGCTCTTGAAGTTCACGATCGCTTTGGGGCGTGGATGCCCGGCACAAGAGCCGGGCATGACGGGCGGGGGATGCAAAAGGCGTAGTAGCGCAGCCGAATTCTGTTCGCCGGACATCCCCCGGTGCGGCGGATGAGGCGCTAACGGCAAAGAAGGAGCGACGATGGACCTTGGGTTGAAAGGCAAGAACGCCCTGGTGACCGGCGGCACCAAGGGCATAGGCCGCGCAATCTCAGCGCTGTTCGCCGCCGAAGGCGCCAATGTCGCCCTCTGCGCGCGCAACGCCGACGAGGTGGCGGCGACGACCAAGGCGTTGGCCGCGAATGGCGCGCGCGTTTGGGGCCGTGCGCTCGATGTCGGCGATCCCGTCGCCTTGAAACAATGGATCGCAGACGCCGCCGGCGAATTCGGCGGCATCGACGCGCTGGTCTGCAATGTCAGCGGGCTGGCCATCGGCGATACGCCGGAGACCTGGGAGAAGTCTTTCCGCGTCGACATGATGCATACGGTCAATTCCGTCGCCGCCGCCCTGCCCTGGCTGGAGAAATCCACCTCGGCCGCGGTGGTGATCGTCTCCAGCGTTTCCGGCTTCGAAGTGGATTTCGCCGCCGGGTCCTATGGCGCCTTCAAGGCGGCGCTGATCCATTACGCCAAGGGGCTCAGCCACCAGCTTGTCGGCAAAGGCGTGCGCGTCAACGCTGTCTCTCCCGGCAATACCTATTTCGAGGGCGGCGTCTGGCAGAATATCGAGCGCGGCTCGCCCGATTTCTTCAAAAGCGCGATGGCGCTCAATCCGACCGGGCGGATGGGCACGCCGGAAGAGGTCGCCGCCGGCGTCGTCTTCCTCGCCAGCCCGGCCGCCAGCCGCATCTCCGGCGCCAATCTCGTGATCGATGGCGCATTGACCAAGGCGGTGTAAGCAGGTCGGCGGGCTATTCTCCAAAAAGGGAGAATGCGGTCCGCCCGGCCGAAGCGCAGGCTCAGGGCGCCCAAACTGTGACATGAAGGCCACTTTGTCGCCCCAATTTGACCTTCACGCCACAGTGAAGGCCCAAGGCCATTGCCAATGAATCGCTTCTGCCTGAAATAAGTATAGACGCGAATCGGCGCCGGCATCCTCTGAAAGCTTGTGCTTGCCCGACGATTAACTAACGGGAGAAGAATGAGAAATGCGCCGGATCGTTCATCTTAGCATCGGCATTTTCGCCGGCTTGCTTGTTACTTCGACGGTTGCGCAAGCCTCGGCGGACATTAGCATCTTCGCCTATCCGCCGGCCTCCGCCTCTGATACCGGCGGCCGACCGCTGGCGTCTCCGATCCCGCGCGAGACCGTCAACTATGACGGCCCCCAGGCGCCTGGCTCCATTGTGGTCAACACTGCCGAGCGGCGTTTGTATTTCATTCTGCCGAACCATCAGGCGATCAAATATGGCATCGGCGTCGGCCGTCCGGGCTTCGAATGGTCGGGCGCCAGCCATATCGCCAACAAGCGCGAATGGCCCGATTGGACGCCGCCGCCGCAAATGTTGCGCCGCCGCCCCGATCTGCCGCGCCATATGGAAGGCGGCATCGGTAATCCGCTCGGCGCTCGGGCGATGTATATCGCCGGAACCCTCTACCGGATTCACGGCTCCAACGAGCCCGACACGATCGGCCAGGCCGTCTCGTCCGGCTGCATTCGGATGACCAATGACGACGTGACCGACCTTTATGAGCGCGTGAAGGTCGGCTCCCAGGTCGTCGTGATGCGCTGATCGGCTTAACCGATTGACCGACGAGGCGTCGCCCGGCCGGGCGGCGCCTTTATCTTGTGCGGGTTCTCCCTTAGATAAGAGGGATGAACGCCGTCGCCCCCATCGTCGCCGCTCCGGCCCTTGTCGATCCATTCGGACGGGCGGTCACCTATTTACGGGTTTCGGTGACGGATCGTTGCGACTTTCGCTGCGTCTATTGCATGTCGGAAGACATGAATTTCCTGCCCAAACGCGATGTGCTGACCCTCGAGGAGCTCGATCGGCTGTGCTCGGCTTTCGTCGCGCTCGGCACACGCAAGTTGCGCATCACCGGCGGCGAGCCGCTGGTGCGGCGCGACATCATGCGCCTGTTTCGCTCGCTGTCGCGCCATCTCGACCGCGGCGCGCTCGACGAAATCACTTTGACGACCAATGGCTCGCAGCTCGAGCGCTACGCCGGCGACCTCGCCGCCTGCGGGGTCAAGCGCGTCAATGTTTCGCTGGACACGCTGGATGCGGGCAGATTCCGCGCCATCACCCGTTGGGGCGATTTGAGCAAAGTCATGGCCGGGATCGAGCGCGCCCGGAGCGCCGGTCTGGCGGTCAAGATCAACGCCGTCGCGTTGAAGGGCGTCAACGATGGCGAGGCGCCGGCGATGGTCGAATGGGCCCATGCGCGCGGCTTTGAGATGACGTTCATCGAAGTGATGCCGCTTGGCGAGATCGAAGGACAGCGCGTCGATCAATATTTACCATTGTCGCAACTTCGCGCCGATCTGTCGGCGCATTTCACGCTTATTCCGTCGAACCACGCGAGCGGCGGCCCGGCGCGTTATTTCGACGTCAAAGAGACCGGCGGGCGGCTCGGTTTCATCACGCCGCTAACCCATAATTTCTGCGAAAGCTGCAACCGCGTGCGCATCACCTGCACTGGCACGCTTTACATGTGCCTTGGCCAGGAGGACGCCGCCGATCTGCGCGCGCCGTTGCGACAGTCGCAATCCGACGAACCCCTCAACGCGGCGATCCGCGCCGCCATCGCGCGCAAGCCCAAGGGGCATGATTTCATCATTGACCGGGCGACCAACCGCCCCGCGGTTGCGCGCCATATGAGTGTGACCGGCGGTTAGTCGCGGCGCGCCAGGACGTTGGGGAAAGCCGCCCGGCGGCGGGAGGAATCTTCATGACCCATATCCTCCACCGCGCCGCCAATGGCGCCATGCCTGTCGCCGTTGGCGGGCGCGGCGTTGAATTGTTCGACCGCGACGGCAACGCCTATATCGACGCATCCGGCGGCGCGGCAGTGTCCTGCCTCGGCCATGGCCATCCCGAAATCATCGCGGCGCTTCATCGCCAACTCGACGCGGTCGCCTACGCTCATACCGGCTTCTTCACCACCGAAGTCGCGGAAAGTCTCGCCGATCGTCTGATCGAAGATGCGCCAGCCGGTCTCGACCATGTCTATCTCGTCAGCGGCGGATCGGAAGCGATCGAGGCGGCGCTCAAAATGGCGCGCCAATATTTCGTCGAAAAGGGCGAGACGCAGCGGCGCCACATTATTGCGCGGCGCCAGAGCTACCACGGCAACACGCTTGGCGCGCTGGCCGCCGGCGGCAATGAATGGCGCCGCGCGCAGTTCCAACCACTGCTGATCGAAACGCAT
The DNA here is from genome assembly GCA_036513315.1 of Roseiarcus sp. Classification (GTDB taxonomy): domain Bacteria; phylum Pseudomonadota; class Alphaproteobacteria; order Rhizobiales; family Beijerinckiaceae; genus Roseiarcus. Next base: position 20,413 of record DATBZF010000059.1, read on the forward strand.
CATATCGATCCCTGCTACGCCTATCGCTTCAGGCAGGAGGGCGAGAGCGACGAGGCCTATGCGGCGCGCGCCGCTGAGGCGCTTGAAGACAAGATTCTCGCGCTTGGCTCCGATCAGGTCATCGCTTTCGTCGCCGAGACTGTCGTCGGCGCTACCGCCGGCGCGGTGCCCCCCGTCGCCGATTATTTCAAGCGCATCCGGGCGATCTGCGACCGCTATGGCGTGCTGCTGATCCTCGATGAGGTGATGTGCGGCATGGGCCGCACCGGCACGCTACACGCCTGCCAGCAGGATGGCGTCGCCCCGGACCTGATGACGATCGCCAAAGGCCTGGGCGGCGGCTATCAGCCGATCGGCGCAGTTCTCCTCAGCGGCCGGATTTTCGAAGCCTTCGCCAACGGGTCAGGCTTCTTCCAGCATGGCCATACCTATATGGGCCATCCGATGGCCGCAGCCGCCGGCCTCGCAGTTCAGGAGGTCATCCGGCGCGACGGCCTGCTCGCCAATGTCAGGGCGATGGGCGAACGTTTGCAACGACGGCTGGAGGAGAGCTTCGCCAACAATCCGCATGTCGGCGATATCAGAGGGCGCGGGCTGTTCCGCGGCGTCGAGCTTGTCGCCGACCGCAGTTCGAAGGCTCCGTTCGATCCCTCGCGCAAGCTGCACGCGCGCGTAAAGAAGGAAGCGATGGCGCGCGGCCTGATGGTCTATCCGATGGGCGGCGCGATCGACGGAATCAGGGGAGACCATGTCCTGCTCGCGCCGCCCTTCATCGTCAGCGAAGGACAGATCGACGACATCGTCGAGCGCCTGGGCGATTCGCTCGATGCGGCGATCGCTTCGATGGGGTGACCGGCGTTGACTTCGGCTTCGTCCGCCAGGAATCTCTCTGGCGATCTTACGCGGCGTCATCGAGTTGAGGCAGCTTGTCGACGGCGGCGCCAAACTCGCGGCGGGCCGAAGATTTCCACAGGAAATCCATTCGGACATTTGCCTTCAAAAACCAGCTTCGTCGTGTCGTCCCTGAAGCTCCGGATCATCCGCCGTCTTTTCGATGCGTATCTCTTTACGGTACAAATCGACAAGAAGCAGGTCAAGGGTTTTGTATCTTAGAAAGATACAATCAGGATAAGCCTGTCTCCGGCGCGAGACGAGAGCGGACCGCATGTTTCCGGGAAAAGCGCGTTCGCTCTGGGCTACCGGGTGAGGCAATCTACCGACTTGTATATTGAGCAACAAACAGATGACTTCTGCAGTCTTATGCAATAGGAGCTTATCGCCATTCGACCGAAGCCCACGTTTGCTTTGTCCTCGATCGAAGCGAACGCGCCCTGCGTTGAGCGCATCGCCAATCGCAGGAGCGACAAAAGGCGAGCCCCGAGTCCCCTATTTCTCGAACTGAGACACGCCCCTCCAGCAAGCAAGTCTCGACCGCCGCCAGAAACTTGGCTATGAGGCTTGAGCGGCTGCGGCGGAGGGGACCGGAACAGAGTTCCTGGCGCAGATCGACAGGGCGCTTCCGGGGGACCTGATGAAATATCTGTTGCTGCTGGCGCCCTGCGTCCTCGCCGTTCTGACGCCGCTCTATAACAGCCTGAGCCCCGATTTCTTCGGCATCCCGCTTTTCTATTGGCTGCAGCTTCTGCTGATCCCGCTCTCCGCGCTGGCGATCTGGGCCGCCGACCGCATCGGGAAGGCTCAGCGATGATCGACAATCTCAACTGGACCGCGACGATCGTCTTTGTTTTCTTTTTCGCTGTGGTGACCGTGATCGGCTTCATGGCTTCGCGATGGAAGGCGGGCGATCTCGACCATCTGCATGAATGGGGTCTCGGCGGGCGCCGCTTCGGGGCGTGGATCACCTGGTTTCTGCTCGGCGGCGATCTCTACACCGCCTACACCGTGATCGCCATTCCGGCCGTCGTCTATGCGATCGGCGCCTATGGCTTTTTCGCCGTCCCCTATACGATCGTCATCTATCCCTTCCTCTATCTGACCATGCCGCGCCTGTGGGCCGTGTCGCGCAAGCATGGCTATATCACTGCGGGCGATTTCGTATTCGGGCGCTATGGCGACAAATGGCTGGAGCTCGCCGTCGCGCTGACCGGCATCCTCGCCACCATGCCTTATATCGCGCTGCAGCTCGTCGGCATGGAAAAGGTCATCCAGGCGCTCGGCTTCCATGGCGAGGGCTATCTCGCGCATGGGCCGCTGACCATCGCCTTCGTCATCCTGGCGCTCTACACCTATTCGAGCGGCCTGCGCGCGCCGGCGATGATCGCCTTCGTCAAAGACATCATGATCTATATTTTCATCATCGCCGCCGTCATCATCATCCCGATCCAGCTTGGCGGTTTCGCCAACATCTTCGAGGCGGCGGGCAAGGTCTATGACGCCAAAGTCGCCGCCAATCCGAAACTATCGGCGGGCCTGATCCTGACGCCGCAGCAGATCGGCCCCTATATCACGCTGGCGATCGGCTCGGCGATGGCTCTGTTCATGTATCCGCATGCGCTGACCGGCACGCTGGCGGCATCGAGCGGCCAGGCGATCCGGCGCAATACGATGACCCTGCCCGCCTATTCCTTCGTGCTCGGCCTCATCGCGCTGCTTGGCGTGATGGCGCATGCGGCGGGCGTCAAGGTCGCCAATCCGCAGGACGCGGTGCCGCAATTGCTGCTCAAGGTCTTCCCCGACTGGTTCGCCGGCTTTTCTTTCGCCGCCATCGCGATCGGCGCGCTGGTGCCGGCGGCGGTGATGTCGATCGGCGCAGCCAATACGTTCACGCGCAATGTGTGGAAGACGTTCGTCAATCCCGACGTCAGCCCGATCAGCGAATCGACGATCGCCAAGCTGGTGTCGCTGATCGTCAAGATCGGCGCGCTGGTCGTGATCTTCTTCGTGCCGACGCAATATGCGCTCGATCTGCAATTGCTCGGCGGCGTCTGGATGGTGCAGATATTCCCGGCGATGATTCTCGGGCTTTACACCCGCTGGTATAGCGGCCCGGCGCTGCTGATCGGCTGGGCTATCGGCATGATCCTCGGCACCACGCTCGCCTGGGGCGCGACCGCCTGGGTTCCCGTCCATGCCCTGACCTGGGACGTGCCGCTGATCGGCAAACTCGACCTCGGCCTCGGCTTCGCCTCCTATAACGGCTTCACCGCCGTCATCGTCAATTTCCTGGTGGCGACGATTCTGTCGGCTTTCTGGAAGAGCGATGCGCCTGACCAGACGCTGGCGGCTGATTTCGAGGATCAGGCGGCGGTCGCGTAGCCGGAAGCAGAACCGAAACCACTCTGGAACGCAATTGTTTGTCTCATGAAGCAGCCGCGCCATTGTAGAAAATGATGCGGCCACCCGGCGTCAATTGATCCAGAAAGACGGTTGTATCCAGAAAAAGCGGTACGCCGATCAGCGGCTCTCCCAAAGCCCAGACGAGCTGACCGTCAGGGCGGCGCTGCAGCGGGAACGACGGCCGCTGCGGGCGCGTCGCCCGGATTGCGTCATCAAGATCAAAACTCAAGGTCGATGCTTGGCTTGATGGCGCCCTTGTGGCGCAGCAGCTTGACGCCGAAATCATCTTCAAGGGCCAGCCGCGACAGCGCTATTTCAAGCAATTCCCTGTCCGACGCCACGTGAGCGCGTTTCTTGGCCGCTTCGATCAGGCTTGCCGGAAGCCAGCCGGACACGCGCGCATCCTTCGCGGAGCCAAGCAACCCGACCGCGCGAGCGTGTTCGCGCACCAGTTTGTTGCGCAGATGAGCAGCGGCTTCATCGCTATCGTTCTTACGGGACGCGGCGCGAGCCACAGACAATCTCCGTCGTGTTGAACCAAACGCAGAATTCGTTCAACATGATGTCAATGTCGTGACCGGGCTCATGACATATGAGACGATGACCGAGAGCAGATTTCCTCATTGGTTGCATGGCGGAGCGTGTGCGCGAGAGGAATTCGAAGTCAAGGATCGCCTTTCAGGCGACCGCCCATAGCAGTCAGCTCGCTGACTGCGTAGACTTGTCAGCAATGGCGGCGAGCGCTTCGCGCTCGTCCTTGAGTCCGAATTCCTCTCGCGCATAATCGCCTTCATGCAAACAATGAGGCGTTGTAGCCACGACCGGCGGCTGTCTCACATGTGTTTGAACCAGGACACCGCCTCGCGCCGTCATCAAAGATTCTGCCTGGCCAGAAACGCCAGAACGAGGGCGGCGATCTCGTCGTTTTTCTCGTCCAGGGCGAAATGGCCTGCATCGAGCATATGTATCTCCGCGTCAGGCGCGTCCCGCTTGTACGCCTCTCCTCCTGGAGCGATGAACGAAGGATCGTCCTTTCCCCAGACCACCAGGAGCGGCGGCCTATGCTCACGCAGCCAGGCTTGCCAGGTCGGGTATAAGGCGACGTTGGTCCGATAATCGTAGAGCAAATCCGCTTGTATCTCGCGCTGGCCCGGTTTTGAGAGGTGGGCGTATTCGTCGGTCCACGTATCCGGGTTGTAACGCTCGGGATGCGAGGTCCCGAGCGTGTGGCGCTGTTCCGTCGCTTTGGGTGAAACGAATGTATCGAACACTTCGGGATGCGCGTGTCGATCGGACCAATATTTGGCGATGCCGGTCCATTTGGGCCCAAGTCCTTCGGTGTACGAATTGGCGTTCTGGATGATGAGAGCCTGGACCCGTTCTGGATGCATCAGCATGATGCGGAAACCAACCGGGCCGCCATAGTCATGAAGGAAGAATGCGCATTTGTTGATTTCGAGCTGCGCAAGAAGATGATCGATCGTCTGCGCCAAATGGTCGAAAGCGTAAGTGTAGACCGAGGGCGGTGGAGCATCGCTCTGGCCAAAGCCCGGAAAATCCGGCGCTATCAGGTGGTAGCGGGTGGCGAGCAAAGGAATGAGCGCGTCGAACTCGCGGGAAGAGGAGGGAAAGCCGTGCAGGAGCACGATCGTCGGCGCGTCCTTCGAACCTGCTTCGCGATAAAACACGCCGACTCCGTCGACGATGGCGCGGTGATAGGAGGTTGTCGCGGAGGTCGATTCGAGAGCGGCGGCGGGCGCGACCTGACTGGCCAATAAGACGCCGGCGGCCGCCGCCAGAACTCGGTTTTTCATCGTGCGCCTCGTTGCGTTTGAGATTTCGTTGAATGCCGTCCCGCCAGCCGGTCGCCTTGTCGTGGTCATTCCGCTCGCAGCTCGCCGACGGAACCGGCATAGCTACGACGGGCCGGTTTAGCCCAAACGGACCATTCCTGATTTGCTAAAAGGGTGCATTTTTGGTCTGCGCTGACGCAAAGCGCGATTGACAGGCCCGCGCCAGCGACGCCCCGCCCCTCAGCTCCTCGCGCGGCGCTGGCGGATCATGAAATTATCGAAGGAATATTCGGCGACCTGCCACCACAAATATTGGTCGGCGCGAAACGCCATGTAGGAATCGGCGATTTTCTTGAATTTCGGATTTTCGCCGCCGAGCTGGGCGTAGAGATCGTTGGCGGTCTTGTAGCAGGTCTCGATCACATCCTGCGGAAACAACCGCAATTCGGCGCCGCCGACCACCAGGCGTTTCAGCGCGCCGGGATTGAGCGCGTCATATTTTTCCTGCATCGAGGAATGGGCGAGCGCCGCCGCCGCGCGGAACGCCGCCTGATAGGACTTGGGCAGGGCGTCGAATTTTGCACGGTCGACGATGAGATGAAGCTGCATCCCGCCTTTCCACCAGCCGGGATAATAATAAAAGGGAGCAACCTTGGAGAGGTTCAGCCGCTCGCCTTCCTTGCGCTCGCCAAACTTCTCGTCGTCATAGGGACCGACCCATTCCATCGCATCGAGCGCGCCCGATTCGAGGGCCGGGTAGATTGCATCCTTGGGCGTCGCCGCCGGCTCGGCGCCGAGCGTCTGGAAAATCTTGCCGGCAAAGCCGCCGATACGCATCTTGAGGCCCTGGAAATCACCGGGGGCATGGACCTCCTTGCGAAACCAGCCCGCCATCTGTCCGCCGGTATTGCCAGCGGGAAGCGCGAAGACGTTGCGGTCGGCGAGGAATTCGTCGATGAGCTGATTGCCGCCGCCCTCATTGAGCCAGGCGGCGTGCTGGCGCGCATTCATGCCGAATGGCGTCGAGGATCCAAAAGCAAAGCTTGGATCCTTACTCCAATAATAATGCAGCGCGCTATGCGCGCATTCGACCGTACCGTTGGACACCGCGTCAAGCGCTTCCAACGCCGGCGCGATTTCACCGGCCGGAGAAACCACGACCGTGAAATGGCCGTCGGTCATGTCCGAGAGCGCCTTGGCGAAAGTTTGCGCGCCGCCGAAAATCAGATCGAGCGAAGGTTGAAAGCTGGACGTCATGCGCCAATGCACATCGGGATTGGCGTCAGCCAAGGCAGGCTTGGCGAGACCCAGGCCGGCGGCGGCAAGCCCAAGCCCCGCGACGAACCGCCGACGCCCTGCGCTCATTTGGCTACGCTCTTCATGCTCGTTGGCTCCGAATTACAAGTGCTCCAGAGAGCTTCAAATTCGACCGGTTTAACGCCTGTATATAGGATTGCGCACAAAATTGCGGCAACCTTTGATCAGAATTGCGCGATTGGCGCATCTCGCGCGAGTCGCTATAGGACGCCAGACGCCGCCGGGCGGCCGACCTCTAAAACTGTCAGGAGACACCAATTGGCTGAAGTCGCATTTCTTGGGCTGGGCGTCATGGGCTACCCGATGGCGGGGCATCTCAAAAACAAGGGCGGCCATCGTCTGCGTGTCTACAACCGCACCGGGGCGAAGGCGGCGCGATGGACCGCCGAACATGGCGGCGCCTCGGCGCCGACGCCGCGCGAGACCGCCGAGGGCTGCGACTTTGTTTTCGCCTGCGTCGGCAATGACGACGATTTGAGGTCGATCGCGCTTGGCGCCGATGGCGCTTTCGCCAGTATGAAGCCGGGCGCGATCTTCATCGACAACACCACTGCCTCGGCCGAAGTCGCCCGCGAGCTTCACGGCGAAGCGGCCAAACGCGATCTGCATTTCATCGACGCGCCGGTTTCGGGAGGGCAGGCCGGCGCACAGAACGGCGCGCTGACCGTGATGTGCGGCGGCGACCCCGAGCCCTATTCCCGGGCCGAGCCGGTGATCGCCGCTTACGCCCGCGCCTGTCGGCTGATGGGGGGGCCAGGCGCCGGGCAATTGACCAAGATGGTCAACCAGATCTGCATCGCCAGCCTCGTGCAGGGCCTCGCCGAGGGTTTGCACTTCGCCGCCAAGGCCGGCCTCGACGCAGAGGGCGTCGTCGAGGTGATTTCCAAAGGCGCGGCGCAATCCTGGCAGATGGAGAATCGCTATAAGACGATGATCGCCGGCAAGTTCGAATTCGGCTTTGCGATCGACTGGATGCGCAAGGACCTGGCGATCTGCCTCGACGAAGCGCGCCGCAACGGCGCCCATCTGCCGGCGACGGCGCTGGTCGATCAGTTCTATTCGCAGGTCCAGAAAATGGGCGGCGGCCGCTGGGATTCCTCGGGCCTGATCGCCCTCTTACAAAAATAAGAGAGGGCCGGCGGCCCTCCCTCCTGTCGTCTCGCCCTCTACTTCGGGCAGGGCGGCGCGTGCGGCACGCCGCAAGCCGGTTGCTTGGCCGGCGCGGCATGCGGCGGCGGCGGCGGCGGCGGCGCGCGCTGCACTGGCGGCGGCGGCGCGCGCTGCACTGGCGGCGGGGCAAAATGCTGTACCGGCGCAGGCGGCGGCGCATGCTGGACAGGCGCCGGCGGGGGTGCGCGTTCAACCGGCGCCGGTTTGAATTCCTGTCGCGGCGTCGGCTTGGGCTCGATCGGCGCGGCCTTGATCTCTTGTCGCGGCGCAAGCCTGGGTTCGACCGGCGCGGTTTTGAACTCCTGCCGCGGCGCGAGTTTGGGCTGGACCGGCGCCGTCTTGAGCTCCTGCCGCGGCGCGAGCTTGGGCTCGACCGGCGCGGTTTTGAGCTCCTGTCGTGGCGCGAGCTTGGGCTCGACCGGCGTGGTCTTAAGCTCCTGTCGCGGCGCGAGCTTGGGCTCAACCGGCGTGGTCTTGAGTTCGGGCTTGACGGCAAGCGGCTCAGCCGGCGTTGGAAGCGCGTTCAGCGGCTTAGCGGGCTCCAAGGCATGGTCCCTTCGCTCGGAGCCGGGCGCTCCCGGCAAAGGCTTGCCGGCGCCGGGGACGAGCGGGGATGGTTTGACCTCATTCAAAGGCTGGGCGCCCGGCGCGACGCCTGGAGTCGCGGGTAGCGGCTTGAGGGCCCCGGCCGGCGTCTGTACGCCCGGCAATGGCTTGACCGCATTCAGCGGCTGGGCGCCCGGAGCCACAGGCAAAGGCTTGCCGAGGCCTGGAACGACCGGCAACGGTTTGACCGCATTCAACGGCTGCGCGCCGGGCGCAACACCCGCGGCGCCTGGCAGAGGCCTGCCGACGGCAACCGGCGCCGGGGCGCCGGAGGCGCGATCGCGCGGCCTGAAGCCGCCCGGCAGCGGCGGCGGCGCGCCGCCGTTTTGTTGGGCGACGCCGCCGCGACGATCGTGGAAAACCTTGGCCCCGACCAACAGCGGAATGGCCACCGCGAGCACGGGCAGGAAGCCAGCGGCAACCGGCGGCGGCGGCGGCGGCAGGTCGCGCCAGTCGGCGTCCTGTTCGGGCAGGAAATAGATCGGCGGCGGCGGCGGTGGGCCGTAATCGGGGCTGTCGAATACGAACGCCGGGCCGGTGTCGTAGGCCAATTCGTCGGGCGGCGGCGGCGGCAGATCGGCATATTCGACCGGCGCGAAATCCGGCGGCGGCGCAAATTGCGCCGACAGAAACTCCAAGCGGCGGCGCGCATCGGAAACATGCGGACCGTTCGGATAGATTCGCAGATAAGTCCAGTAAGCGCGCGGGCTGTTCTCGTTGACCGAACGGCGCCAGAAAATCGCCTCGCGGCGGGCCGCCAGGATGGCGCGCACGCGGCGCGCCTGCGGGCTGTTGGGATAGGCGGCCAGATAGTCCTGATAACTCTGCAGCGTGTCGTTCTGCAGGGCCACCGAATAGGCCTGATCGGGACCGATGCTGTTCAGCGGACGTTTGGCGATATCGGCCACGGCGGCGACCGCGGGCGGCGGCGGCGCATCGGGCGCGCGCTCGAAAATCGAATAGGGCTCCTGCACTTTCGATACGCTCCACGGCACCACGGCGCCGCTGGTCTGCTGGTTCACCTGCAAACGCGTCTGCGCGAAAGCATCGTCGATCGGCAATCCGCCCTGGCGCATCGCGCCGGCGAGGGATTTGCCATAGACGCCATAAGGACCAGGCTCGTCGGGCGCGACGGTTCCCGGGGCGGCGTTGAACGCCATCAGCGTGCCGTCGTCGGGATCGACCAGACCGAGGCCGCCGGCGAGGCCCGAGGCATCCGCGGCGAAGGCATTGGCGCGCGCGGCGTCCATCACGATGATGCGCGCCCGTCCGGGCGTCGCCGCCAAAGCGTGGGAGAAATCGGAAATCTTGATCGCCTGGATGGGAATATCGGCGTCGCGCGCGATCTTCGCGTCGATCGGCACGAAGTAATTGTCGCCGTCATATTGCACGCCGCGTCCGGCCAGATAAACGAAAGCCTGCATGTCCGGCCCGATCGTCGCCGCCTTGGCGAGAAAATCGCGCAGCGCGCCGCGCAGGCTGTCCTGGTCGAGATCGCGCGCGCCGACGACTTCGAAGCCCGCCGCCTGCAACGTCTGCGCAACGAGACCGGCGTCATTGGCCGGCGTCGCCAGCGGATGATCGGGATAGGCCGCATTGCCGATGATCAAGGCGATGCGGGGGTTCTGCGCGGTAGGGGCATCCTGCGCCTGCGCCCAGGGCGCGAGCGTCAAAAATGAAAACGAAAGCGCTCCGACAAGAGCAACCAGGAATTTCATTTGAAATGTCACACATCCACCCCGCGTTTGGAACCGGCGAACTCCATTGACAGCGGATATCGGGACAATGAGTCTGAACCGTGACTGAACGGCGTCGGCCGATTGATCGCCGCGGGCGCGACTTCGAACGAGAAGAACAAAAGCGGAAGCAACGGCGCCAGGCTCATCCGGCGCCGCGAACGCTTCACTCATTGATGTCCCGCCGGCTGAACGCTCGCAATCCCAGAGCGTCGCGACGAGTGCAGAGAAATTCGAGCCGAACGCCGACGCGTTCTAGGCGTGCGCCTTCTCTCGCTCCAGCGTGCGTTTGATCGCCGCCGACCCTTGCTCCACCATCGCACCGATCGGTCCCGCCAATTCGTTGGGCAGCAGATCGACGATCCATAGGGCGCGCGTTCGGCCTTCGCCATCGGCGAACGCCTGGAACGACGCATTGTAATGGCTCATTCGCCCGCCAACCACCGTCCAAACGAGCCGGCGCGCCATATCGTCAATGTCGACGATCTTTTCGCGCGCCGCCAGACCATTGGCGAAGGTGACGATTCTATCGTCGCCCTCCATGCGCGTGTCGACGACAAAACCCGAGGCGAGACGTTGGTGGAGAGCGCCGACATCGCGAGCCGCCGCCCAGACGTCTTCGCAGCGGGCTTCGATCAGAATTTCCTTGCGGATAGACGCCATCTTTTTTCCTTTCGTGCGTGTCAAATGTCGGGACCTATCAAGCAGCCGGGCGGAGCGCGGCCGCATCAGTTCATCACAGGCACACCGCTTCTATATTGTTGCCGTCCGGGTCGATCAGGAAGGCCGCGTAATATGTTGGGCTGTAGTCGGCGCGCAGTCCCGGCGCGCCGTTGTCCTGACCGCCTTTCGCCAGGCCGCCCTTATGGAAGCGATCGACCGAGGCATGGTTGGGCGCGCGGAACGCGACATGCGCGCGCGAGGCGGCCTTGCTGTCGGGATAAAGCCAGAGCGCGGGCGCCCCCGGCGGGCCAAATCCGGCCCCCGATTCATCGCGCGAACAGAGTTCGTAGCCGAGCGGCGCAAGCGCGGCTTTGTAGAAGCGCACGCTCGCGTCGAGATCTCTAGTTTTCAAGCCGATGTGGTCGTACATAACGCCTCCTCTGTTGGAGGCGTCGTATTAGCCAGACGCGGCGAGGCGTTCTTGGAGAATCTTGCGGTCGCCCTTGGCCGCCTGGCGAAAGCGGCGCGGCGAGACGCCGGCCGCGCGATGAAATGTGCGCACAAAGTTGGAGAGATCTCCGAATCCGACATCGAAAGCAATGTCGGTGATCGCGCGGGAATCGTCGGCGAGCAGCCGCGCCGCGCGCCGCAATCGCGAGCGCACCAGATATTGATGCGGCGTCACGCCGAGCACATTGGCGAACAGCCGCAGGAAATGAAACGGGCTAAGCCCCGCTGGTTGGAATGCGCATCGATCCACAGCGCCGCCTCGACCGCCCGGCGCCGATCGCGCGCGACGGCCTCCACCGCTTGCCGCCGCTGTCCTGTGGCGATTTCGACGAAACGGGCTGCGAAGATCAGGCCGAGCTCGTCAAAGCCGATATCGCTGCCGCCTTCGGCGACCGTCTGCGCCAATTCGCCCAGCACCATCAGTTCGGGCAGCGGCGGCGCGCAGCCCGTTCGCCAGACCTCATGGCGATCGCCGATCGTCTCGACGAGCGCCGCGGGCAGATGAAACGACAGACATTCGTCGCCGCCGGCGTGATGATCGTGCAGGCAAACATATTCGTCGCCGGGGCGCCCGACCAGAACCGATCCGGCGATCAATTCGTAGACTTGTCCCCGACAGCGGCAACCGAAACTGCCCTTCCGGACATAGGACAGCGAATAGCTCTCGTGCAGTTCGGCATAGGGCTTTTCCGACGGCCCCGCGTCGCAGCGATAGTCGAAGGTCGAGACATAGCCTTCGTGGAGGAGTCTGCTCTTCACCATCGCCTGGATATAGGGGTCTGGGCAGGCTTCAGCAACAAAACCCGCGGCTCACGCCCTGGCGCTCGGCCGCGCCGAGAGGGCCTGATGCCAGCGCCGCAATTGGCCGAGGTGCTCGGGAATGGCGATCCGCGCCGTCCTGGCGAAATCGAGCGCCACCAGGCCGCTGATATCGGCGACGCTGAAGCGGTCGCCGGCAATGAATTCGCGATTTTCCAATTCGCGATCGATGCGCGCCATCGCCTCGACCGCCTTCGGCTTGCTCGATTGCGCGAGTTCGGCGATCTGTGGAACCTCCATCCGCGCCATATGCGGATGGGAATGGCGGAACGCATTGGCGATATGAATGAGCAGGCCGAGCTCCAGCCGCCGCTGCTGCATTTCGACCCGCGCGCGCTCCAGGGCGCCGATTCCGAACAGCGGCGGATCGGGCTGTATTTCTTCAAAATAGCGGCAAATGGCGATTGATTCACAAAGGACTTCGCCGTCGTCGAACGCCAGCACCGGAATGCGCTGAAATGAATTGAGCGCGGAGAAGCCCGCCGATTTTTGTTCCAGAGCGGCAAGGTCGACATCGATGGTCGGCACGCTCAGATTTTTTTCGGCCAGAAAAATGCGCACGCGTCGAGGATTGGGCGCCAATGGCGAATTATAAAGCTTCACGGTCGGCCCCCTCCCCTTGCGCACAAGTTCCCGGCCTGCGCCTGGAGACCAGACCATGTAGCCTGATCATGGTCAACGCTATCGCGCCGCGCGAGGAGCGCGCAGCGCCGGCCTTTGCTGCGGCGCCGAAAAGGTTAACCGAAATTGGCGGGAAACCGGGTGAAATCGCCGCGCCTCCTTCAGGAATCGCTCTCATTCGAGACGATTTGTCAGTCGCTCGTTAACGATTAGCGGGCATCATCTTCCGCTAGCGGATCGTGCCGGCGTGCGTTGAGTGGTCATGAGTGAAGTCACTGCGGAAATGATTGAAAACGGCCGTGCGCGCGACCCCGTGTCGGCGAGCCGGCGCCGCAAGATGACTGTCAAGATGCGCCAGGCGCGCGAAAGACTGACAACCTCTAACGAGCGCACAACCGCCTATGCCCCCGATCTGCTGCGCCTGTTCGCGCAATGCCATCGCAGCGCCATGCCGGTCATGTGCCTGCTCGTCCTGACGATCGGCGCCAGCGCGCTGATGTGGGTGCCAACGACCATGGTGTTGGGATGGGCGACGCTCGTCAGCATGTCGATGGCGCTGCTCTACGGCTTTTCGATCGCGCTCCTGGATCAGCGCTCGGAAGAGGTCAACGTCCCAGCATGGCGCCTGAAGTTCGTCCTCGCCGAATCTTTCAGCGGCGTCTCCTGGGCGTTGATCGTCATTCTGCTTTTGCAGGCGCACGATCCCAACGCGCGCACCTTCGTCCTGGTGGTGCTGCTGCTGGTGGCGGCGATGACCGCGATGGTCGCCTCGTCGATACCGTTCGCGGTCGCCGGCGGGCTGGTGCCCGTCACCTTCGCCATTTTCTTTGCTTTGGGCCCGACGACACGGTTCGACAGCATCGCCCTTTGCTTTCTATGCGTCGGCGCCTTGATCTATTTCGTGATCCTCGCCAATCGGCTGCATGCGACCTCGATCGACGGGCAATCGTTCCGCGCCGAGAAAGACGCGCTGATCGCCGAACTCGAACAGGCCAAGCTCAATTCGGACGAGGCGCGCCGGCGCGCGGAAGAGGCCAATCTCGCCAAATCGCGCTTTCTGGCGACGATGAGCCATGAGCTGCGTACGCCGCTCAACGCCATTCTCGGCTTTTCCGAAGTGATGAAGGCGGAGCTTTTCGGCGCCCATACGGTGCCCTCCTACCGTGAATATTCCGAGGACATTCACTCCAGCGGGCAGCATCTGTTGATGTTGATCAACGAAATCCTCGATCTGTCGCGCGTCGAAGCGGGGCGGTACGAACTCAGGGAAGAATCGGTGGCGCTGGTCAATATCGTCGAGGAATGCCGCCACTTGCTCGCCATGCGGGCCAAAAACAGAGGCATCAACGTCATCGAGGCGCTCGACGACGGACTGCCGCGGATCTGGGCGGACGAGCGCGCCGTGCGCCAGGTGACGCTCAATCTGCTCAGCAACGCCATCAAATTCACGCCGCAGGGCGGATCTGTCACTATCAAAGTGGGATGGACGCGGCTCGGCGGCCAATATCTCTCGATCCGCGACACCGGGCCTGGAATACCGGAGGAGGAAATTCCGGTCGTGCTGTCCTCGTTCGGCCGCGGCTCGCTCGCCCAGAAGAACGCCGACGAGGGTACCGGCCTGGGCTTGCCGATCGTCAAGGGATTGGTGGAATTGCACGGCGGCGAGTTCAAACTTCTGTCAAAAGTGCGCGAGGGCACCGAAGTCATCGTCATATTCCCGCCCGAGCGGGTGATGAACGCCCTGCCCCAGCTCGATCCGAACGCGCCCGAGCCGCCATCCCAGCGCGAGCCGACGCGCCGGCCGATGCGCCGGGCGGCGGCGTAAATTCGGCTCAAGCGCGGGAATTGCCGCCCGCGTCCAGGGCCTGCGGCGTTATTGCGCCCTGCTGCTGGAGGCAGGCGACAAGTTGCGCCAATGGCGGCATCGGGCTCGTGATCCCGAGGGCGCGCTCTTGACGGACCAGGTCAAGGTGGAGCCGCCCGCGGAAAAAGCCAGCCCGATCGCGGCTGAGCCTGAGCGCGCCAGCGGATGAGCGCCGGCCGCCAAGCAAAGAGCCATCATCGCCGCGGGTCGCGCTTGGCCCATAAGCGAAGCGCGAGATTGAAGTCTGGGGATAATTCCACGGCCGACGGTCGCGCGGTTTGATGTGCCTAAATTTTAGGCGTAGCGTCACAAAAACGAAAAAATCAACAATCGGGGGACGCTATGGACATTCCGAACGCTTCGCCATCTCTCTACAACGAAGACCTCGCGCCGGCCACGGTTCGCAATTGGGGCCCGTTCAGCATTTTCAACGTCTGGACGTCGGACGTGCACAGCCTGTGGGGCTATTATCTCGCCGCCAGCCTGTTTCTTCTGTGCGGAAGCTTCCTCAATTTCGTCCTCGCCATCGGCATCGGCTCGCTGGTGATCTTTTTCCTGATGAGTCTGGTCGGCAATGCCGGCGTCAAGACGGGCGTGCCTTATCCCGTCCTCGCCCGCGCCTCGTTCGGCATCTGGGGCGCCAATATTCCGGCGCTGGTGCGCGCCATCGTCGCCTGTTTCTGGTATGGGGCGCAGACCAGCGCGGCGTCGGGGGCGATCGTCGCGCTGCTGATCCGTTCCGACAGCTTCAAGGAATTTCATAGCTCCACACATGTGCTCGGCCATTCCGGCCTGGAAGTGATCTGTTTTGTCATCATCTGGGCGCTGCAATTGCTGATCATCCAGCGCGGCATGGAGACGGTGCGCAAATTCCAGGATTGGGCTGGCCCCGCCGTCTGGGTGATGATGCTCATTCTGGCGATCGGCCTTGTCGTCAAAGCCGGCGGCATCTCCTTCTCGAGCGCGATCCCGCCGGAAGTTCTCCTTGACAAGACCAAAGACGCCGGCGTTCCCGGCATTCCGGGATCATTCGCCTCGCTGATGGCGGTGTCGGCGACCTGGATCACCTATTTCGCCGCGCTCTATCTCAATTTCTGCGACTTCTCGCGCTACGCGCCGGACGCCAAGGCAGTCAGAACCGGCAATATCTGGGGCCTGCCGGTCAATCTGATCCTGTTCTCGCTCGTCGCCGGCGTCACCACTATCGCCGCCTATCAGGTCTATGGCGAAGTGCTGCTGCATCCCGACCAGATATCGGCCAAATTCGATAGCTGGTTCCTCGCTTTGCTCGCCGCGCTCACTTTCGCGGTGGCGACGCTGGGCATCAATGTGGTGGCCAATTTCGTCTCGCCGGCCTTCGATTTCTCCAACGTGTTTCCGCGTTATATCGACTTCAAAAAAGGCGGTTATATCGCGGCGCTGATCGCGCTCGTGCTCTATCCCTTCGCGCCCTGGGAGGGCAGCGCCGCGGCCTTCGTCGGCGCGATCGGCGCGACGATGGGGCCGATCTTCGGCGTGATGATGGTAGATTATTATCTGATCGCCAAAGGGCGCGTGAACGTGCCCGCGCTCTACCAGGAGAACGGGGAATATCGCTACAGCGCCGGCTGGAACTGGGCGGCGATCATCGCCGCGATCATCGGCGCCTTGTTCTCCAGCATCCTGCCGAATTTCACTTCGCTATTGCCGGAATGGTGGGGCGTTTACGGCTGGTTCTTCGGCGTCGGCATCGGCGGCGCCGTCTATTATGCTTTGCGTTCGGTGATGGCGCCGGTCGCCGCGACCGCCTGACCCCAGCAAGACCCAGGCGCGCGATCCCGACGAGCGGATCGCGCGTCTTCGTTCTTCACCCTCGCGCGCTCGCGCTCCCCAGCAGGATCGTCGCCGCCGCGCCGATGAGCAGCGCCGCGGAGACGATCAACGCTTCGCGGGCGCCCGGAATGAATCCGCTTGCGCCGCCGATCAGCGATCCGAATAGAGCGACGCCGATGACGCTACCGGTTTGCCTGGTGGCGTTGAGAACGCCGGCCGCAATCCCCGAGCGCGCCTTTTCCACGCTGCCAAGCAAGGTCGCGGTCAATGGCGGCACCAACAGCCCGAGGCCGGCGCCGATCGCCAGAAGCTGCACGCCGATCGCCCAATAGGATTGGCCGGGCGCGACGCCGAGGAGCGCGATGCAGCCAGCGCCAGCGGTGGCTGCGCCCAGCGCGATGATCGCCGGCGTCCCGAACCGCTCGGTCGCGCGCGCCGCCATAAGGTTCATCGGCAGCACCGCGCCCATCATCGGCAGAAAGGCAAGGCCGGTAGCGAACGGCGAGAGATGATTGATCTGCTGGAAATACAGGCTGAGTACGAAGATGAGGCCATAAAAGGCGACATTGACGACAAGGCCGACGATCGAAGTCAGTGCGAACATGCGGTGCTTGAACAGGCCAAGCGGTAGCATCGGCTGCTCGGCGCGCCATTCCTGGACGATGAAGAGCCCGGCGAGAACTGCCGATGCGGCAAAGCCGGCGAGCACGAAAGGATTGGCCCAACCCACTGCGCCGCCCTCGATGATAGCGCCGGCCAGACACCCGAGCGTGCCGATCGCCGCCGCTTGTCCGGGAAGATCGAGTTCGCGACTGGACGATCGCGTCGTCTCGCGCGCATAGCGCCATGTCAGCCAGAGGCCGACGAGGCCGATCGGCAGGTTGACGAGAAATATGCTGCGCCAGCCGACGAGCGCGATGAGGATGCCGCCCGCGAGCGGGCCCGCCGTCAATGCGAGGCTGGCGCCGGCGGCCCAGATTCCGATCGCCCGTCCCCGCTCCTTCTCGTCGGCATAGGCATGATTGAGGAGGACGAGTGAATTGGGGACGAGGATCGCCGCGCCGGCGCCCTGCGCGGCCCGCGCGGCGATCAGAATCAGCGCGTTGGGCGCCAGAGCGCAGGCGAGCGAAGCCGCGGTGAAGATGGCGAAGCCCGTCATGAATACGTTCTTTGCGCCGATGCGGTCGCCGAGCGCGCCCGCTGTCAGGATCAGCGCCGCGAAGGCGATCGTATAGGCGCTGACCACCCATTGCAGTTCGGAGACGCCGCCGCCGAGCGCGCCGCCGATACTGTTCAAGGCCGTGTTGACGATGGTGACATCGAGCTGAACGACGCCAAAGCCAAGGCTCATCGCCGCCAGCGTCAGCGATTTCGTCAGCGCCGGGCTCTCGGCGTTGCCGGCGACGCCGGAACGCGAAGCCGGCCCGGTCGCGTGGAACGACGGACGCGGCGCTTCAGCGCGCAGGGGCGATACGATAGGTTGTGTCATGCCGACGCCTTTCGAACAAAAGATCTGTCCTCATTGAGGATGCAGCCCGCCGCCTCGGCGCGGCGCAGGCATTCGGCGCCGTCGGAATCGCTGAGCAATTTCTCGCGATAAAGCTGATAGGCGGCAAGATCGGGAAAATCGATCAGTCCGAGCGCAATATTGGTCGGACCGGCGATCTTGGTCGGCAGGTAATAGGCGACGCGCGTTCCGCCGCAGCGTTCGATCGACTGCCGCAATGCGCGGGCGTAAGCTTCGAAATCGCCAAGCTTGTTGGCGTCGAGCGTATAGCGGATGCAAAGCGTCATCATAGGTGTCTCCTTCGGCGCGGGATTTGGCGGGCGCAATCCTGTAACGCGCGAGACCGCCGATCGTCCCAAGCCTTCGCTTCGACCGCGGTCGAAGCATTTGGCGCCCTTTTCCCTTGGCGCGCCCGAAGACCCATGTTCAATGGAGAGTGAGAGAACGAGTTTCCCTGAGGCCCGGATTTCGCGGGAGGAAGCGATGTCGCGCATCGCCCTTGAAATGGCCGAGATCGCCAATCTGATCGGCGATGTCTCGCGCGCCAATATCCTGGCGGCGCTGATGGACGGCCGCGCGCAGACGGCGCTGGAGCTTAGCCTCGCCGCCCGAGTGACGCCTCAGACCGCCAGTTCGCATCTGGCCAAGCTGCTCGACGCCAATTTTCTCGCCGTCGAGAAACAGGGCCGGCATCGCTATTACCGCCTCGCCTCGGCGCAGGTGGCGCGCACGCTTGAAGCGGTGATGGCGCTAACTCTCAGCGCGCCGCCGCGCCATCGCGCCAAATCCAGGCCCGACGAGGAAATGCGCGCGGCGCGCATGTGTTACGACCATGTCGCGGGCCGGATCGGCGTCGGCATAGCGGATGCTCTGATCGCGCGCGGCCATGTCGCTTTCGAGGGCGATTCCGGCGAGGTGACCGAGTCCGGCCGGGTCTTCTTCGCCGACCTCGGAATCGGCCTCGCTCCGCCGGCAAAGAGCCGGCGCGTCTATTGCCGCTCGTGCCTCGATTGGAGCGAAAGGCGACGGCACATCGCCGGCCATGTCGGCGCGCAGATCGCTGACTTCTGTTTCGAGAAGAAGTGGCTCGCGCGCAATAAAGCGAGCCGCGCGTTGACAATCACGGAACACGGAGGCCGGATGCTGGCGCAGGCGTTCGGCATGGATTGGCGCGCGGAGACTCGCTAGACTTTGTGGCTCTCTACTATCGTCATTGCGAGGGAGCGCAGCGACGAAGCAATCCAGACTAAGTTTCTGAGAGCCTTCATCTGGATTGCTTCTCAGGGCATACGCGAAGCGAAGCAATCCGTACCGATCTTGACGCGACTCAGTCTGGATGGCTTCGTCGCTTCGCTCCCTCGCCATGACGGTGAAGCAAAAAGCAAGGCGTTGCAGAATCGGTCTTGCATCGCGCCCGCACGTCGCCGCAATCCGAAGTTAGAGAATCGATCATGACTCAGTCGATTGAGGCGGCCCGGCGCGCCTATGCGGAGGAACTCCGTTTCGCCACACGCATGCGCTCGCCCGCTCTGTTGGCCGCCTTTGCGACCGTAGCGCGCGAGCGATTTGTCGGACCGGGTCCGTGGCGGATCAAAAGCCCCTGGGGCCTCAACGAATATTGGACGACCGACGATATCGATCCGCGACAACTCTATCATGACGTGCTCGTCGCCCTCGACGAGAAGCATGGCGTCAACAACGGCCAGCCGAGCCTTTGGGCTTTTCTTCTGGACCGGCTCGATGTGGCGGCGGGCGAACATGCGCTGCACCTGGGTTGCGGCACAGGCTACTACACTGCGATCATCGCCGAACTCGTCGGTTTGAGCGGAAGCGTCGCGGCGATCGATATCGACGCGGCGCTCGCGGAAAGGGCCCGAGTCGCGCTTGGCTTATGGCCGCAGGTCGCCGTGAGCAATGCCGACGGCGCCGGCGCGTCTTTCGCGCCGGCCGATGTGATCGTCGCCAGCGCCGGCGTGACGCACCCGCCGCTGTCATGGATCGGCGCGCTCAAACCCGGCGGCAGGCTGCTGTTTCCGATGACGACGGAGCGCGGCGGCCCCGGCCGCATGCTGCTTGTAACACGAGGCAGGCAGAATGGGTTTGCCGCCCGTTTCCTGTGCGATGTGAGATTCATCGACTTTAAAGGCATGCGCGATCCCGAGGCGAGCGCGCGCCTCGCGCAGGCTTTCAAACGCGACGGCGGCGCGAGCGTGAGGTCGCTGCGCCGCGACGACCATAAAGAGGACAAAAGCTGCTGGCTGCATGGCGGCGACTGGTGCCTCTCGCGCCGCGATCCGGGCGAGCGCCAATAGCGTCCCCAAAAGTTTGCGCTCACGCTCGCCTGACGGAAGCCGAAGTCGCGGCGGAACGCGTCGCCATGCTCACGCCGGCGGTGACGATCACGTTCAGCAAGAACGCGACGAAGCCGACATTGATGTCGTTCATCTCGATTGGCAAGAAGGGCAACAGGCTCCTGAACGTGCTGTGGCTGAGCGTGATCGCCGCCACCGTGGCGACGCCGACGACAATGCCACAGAAAACGCCGGTCTTGGTCGCCGGATTATTGCGCATCAAGCTGCAGACGAGCCCGGGGAACAATTGCGTGACGAAGGAATAGCCCATCAAAAGCAGCGCCACGATCGTCTGGCCGCCCGCAAGCGCGAATCCCACGGCGACGAGCGCGCCGATCGGCACGCAGCAGCGCGCGACGAGCGCCACCGTCTCGTCGCTGGTCTGAGGCCGCAGCCCGCGCAGAATGTCATTGGCGATAAGCGTCGAAGCGGCGACGAGGATCATCGATCCCGGCACCAGCGCGGTGAGCACGCCCGCCGCGCCGATCACGCCGATAAACCAGGGATCGAAAGTCTGGATCGAAAGGCGAAACAGCGAAAGGTCGATGTCCGGTCCGGTGAGATCGGGAATCTTGAGAATCGCCGCGAAGCCGCAGAAGAACACAAAGAGCAGGATGAGCTGATAGACCGGCAGAACGATCGCATTGCGACGGAAAGAACGCTCTTCCCTGGCGGTGAGGGCGGCGCCGAACGAGTGCGGCCACATGTAAAAGCCAAGCGCGGTGAGCAGCACCGTCGACTGGAACCACAGGACGCTCTCGCCCTGCGGCTTGAAGGCGAGGAACCCAGGCTTGGCCGCGTCGATGGCGCGGAACATTTCGCCATAGCCGCCGTAATAATGGAACGGAAAATAGATGCCGAGAAACAAGACAATAGCGAGGATGAGAAAATCCTTCACCGCCGCGTTCCAGGCCGTGCCGCGCACGCCCGAAACGATCACATAGATCGTCACGATCGCGGCGCCGATCCAAATCGCAACGCTCGAGGATATCGAGCCATAGGAGGCGACGGAAACGATGATGCCAAGCCCTTTGAACTGCAATTCGAGATAGGGAATGAGCGCGACCACGCCGACGATTGCGACAAGCACGCCAAGCGCCGCGCTGTCATATTTGCGCGCGAAGAAATGCGATTGCGAAAAGAGGCGCTCCTGTTTCGCGTAGCGCCAGATCGGCGGCAGCAGCCAATAGGAGAGGACATAGGCGAGGGTGCCATAAGCGAGGATGTAATAGGCCGAGGCGCCCTTGCCATAAGCAAATCCGCTGCCGCCAAGGAAGGTGAAGGTCGTGTAGATTTCACCAGCGGTGAGCAGGAAAACGAGCACGACCCCGAAGCCGCGTCCGCCGACCGTCCATTGCTCCAACGTCATCGTCTTGCCGTATCGCGCAAAAACGCCAAGGCCGAGCGAGAGCGCGGCGACCATGAAGATGATGAGAAGCGCGCTGTTCATTGTCCCGCTCCTTCATCGCCTTGGCGGGGCGCGGCGTTGATCGGATCGAAGAAATAGATGATTCCCATGATGAGAGAGCCGAGGAGGACCCAGCCGACGATCCAGGCGAGCACGAAGGGGATTCCGAGGACCAGAGGCTCGACGCTATTGACGAAGGCGACGCCGATCAAAATGCCGAGAAAGGGCAGAAGTGCGAGCCAACGGACATTGAGCATGACAAAACCTCCGCAGAATCAATCTATCGCGCCGCGGCGAATTGATTAATCCCTGAGGAAGCCTATTCTCATAATCGCGATCCTGCCAAGCCCGAATGCGTTGCAACCCGCCCGACTTAACAGCCAATGCAGGTTTGCCCGATCAGCCGCCGACCTCAGCGATCACGCTGATCCTGCCGTCGCGCAGGCCGACGATCTGCATCGGCGTATGCGGGTGATTATGGTCGTCCATCGCATAGGAGCCGCCGAGCAGGGACGGCATTCTGGATGATTTCAGCGCCTGCTGAATGGCGGCCGGCTGGTCCGAATTGGCGCGGCGAATGGCGTCGACGACAAGATAGGTCGACTCATAAGCGAAGAACGAGCGTTGGGTCGGCATCAACCCATATTTGGCGCGATAGGCCTGGACGAACTCCTGGACGCCCGGCGTCTCGGCGAATGGCGTAAACACGGTAATGCCCGCCGCGCTGTCGAGACCGCCTTTGGCGATGAATTGCGGCGACACCGCGCGGGTGGCCGCGGTAAAATCGATGCGCCCGGTAATCGGCACGCTCCAGCCGGCCTGTTCATAGGCGCGAAAGAACGCCGCGGTGGATGAACTTAGCAGGGTCACGATGCGATCCGGCGCCAGCGTCTGGAAACGCGAGAGGACAGGGGCGAGATCGGTCGTATCCTTGGCGATCGTCTCGTTGGCGACAAGCTTCAGGCCGACGGCGGCCGCCGCCTTCTCCATGCTGGCGGCGTTGGCGCGGTTGAACTCATTGTCGTCCGCCAGGATGGCGACGCTGTGCACGCCCTGCCCTTTCAGCCAGTCCATCATGTCGGCGGCGATGTCGAGGTCGGACGGAATTGTCTTGAAGACATAGTCGTTGCCGCCGACCCCGGAAGCGTCGACGAAATCCTGGCCCGCCGAAATGTCGATGACGAGCGGCACCTTCGCCTGTTGGACGATCGGCATGATCGCATGAGTGACCGGGGTCGCCAAAGCGCCAAGCAGGACCGGAACATGCTGTTCCTCGATCAACCGTCGTGTCGCGATAGTTCCGACGGCCGGATCCGCGGCATTGTCGCCGTAAAACGCCTCGATCGGACGGCCAAGGACGCCGCCAGCTTGATTGATCCGCTGCAGCGCGAGCTCGACGCCATATTGCTCGCTCTGTCCGCGATCGGCGAGAGGTCCGCTGAGAATGGTGGTGACGCCAATGCGCACGGCGTCGGCCGCGAAAGCCGGGGCGACGGCGAGGAGAGACCCGGTCAGGAAAGCGGCTTTCAGCATCGTCGAGATTTCCCTCTTGCGATTGTCCGATGGCGCCGCGCCGCGAACGCCCGAGCCCATCGAGGTTAGCCCGTTCGCGTCAGCGCCGCCACGAGGCAGCGCCGCCGGCCGATCAATCTTGCGTGCGTGGATCGGCGATCGCTCTGGCGCCGCGCGCCTATCCCTCTTTGCCCGCCACTCCGGCCTCGGCGAATGTCGCCATGCCAAGATGACAGGCGAGGGCGCCCTTGACGATGCCGGCCGCCAGGGCCGCGCCCGAGCCTTCGCCGAGCCGCATGCCGAGATCGAGAATCGCAGGCTTGCCGAGGCGGCGCAGCACTTCGGCATGGGCGCTTTCGGCCGAGACATGTGCGGCCATGCAATGGTCAAGCGCGGTGCGATCGAGCGCCTGCAGAACCGCCGCGGCGGCGCAGACGACAAACCCGTCGAGCAGGACGGGCGTGCGCTGAATGCGCGCGGCGAGAATCGCGCCGGCGATGGCGGCAATCTCGCGCCCGCCCAGGCGCCGAAGTATTTCCAGGGGATCGCCGAGATGGTCGCGATGCAGCGCGACGGCGCGCGCCACCGCGTCCGCTTTGCGTTTGAGGCCGTCGTCGTCGACGCCTGTGCCACGCCCGACCCAATCGCCAGCCTTGCCGCCCCACAGCGCATGATAGATGGCGGCCGCCACCGTCGTATTGCCGATGCCCATTTCGCCAAGACATAAGAGATCGGCCCCGGAAGCCAGCGCCTCCATGCCGAAAGCCATCGTCGCCGCGCAGGCTTTCTCGTCGAGCGCCGGGCCGGCGGTGATGTCGCCAGTCGGCACTTCAAGCGCGAGTTCGAACACTTTCAGGCTGAGATCGAAAGTCTTGCAGATCTGGTTGATCGCGGCGCCGCCGGAAGCGAAATTGGCGACCATCGCCTGCGTCACCGATTGGGGAAACGGCGACACGCCTTGCGCGACGACGCCGTGATTGCCGGCGAAAACCGCGACCAGGGGCTGATCGACATGCGGGCGCCCCGCGCCCTGCCAGGCGGCGAGCCAGGCGACGATGTCCTCAAGGCGGCCGAGCGAGCCGGCCGGCTTGGTCAGTTCGGCCTCGCGCGCCCGCACCGCCGCGGCCGCAGCCTCGTCGGGGCCGGGCATCGCCTTGATCAGCGCGCGAATGTCGTCGAAGGGGCGCGGCGGAGCGTTCATGAAGGGATCTCGCATGCTTGGTGGACGCCGCGTCCTAGAGCAATTGCAAGGCAAATGGAAATCGACCTTCGAGCGGAGCGTCGCTTCCTTGCCGGCGGCCGCCGATGCAACGTTTGTCATCGACAAAAAAATCTGCTTCGGTAATTGTGTCGCGGGCAAAGACCGACAAATGCCGGAAAGGCGCCGGGAAACACCCGTCGCCCGCCAAGACGACGTCACAGGGAGGAATCGATGAGGAATACGACACGCCGCGAGACGCTCAAGCTGATTTCGGCGGGCGCCGTGGTCGGCATTGCGCCGGGACTATGGGCCACCGACGCCCGCGCCGAAGGCAAGCGGATCGCCATGGTGGTGAAAAACCTTGGCAACAGCTATTTCGACGCCTGCGCCAAAGGCGCCAAGGAAGCGGCGGCCGAAGTGGGCGGCTATGAGATCATCTATACCGCGCCGACCAAGGCGACGGCGGAAGAGCAAATCGCGGTGATCGACGCCCTGATCGCCCAGAAGGTCGATGGCATCATCGTCTCGGCCAACGACGCCAATGCGCTCGTCCCGGTCGGCAAGAAGGCGATGGACCGCGGCATCAAGGTGATTTCGTTCGACAGCGCGATCGCCAAGGGCGGCCGCATCATGCACCTCAATGCCTCCTCGACGCCGCTGATCGGCGCCAAGCAGGTGCAGATGATCGCCAAGACGCTCGGCGGCAAAGGCGAGGTCGCCATTCTTTCGGCCGCATCGACGATGACCAATCAGAATTCGTGGATCGCGGCGATGAAGGAAGAATGGAAGAAGCCGGAATATAAGGACATGCCGCTGGTCGCCACCGTCTATGGCGACGATCAGGACGACAAGAGCTATCGCGAGATGCAGGCTCTGGCCAAGGCCCATCCCAATCTCAAGGGCGTGATCTCGCCGACGACGATCGGCATCCGCTCCGGCGCCAAGGCGATCATGGATGACGGTCTTGTCGGCAAAATCTTCATCACCGGCCTTGGCCTGCCGTCCGAAATGAAGGACGCGGTGCTGAAGGGCGCCTGCGACAGCTTCGCCATCTGGAACCCCGTCGACTACGGCTATTCCTCGACCGAGATCATGATCAACATCATCAATGGCGCGGCGGCCGGCCCGGGATCGACCTTGAAGATGGGCCGCAAGGGCGAAACCAAAGTCGGCGATGACGGTGAAGCGGCGATGGGCGAGCCCTTCGTGTTCGACAAGTCGAATGTCGAGGAATTCGCCAAAATCTTCTGATCCGAGCCGGCCCGCGCTTCGATAGGCGCGGGCCGTCCCCTTATTCCTGCCTTCCAGCGTGATCCGGACATTGCCTGTTGTAAGCATGCGTGTTGTCGATCCCATTCTTTCCGGCGCCGGTGACCTTGGCCATATCAGCGGATTTCACGATTGAGGGGGCGACGCCCGTCCTGTCCCTTACCGGCGTCTCCAAGAGCTTTCCGGGCGTGCGCGCTTTGCATGACGTCACCTTCGGCCTCAGGGCGGGCGAGGTGACCGCACTGATCGGCGAGAATGGGGCGGGCAAGTCGACGATCGTCAAAATCCTGACCGGCATTTACACGCCGGACACGGGCGATGTATTCGTGCGCGGCGCCGCGCGCAGCTTCGCCTCGCCGCGCGATTCCTGGGCCGCCGGCGTCGCCGCCATCCATCAGGAAACGGTGATGTTCGACGAACTCACCGTCGCCGAGAACATATTCACCGGCCATATGCCCGGCGGCCGCCTCATCGACTGGGGCGAAATGCGCCGCCGCTCTTCCGAAATCCTCAAGCGGATCGAGGCCGATTTCGAGGCGACGGCGCCGCTGAAACAGCTCTCCGTCGCGCAGAAACATATGGTCGAGATCGCCCGCGCCTTGAGCCACGAGGCCTCGGTGATCATCATGGATGAGCCGACGGCGGCCTTGTCGCGCAACGAGATCGACGATCTTTTCCGCATCGTCGCG
Organism: Roseiarcus sp.; assembly: GCA_036513315.1. Taxonomy (GTDB): domain Bacteria; phylum Pseudomonadota; class Alphaproteobacteria; order Rhizobiales; family Beijerinckiaceae; genus Roseiarcus. The sequence continues at coordinate 46,558 of DATBZF010000059.1, forward strand.
CAGTTGAAGGCGCAGGGCTGCGCGATCCTGTTCATCAGCCATAAGTTCGATGAAATCTTCCGCGTCGCCGACGGCTATGTCTGCCTGCGCGACGGCGAGATGGTGGGCAGCGGGCGCATTGCCGACGCTTCGGAAGCCGAGCTCGTGCGTCTGATGGTCGGCCGGCCGATCGATCAGGTCTTTCCCAAACGCGACATCGCGATCGGCGAGACGGTGCTCGAAGTCGAGGGTCTCTCCAACCCGACGGAATTCGCCGATATTTCGTTCAAACTGCGCCGCGGCGAAATCCTCGGCTTCTATGGCCTCGTCGGCGCCGGGCGCTCGGAGGCCGCCCAATGCCTGTTCGGCATGAGCCGGCCGACGCGCGGAACCGTGCGGCTGAACGGCGAGCCGATTGTCCTGGATTCGCCGGGCGCCGCCATCGCGGCGGGGATCTGCTACGTGCCGGAGGATCGCCAGCAACAGGGGGCGTTCCTGCCGATGAGCATTCGCGAGAACATCACGCTCGCCTCCATCGCTTCGCACGTGAAGGGCCTGTTTCTGTCGCGCGCCTCGGAACGCGAGGCGACGCGCAAGCTTGGCAAGCGCCTCGACGTGCGCGCGGCCAATTGGGAGCAGCAGCTCGCCGAGCTTTCCGGCGGCAATCAGCAGAAAGTGGTGATCGCCAAATGGCTGGCGGTGAAGCCGAAGGCGATCATCCTCGACGAGCCGACCAAGGGCATCGACGTCGGCTCCAAAGCCGCGGTGCATGATTTCATCGGCGAACTGGCGGAGGAAGGCCTCGCCGTGATTCTGATCTCTTCCGAACTGCCAGAGATCATGGGTCTGGCCGATCGCGTCATCGTCATGCAGGAGGGCCGCATCGTCAAGACATTCGATCGCGGCGATTGGAGCGCCGAAGCGATTGTCTCGGCGGCGACCGGCGCGGAGAAACGCGCGTGAACTTCCTGCTTCGTCATCGGGAGCTGGCGCTGGCGCTGATCATCGCGGCGATGATCGGCGCCATCGGCGCCTATGCGCCGGCGTTCGTGTCGAGGGCGAATATCGCGACCGTGCTCGACGACACCAGCATCCTGTTCATGCTGGCGCTCGCGCAGATGATCGTCATCCTGACGCGCGGCATCGATCTTTCGGTGGCCGCCAATCTCGCTCTCAGCGGCATGATCTCGGCGTCCCTGGCGCAGCATTCCCCCGACCTGCCGGTGGTCGCCTATATCGCGACGGGCGTGGCGGTCGGCCTCGCGCTCGGACTTTTCAATGGCGCGCTGGTCGCTGGAATCGGCATTCCGCCGATCGTCGTCACGCTCGGCACGCTGGCGATCTTCCGCGGGCTGATCGTTGTCTATGGCGGCGGCAATCAGGTGAACGCGCCCGACATGGGCGAGATCTTCCAGTCCTTTCCGAAGGCGACATGGCTGGGGCTCGAAACGGTGTTCTGGATCGCCGCAGGGCTCACCGCGGCGATCGCGCTGTTTCTCAATTTCACGCGGACGGGCCGCAATTTCTATGCGCTCGGCGGCAACCCGCTCGCGGCGCGCTATTGCGGCATCAATATACCCAGGCAATTCGTGCTCGCCTATGCCCTGTCGGGCGCGATCTCCGGTCTCTGCGGCTATCTCTGGGTGGCGCGCTATGGCGTCGCCTATTCCGAAATCGCCTCGGGTTACGAATTGACGGTGATCGCCGCCTGCGTGATTGGCGGCGTCTCGATCGCCGGCGGCGTCGGCACGGTCGCCGGCGCCCTGCTCGGCGCTCTGTTCCTTGGCGTCATCGTCAATGCGCTGCCGGTCATGCAGGTCACCCCGTTCTGGCAGATGGCGATATCGGGGGCGGTCATTCTGGCGGCGGTGATCGTCAATGCGCGGGTCGAGCGGCGCGGCGGCAGGCTCATTCTTCCTGAAGCCCGCCGCAGCGCGGGAGCCGCCAAATGAGCGAGAAAGCCCGCGCCGAGATCGCCGACGAACCGCGCTGGCGGGCCAGCGATTTCCTGCTGCGCTGGGAGACCATTCTGTTCGGCCTGCTGATCCTGGTGTTCGTCGGCGATACGTTTCTGTCGCCCTATTTTCTCGACATCGACAATCTCTCCGACGCCACCGCCAATTTCTCCGAGAAAGCGATCATCGCGCTCGGCATGGCGCTGCTGATCCTGGTGCGCGAAATCGACCTTTCTGTCGCCGCGATCATCGCGCTCTGCTCGCTGGCGATGGGCCTCGCCGCGCAGGCCGGCGCCGGCGCTGTCCCGCTCGTCCTCGTCGGCCTTGTCGTCGGCGCGGTCTGCGGCGCCTTCAACGGTTTTCTCGTCGCGCGCATCGGCCTGCCGTCGATCGTCGTCACCATCGGCACGATGTCGCTGTTTCGCGGCATCGCCCAGGTCGTGCTCGGCGACCAGGCGATTTCCGAATATCCCGAGGGCTTTGAAACATTGGGCCAGGATTATTTCATCAAACATCCGCCGCTGCATTATTCCTTTTCGCTGTTCCTGATTTTCGCGGTGATCTTCGCTCTCGTGCTCCATCGCACGGCGCTCGGGCGAAAGCTTTACGCGATGGGCGCCAATCCGGTCGCGGCGCGATTTTCCGGCATTCCGGTCGAGCGCATCAAATTCGGCCTGTTCGTTCTGACCGGCCTCCTTTCCGGCATCGCCGCCGTTCTCCTCACCGCGCGGGTCGGATCGACGCGGCCCAATATCGCGCTCGGCTGGGAGCTTGAAGTCGTCACCATGGTAATCCTCGGCGGCGTCTCCATCGCCGGCGGTTCCGGCACGATCCCCGGCGTCGTCATCGCGGTGTTCGTGCTCGGCCTGGTGACGTTCGGCCTGTCGCTGATCAACGTGCCGGGCATCGTGATCAGCGTCATCCTCGGCTTCCTGCTGATCGGCGCGATCACGCTGCCGATTGTCGGACGAAGGATCGTCGCTGCGCTGGCCAAGCCTGAGCGCTGAACCTCGCGCGCGCCGGGCGCGTCGATACAATCGCGCCGCGTGGGCGAATGTGCGATACAGTTCCGCTCGGGAAAGTATCGTCCTGGCGCGTCGTCAAGCATGAGGGGCCGCAATGAGGTTGCGCCTGGGCGGCGTCGGCGACGCTTTCGCCGATCGCAATTTTCGCATCTATTCAGTCGGCTCGATTCTGTCCTGGCTGAGCTTCTATGTGCAGATGGTTGCGATCTCCTGGACCGCCTGGGAGCTGACGCATTCAACGACCTGGCTCGCCATTGTCGCCGTGCTCGACATTGCGCCGAACCTGATTTTCCTGCCGCTCGGCGGCGTGCTGGCGGACCGCGTCGACCGCTTTCGCATGGTGCTGACCGCCTATGCCGCCGCGTGGCTTCACGTGCTCGTCCTGACCGTTCTCGCCTATGCCGGCGCACTGACGATCCTGCCGCTGGCGGCGCTCGCCTTCGTGCATGGCCTGATCCACAGTTTCAGCGTTCCGGCCGCCTATGGCATGATGCCGCGTTTCATCGCGCGGGAGCGGCTGTCGTCGGCGATCGCGGTGAGTTCCGCCTATACGCAATTTGCGATTTTCGCGGGACCCGCGCTCGCCGGCTGGATCATCCTGCACTATGGCGTCGGCGCGGCTTTCGCCACCAATGTGGTGGGTTATCTCGTCTTTTTTGCTTCGGTGGCCTTTCTGCGCACGCCGGAAAGCTATGTCCCACCGCCGGCGAGCGGACGTTCGGTGCTCGGCGACATTGCCGATGGCGCACGCTACATCCTTGGCCATCGCGGCATTTCGGCGCTGCTTTTGCTGATGCTGATGGGCGATGCGATGTCGACGGCGATCTATCAGATGTTGCCCGCCATTGCCGACAAGATGCTTGGTCGCGGCGTCGAGGGCATGTCGGGCCTCATGTCGGCGGCGGGCTTCGGCGCCACATTGGCTGCGCTCTGGCTCGCCCATGGCGGCGCGGCGCGCGCAAAAGCCGATCGCGTGCTATGGGCCTTCCTCGCCTTCACGCTCGCCGTCGCAGCGTTGATGTTCACCAACAACCTCCCCATCGCGATCGTGGTGATGGTCGCCTATGGTTTTTCCGGCGAGACGCGGCGCACCGGCACAGTGTCGATCCTGCAGACGTCAGTGAGCGACGCCCAGCGCGGACGCGTGATGAGCACGCAATTCATGTTCCAACGCCTGGCCGGCGGCGCCGGCACGATCCTGATCGGCGCCGCGGCTCAGCGCTACGGGTTGCGAACGCCGATGTTGATCGCAGCCGGGCTGGCGATGACCGCGTGGGCAATCGCCTTCGCCAATCGAAAGCCAATCATGGCGGCGTTCGGCAAGCCGCGGTGAGGGGCCGGCGCTGGCGCGTCAACGTCCGCTATTCCGCCGCCACCTGCATCGTCTTGCAGCGCATCAGCAGCGCGCGCAACTGCGCGGGCTTCAGCGGCTTGTGCAAAATGGAAATCTGCGCGCGCAAAGCCACCTCGCGCACTTCGGGGCTGCGGTCGGCGGTGGCGAGAATGGCGGGAATGGCGGCGCCGAAACGCGCGCGCAATGCGCTGATCGCCGCGACGCCGTCGCCGTCGTCGAGATGATAATCGGCGATGATCACGTCGGGCGCGGCGCGAAATGCAGCAACCGCCGCCTGTGCGTCCGACAGGCCCGCCGCGGAGAGGACGCGGCAATTCCATTTCTGTAACAAGGCGCGCATGCCTTCGAGAACGCGAGGCTCATTGTCGATGGCGAGCACGAGAAGGTCGTTGAGCGGTTCGCGCGCCCGCGACAAATCCTGCGCCGCCGCTGCCTGCCCCTGCTTGGCGCCAGCGGCGACGCCGAGCGGCGCGGTGACGCTGAACAGCGAGCCCGCGCCGCTCTTCGAGCGCAAGGCGACTTCATGGCCGAGCACGCGGCCGAGCCGCTCGACGATCGACAGGCCGAGCCCAAGGCCGCGCGCCGCCTTGGCGCCGGGCGCGAGGCGCTGGAATTCCTCGAACACTGTCTTCTGCTTGGCGAGCGGAATGCCCATGCCGGTGTCCCAGACCTCGATGCGCAGCGCCGCGCCGCGCCGCCGGCATCCGACCAGCACTTTGCCCTGCGGCGTATATTTGATCGCGTTGGATACGAGATTGCGCAACAGCCGCCGCAGCAGGCGTCGGTCGGAGCGGACGTTGAGCGAGGAAGCGACGAAGGTCAACTTCAATCCCTTGGCGCGCGCCATCGGCGCAAATTCGATCTCAAGCTGGGCGAGGATTTCGCCAACGGCGCAATCGGCGATTTCCGGCTTGGTGGCGCCGGCGTCGAGGCGCGAAATATCGAGCAGAGCGCTAAGGATTTCCTCGACCGCTTCCAGCGAGGCGTCGACATTGCGCGCCAGATTGGTCTGCTCGTCGACATTGCCGGCGCCCGCCGCCTCGTTCAGCGCGCTTGAATAGAGCCGCGCTGCGTTCAGCGGCTGCAGAATGTCGTGGCTCGCTGCAGCCAGAAAGCGCGTCTTGGAGACATTGGCTTCGTCCGCTTCGATCTTGGCGCGCGCCAATTCGTCATTGAGGCGCTCCAGTTCTTCGGTGCGTTCGCGCACACGTCGCTCGAGCCGTTCATTGGCCGCCGCCAGCGTCTCCTCGGCTTCAACGTTCTGGGTCACGTCGGTGTAGGTGGTGACGATGCCGCCGTCCGGCAGGCGCGCCGAGCGGATTTCGATCACCCGCATCGACGGGCGCAGCCGCAGGCGCAGCGGCTCCTGTTCGTTGAGCTGGCTCTCGATGCGCTCGGCGACGAAATCGTCGACCGAACCTGGCCCATAGATGCCGCGCTCGGCGTTGAAGCGCACGATTTCGTCGAGGCCGACGCCGATCCGCATCAGCGAGGGCGGCAATTCGAAGAGATCGCAGAATTCGCGGTTCCAGCAGGTCAGCGCGAGATTGCGGTCGAAGACAGTGATGCCCTGGCGCGCGTGATCGAGCGCATGCTGCAACAGATCGCGATTGGACTGGATCGCCGAAGAAGCGTCGTCGATCAGTTTCAGCGCCGATTTGCCCGACATCGCGCGCCGGCTGAACAGCAGCGACATCACGAGGCGCGCCGACGAACCGCCGATCGCGGACGCCAGGAGATGTTCGGCATGGCGGATGAGATGAGCGTCGGCCTCGCCGGATGGCTCGAGCGGCAAGCCGCGCTCGGCCATGAACGTCGCCAGCGCGCTGTTGGCCCGATCGGCGCCAAGATAGCGCGCCACTGTCGCCTCGAGTTCGCCCGCGGTCGTCGAGGCGCGCCACAGCCGGAACGCCTGGGCCTTGGCGGTCGGCGCGCCGCCGACGAACACGTTGGCCTGCAGGCGCTCGATCGGATTGGCCTGGCGGCTCAGTGAGAACGCGACGAAGGCGGCGATATTGACGCCAAGGCTCAAGGTCGCGCCGTTAACCAGCGGGTTCGAAGTCCAGGCGAAGAGCGCGGCTGGCCGAAGCCAGGCGATCGCCAGCGGGCCATGTTCGAGGAATTCGGCGAAGGCGGCGTTGAGTTCGAGCGAAGGCAACAGCAATGTGTAAACCCAGGCGAGCGAGCCGGCGATCAGGCCCGCCATGGCGCCGCGCGCATTGGCGCGCCGCCAGAACAGGGCGCCGAGAAAGGCGGGCGCGATCTGCGCCACCGCAGCGAAAGACAATAAGCCGAGCGAGGCGAGCGCCGCCTGGCTGGCGAGCTGGATATAGACATAGCCGAGGAACAGCACGAACAGGATCGCGCCGCGCCGCACCAGCAGCACGAGCGAACCGATGTCGCCCGCCGCGTCGGAGCGCGCGCTGCGCCCGCGCAGCACCAGCGGCATGACGAGATCGTTCGAGACATTGATCGATAGCGCCACGCTTTCGACCACCACCATCGCGGTCGCCGCCGAAAGGCCGCCGATCATGGTGAGCAGGGCAAGGCCGTGCGCACCCGCGCTCAGCGGCAGCGCGAGCACCGTCAGATCGCGATCGATCGTCCCGTCGGCGAAGGTGGCTAGGCCGGCGATCGCCAAAGGCGCGACGAACAGATTGATCGCGACGAGATAGAGCGGAAACAGCCAAGCCGCGGTTTTGGTGTCGCGCCCATCGCGGTTTTCGACGATCGTCACGTGAAACTGGCGCGGCAGCAGCAGGATCGCCAACGCCGACAGAATGGTGGTGACGATCCAGGCGGCCGGGTCCGGCGGATTCTTCATTACCGCGGCGATTTCAGGATTACGCTGCGCGATGCGGGCGAGATCGCCAAGGCCGCCGAACATTCCCCAGACGACAAAGGCGCCGACCGCCAGGAAAGCGACGAGCTTGACGAGAGACTCGGCGGCGATCGCCAGGATCAGTCCGTCCTGATGTTCGGTCGGATCGACCCGGCGCGTGCCGAACGCCATGGCGAAAGCGGCGAGCAGAAGCGCGACGGCGAGAAAAAACAGCGACGAAGGCGCGGCGGGCGCAAGGCGCGCCTGTTCGAAGGAGCCGACCAGCATCATCATCGTCTGGGCGATCGCCTTGAGCTGCAGCGCGATATAGGGCGCGGCGCCGATCAGCGCGATGAGCGCGACCATCGCCGCGACATTCTGCGCCTTGCCATAGCGCGCCGAGACGAAATCGGCGACGGAAGTAATGTTTTGCGCCTTGGCCAGCGCGGCGATGCGCGCCACCAACCTTTGGCCGAAACCGATCACCAGCACCGGCCCGATATAGATCGGCAGGAAATCGAGCCCATGCGCCGAGGCGATGCCGACCGAACCGTAATAGGTCCAGGTCGTGCAATAGACAGCCAGGCTAAGCGAATAGATCAGCGGCCGTCCGCGCGCGATGAAGCGCTGGCCGCCCTTGTCGCCCCAATAAGCGATAAGGAACAGGGCGCAGATATAGCCGAGCGCGCTGACGGTGACTGTCATGTCGTCCAACATCGATGCGCGCGTCCTCCCTGGCCGGCCCGGAGGCCGAGGCGGCTATCTTAGGCGCGCCGAGCGGGTTTGGCGACGCGGAGCGGCCAAGGCGGCGACGGGCCGGGAATGGCGATGGTCACAACTTGCAATGCGCAATTATTTGCGCATTTTATCAGGTGACGGCGCCGGGCGTCGCCCGCGTTATCGCAAAAGAAGCGGGGTGGCTCTAAGGCCGCTCAGCGCAATCGACCGTAGGGGCCTTCGAAATGACCCGATATGTTGGCCTGCTCGACGGCGCCAAGGGCGCTTATGGAGTCATCTTTCCTGACTTGCCCGGCTGCGCGGCGGGCGGCGAAACCGTCGACGCGGTCATGTCGGACGCGATCGGGGCGATTCGCGAATGGATACTCGATGCGCGAAACGACGGCGAGGCCGATCCGCTGGCGCGAGACTTCGAAGCGCTGAAGGCGGATCCGGAGGTCAGCGAGGCGCTGCGCGGAGGCGCGGCTTTCATCGTCGTTCCGCTCGTCATCGAAACCGGATTGCCCGCCAGAGCCAATCTTTCGATCGATTCCGGACTGCTCGCCGCTATCGACGAAGCCGCGCAACTCGGCGGATTGACGCGCTCCGCCTTTATCGCCAGCGCCGCCCGCGCCAAGATCGAGCAAGCGGCGTAGGGCGACGCCCAGCGGTGCTTGACGGATGCGCGCGCCGGGGCGACGCTGCGGTCCACGAAAAACAGGGAGGATTTCATGCTGACCCGACGCGGATTCGTGGGCTGCGCGCTTTGCGCGATTTCGGGCTTCGCCGCCACCGGCGTCGCGGCGCAGGCGTCGGGCATCAAGCGCACCATTCTCAACCAGACCGACGGGCCCGCCGACGGCTATGTCACGATCAGCGCGCGCGTCGAAATCGACGCCGGCGCGACGGTCGCCCGCCACACCCATCCCGGCATCGAGGCAAGTTATCTGATCGAAGGCGCCGTCGAACTCGAGGTCGACGGTGAGGCGCCGCGCCAATTGCAGCCGGGCGACGCCTTCCAGGTTCCCGCGGGAAAACCGCATGCGGCCAAGAACGGCCCGGCGAAGGCAGTGCTTTCGGGCGTCTATGTCGTCGAAAAGGGCAAGCCGCTCGCCTCGCCTGCCTGACGTCGCCGCCTGTCCTCGCGCAAGATCGGCGGCAGGCGCCGGTTGACCGGCGACGACTGGATAATCGAGGTGTTGGTCATCGCATAGGGAATGATCTGATCGATTAGCTTCTCCAGTTGCTCGACGGAGGGCAGATGGGCGCGCGCGATGAAACAATCCTCGCCGGTGATCCGGTCGCATTCGACAATATCAGGCAGGGCGCTGAGCAGGGCGGCGACCTTCTGCAATTGGCCGGGCGCCGGCCGGATGCGCAGCCAGGCGGCGATCGGCAGGCCGAGCGCTTTGGGACTGATGGTCAGCGTATAGCCTTCGATCACGCCGGCCTCCTCCAGTCGCCGAATCCGCTCCGCCACGCTCGGCGCCGATAGTCCGACGAGCCGGGCCAGATCAGCGACGCTGACCCTGGCGTCGCCGGCCAGGGCGTCAAGAATACGAACATCGACAGCATCGATTTCGCCATTTTCATATCGAAGGCGTTTCACGGCGTTGACCTCATATTGCCTAAGCAAAATGCGACTGTAGCATCTCTATTGTCATTCAAAAACACGATCTTTCCTCTCATAATGAGGCCTCGGAGGGATCACATGTCGAGACCGGGGCTGAATTTCACGACCGCCGCCCATGCCGCGCCGCCGCAGGCCTGGTTCGCGGTCAGCGCAATCTTCCATTATCTCGGCCCCTCTTTCGCGGTCCTGCTGTTCCCAGCGGTCGGCGTCACGGGCATCGCGTGGATGCGGATCGCCTCGGCAGCCGCGATCTTTGCGCCCTGGACCAAACCGTGGCGGACGATTCGTCTGGCCGATGCGCGAAGGCGAGCCTTGCTGATCGGCCTCGGCGCCTGCCTCGCCATCATGAACACGTCGTTCTATCTCGCGCTCGACCGGCTGCCGATGAGCCTGGTGGCGGCGATGGAATTCGTCGGCACGATTGGCGTCGCGCTCTATACTTTGCGCACGCCCCGCAATTTCGCCGCGCTGGCGCTCGCCGTTCTCGGCGTGTTTTTGCTGATCGACGTCCGATGGTCGAACGATCCGATCGGCCTATTCTGGGCGGCGCTGAATGGCGCGCTATTCGTCGGCTATATCGTGCTCGGCCACAAGATTTCGCAAAACGGCGCCAGCGGCGGCGTTGAGCGCCTGGGGGCGGCGATGGGAATCGCCTTCGTCTTCATCATGCCGATCGGCTTCATCCAGGCGATCAAGGCGTTGGCGACGCCGCAACTGGTTCTGGCCGGCATCGGCGTCGGCATCTGTTCGTCCGTCATTCCTTATGTCTGCGATCAGCTCGCGATGTCGCGTATGCCGCGCGCGAGTTTCGCGCTGATGCTCGCGCTGCTGCCGGCGACCGCAACCTTGATCGGCATATTCGTCCTCGCGCAAATGCCGAGCCTGCGCGATAGCATCGGCGTGCTGCTGGTGATGGCCGGCGTCGCGATCCACAAGCCGGTCGCGACGCCAGCGCATGCACAGGACGCACCGATTCTGGCGACGTGAGAGCCGGCCAGCGGCTGCGGAGGCCCGCGATGGCGAGCGCGGCGCCTCAAGCGCCTTACGCCACAGTGACCTCAGTCTTCACCGAATTGGCGATGAAGCAGACTTCATGCGCCTCATGGTGCATATGGTCGAGCTTGGCCTTGTCGGGCGCCGCGCCGGTCCATTCGATCCTGGGATGCAGCACGACCTTAGTGACAGCCTGCTTGCCCGGCGCGATCTCCTCCATCACGCCCTCGGCATGGTCGCGATAGGCGGCGATGGAGAAGCCGGCGAGCCGCGCGATATGCAGAAACGACAGCATATGGCAATTGGAGAGCGCGGCGACCAGCATTTCCTCCGGATCGACGGCGGCCTCATCAGCCCATTTGCCGACGACATGCGGCGAGGCCGAGGCCGGGATGACGGCGCCGCCATCGAAAGTCAGCGTGTGGCCGCGGCTGTAGCGGCCCTTGAGAAAATCCTCGCCGTCCTTCAGCTTCCAGCTTACATCAGCGCTATAGGTCGCCATCTGCTCCTCGCCATCAAATGCGCTTGCGCGATTCGCCGCATCAAGTCCGAGGCGGCCGTAAAACGCCACGGGTGCGATTCTCCGCCAATTATTTAGCGAGCCCAGGCCACGGCTGATAGTGCCGGCTGCCGAGATACGCATCGAGCCGGTCTTCCGGAACAAAGCCGTCCAGCGTGAACTTTTGCAGACGCCGGCCGTCGACGGTCTCGCTGGTGTAAAGGTCGCCTTTGGAATCCACGGCGATCATATGGAGCAGCGTGAACTCCCCGGCGCCGTGCCCGGCCCCGCCAAAACCGCCGATGATCTCGCCGCTCTGGTGGTCGAGTATCCAGAGAACTTCGTTGCCGGAATCGACGACATACATGTATTTCTGTTCGGGGTCGGGCGAAAATGCGACATCGAGCGCCGAGCCGATCGCCTGGCGCCCAGGCGTGCCGTCGGGCGCTGGCGAATAGGCGGTTCCCGCCTTCACCAGGATGACCCGTTTCAGCGCGCCCGTCTTGTCGAACACTTCGATCCGGTCGTTGCCGCGATCGCAGACATAGAGAAATCCCTCGCGGTCGAATTTCGCGCAATGGGGATGGCCGCCACCCATCAGCGCGAACAGACCCTTGTCCGCGCCCGCCTCGCCCCATTGGCGCAGGAACTTGCCTTGTGCGTCGAAAACGACGATTCGGTGATTGCCATAGCCATCGGCGATATAGATGTCGCCATTTGCGGGATCGATCGCGATGTCAGCGGGCTCGTTAAGAAGCGTCGGGCTCTTGTTGCCGCCCGGCTCGCCGCATTTTTCCTCCGTATTATCGCAGACGCCCTTGCGGCCGATTTGCAACAGCATGGTCTTGCCGTCATGCGTCCATTTCTGCACGATTCCGTCGTTGTTGCCGGCGATCCAGAGGTTATTGTCCTTGTCGACGAAACAACCATGCGGACCTTTCGGCATCGCCTTTGGATCGCCCCAGGCGTTGACGATGGCGCCATCCGCATCATATTCGATCACAATCGGCGCCGGCTGCTTGCCGACCTTGCTCTCCATTGCGGTGAGATCGGCGCGGTTGACGCCGAACACATGATCCGAATTGTCGACGCAAATGCCGCCGACCGAGCCTGTCACCCATCGATCGGGCAGCGGCTTTGGCCAATAAGGGTCGACGAGAAAGCGCGGCACATTGCTGTCAGCAGCGCACACGGACGGCGCGAAGCCGGCGGCGACCAAAGCGCCGAATCCGAGCACACCCGCAAGCACATCCCTCCGGATCCGCATGGTCGCCTCTCCCTTACCAGTCCGAGGCGGGCGAAGAGGCTCAATCGGCCCCGCAAGCGCTCGACTCGCGCAGCGCCTGGGATCGCCGGCGACCCACCCCCCTGCGGAGAGACCGGCCGCGATCCCAGGACGATTATTCACCACCCGTCCTAACGGCAGAAGACGGCCCAGATCGAATCCTTGCATCTTTGGCACATGCCGGCCGTCTCGGTGGCGACGTAATTCAGATCGGCTTTGGACGAACTGATCAGCGCGGGTCCGTCGGCGGCGACGCGTCCCTGCGCATCCATGGCGACCGAGCCGAGTTTGACGTTGATCGTACGCGCCGCGCCGTCGCGCAGGATGCCGATCGCGGCGGTCGCCTCGGGGGCATTCTGCGCCACGCGGCGCACCAGTTCCTTGGGGTCGGCGACATCGGCGCCATTCACCGACGTGATGACGTCGCCGGTTTTCACGCCGGCCGCCTCCGCCGGGGAGCCGGCCATCGCCCTGGCGACGAGCACGCCGGCGGCCGCCTTGGCGCTGGAGCCGGCGGCGGCGAGTGGTTGAACTTCGACGCCGAGCCAGCCATGCATGGAGGCGCCGGCGGCTTTCGATTTGCAACTGAACTTTTGCGCGCCGAGCCGGACGATCGACGCGCTCAATTTGCTGTTGTAGAAAGTTTCAGCCTTGCGAAGAGCCTCCTGCGTGACACAGGCCTGAATGCCCTGCTTCGCCCTTGTCGCGAAATCGTCCGGCTGGCCGCAATAGCTGAGGATCGCCTCTTCAAAAGCGAGCAAGTCCAGGCGATTCCAGAAAAACTGCTCCTGGTCCTTGGTCATGCGCGCGAAATCGAGCGAACCATATTGCTGATCGTCGGCATGGCCTGGAGATGAGCCGCAAAGCGCCAGCGTCAAACCCAGGACGATCGAGATTCCCGCGCGCAAGGACTATCCTCATCCTACTATCTTAAGCCGCTATTGCGCCGCATGAATATCAGGGCGCGCGCGGATGGGTCAATTGGTCGGGTGGAGCGGAGCGTCGAACCAGAGAGACGAATTGCTTCATCGGATTCACGGCGGAGCGGCGCGCCTCACCCTAAAATCCAGACGACGCCTGGCTATCGTCGACCGCGATTCCGGCGCGGGCGCGGCGCGCGCTGCTGGCGAGCTTGCCGGGTCGATCCTCACTGGCCGGCTTGCCTGTCGCCAGCCGCAGCACCGCGGCATAGCTCGGCTGCACTTCCATCCGCGCCGCGTGGGGCCCGCGCGCGAGAATCTGGTGCACGCGCGGCAGGTTGTAGCAGGGGACATAGAACAACAGATGATGTTCGAGATGATAGTTCACGTAATAGGGCGCGATGAACAGACGCTCCAGAAAGCCCGCATGGGTGGTGCGCGTGTTGCGCAAGGGATCGTCGCTGTCGGGCACGACCGCATGTTCGGCGATGTTGCGAATGCGGGTGATCACCATCATCCAGGTCATCAGCGGCAAAAGCCACAGCAACGGATACGCCCACCAGGCGCCCGCCGCGGCGAGCCCGGCGAAGAGAACAGCGTTGGCGAGCAACTGGGGCCCGAGCTTGCTCCGGAAAAAAGCGGCGCGCCGCGCGAGCGGCCATGAGCGATCGCCGAGCGCGTTGAGCAACTGCGCCTTGCGCTGGGCGAATCCGGTCTGGCCGCTGATGTCGCGCCAGAATTTCCGCCGGTAGCTTGGCCGCGTGATCGGGAAAGGCGCTGACAGCACAAGATCGGGATCGTCGTCCTGCTGCGTATGCGCGTGATGCTGCAGATGATAGCGGCGATAGGCCTCCGTTTCGGCGAAGACCGGGTAGGCGCAGAAATATTGGCTGAGCGCAATGTTCAATCGGGGGCTGCAGGCGAGAGCGCCATGGGCGCCGTCATGCATCAGGATCGCCAGGCCGAGCTGACGCGAGCCGATGATCGCCACCGCCAGCAGGAAGGTGAAAGGATTGGGCCAAAGCGCGACCATCGCCATGGCGCCAAGGATCAGAGCCCAGGCATGGGCGATCAGGCCGACGCTCTTCCAGAGGACGCGCGTGCGCACGGCGACAAGCTCCTCGTCGGTCATCAGTTCGCGCGCGCGAAGGCGAAGCACGGTCATCGCTGTTTCTCCGAATGAACGAGTTTCGGCCGCGCCTGCTCTGTCGGCGCGTCGGCCTGAGCGCCGAGGAGACGCATCATCTCCGCGGCGAGCGCGGCGGTCGCGCGGCCCATCGCACGGCCTTCGAGCGTGACGCCGATGGCGAGGGCCCAGAAGCGTCGCGCGCTCGTCGCCGGATCGAGCCGCGACCGCCAGCCGCGCGCCGTCATCTGCGCCGCATAGGCGCGCAGGCCTTCGGCATGCAGGCGCTCGATAGTCCGTTCGACCAGGGGCGCGAGATCCTGACGACGGCGGGTGAGATTCATCGCTTCTATGAAGAAGCCAAGGGAGTCCGAGCCCATCACGCTCTGGACCAACGAACGGGTATAGGCGTGCGGCGAGAGCTGCTTGCCCGCATTCTGTTCGGCAGAGCGGCCGAGATAGAGCGCGTCGCGGCAGGCCGCCTCGACGAACAGCGCCTCCTTGGTGCGAAAATAATAGGTGATCTGGCTCGGGAACGCGTCGGCCGCCGTTGCGATGTCGGCGATCGAAACCGCCGCTAACCCACGTTCCTTGAACTGTCGGCTCGCCGCATCGAGAAGACGCGAGCGCATCTGCCGGCCCGCATCGCGCGTGGCGCGCACAGCGTGCTTGGGATCGCCCGAAGTCTCATGCGCAGCGGCGCTTTTCATTTCGTCCTGTCATCGACGCCGGGCGCTATCTCGCCAGGCTGCCGAGCAGTTATTTGTATGTCATACAAACAAATACGTCAAGTCTGGAGATCGTCGGCGCGGTTGCCGTCACTCTGTTCATTTTGCTGGTCCCGGCGCTATCAGCGCTCATCACCGCGCCTTTGCTCGCCTTCCTGCTCAAAGCCTGGGGGAAAAACCCGCGCTCTGATGGCGTCGGCGTCGGGCGAGCGGTCGCGGCTCAATTCTCCGGCACGGTGAAGACGGCGCAGGGCGCGGCGATGCCGCGCAGGGCGTGCGATCCCAGAGGGATCAGCGTCATCCGGGTCTCGGCGGCGAAGGCGCCCGAGACAAGGACTGTCTTGTCCAGCGGCCGGCACAGGCTCTCCAATCGGCTGACCAGATTGACGGCGGGGCCGATCGCGGTGAAATCCAACCTGTCGGCCGCGCCAATATTGCCCCATAATATTTCGCCCAGATGCAGCGCCGCGCCGAACGGCAGGGGCGGCAGGCCCTGCCGCGCGCGCGCCGCATCGAGATAGGCCATGCCGACCCGCGCGGCGGAGACTGCGCGCAGCGCCGAATCGCAGGCGCCGCGCGGCGCGCCGCCGACCACCGGAAAAATCGCCAGCACGCCGTCGCCGATGAATTTCAGCACTTCGCCGCCAAAGGCGTGGACGGCGCCGGCGATGCGGTCGAACCAGGCGTCCAGCGCCGCAATCACCGTCGACGGCGGATTGCTGTCGGACAGAGCGGTGAAGCCACGCAGGTCCGCATAGAGCAGCGCTGCCTGGATCGTCTCGCCGAGATCGCGCCGCAGCGGGCTCGCCATCACCCGCGCCGCGCTGCGCCGGCCGAGATAGGCCTCCAGCGTCGCCTTCAATGTCGCGCGCGCCGTGAGGGCGGCGAGCGGCGCCGCGGCGAAGCGCGCGGCCTCGCGCAGCCGGCCTCCCTCCCCACGCGTGAAGGGACGCGACCCGATCCAGGCGAGCGAAGGGCCGTCCGGCGCCGGCCCGATGGAATCCTCATGCGCGGGGCCGGCGGCGAGGCCAGCGAGCCAGCGCCGGCCGGCGTCGCCTGGCGCGCTCGCCGCTCCCGCAATCGGCAGCCCTCCCGCGAATCCCAAAGCCTCAATCACTTCACCGCTCGCGGCCCGCCACAACCAGGTGCGCCGGGCGATCAGCGGATGCGGCGCGGCGAGCGAAAGGGCGCCGCCGGCGAGCGCAACGCCGTCGCCGATCAGAAGCGCGCCGAGTTCGGCCAGAAAAACATCAGCGCCCGGCGTTTCACCCGCGGCGTCGACGAGCCATGAGAGCGTCTTTGAGAGCTGCATAGAGGCATCATGGGGTTGACGCGGCGCCCTTGTCATCCGCCAATTTCTTGGTTGAGCCGCCCATCAAGAGGAGCCGCGCGCGTCGCGGGGCGTCGCTCAAGGCCCGCTGCGCAACGCGGCGAGCGTTGTGGCGAACTGCGCCCATCGCTCGAACGCAGGGATCGCCGCAGCGACTTTTCTCGCTCGCGTCTCGGCGGCGGTGAGGCTGACGGAGAGATCGCAATGTGCGGTGAGAAGATGCTGGATGTTCGGCAATTGCTTTTCGAGCTGCTCGCCGATTGTCCATTCCATCGGTTCATCGCTCGTCGCGACATGGTTCAGCGCGCGATCGTAGGCCGCGCACAGCGGCGGCGTCGCAGCGAGGTCGAATCGCCATAGCTCCGAGAGCCGTTGAATTTGCCCCGCGTCCAAGAGCGCGATGGCGTCGGCCTGGCGGCCCCTGGTCTTTCGCGCGCCATCGACGGCCTGCTCGTGCAGGTCGTCGTTGTCGGGGGAGCCGTTGACATATTCGAGCCAGGCCGAGAGCGGCGAATCGGGGCCGAGCTTGGCGATATCCTGTTCCCATTGGCGCGCGACAGCCCCTGACGCCGCGTTTCGCCTGGAAAATTCGGCGTCCGAGCGCCGCCGCTCCTCGACGAGGCGGGCGGGATAATTGAGGGGGTCAATAAGGGCGAACGGAAGCGCTAATAGAGCGACCAACGCCGCCAGGCCGAGCGCAACTACGGGAACGAAGCGCGCCCGGCCGGCGACAAGTTTCGGCGAGACCGCCAAGAGCCCATAAAGTGCGAGTAGCGGCGCCAGCAGCGCCGGCACGAAAATCGACCAGCCGCCGGGCCATGTTATAAGCGTCCCTGCGGCGAACAACGTCGCAGCCGCCGCGAGCGCGTAGACGATCGCAGAGGCGAGCGCTTGGGGCCGCGACCCGCGCCCTTTGCGCCAGGCGAGCCAGACAAGCGCTCCCAAGGCGAGCCAAAGCGGGATGCCGAAGGCGAAGGCGAGCAATTCCGCCCAGCTTTGGCTGAAGCGGGCTTCGCCGCTCGAACTGCCGGGCTCGTCCCAGGACGGCGCAGCCACGAGCGCTGTCATCCACGGAATGTAAAGCAGGGTCGCCGCGGCCAGCAGCAGATAGGCGCCAACCGGGGCAGATTGCGGGCGCTGCGGCTCTGACGGCAAAGCCTGGACCTTTCCGATATGGGCGGGCGACAATTCCACGACCGTATGGCGCCGGCGGTTACGCATCGGCCATTTGCGGCGGGCGAATCCGGCTTGGCCCAAACGTTAGCGATTGTCCGCCGCCTGCAAAAGTATCAATGATCGCCATGCCCGGCAGCGGCGTTCATGATGCAGTCCGTCAGGAGCAATAGCGATGATCGAACATCCCACAATGCAGGCGGCGCTTCTGGAGGCGCACGGCGGTCCCTTCCGTCTCGCCAAAATCGCGCGCCCGGTTCCGGGCGACGGCGAGGTTCTGGTTCGCATCGCTGCGAGCGGCGTCAATCCGCTCGATACGAAAATCCATGCCGGGGCGGCGGAGCACGCGAAACAGAAGCTACCGGCGATTCTCGGCATCGACCTTGCCGGCACGATTGACCGCGTCGGGCCCGGCGTCACGCGCTTTCGTCCAGGCGATGAGGTATTTGGCATGACCGGCGGCGTTGGCGGCCATCAAGGATCGCTGGCCCAATATGCCGCTGTCGATTCCGACTTGCTGGCGTTGAAGCCGGCCAATTTCACCATGCGCGAGGCCAGCGTGACGCCGCTGGTGTTCATCACCGCCTGGGAAGGCCTCGTCGATCGCGTGGGCGTGCGCGCCGGTTTGTCATTATTGGTTTTGGGAGGCGCCGGCGGCGTCGGCCAGATGGCGATCCAGATCGGACGGGCCCGCGGCGCCACTGTGTTCGCAACGGGATCGCTGGGGAGCCAAGCGACGATCGAGCGTCTTGGCGCCCAGTTCATCGATCGTTCTGAACCGGTGGCGGCGTTTGTCGCGCGGCTGACCGGCGGCCGTGGCTTCGACACCGTCTACGATACGGTCGGCGGCCGCGTGCTGGATGACGCCTTTGTCGCCGTCGGGCGGTTCGGCCATGTCGTCAGCGCGCTGGGATGGGGCGCGCATGCTTTGGCGCCGCTGTCGTTCCGCGCCGCGACTTATTCCGGCGTTTTCACCCTGCTGCCGCTGCTGACCGGTGAGGGCCGCGCGCATCACGGCGAAATCCTGTCAGAAGCGACGCGTCTTGCCGAAGCAGGGCGCCTCTCGCCCTCCCTGGACGCGCGCCGGTTCACGCTGAACAATGTCGCGGAGGCGTACAGCGCGATCACGAGCGGCGGCAGTCGGGGCAAGCTGGCGATCGACATCGAGGAAGACAGCGCCGCATGAGCGCCGGCCCCAGGCGCAGCGTTCCGTGCGGGGATGACGACTGGCGGGACGATCGACCGGACGCGGCCTTCGCTACGCAGCGCGCTGCGAAGGCCGTGCAAGTCGGATGAACGGCGCCTAACTCTTGATGAAGGCCAAAAGGTCGCCGTTGATCGTCTCGGCCTCCGTGGTCGGCATGCCGTGCGGAAATCCCTTGTAGGTCTTCAGCGTCCCATTCTTCAGCAGCTTTGCCGACAATGGCCCGGAATCGGGATAGGGCACGATCTGGTCGTCGTCGCCGTGCATCACGAAGACCGGCACGGTAATCTTCTTCAGGTCGTCGGTGAAATCGGTCTGCGAAAACGCGACGATGCCGTCGTAGTGGGCTTTCGCGCCACCCATCATGCCCTGGCGCCACCAGTTCCAGATCACGCCTTGCGAGGGCTTCGCGCCGGGTCGATTATAGCCATAGAACGGCCCCGCCGGCAGGTCGTAGTAGAACTGCGCACGGTTGGCGGCGAGTTGCGCCTGGAGTCCGTCGAACACTGCTTTTGGCAGGCCGCCGGGATTAGCCTCCGTCTTCACCATGAGCGGCGGCACCGCGCTGATGATCGCGGCCTTCGATACGCGACTCTCGCCGTGGCGCGCGATGTAATGCACGACTTCGCCGCCGCCTGTGGAATGGCCGACGTGGATGGCGTTTTGCAAATCGAGATGCGCGGTCAAAGTCGCCAGGTCATCCGCATAATGGTCCATGTCGTGGCCCTCGCCTGGCTGGGAGGACCGCCCATGGCCGCGCCGATCATGGGCGATGACGCGATAGCCGCGACTGAGGAAGAACATCATTTGCGTGTCCCAGTCGTCTCCTGAGAGCGGCCAGCCATGGCTGAACACGATGGGCTGCCCTTTGCCCCAGTCCTTGTAGAAAATTTCTATGCCGTCCTTGGTCTTGATGAAACTCATGGGGGGTAGCTCCCGAGTTGATGCGATCCGCGGCGCGCGCCGCGCAAGCAATAGGAAAGTCTATTTCGCTTTTGCCAATAATGGTATCGTTGGGACCGACATTGTCCGGGCCAAAAACGACATGGGCGCGATCGGCAGGCCGGTCGAGATCGGTATCCTCGTCTATCCCCAGGCTCAGCTCGCGGCCGTGCATGGGTTGACGGATATTTTCCTGGTGGCCAATCGCTTCGCGGCAGTGCGGAGGGTTCCGGCAGAGCCGGCTCTTCGTATCAGCCATTGGCGGCAGATCGCCAGCGGAAAAGCGGTCGAATGCGTCTTCGACACCAGCCCCGGACCCGATAATCGTCCCGCCGTCCTCATCGCGCCGCCCAGTCTCAGCAATCCGATATCTCACGAGCTGGCGGCCCCTTTCGCGGCTTGGCTTGCCGAGCGGCACGACGACGGCTCGGTGCTTTGCTCGGTTTGCGCCGGCGCCTTCGTCCTGGCCGAAACAGGCCTACTCGCGGGCCGTTCGGCGACCACGCATTGGAGTCACGTTGACGAACTGACGCAGCGATTTCCCGATATCCGCGTCGATGGCGACAAACTCATCATTGAAGATGGAGACATGATTACTGCCGGGGGCGTGATGGCCTGGACAGATCTGGGCATGAAGTTGGTCGACCGATTGCTCGGGTCGACCATCATGTTGGAAACAGCGCGTTTTCTTCTCATTGACCCGCCAGGTCGTGAACAACGCTATTATAGTAGTTTCTCTCCCAACTTTCATCACGGCGACCGACCCATCCTGAACGTGCAACATTGGCTTCAGTCAAACGGCGCCAAAGACACGAGCCTTCGCGATATGGCCGCGCGGGCTGGGCTGGAAGAGCGCACATTTTTGCAGCGCTTTCAAAAAGCAACGGGATTAAGACCCACTGAATATTGCCAGCAATTACGCATAGGCAGGGCTCGAGAGATGCTGGAATATACAAACCACGCCATCGATCAGATCGCCTTTAACATCGGCTATAAGGATTCTGGTGCGTTCCGCGGGGTCTTTCACAAGATCATGGGAATTTCTCCCAGCGCTTACCGCAAACGATTCGGTTTGCCGGCGGCGCGAGTTCCCGGAATGTCATGAACGTGAAGCCGGCTCTGGGACGATTCCGATCTTTCGGGAGGGCGTGCGCGCCGCGCCGCGGGGCAAAAGGCGGAGCGCCGCGGCCGAATTCTGTTCGCCCGACAGCCGCGCGGCGCCAACGCCGCGGCGCTCGCCTCTCTCGCCTCAATAGCGCTGAGGCACGTAAAGTTCCGCCGGCAGCGTGCGGCGCTCGTAGTTCGGGTCGGACACCCGCTCCGGCAGCTTGATCTCCTCGTGCGGCACGTCTTCGTAAGGGAGCACGGAAAGCAGATGTGCGATGCAGTTGAGGCGCGCCCGCTTCTTGTCGTTGCCTTCCAGGATGTGCCAGGGCGCCTCGGGAATGCTGGTGCGCTCGAACATCGCCTCCTTGGCCTTGGTGTATTGCTCCCAGCGCACGCGCGACTGCAGATCCATCGGTGAGAGCTTCCACTGCTTGATGGGATCGTGGATGCGCATGAGGAAGCGCAATTGCTGCTCCTCGTCGGTGATGGAGAACCAGTATTTCACGAGGATGATGCCGGAGCGCACCAGCATGCGCTCGAACTCCGGCACGTCGCGGAAGAAATCCTCGACCTGGGCTTCGCTGGCGAAGCCCATCACACGCTCAACGCCGGCGCGATTATACCAGGAGCGGTCGAACAGCACGATCTCGCCAGCGGCCGGCAGGTGCGGCACGTAGCGCTGGAAATACCACTGGGTCTTCTCGCGGTCGGACGGGGCGGGTAGCGCCACCGCCCGGCAGGTGCGCGGGTTGACGCGCTGAATGATGCGCTTGATGGCGCCGCCTTTGCCGGCGCTGTCGCGGCCCTCGAACAGGATCACCATCTTGAGACCCTTGTGATGCACCCAGTCCTGCAGCTTCACGAGCTCGCTCTGAAGGCGCAGCAACTCGTTGAAGTAGGTGTGACGGTCGAGGGTGCTCTTTTTGTGCTGCTCGAGCAGGCCGCGCAGTTCGGGCGGGATGCGGGCGTCGTCGACCGCCTGCTCGATCTCCTCATCCATGTCGTCCTCAAGCTCGATCTCCAGCCAGTTGCGGGTCTCAGTGTCTTTCAGCTCAGTCATGCGCCAACCTCCTGATCCACAAAAGATACTCGGGAGTTTTTGCGGTTTGGTGACAGCGGTCGGGGGCGGGCGGCCGCAGGCGAACGGGACGAGGACTGTTCGTCATTCATTTGCGTGGTAGACTTGGCTTACGGCCCGGCGATCGGGAAGTGGGGTTCATATGCTTCTGCCACGCGAAACATTCACCCGTTCCGGCATTGCGTCGCTGGCGCTGATCGCCATTGTCGTCGCCGCCTCCGCGGCCGCCTTCGGCTACACGGCGGGGTGGTTCTCGCCTCACCGTCTCACACCGGACAAGATTGTGGACGCGCTGACGCCTCCCAACGTCAAGCCGTTCGGTCACCGCCGGAACCATGCCAAGGGCATCTGTTTCACCGGCGTTTTCGAGGCGAATGGAGCCGGTTCGGCGCTTTCGACCGCGCAGGTTTTCGCCAAGGGTCAGTATCCGGCCGTCGGTCGCTTCAACCTCGCTACGCCAGATCCGAACGCGCAAGACCCGACCGAACGCGTGCGAGGCCTGGGACTGCAAATCTCGACGCCGGACGGGCAGCAATGGCGCACCGCCATGATAGACGCCCCCATTTTCCCGGTGTCCACCCCTCAGGCTTTCTATCAGTTGTTGATCGCCTCAGCGAGCAAAGACCCGGGCGCGATGGCGACGCTCGTGGGCGCGCATCCTGAGATCGCGGCGTTCGGCGCGTGGGCGAAGAGCGCGCCCTGGACCGGCAGTTACGCGGAGGAGCGATTCAACGGCCTCAACAGTTTCATCTATATCGACGCCTCCGGCGCGCAGCATGCGGTGCGATGGTCGCTGGTCCCCGCCGCGCAAGCGGTTTCGGTCTCTCCCGATGATCTGGCGAAGCTTGGTCCCGATTTCCTCGAAAAGGAGATCACCGATCGCGTGCATGGGGGGCCGCAGCATTGGACGCTGGCGGTGACCGTCGCCAATCCAGGCGATCCCACCGCCGATCCAAGCAAGGCATGGCCGGACGATCGCCGCACCGTCGAGGTCGGCGTCCTCACCGTCCAACAGATTGAAGCCGAACGGGACGGCCCGTGCCGCGACATCAACTTCGATCCGACCGTCCTGCCGACCGGCATGCGCACATCAGACGACCCATTCCCGGCCGCGCGGTCGTCAGCCTATGCGAAGTCTTATGACCGTCGCACCGCCGAGGAAGCAGATTATCCCCGAACGACGACAGGGGCCGTGCAATGAACACAATTTCCCGACGCTTCACGGTCGCGCAGCGGTTGCTGCACTGGCTCATGGCGATCTGCATTCTCGCCATGCTGTTCATCGGCGTCGGCATGGTATCGACGGTCATGCCAAAATATTTGACGCTCGTCTCGATCCACAAATCGCTCGGCATCGTCATTCTGGCGCTCGCGCTGGTTCGACTGGCGACCCGCCTGCGGTACGGCGCGCCTTCGCTTCCGGCCGACCTGCCTGAGCCGATGAAGCTCGCGGCCCACCTCTCGCATTACGCGTTTTACCTATTGATGATAGCGATGCCCCTGATCGGCTGGGGGATGGTGTCCGCCTCGGCTTATCCGGTCGTGCTGTTCGGGAGCGTGCGCCTTCCAGCGATCCTGCCGCAGAGCGACAGCCTGCATACCCTGCTGTGGAATGCGCATTTTTATCTTGCGTTCGCGTTCTTCGCTCTGATCCTGTTGCATGTCGCGGCAGCGCTGTTTCATGCGCTCATACGCCGCGACGGCGTATTCGAGGCGATGGCTTCGGCGTCGATCGACGACAGGGTCGCGCCGGCGGAGTAACAGAGCCGAGCAGCGCCGACGCCTCCGCCGACCGCCAATGCGACAGCCGTGGGACAAACCCGGCCATGACGTGGAGGGTGAGACCATGAGGCCGGCGCAGACATGCGGGTAAATTTCGTCACAGCCGCGAGTGAGACAAATCCCCATTTCAAGCCCTTGATATCGCGCGATCGCTGTTCAAAACGGGCGCCTCCCGAGCAGAGCCTTTCGCCTCAGCGGTTGAACAGGGCGGCCGCAATATGCGACCACGCACGTTCCCGTTTTCACGCCGAGGCCGCGCCATGAACAATCTGATCACCGACCTCCCCGGCATCCTCGTCGGCGCGGCTGAGGATGCGCAGGTCGCCTCCGGCGTCAGCGCGCTCATCTTCGAAGAACCGGCGATCGCCTCGATCGCAATCCATGGCGGCGCGCCGGCCTTGCGCGACGGCGCGCTGCTCGAACCCGACATGACGGTCGAGCGGATCGATGCGCTGGTTCTATCGGGCGGCTCGGCGTTCGGGCTCGACGCGCCGGGCGGCGTGATGGCGTGGCTGGCGCAAACCGGACGGGGCTTTGTGGTTCGCGATGTGCGGGTGCCGATCGCGCCGGGCGCCTCGCTATTCGATCTCACCAATGGCGGCGACAAGAATTGGGGCGCACGGCCGCCATACTGGGACCTCGGATTCGCAGCCGCGGCGAATGCGGGGCGGGCGTTCGCGATGGGATCGGCGGGGGCCGGCTATGGCGCGACGACCGCCGATCTCAATGGCGGGCTCGGTTCGACCAGCGCCATCTCCTCGCGCGGCTTCCTCATCGGCGCTTTGGTCGCGGTCAATGCGGTCGGGCGGGCGACGCGCGGCTCCGGCCCGCATTTCTGGGCGGCGCCCTACGAGCGGGGCAGCGAGTTCGGCGGCCTCGGCGGTCCCGAAAAGGCGCCGGCCGACGCGCTCGACATGCGCCTCAAACATGACGCGCCGGCCAACACCACGATCGCCATCGTGGCGACAGATGCGCGCCTCAGCAAGGCGCAGATGAAACGCGTCGCGATCATGGCGCAGGATGGCGTCGCGCTCGCCTTGCGCCCCGCCCATGCGCCGATGGATGGCGATATTGTCTTCGCCGCGACGACCTCTCGCGCGGCGCGCGAGCCTGATCTGCGCGACCTCGCCGAAATCGGCATGCTCGCCGCCGAATGCCTCGCCCGCGCGATCGCGCGCGGGGTTTATGAGGCGGCGCCGACGACGCATGCGGCGAGGCCGCAATGCTGGCGCGAGCGCTACGGGCGGTAGGGCGGAACGGTTCGGGCGAAGCCGAGCGCACGAACGCCGCTTGCAATGACAGACTCAGACAAAGGGCGGGGGATGATCCATCGTTTCGCACGGCGGAGCGTGTTTCACCCTGAAGTCCCTGTCAATGATGGCCCTTCGGGCCACCGCCGCAGGCGGCGTCCGCCTTCGCGGTCGTCATTGACAGGGACTTCAGGGTGAAAAAAAATGCCTCCATGCGAACAATGGCTCAATAGCGAGGCTGGCGCCGCGCATGGGAACGCGGGCGTCAGACGAACCGCTCCGCGCGATAGGGCGCGGGATCGGTGAACGGCGCCTCGCCCGTCATGAGCTGTCCGAGCAGCAGGCCGCTGACCGGCCCGAAGGTCAGGCCGAGATGCTGGTGGCCGAAATCGAACCATAGGCCCTTGTGGCGGGGCGCCGCGCCGATGATCGGCAGCATGTCTGGCAGACAGGGGCGCCGGCCAAGCCACAGCTTTGCGTCGCGCCGCTCGGCGAGCGGGAAGAATGTGCGCGCGAGCGGCTCCAGCCGGTCGAAATGAGCCGAAGAGGGCGGATCGTCGCGCCGCGCGAATTCGGCGCCGGTGGTCAGGCGGATGCCGCGCGTCATGGGCGTCAGCACATAGCCGAATTCCGCGTCGAGCACCGGACGGCTCAAGGCGGCGTTGCCGGTCGCGCCGAAATGCATGTGATAGCCGCGCTTGACGCCGAGGGGAAAGCGATAGCCGAGCGCCTGGAAAATATCGGACGACCAGGGGCCGAGCGCGATCACCGCCTCGGACGCCCGCACATCGGCCTCGCCGGCCGCGAGCGACCATCCCGCGCCTGATTGGGTGAGCCCGCGCGCATCGCCCGTCAGGAGCCGCCCGCCGCGCGCGAGGAACAGATCCGCGTAGGATTTCACCAGCGCGCCGGGATCGGAGGTCGTCGTAGGTTCGGTGAAATGCACGCCGCCAGCCACGACATCCGAAAGATGCGGCTCAAGCGCAGCAAGCTGCGCCCGGTCGAGAATCTGCGAATGAATGCCGTATGGCTTCAGTTCCTCGACTTCGGCGAGCACGGTCTGGCGGCCGTGCTCGCTGCGGAACGCCTTGATCCAGCCGCTCTTGCGCAACAAAGCGCTGGAACCCGCCGCATTGGCGAAAGCCTCATGCTCGGCGACGCTGCGCGCGGCGAGCGAACGCATAGCCCCAGCGCTTTTCAGCCGCGCCTTTGGCGTCGAGGCGAGGAAATAGCGCCAGACCCAAGGCGCAATGGCGGGCAGAGCGCTGTAGCGAATTTCCGCGCGCGGATCGCGGTTGAGCGCCGCCCTGAGGATTTCCAACGGGCGGCGCGGAAACATATAGGGGAAAACCGCCTCGCTCTGGACGATGCCGGTATTGCCATAGCTGGTCTCGCCGGCGACCGCGCCGCGATCAAGGATGACGACGTCGCGGCCGCGCGCCTGCAAATGCAGCGCGGCGGAAATGCCGACCACCCCCGCGCCCAGCACGATCACATCCGCTTTCACCACCGGCATTCACGTTTTCTCCTCAACTCGCGCCCTTGCAGTTAGCATGCCGGGGCCGCAAGGCAATCGCCTGCAGGGTCGCAGGCGTCCCGACGGCCGAATGGGCTCCCTGCCCCGCCGATGCTTAAACGCTCGAAATAACCGCGTTGATCGTGTAGACCCGGTCCGCCTTCTTCCCCGCCCTGGACGCTTCGATGATCCCACGCTATTC
Organism: Roseiarcus sp.; assembly: GCA_036513315.1. Classification (GTDB taxonomy): domain Bacteria; phylum Pseudomonadota; class Alphaproteobacteria; order Rhizobiales; family Beijerinckiaceae; genus Roseiarcus. Next base: position 73,177 of record DATBZF010000059.1, read on the forward strand.
CCGCCCCGAAATGGTTGCGATCTGGGCGCCGCAAACGCGCTTTCGCATCTGGTTCGAAATCGAAGCCCATGCCTGCGACGCTTTGGCCGAGATCGGCGTGATCCCGAAGGAGGCCGCCAAAGCGATCTGGGAAAAGGCCGGGCATGTCACCTTCGATGTCGCGCGCATCGACGAAATCGAGCGCGTCACCAAGCATGACGTCATCGCCTTCCTCACCCATCTGGCCGAATTCATCGGCCCCGAAGCGCGTTTCGTCCATCAGGGCATGACCTCTTCCGATGTGCTCGACACCTGCCTCGCCGTGCAATTGCAGCGCGCGAGCGATATTCTCATCGCCGATGTCGACGCCCTGCTGGCGGCGCTGAAGCGGCGCGCCTACGAGCATAAGATGACGCCAACGATCGGCCGCTCGCATGCGATTCATGCCGAGCCGATAACTTTCGGGCTGAAACTCGCGCTGGCCTATGCCGAATTCAGCCGCGCCCGTGCTCGGCTGGTTACAGCCCGGGCCGAAATCTCGACCTGCGCGATATCCGGCGCGGTCGGCACATTCGCCAATATCGACCCCCGCGTGGAAGAACATGTCGCTCGCAAGATGGGCCTGGTTCCCGAGCCGATTTCGACGCAGGTGATCCCCCGCGACCGCCATGCTGCATTTTTTGCGACGCTCGGCGTGATCGCCTCGTCCGTCGAGCGGCTCGCCACCGAAATCCGCCATTTGCAGCGCACCGAAGTGCTGGAGGCCGAGGAATTCTTCTCGGAGGGCCAGAAGGGCTCGTCGGCGATGCCGCACAAGCGCAACCCGGTGCTGACCGAGAACCTGACCGGCCTTGCTCGCATGGTGCGCTCGGCGGTCGCTCCGGCGATGGAGAATGTGGCGCTCTGGCACGAGCGCGACATTTCCCATTCCTCAGTCGAGCGGATGATTGGCCCGGACGCCACGATCACGCTGGATTTCGCGCTGGCGCGCCTCGCCGGCGTGGTCGACAAGCTGCTTGTCTATCCCCAAAACATGCTCAAGAACCTCGACCGGCTCGGCGGCCTCATTCATTCGCAGCGCGTCCTGCTCGCCCTCACCCAGAAGGGCGTCTCGCGCGAGGAGGCCTATAGTCTCGTCCAGCGCAATGCGATGCCGGTCTGGCGCGGCGAAGGCGACTTCCTGACCCTGCTGAAAACCGACCAGGACGTGGCGCGGGCGCTGTCAGGGAGCGAATTGGAGGCGCTGTTCGACCTTGGCTACCACATGAAACAGGTCGATTTCATCTTTAACCGGGTGTTCGGGTGAACGCCTAACATCGAGAAGCACAAATGGATCTGGATCTGGCCGGCAAAGTCGCGATCGTCACCGGCGGCAGCCGCGGCATCGGCAAGGCGATCGCCTCGGCGCTTGCGAAAGAGGGCGCCGAAGTCGCGATCGTCGCGCGCGATAGAGCGGCGCTCGACGCCGCCGCGGCGGAAATCGCCAGCGCGACGGT
>DATBZF010000060.1:0-67489 GCA_036513315.1 Roseiarcus sp.
GACCGGGATGAACATACCTCTGGTGGACCTGTTGTGGCGCCAGCCGCAGTGCAGGGTAGCTATGTATGGAATGGATAACCGCTGAAGGCATCTAAGCGGGAAACCAGCCTCAAAACGAGTTCTCCCTTGAGAGCCGTGGAAGACGACCACGTTGATAGGCCGGGTGTGGAAGCGCAGCAATGTGTGCAGCTTACCGGTACTAATAGCTCGTTTGGCTTGATTGCTCTCATTTACCAACGCTCATCCCGTCAGGATGAGAATTCCAGTTTTGCTTCGTTTCTGCCTTTCGCCGGCCTGGTGGCTTTTGCAAGGTGATTAGACCCGATCCCATCCCGAACTCGGCCGTCAAACGCCTTAGCGCCAATGGTACTATGTCTCAAGACCTGGGAGAGTAGGTCGCCGCCAGGCCTGCGAAGGGCAGAAACAACCTCTTTTCGAAGCGGCCTTGAGGCCGCTTTTGTTTTTTGTGGCGCTGGTCTATTGTCAGCGCTCTGTCGCGGGGTGGAGCAGCCCGGTAGCTCGTCAGGCTCATAACCTGAAGGCCGCAGGTTCAAATCCTGCCCCCGCAACCAAATTAAGCCCGTCAGATCAAGGCATTAGCCCTGCTCTAACGGGCTTTTTCATTTGTGACGATCGCTTCCCAACCTTTCTGAATGACCTGCTCTGACGCCGAGTGACCTGCCCCCGGTACGTCCTGTCTCAGGCCGCGCCGCCAAGCGGCGCCGTCATGGCGGGAAACCTGCCAGCCGCCGGCGGATGATCAATGCCCATATAGTCGCGCGTCATCGGCAGGGCCCGGCTGGATCTTGCGAGCTGGATCTGGAAGACGACGAGATCCTCGCAACGGAAAGCGACCTCGGCGGCCGCGAGGTAATATTCCCACATCCGGCAAAAGCGGTCGTCGTACAGCGCCTGCGCCTCGTCCCAGTGCGCCAGGAAGCGCTTGCGCCAGATCCGGAGGGTTTCCGCATAATGGAGGCGCAGGACCTCCACATCGGTGACGATCAGCCCGGCCCGTTCGATCGCCGGCAAGATCTCCGAGAGCGAGGGAATGTAGCCGCCCGGAAAGACGTATTTGTCGAGCCAGGGCGTGGTGAAGCCCGGCTCGGCCGAGCAGCCGATCGTATGCAGCAGCATCACGCCATCCTCGGCCAGCAGCCGGGCCGATGTCCGGAAGAAGGTGTTGTAATGAGCCAGGCCGACATGTTCGAACATGCCGACGGAAACGATGCGATCGAAGCGTCCCTGGACGCTGCGGTAGTCTATGAGGTCGAAGTGGACGCGGGCCGCGGCGTTCCCCTTCAGCCGTCGGCGGGCAAAGGCGAGCTGCTCTTGCGACAGGGTGACGCCCCTGACTTCGGCGGCGCCAGCGTCGGCGATGGCGAAGGCCAGACCGCCCCAGCCCGAGCCGATATCGAGCACCTTGTCCTTCGGCCCGATCCTGAGCTTGGCGATGATTCGTTGCTTCTTGGCGACCTGGGCGTCCTCCAGGCTCTGGCCGGGATATTCGAAATAGGCGCAGGAATATTGCCGGTCCGCGTCCAGGAACAACTGGTAGAGCCGACCGTCGAGATCATAATGATGCGCGACATTGCGCCTGGAGCGGCCCGGCCGGTTGCGCGGCCTGAAGCGGCGCAGGGCGGCTCGGGCGCGGTCAATGAAGCGCGCGGGCGGGGGATGGGTCTGGCTCTGGCCTTCGCTCAGCATGAGATGGATGAAGTCATAGATCGAGCCCCGCTCGACCACGAAGCGCTTGGCCATGTAGAGTTCGCCGAGCCGCATGTCGGGATCGGCCAGCAGCGCGATCGCCGCGGCGCGATCAGTCAGGCGGGCGACGACCGGCTCGCCCGAGCCGTCGCCAAACTTGAGTCTGGTTCCGGCAGGCGTCACCATCGTCAGATTGCCGCGGCTGACGATCCTGGAAAGCGCGCGGCGCAGGATGCGGTCCAGGATCGAAGCCATTTTGATATTCTCGTCAAGGGCTGCCCTGCGAGCGCGGCCCGACCGTCTTCGAGACGGCGATGTCGTATTTTTTCAACCGGTGCCAAAGGCTGCGTTCGTTGATTCCGAGCAATTCGGCCGCGCGCACCTGCACGCCATCGGCTTGCTTCAACGCCTCGATGATGAGACCGCGCTCGAAGGCCGCGGCGACGTCGTCGAGCTGAATCGGAAAATCCTCGGCTGCGTCATTGCAGGGTTTTTCGCTGATGTATGTCGGCAGATCGGCCGCCGATATCACAGATCCGCGCGCCGAAATCAGCGAGCGTTCGACGCAGTTCTGCAATTCGCGGATATTGCCGGGCCAGCGATAGGCGGTCAGTACGCGCACGGCGTCGGGGCTGAAGCGGATATCGCGCTTGCCGAGCGTCGGCGCAAGGTCGTCTGCGAAAAGATTGAGAAACAGCGGGATGTCCTCGGCCCGTTCGCGCAGAGACGGAAGCGCGATCGGGAACACGGCGAGGCGGTAGTAAAGATCCTCGCGGAACTTGTTCGCCGCGACCATCGCGGTGAGATCGTGGTTGGTCGCGGCGATGATGCGCACGTCGGCGGTGCGTGTGCCTGTCGCGCCCAAAGGTTCATATTGGCGCTCCTGCAGCACGCGGAGAATCTTGGCCTGCAGGTTCAAAGGCATGTCGCCCACTTCGTCGAGGAAGAGCGTTCCTCCCTCTGCCTGGGCGAAGCGGCCGATCCGGTTGCTGAGCGCGCCGGTGAAGCTGCCCTTCACATGGCCAAAGAATTCGCTTTCCAGCAGCGCCTCGGGGATGGCGGCGCAATTGACCGCGACAAACGGTTTGCGATGGCGTGGGCTGTTGAAGTGGATGGCGCGCGCCACCACCTCCTTGCCCGAACCGCTGTCGCCGGTGAGCAGTACCGTGGTGCGCTGTCCGCACACCTCGCTGACCGCGCGCAGAACCTTCTGGAAGGCCGGGGACTTGCCCACCAACGTGTCGAATTTGTAGCGTCCGGCGAGCTCCTGGCGCAACCGTTCGTTGTCGCGCAGCGCCTCGTGGAGGCGCAGGCCATTGGCGCGTTGGTCCTGCTCGATGACATCGCCGAGGCGCCGACTCTCCGCGTCGGTCTGATCGGCGCTGTTGCGCGCGGGTCCGCCCGCCGCCTCGCCGAGCGCGGACATCGGCTCACGCCGCCGGAGCTTTGCTTCCATCTTGCGCAATCCCGCGGGTCGACGCGCGCCGGGCGGCGGCGCCGATTTGGGATTAGCCGATGAGCGCGGCAATCGGAAGCCAGGCACTTGAACCGCGATTGTTCAAAAATGTGCATCAGACCAAAAGCCGCGTTCCTTTGCGCGACCCGGCGCGCGCTGAAAGTCGCCTTGTCGGGGGTCGGGAGCGTGTGTGGACGGTCTGTCGCGAGGGAACTTGATCAGCGCCGCCGCCGCCGGCTCCGCCAACGATAGAGAAAGGCGAGCATGTTCATCCCTCGCTTCCTCCCATGACGGCCACGCCCGCGACGATCAGGCCGATGCCGACCATACGCCAGGGCGTGAGTTCCTCACCAAAGACATAGTGGGAGGCGATGGCGACGACCAACATTATGACAGCGGTGAGGGGAAAGCCGAAGCTGAGCGGAATGCGATCGAGAATAACCATCCAGGCGGAGAAGCTTCCGAGATAGCCAAAAACGCCGATGATGACCCAGGGATTGCCCGCGGCCTGCAAAAGCCAGGCGAGGCCGAAGGGCAGATGCGCCAGCGCCTCGCCGCCGCTTTTAAGAGCGAGTTGCGAGATGCTTTCGAACGCGAGCAGAAGCGGCCACGCAAACAGCATGTCACGATATCTCAGGCGCGTCGGGGACGTCGCGTTGATCATGCCGCATCCCTGACGAGATCGGCGATCGCAGGATCGAAGCGGTCCAACCGCACGAATTTGGCGACGAATCGCAATATCGCGTTGATCGCCGCGTTGCGATGGCGAAAATATTGCCAGTTGGGTTGCAGCCGGCAGCCGAGCCGCAGCTTCGGCCCGTAGAAAGCCTGGCCGCTTTGATAGAGCGGTATGCCGCGCTCGATGCAGTAGCGCACGTTGTGCAGCCAACTGTTGAAATAGAGATTCAGCCTGGGAACGACGGCGTAGTTCATGCCGAGATATTTGTCGATCAGTCGATCAGCGGTCTCGATCACGAAGTTGAAGGCGACCAGCTCGCCGCCATGCCAGTAGAGGAAGATACTGGCTGCGGGCGCCAGAGAGCGCAGCAATTGCGGGAAATAGTCCACCGGCAGATATTCGAATTGCAGGTCGCTGTGAGCAACCGTCTGCCCGTAAAGAGCGGACACCTGCGCCTCGACATCGTCGATCTGGCGGCGCTGTTCGACGCGAATGTCCTTGAAGGTTCTGAGCTTGCGTCGCATGTCCCTGCGGGTCGCCTTGCTCAGACTGTCGAGGTAGGCTTCGAAATCGGAAAAGGGCAGGTCGAGCACGGCCGTCGGCAGACCGGGCAGCCGGGTGAAGCCGCTGGGCAGCAGGGCGCTTCGCCACAATCCGTCGTCGCGAGAGGGGGCGTCCTTGATGCCCAGCAGGCCATAGCGGTTGACGGCGCCAAACTCGCGCAGCGCGACGATGATGCGCGCGAGCAACGCCAACCGATCATCGGCCGGCGCCTCGGGAGCGAAGCCGAGGTGGCAGATTTCGGCGACCGGCGAGCCCAGCGCGATCAGGCGCAGCGACAACAGGCCTGGGGCAAGCCGATAGAGTTGGTTGGTTATCCCCTTCCAGGTCCCTTGAACGGTGGTGTCGAGGCGATATTCAGTCCCGAAGGCCGGCACGACCGCTATCGGGCGGCCATTCTCCCGGACGGCCAGGTAATGCCACGCGAAACCGGACGGCCCGGCCTCTTCGCAGGCCCGATAAAAAGCCCAGTTCTCCGGATCGGTCGGAAAGCAGCGGTTCCAGTCCGCGCTGTCGAAGGCGGCGATCGAGTTCTCGATGACGGTGGTCAAAGTCATGATCGTTCTCGATCGAGCGCCCGGCCCGGATCGCGCGGGGCAAGCCGTCGCGGTTCGTTGCGCTGCACGAAGCTGACGGAGTGGTCGATCACCAGATCGCGCTCCCGGTCGAGCGTGATCATGTGATAGCTGTTCTCCAACAGGATCTTTTCGACATTGCCGCCGAGATTGGCCGCGAGATAGCCGGCATTGCGGATGCTGGCGATATCGTCCTGCCGGGCATGGAGGACGAGCACAGGCGTTCGCAGGGCTGGCAAACGCGGCTTCAGGTCGCGAATGAGGCGGAGAAGCTGGGCAAGGCTGCGGCCCGGCATATAAGGCAGCCCCGCTTCCTCGCAGCGGCCACACTGCATGGCGGCCTGTATGCGGACCCGCAGGCGGTCGTCCTTGACGCCGTAGGGAAAGCTCTCACCGAACCGGAAGAAACGCCCGAGGCCCAGCAGGATGGCGGCATGGAGAAAGACGCTGCCGCGCGGCACGCTCCAGCCATCGTAGAACATGGTCGGCGAATAAAGCAGGCAGCCCGCTGCCTGGCCCACGCGATGGGACGTCACCAGGAGAGACAGCAGCGCGCCCATCGAGAGACCACCGACGAAGACGGTGTGGTGGTCGGTACGGACCCGGTCGAAGGCTTCCAGTGCGCTGGCGAGCCAGTCCTTCCAACCGGTGGCCAACAGCTCGGCTTCGCTGCCGCAATGGCCGGCCAGTTGGACCCCGTAGACGGAGTAGCCGGCTCGCGCGAACCCCTTGGCGACCAGCTTCAGCTCTGCGGGCGTGCCGGTCAGGCCATGGATCAGCACGACGGCGATTGGGCCGCCCGCATAGTGGAAAGCATGGGGCGGCTGCCAGGCCGCCGGCGCGGCGCCCGTGTCGGGCTTGTCGAAGGGGGGACTGTGAACGTTCATGTCGAAGTCCCCACTATGGCGACTCCCAGTGCGATGAGCGCAGTGCCCAGCCAACGCCGTCGCGATACCGGCTCCTTGAGAATGAAGCGGCTGGAGAGCGCGATGCCGCAATAGGAGAGGCTCGCCAGCGGGAAGGCGAAGCTGAGCGGCATGCGCGAGAGCACGAACAGCCAGGCGCCGATCTCGAGGGCGTAGGTCGCCACGCCCAGCCAGATCAGCGGCGTGACGGCGACCTTGCGCCAGAGCGTGCGGGTGGCGTCTCCGCCGGCTGCGCCGTCGAGGCCTGCCTTGAAGCAAAGCTGTCCGATGATGTCGCACAGGATCGTGCCAGCCAGGACAAAGAGCGCGGAACTATTCATAGCGCCGCCTCGAAGGCGGCGATCAGGCGCTCGTTGGTCCGGGCGTTGACGCTGAGATCGGGCGCCTCGTCGAAACGCGGTTGGTCGAGCCGGGATTCGATGAACTTGAAGGGGTTGCGATGATGGATTGGCGCGTATTCGCCGCAAATATCGGCGCCGACAATGGTGAACCTCGCCGCCAGGCGCTGGATGGCTTGGATCAGCCGTTGAAGCGGCAGGCCGCCCTGGTCCCAGTTGGTGACAGCCTCCGTCGGCGGCAACACGTCTTTGTCGATGGTGATCCAGATGCGCTGCGTCGGCGCGCGCTCCATCAGCGCGCCAAGAAAGCCCTCCCAGTCCTCATCGACGAGATTGCGCCAGCGGATGAATCCGTTCGCGGCGACGTGACCGGCGCCGCTGTTGACCGCCGTGTGAATTTCGGATGGCTCGTGCCGCCAGGCAAACAGCTCGAGCCGCCCGCTCGACAAGGCCGCCAGATTGGCGCTCTTGCGATCGGGACGCACCAGGTCATCGCCGCAGGGGCCGATGGTGACGACGCGTTCGACATGCGGCAGCGCCAGAACCTCGTTGACCCAGGATCCGCAATGTCGCCGCGGCATGGTCCGGCACCAATCGGGATGATTGTCGAAATGGACGACAGTCAGAGGGCCTTGCGCCGATGCGATGAAGCTCGCAGTGAGATGGTGAAAATCGCCCGAGCCGACCAGGATCAATGCGGGAGCTGACGGCGCGGGCGCCCCGCGCCAGAACGTGTCGAAGGCGGCATAGGACTGGCGCAGCGCCCACAGGCGCAGCGCCGGGCCAAGCGCACGCAGGTCATGCAGCACCGCCTGGCCAGACCGCAGGCGCTCGGCGACGGGCGATTGAGCGGGCAGGCTGCCATCGAGATCAAGGATTCTGATTTCCATCATGACGGAGTCGGGCGGCGGACGCCCGTCCCGGTCAGTTTCGGATGCCGGCGAACACCGCGTGCGAGGACAGGGGCGCAGGCGGCCCCGAATGCGCCAAGGTCCGGAAATCGTTCCGACACGAGCCGGGTAATCTCGGAGAAGTTCGAATAGGGCAAGTGGGAAATACCGTTGGCCCGACAATGGCCGAGAAGGCTGTTCTTGGCGAAGACGAAATCCGCCGCGCCTGCGGCGCAAAAGTCCGAACGACCATCGCCGATCAGGATCGTCGTTCGCGGGGCGCCTGGCTCTTGTGGGTCGCTGGCCCCGGCCGCCCAGCATTTGCACGTCCCCGCGCCGGAGCGGCAGGCCGGCGAGGCATGGGGGCTGAGCATGGCGTAACGATCTGGTGCGACGAACATCAGGCGGTTGGCGATGATCGGCAGGTCGTCGAGGCCGGCGCGCGTGAGGATCCGCGCGACGGCGTAGTCGAGACCGTCGCTGACGATGTTCAGCACGATGTTACGCTCACGGCAAAAGGCGACGAAGCCGGCGAAACCGGGATCGATGTCGATGGCGTCGAGAAGCCGATCGAAGGCGGGACGGCGGCATCGCAAGAGCGCGACCTGACGAGCCATGCAGTCGGCGGAGCCGATGAGGCCCGCCCGCCATTGCGTTTCGATATCGTACCAGCCAGGCGCTGCGAAAGCCTCGAGCAGAACGTCGGTGACATCGCTGGTCGCAATCGTTCCGTCGAAGTCGCAAACTATTCGATGCCCCATATCCACGATCCGCTGGCGGATGTTTCGCCGTTTAAGCATGGCAAGACGCGTGCCATGCGGCTTTGGCGCCAGCGAAGCCGCGCGATCGCCGAATTGCTCCGACGCGTGGCGGCGTTCCTCCAGTTTGCGAGCTCCAGGATTTGGTGCTCGCCTCGCGAAATGTCGGAGCGATGGAACTTTGGCGACCGATCGTCACGGTCTCTGGAAGCCTCAAAAACCTGGGAGCGCCGCGGCGGTTGGTAGGTTCGTCCATCTTGGCGCGTTCCTTGCGGCTGGCTCTTCGCGCTTGTCCGCGCGGCCGCTCAGTTGGTCACCCCATCGGGTGACCAAGCCAGGAACGTTCAAGATGCGAGTTTTGCAATTTTCAAGATGGGACGGGGCGCCGGTGGCGCTCGGCGCCGCTCATTTCCTCGCCGTGGTAGGGTTGTTTCTCGCCTTTCCGCATTTGCGCTGGTGGGCCTTCATCAGTTTGGCGCTGGTCTATTCGCTGTCGATATCCTGGAACATCAACAGCATTTCTCACAATTTCATACACAATCCATTCTTCAACAGCCCGGCGCAGAATGTCGCCTTCAGTTTCATGCTGTCGATCACGCTCGGATTTTCACAAACAATGTACGATTTCGTCCATATGCGTCACCACAGCGGCAATATGGATAGGCCCGACGCAGGCGGGCGGACGATCGATTATCTGTCGATCTACAAGCGCGCCCATGACGGAAGGCCCGAAAACGTCTGGGCCTATACGTTCTTGAGCTACTTCCGCGACGACCCGGCCGAGATCCTGCGCGCCATGGCGGCCAGGCGCCCGGACGACGCCCGCCAGGCCAGGTACGAGCTTGCCGTGATGGTCGGCTTCTATCTGGCGCTCGCGGTTCTCGACTGGCGTTTCATCGTCTGCATGGCGCCCTTCAACTATCTCGGCCAGTGCCTCTCCTCTCTCAACGGCTACTACGAACATTTCGGCGGCGACCCGGAAACGCCGCTGGCCTGGGGCGTGAGCACCTATGAGAGGATCTACAACTGGACCTGGATGAACAACGGCTATCACGCCGAGCATCATTACAGACCCAAGGTCCACTGGACCCAAATGCCGGAACTCCGTCGCGACATCGCCGCCGCGCAGGAGAAGGCTGGCACGCGGGTTATCCGTCCGCCCCATCCGCTCGGCTTCCTCGACGCCGGTCTCGTCAAACGCTGACGCCCGCGCGTTGGCCGAAGCGCGGCGCGGCTCACAGGAGCCTTTCTCAATCGAGAATTTCCGTGAATTACATCAGCCCTTCTCTCACCCGCACCGCCGTCAGCGCCGCCCTGTTCGAGGCGGCGCGGCATGTCATTCCGGGCGGCGTGAACAGCACTGCGCGCGCCCAATGGTCGGGCTGGTCGCCCTATCCCCTGTTCGCCGAAAAGGGCGAGGGGTCACGACTCGTCGATGTCGACGGCAATCAATATATCGACTACCTGCTCGGGCTCGGCCCGATGATCCTGGGACATCGCCCCCCGAGGGTGACCCGGGCCGTCGTCGACTTCATCGAACAGCGTGGCACAGTCTTCGCCCTGCCGACGGCCGATGAGACGGTCCTGGCCGAGAAGATCGTCGCCGCGGCGCCCGGCGTCGATCAGGTGCGCCTGTGCAACACCGGCACGGAAGCGGTGCTCTATGCGACGCGCCTTGCGCGGGCCTACGCCAGGCGGCGCAAGATCATCCGCTTCGAGGGCATGTATCACGGTTTTTCCGACGGCGTGTATTGGAGCAAGCACCCGCCGATCGACAGGGCCGGGCCAGATCGCCGCCCGATGCCGGTCGCGCAGGGACCCGGCATGCCGCTTGGCGTGGAAGAGAACCTGATCATTCTGCCCTGGAACGACGCTCAGGCGCTCGCCGACGTCCTGGCCAGGCACGGCGATGAAATCGCCGGCATCATCACCGAACCGGTGATGTGCAACACCGGCTGCATTCTGCCGAAGCCCGGCTATCTCGAAGCGATGCGCGATCTCGCCACCATGCATGGCGTCGTGCTGATCTTCGACGAAGTTATCACTGGTTTCCGGCTCGGCCTCGGCGGCGCCCAGGCGCGTCTCGCCATTCGGCCGGATCTGTCGGTGTTCGCCAAAGGTCTTGGCGGCGGCTTCCCGGTGGCGGCGCTTGGCGGCAGACGGGAGATTATGAGCCTGGTTGCTGAAGGCGCAGTGTCAATGGCAGGCACCTACACCGCCAACGGCATTGCGGTGGCCGCCGCCAATGCGGCGTTGGACGAACTCGGCCATGACGGCGTCTATGAGCGGCTCGATGCGATTTCCGACGACTTGCGGACCGGGCTCGATCGCGTCCTGAAGGAGGCCGGGCTCCCCGCCTACACGGTCGGCATAGGCCCCTTGATGCAAGTGTGGTTTGCCGAAAAACCGATCCACAATTATCGCGACGCCGAGCGCTACGCGGACCGGGAACTCTTCCGGCTCTGGTGGGAGGGCATGCTCGAACGCGGCGTGCTCTTCCATCCCAGCGCGTACGAAAATCTGTTCCTATCGACCGCCCATAGCCGGGAGGATGTCGCAGTCACGCTCGCCGCCGCCAAGGAAGTCGCCGCCGCCCTCGCGCGCGCGGCCTGACCCGATCGCGCCGCGCCTCCTTGTAGCGGCGACGCCACGTAAACTTCGGTCGGATACGCAGAGCCCCTCGACTCGATCGTCGCTTCGCCGCATATGAGAAGGGGTTGAGTAGTTTCATTTTTCCTATCGGCTGCTTCGGGCGAACTGAAATGGCGCCCGTCCTATGCTTGGACTAACGTCCTCCCGCCCGGCGTCGAATTCAGATCGGGCGTCGTCGATTTCGCGTTGCGTACGGTTCTTCCTCAAGAGAGACCCATGGCTGACAAAGTCTTCGCAGGTACGGTCGTTCTGCCGGATCGGATTATCGAGAACGGCTATGTCTTGGTCGGCGATGGCGTGGTGCGATCGGTGGGGTCTGGCGCATCGCCGCAAGGCGAGAAGCATGGAGGCGCGGAGTTTCTCGTGCTCCCGGGCGCGATCGACGCCCAGGTTCATAGCCGCAGCCAATTGGGACAGGAGGACTTCGTCTGGTCGACGCGCAGCGCGGCTGCCGGCGGGGTTACGACAATCGTCGACATGCCCTATGACGACACTTGCCTGATCGCGACCGCCGAGCGCTTCCGGACCAAGGCCAAAGAGGCCGGTGCGCAGGCGCGCGTCGATTATGCTCTCTACGCCACGATTGATCCCCAGGAGGGCGCGGCGCGGATTGATGAACTGGTTGAAGCCGGCGCTGCCGCCTTCAAGTTTTCGACCTTCGGCACCCATCCGACGCGTTTTCCGCGCATTCCCCCTCACATCCTTTACGCCTCATTTCGCGCCATCGGCAAAAGAGGATTGGTCGCGGGCATCCACAACGAAAATGACGAGATGGTGCGCGCCTTTACGGCCGACGTAGAAAAGCGGGGCATCACGGATTACACGGCGCACGGCTTGTCGCGTCCGCCGATCGCCGAGGCGATTGCGACCAGCGAAGCTTACGAACTGGGCGCGGGCGCCGGTTGTCCCGTCCACATCGTTCACAGTTCGATTGGGCGCGGATATGAACTCGCCGCGGCCTATCGCGCGCAGGGACATGGCGCGACGATCGAAGCGTGCATTCACTATTTGACGCTCGACGAAGACAATGACGTGCGCCGCCTCGGCGGCAAGGCCAAGATCAATCCGCCACTGCGACCGCGCCATGAAGTCGAGGCGCTTTGGCGTCATCTCGCCGCCGGCAATGTCACAATCGTTTCGACTGACCATGTCAGTTGGTCGGAGGATCGCAAATCCGATCCGAACATGCTCAAGAACGCGTCGGGCGTTCCGGGGCTTGAGGCGCTCTATGGATTGATGCTGAAGGGTTTGAGTGAGCGCAACTTGCCGTTGACCCATGCCGCGCGCCTGCTGGCGCACAACCCAGCCGCTCTCTTCCGGATCACCCACGTCAAGGGCGCGTTGGAAGTCGGGCGCGACGCCGACGTCGTGCTCATGCGCCGCGATCCCTATCTCTACCGCGCAGGCGCCAGTGGCAATAATTTCGTCTCCTGGAGTCCCTATGACGGGATCGAATTGCCGTTCCGTCCGGTCGCGACATTCGTGCGTGGCGTTTGCGTCGCCGCCGATGGACGCGTCATAGCCGAGCCGGGGCAGGGGCGTTTTGTCAGCCCGCTTCGAGCGCACTAGGTCGGGGGGCGAACGGTGAAGACCAATCTTCCGCTCGACGCCGATCGTCTTTGGGCCGATGTGATGGCGCTTGCGCAGATCACCGACCCTGAACGCCCGTATACGCGACGCTCGTTCAGCGCCCTGTTTCTCGAAGGGCGCGCCTTTCTCGCGCGGCGATTTGCCGAGGCCGGATTGACCACGCGCATTGACGCCGCGGGCAATTTGATTGGCCGGATCGACGGCGCCGATCCCGCGATCGGCGTTATCGCGATCGGCTCGCATAGCGATACGGTGCCGTCAGGCGGGCGTTTCGATGGAATCGCCGGCGTCGCCGCCGGGCTGGAGGTTGTGCGGGCGCTACGCGACTCTGGGGCCCAACTCGACCATACGATCGAGGTCATCGATTTCCTCGCCGAAGAACCGAGCGAATACGGGCTTTCGTGCGTCGGCAGCCGTGGCATGACCGGTTCGCTCAACGACAGGATGCTTGATCTCACCGACCCGACGGGCGAAAAATTGCGCGATGCCTTGCGTCGCGTTGGCGGCGAACCCGATCGTCTCAGTCAAGCCAAACGCGACGACATCCGGGCTTTCCTGGAGTTGCATATCGAGCAGGGCGTCGTGCTCGAATCCCAATCGCTCGACGTGGGTATTGTTACATCGATCGTCGGCATACGCCGGCTCGAAATCGTGTTCCAGGGCGAGGCCGATCATGCCGGCACGATGCCCATGGCGTTGCGCCGCGACGCCCTGGTCGCCGCGGCGCACACCGTATCCTCGGTGCGTGAGGCGGCTGATGGCCTCGCTGCTGAAGGTCCGGATTATTTCGTCGCCACCGTCGGCATTCTGACGGTAGAACCTTCGGCGTCAAACATCGTGCCGGGGCGATGCCGGCTGGTCATCGATGCGCGAACGACAAATCCGGCGTTGACCAAACGGTTCGTCGAAATCATTGGTCGCGAGAGTTCGGCGCATGCGACGTCGGCGAAAGTAACCCGGGCGTCGTTTGCGGATTTGTCGGACGGCGCGCCGGTCGCCTGCGACCCGGCGTTGCGGGCCGCGTTGCGAACGGGCGCCCATGATCTGGGTCTTGGCGAGACCGATCTTCCAAGCGGAGCTGGACATGACGCTGCCTTCATGAGCCGCATATGTCCATCCGCCATGGTGTTCGTGCCATGTCGCGCAGGCAAGAGTCACGCGCCTGAGGAATGGGCGGATCGCGAAGCGATCGCCGCCGGAGCCGCCGTGATTTATCAGGCGGTCAAAGCTCTGGATCAGTCCCTGCCGCGGAAGGCGCGGTCGGGAGCCGCGTAACGGCGCCTATGCTCGGCTTGCTGGACAAAAGGCCTCAGCCGGAAACGCGTGGTTCCGACAATCCCCTGCGCAGTGAATTGATCAGACCGCGTTCAGGCTCGTTCAGCGCTCTCTCGCCGGAATAGATTACGAACAGACGCCGGGAGATCACCGGATCGATGATGGCGTGCGCGACAAGGTCGCCGCTGGCGATTTCGCGCTCTACCGCCGATGGCGGAAGGACAGTGCAGACCGACAAATGCGCGAGAATCGCCACCGCCATCGGCAACGAATCGATCTCGACGTCCGGTTGAATCTTGAGATCGCGCTCTTCGGCCGCGGTATCAAGCAATTGGCGCAAGCCGAAGCGATTGGTCGGCAGCGCAAGCTTCAGCCGCGCAAGGTCGGCAAGGGTCACCGGACCGGGCGGCAGCAGCTTGTGACTTCTATGGACAATGGCGGCGAGCCCCTCGGACGATCCAAGCGGCAGGCGCGGCATGTGCGGCAGGGCGGTCTCGACGATCGCGACGCCGACGAGCCCACGCATGACCCAATCCTGAAGGACGCCGTTCGGCGCTTCCTGAATGACGAACTTCAGCGCGGGATGGCGAGCCTGCATATCGAGGATGGCCTCGGTAATTCGATTGACCAAAAAGCCATGTTGGTTGACCGATGGGAGAATACCGACGGCAATTCGTCGGCTCTGCGACGGACTTGCGCTCGCGTCGCCGGCGGACAGGGCTCGAGATCCCGATTCAATGAGCTTGGCGATATTGGCGAAGCGGTCGCCATTGCCGGTCGGAATGACCCCGTCGCCGCGTCGTTCGAACAGGGCGCCGCCAAGCGCCGCTTCCAGCTTGTGCAATTGCTCGCTGAGAGCAGGTTGACTGATGTTTGCGCCATGCGCAGCCGCGGAAACGCGCCGCAGGCGATGCACCATATTGAAATAGTGAATCTGCCTGAGGCTCACAATCGGGCGTTCGGATCGCGGGTCCTCCGCATCCGCAAGCGCTCGCTTCAAATGGCGCAAGAACAGCGCGGTCACGGCATTGGGTTCGATGGCGCGGGCGACGATCCTGGTCGTCAGCGGCTTGTCCGGCGCAACGGACACGACATTCAGCAGGCCAAGCCGAGGCGAGATCAGGCTCTGCGGCACAAACAGGGCGGCGTCGCGATAATCGTCGATCAGCCGTGGCAGATCGCCTGGATGGTCATTGAGAAAGCGCACGCCGGTGATCTTGTGCTGGCTGAAGTAGCGATCGGCCTGCTCGATCAGCCGCGGCGACAGCAACGGCACCACGAGCCGACCCGCAACCAGATCAGCCGCGTCCGGTCGCTTTTGCGTGCCGGCCGGCAGCCGGCAAGCGAATACCCACCGATCGGACAGCAACGTCGTGCCGCGCCTGGGCTCCCGCTCGCCCGCATCATGAAGGGTGACGATCACGCGGCTCTGGTCGTTTTCCTTCCAGTCTTCCGCCAGACCCTTTACATGCGGCAGGTCCTTCTCATCCGTCCATATCGGGTCCACGAAGATATCCGCGCGCTCGCCGCCCATTTTATCGACGGCGCAACGAAGCGCCCTGCTCATTCCACCAATGGTGAAGCTCATACCGATGTCGACCGTCAGCAATTTGAGCTTCGTCTTGGCCGGCGTGAGCAGCCAGCGGCGCGCGAAGAGTTCGGCCATCAGCAGCGGATCTGCGGCGCGCATCAGCGCCCGCGCCGCTTTTGTCGGATAGAGACTGTTGTTGAAGCGTCGAAATAGCGCGACGCCGAGATCCTGTTCGAGCGCCTTCATCGTTGTACTGAGGGTCGACGCCGCGATGCCGAGGTCCCTGGCGGCGAGCGCGAAGCTCTCGGATCGGCAGGCCGCCACGAAATAAGCCAGGATGCGCAATTCGACCATGTGCTCTCGCGGGTTTGACGCAACATAGCGGCTCATCTGGCTCGCGTCACATCATCTTCGCTTATGCCTATGCCCTGGTTCGCCCAATAGACAGGTGGACCCGGGGGCGTTGGCCGATATGATCAACAGGGATAATCCAGTCGAGAATGGCGCGCGCGGCGTGGATTCCTGCACAGAGGCGCTTATGAGGTCATGCGTACGCGCATGCGAAGGACGCGATGAACCGCGAGGCGACCAGTTCCCGACAGTCGATGCGCGCGTTCCTGTCAGCGCTCAGGGAGGCCGGCGAACTCGTCACGATTTCGCAACCGGTAAACCTCGATTATGAAATCGCCGCCTGCCTTGTCGCCAGGGATAGCGGACCGGCGCTGCATTTCGCGCATGTGAACGGCCCCGCAGATTCTCGTCTCATGCCGATCGTCGGCAATCTTCTTAACGCGTTGCCGCGCTTCGCATTGGGATTGGGCGGGAAGAGCGACGCGCTGCAGGCGAGGCTCGTCGCGGCGATCGAGAAGCCGCTGCCCCATCGCGTGGTGTCGTCGGCGCCTTGCCAGGAAGAGATCGTCTTGGAGCCGTCGTTGACGGATGCTCTGCCGATCCCGCGCTTCTTCGAAAAGGAAAGCGGCCCCTACATTACCGCGGGCGCCATTGTCGCCAGGGATCGGCTCACCGGCCATACCAATCTGTCGATCGCACGTCTGATGCCGTTAGGCGGCAACCGGGCCTTCGTCGGCATTGCGCCCAATCATCATCTGGCGGTCTTGGCCAGGGCCGCGCAGGCGCGCGGCGAGACGCTCGATATTGCGGTCTGCATCGGCAATCATCCAGCCGTGATGCTGGCCGCGTGCCTCTATCTCGGATTGGGCGACGATGAACTTCCGATTGCAGGCGCTCTGCTGGGCGAGCCGCTGGAGGTGGTCCGTTGCATGCATTCGGATCTGCTTGTGCCCGCCCATTGCGAATGCGTGTTGGAGGGCGCCCTCGATGGCGGAGAGCCGTTCATCGAAGGCCCGGTCAGCGAATTCCATGGCATGTATGAAGATTATGGCGCCGGCATTGTCGCTGCTTTCTCGCGATTGACGCGGCGACGCGACGCCGTCTTTCAGGTCGTTCTGCCGGGTTATCACTCCGAACATTGCTTGCTCGGCGGCGTCGCCATCGCAGCCGGCCTGTTTCGCGTCGTGCGCAACGCCGTGCCGTCGGTTCGGCAAGTGGCGGTCGGGCTCGGCGGCGCCGGACGCTTGCACGCGGTTGTCGCACTGCATGCTCCGCGTCCGGGCGAGGCGCGCAAAACGATGTTCGCCGTTTGGGCGGCGGTCAATCTGATCAAACAGGTCATCATCGTCGACGACGATATTGATCCCTGGAATAGCGAACAGGTCGAATGGGCGAGCGCAACCCGCGTGAAGGCCGATCGAGATCTAGTCATCGTGCCCGAAGTGCGAGCGGATCGGTCCGAGCCCCTTGAGCGAGGCGGCACGGTCACCAAGCTTGGAATCGATGCGACGCGCAAGCAAGGCGACCGGACGGATTGGGACCTGGCGCGGCCGCCGGAGGCGGCGCTTGCGCGCGCCGGACAAATATTAAGCGAAATTCAGGTTGGTCGATGATCGCGACAAGAGCGATCCCATTCTTTGCAAAGGAGAGGGCGATGTCGAAAGGAAGCTTCCATGCGTCGACGCTGAGCGCGAGGCTCGTTATTGGCCTCGCCAGCGTCGTCCTGCTCGGCGCTGCGACTATGATGTCGGCGCGCGCCGACATCAAGATCGGCTTCCAGGCGCCGCTGACGGGTCCGTCAGCCACCGACGGCAAATCCGCTCAGATCGCCGCACAGATGGCGGTCGAGGACATCAATTCGGCCGGCGGCGTATTGGGGCAGAAGCTTGAGCTCGTCACTTATGATGACCAGGCCAAGTCGGACCAGGCGATCTTCACCGCCAACAAGCTGATTGGCGAAGACGGCGTGAAGCTCGTCGTCAACGGGAGCTATTCGGCGTCGGGTCGCGCGGCCGCGCCTATATTCCAGAAGGCCGGCGTCGTCATGATCTCGGCTTATGGGGTGCACCCCGATATCACGCGCGCCGGCGATTTCATATTCCGCCTCGTTCATCTCGGACCGCCGCAGGGCGCGGCCACCGCATTGTATGTCGGCAAGACGCTTGGCCTGAAGAAAGTGTCGACCATCACCATGGACAACGACTACGGACAGGCGACCATGGATGGCTTTCTTGAAGCAGCCAGCAAATATGGCGTCGAAGTTGTCAGCAAATACAGCTACTCGCTCAAGGACCGTCAATTCGGTTCGATTGTCGCGAGCGTGAAGCGCGACAATCCCGACGCAATCTATGCGACGGGATATTTTTTCACCGGCGGCCCCCTGGTTGCGCAGCTTCGCGCCGCCGGCATCACCGTGCCGATCATCGGCTCGCAGGCCTTCGATTCCGAGAAGTTCGTCGAGATCGCCGGACCTGCCGCCGAAGGCACATATATCGTCGACAGTTTTGATCGCGACCGGAAAGACGAGGCGCTCCAGAAGTTCTTTGCCGAGTTCAAGAAGCGCGCCGGCTATGCGCCGGAGGGCGTCGCAGCCATTACCTACTCGGCAGTGATGCTGATGGCGGACGGCATCAAGCGCGCCAATAGCGACGACCCGGCAAAGGTGCGCGATGCGCTCGCCGCGACCAAGGATTTCCCGACACTGGAAGGAAGCATGAACGGCTTCAATAGCTTGCACGAACTCTTGATGCCGATCAGCGTGAATGTGATCAAGGATGGACAATTCAAGCCGGCCGGCGAGATCACCGATCTCAGCGCCTTCGCGCCCCCGGAAAAGTGAGCCCCGATCCGCTGGGAAGGAACACGCCTCCCGATCCTCACGGCAAAGGATGATTTGGTGTACTACATCGATCTGGCCGTAACGGGCGTCAGCATCGGGTGCATGTACGCCATGATGGCGGTCGGCCTCACCCTCGTCTATGGCCTGCTTCGCATCCTGCACGTCGCGCATGCCGCGGTGTTCGCGCTCGGCGCCTACGTCGTCGTACTCGTCGCCAACGCGACCGGCAGTCTCGCGGTCGGTTTTCTCGCCGCAATCGTCGTCACGCCGTTGTTTGGCATGGCGATCTATCGCCTGCTCTACGAACCTCTGCTGAAATATCGCCCTGACGTGCCGATGATCGCCTCGGTCGGGCTGCTGGTGCTGATGCAGGACGCTTTCCGGATCCTATTCGGTGAGCAGGGCGTCACCTTCAGAAGCGCCTTCGCGTTCACGACGTATAATTTCGCGGGAATCACCGTGAGCGCGGTGCAGATTGCGATCGTCGTCACCGCCGCGGTCGTATTCGCCGGACTGCATCTGTTCACCACGCACACGCGCATCGGAATAGGCTGGCGCGCCACCGTCTCCAGACCGCTGATCGCCGCAAGCTTCGGCATCGACCCAATCCAGGTGCGCTACCTCAACTTCGCCATCGGATCGGCGCTCACCGCGGTCGCCGGCGGCTTGGTCGCTCTCCTCAACAACCTGGTCGATCCGGGGATCGGCTTTGTCGTCAGCTACAAGGCGCTGGCCATCATTGTCCTTGGCGGCCTTGGCAGCGTGCGCGGCACGCTTGTGGCGAGTCTGGTGCTGGGTCTCGTCGAGGCCTACGGCACGATCTTCATCGGCGCCTGGCTCGATCGCGACGCGATCGCCTTTCTTGCGCTCATTATCCTGCTCATGGCCCGCCCGCAGGGTTTCACCGGAGCGCGGACGGCATGAGCGCTTACGAAATCAGCATCGTTTCGGTCGTGGGCATCAACGTCATTCTTGCCGTCAGCCTGAATATGATCAGCGGCTTTTGCGGGCAGATCAGCCTCGGCCATGGCGCATTCTTTGGCGCAGGAGCCTATGCGGCCGCCTTGGCGATGGTCGGGGTTGGCAGCGTCGCCCTTGCAATCTGCGTGGCCATCGTCGCCGCGAGCCTGCTCGGCATCGTCGTCGGCTTTGCCTCGTTGCGCGTGCGGACCGACTTTCTCGCAGTCACCACGATCGGCGTGAACTTCCTGTTCATCGGCTTCGTGCGCAAGCAGGCTTGGCTGGGCGGCGAAATGGGAATCAGCAATGTTCCCGCCACCGGTCTTGGCGGCGCGGGCAACATGATCATGATCCTGCTGTTCGCCTGCGCGACGATCGGGTTGAGCTTCTACATCAGCCGATCCTGGATGGGCTTCGCCTTCCGCGCGGTCGGCGAGGATGAGGGCGCGGCCGCTACCCTCGGGATCAATTCGGGCGCCTACAAGCTGGCCGCGTTTGGAATTGGGACGGCGCTCGCCGGCCTGGCCGGCGCCTTATACACTTTCTTCACCCAGTTCATCACCGCCGACGCTTTCGACTTCATCTTCTCGGTGATGTTGATGGCGATGGTGGTGATTGGCGGCATCGGCTCGACGTGGGGCGTCGTCGTCGCCGCCGTTGGGCTGACGCTGTTGCCCGAGGCGATTCGCTTCGTCAACGATTATCGCCTCCTGGTCTTCGGCGGCCTGCTGGTGCTGGTCATTCGTATCGCGCCTGGCGGTCTTGCGGCGATGACGCGCGGCGCCTTGCTGCATGTGAGGCGAACATGAGCGCGGCGCTTCAACTGGACGACGTGGCGGTCCGGTTTGGCGGCGTGCAGGCGGTCGCGGGCGTGTCGATCACAGTGGAGACCGGCGACTTCGTCGGGTTGATCGGACCGAATGGGGCTGGCAAAACAACGCTGATCCGCATCATTGCCGGGCAGCTTCGACCCGATCGAGGGCGGATTCAGCTCTCAGGCGTTGACGTCATGGGCGATGGGACGGCGGCGCGCGTGCGGCGCGGACTTGCGTTGACGCATCAGATCGTGCGGCCGTTTCGCGAGATGAGCGTGCTCGACAACGTCGTCCTGGGAGCAGGCTATCGGCGCACGTCGTCTCCGTTCCGCGCGATGTTTCATATTGATCGGCGCCGCGAGAACGAGCGTGCCGGACATATTCTTGCCCAGGTCGGATTGGCCGGCGTCGAGCGCAAGCTCGCCGGATCGCTTCCACTCGGCCAGATGAAACGACTTGAGCTTGCCCGCGCGCTTGCGGTCGATCCGAAGGTCATGCTGCTCGACGAACCGCTGGCAGGCCTGAACCATACCGAGGCGTCGAAACATGTCGAAGCCATTTCCGATGTCCATAAGCGCGGCGTCACAATAATACTCGTCGAGCACAATCTGGAGGAGGTCATGCGCATTTGCCGCCGCCTCGTCGTGCTGAACAACGGACAGGTGATCGGGGACGGTGAACCAAAGGAAGTGATCGCCGATCCGGTAGTGCACGAAGCGTATGTCGGAAGCGGGATGGCGACGCATGCTCAAGCTTGAGGGCCTCAAATGCGGCTATGGCTCCGTCGAGGCTGTCCACAATGTCAGTTTCGACGTCCCCGCCAGGTCAGTCCTCGCCCTGTTGGGCCCAAACGGCGCGGGCAAGACCTCGACCATCATGGCGATCATGGGCCATGTCGATATCCATGGCGGCCGCATCATCCTCGAAGGCGAAGACATTACGCGTCGCCGCGCCATCGACCGGGTCGGTCTCGGCGTCGCGCTGGCGCCGGAAGGACGTCAGCTTTTCTCCGATCTCACCGTGGATGAGAACTTGACCGTCGGCGGTTACGCGCGCCCGGCGAATAGGGATCTCGCCAAGCGCGATCGCGTGTTCGCTACCTTTCCGCGGTTGCACGAGCGGCGTGGTCAATTGGCGGGATCGCTATCGGGCGGCGAACAGCAGATGTTGGCGATCGGGCGGGCGCTGATGGCCGAGCCGCGACTGTTGCTGGTGGACGAGTTGTCGCTTGGCTTGATGCCGAAGATGGTCGATCTGTGCCTCGATGCCCTGATGCAACTCAAGCGCGAGGGCCTGACCATCGTTCTGGTCGAACAAAACACCACGCGCGCCCTCGAGGTCGCCGATCAGGTCTGCGTGTTGTCGTCGGGCGTGCAGGTGTATCAGGGCACAGCTTCAGAGGCCAAAGCGGCCGGCTCCATGTTCGCAACTTTCCTCGGCATGAACGAGCCGGTCTAGCCCGGATCGCATGAAGGCTGCTCGCTGCGGAATCAGAAGGGGAAGAACAATGACGCGGATGCTTTCGGCGGACGATTTGGAAGCGGGCCTCGTCGGTGGGCTGTTTCTGTCGGCGGGCGGTAGCGGCAAGCGCGCCGTCGAAAAGAATCGGGGGCTTGCGCGGATGGCTCTCGAATATGGCGGCGTTCGCCTGGTCGGGCTCGACCAACTGGACCCCGGCGCGATTATCATTACCGCCACCGCCGTCGGCGCCCCCGGCTTCGCCAATTGGGCCATCAGGCCCCGCGATGCGATCAATTCGGCGCGGCGGCTGGTCGAGCAACTGGACAAGCCGCCGGTGGGGGTCATTTGCGGCCATGTGCCGGGGTTCAATGCCTGGCTGGTCGCGGCGGCGCTTGGGCTCGACTACGTCGATGCGGCCGCGAACGGACGCGGTCATCCAACCGTGAAGATGGGCGGCATGGGGTTGGCTTCACGGCTTGATCTATCAATTACCCAGGTCGCCTGCAGCGGCAGCGCGGCGGAGCAGTCGCAATTCGCCATCGTCGCCGAAGGCGACATCGTTCGTACGTCCAATGTGATGCGCCAGGCGGCGGTGATCAACAGCGGGTTGATCTACGCCGCACGGGGCCCGTTGACCGCAGGCTTCATCAAGGAGAATGGCGCGGCCGGGGCGATCACGTTTCAACTCGATCTCGGTCGCGCGATGCTGGCTGCTGCGGGCGCGGATCGCATAGGCGCTACGGTTGAATTCCTCGGCGGCGAATTGCTTGTGGAAGGCGAGGTGACGCAGAACAATGTGACGTACGGCGGAGGCTTCGATCTTGGCCAGATGATTGTGCGCGGCGGAAATGGCGATGTGGTCCTCGGCGTCTACAACGAGTTCATGACCGCGGATTTCGGCGGAAAGCGCGTCGCTACGTTTCCCGACATGATCGGAACGCTCGATCCGCAGACCGGAGAACCGGTTTCCATTTCGGAATCGCAGCCCGGCAGCCGCGTCGCCGTGATCATCGCCCATCGCTCAAAATTTCCGGTTGGCAAAGGCGCGCTCGACCCCGCCGTATTCCCCGAGGTCGAAAAGGCCATGAATGTCGATATGCAATCCTATCTCTGACGAAAGGCGTTACTCCTCATGCTGCGACTCTACGACAGTCGCCTGTCCGGCAATGCCTGGAAGGTGCGCATCCTGCTGACCCAACTCGGCATTCCCTTTGAGCGCGTGACGCTCAATCTGGCGAAAGGGGAGGCCGCCGAACCGACGTTTCGCGCCAAAAGCCGCTTCGCTCGCGTTCCCGTGCTTGAGCTCGAGGATGGCCGCACGATTGTGGAATCGGCGGCGATCATGCTGTATCTCGCGCAGGGTTCGCCTTATCTGCCGGATGACCCCTATCTGCGCGCCGAGGTGATAAGCTGGTTGTTCTTTGAGCAGGCCGATCTGTTGCGCGCGCTGGCATTGCCGCGCTTCTATCATATGCGCGGGATTGCTGATCAAATGTCGAACCGGATCGCGGATTTTCAGGAAGGCGCCTATTCGGCGCTGGGCAAGCTAAGCGACTGGCTCGCCACGCATGATTGGCTTGTCGATAATTGCTACACGATCGCCGACATTGGCATGTTTGGCTACGTGTCGCTGGCGCCGGAGGGCGGCTACGACATGCAGCGATTTCCGGCGATCCCGGCATGGCTCGCCCGCGTCAAAGCTCAACCTGGCTGGGTCCCTTTGGTGGAGGAGGCTTGAGCATGAACATTCCCGTCAGGCGTGGCAAAGAGGTCAAGGCTGAACGCGGCGCCACGTTGCGGTGCAAGGGGTGGCGCCAGGAAGCGATTCTGCGCCTCCTGGAAAACAATATCGAGAATGCCGAGGATCCCGACAATCTCGTCATCTACATGTCGATTGCGCGCGCGGCGCGCGATTGGAAGAGTTTCGATCGAATTGTCGCCGCGCTCACGACGATGCGCGAGGACCAGACTCTCATCATGCAGTCGGGAAAGCCGATCGGCCTGTTCCCGGGGCAGACGACGACGCCGCTGGTGATCATGGCCAACGGCGCCATCGTCGGCGAATGGAGCCAGGAAGAGAGCCGCCGCAAACTCGACGATATGGGCCTCACCATTATGCCCGGCATGACGGCCGCCGCCTGGCAATATATCGGCAGCCAGGGAATTTTGCAGGGCACCTATGAGACCTTTATGGCGATCGGCCGCCAGCATTTCGGCGGCACGCTTGCCGGCCGTCTATTGCTGACCTCGGGATGCGGGGGCATGAGCGGCGCACAGCCGCTTGCCGGCAAGCTTGCCGGCGCATCGACGCTGGTGATCGAAGTCGACCAGGCGCGCATCGATCGCCGCATCGCCAGCGGCTATTGCGACTTCACCACCGACAATCTCGATGACGCGGTCATGCGGTGGCGAAGCGCGAGCGAGGAACGTCGCCCGTTGGCGCTGGCGTTATGCGCGAACGCCGCCGTCGTGCTGCCGGAATTGGCCAGGCGCGGCATCCTGCCTGATATCGTCACCGATCAGACATTTCCGGATTCGCTGAAGGGCTATGTGCCAGCCGAGCTGTCGCTCGAAGAAGCGCGCGCGATGCGCAAGAGCGATCCGGAAAAACTGATCGCGCTGGCGCGGCGTTCGATCGGCGTGCACCTGCGCGCCATGCTGGGATTTCTCGATCGCGGCGCGATCGTGTTCGAATATGGCAATGGCCTGCGCGCAGAGGCGAAGGCGGCGGGAGTCGAAGACGCTTTCAGGATGGGATCGTTTGTCGACCTCTATATTCGTCCCTTGTTCTGCCAGGGGATAGGGCCATTTCGGTGGATCGCCGTCTCCGGAGAGCCGCAGGACATCTATACAATCGATGACATGATCCTGGAGACGTTTTCGTCCAACCATCCGATCTCATCCTGGATCAGGAAGGCGCGCGAGCATGTTCAGTTCACAGGGCTGCCCGCCCGCATCGGCTGGCTCGGCTATGGCGAGCGTAGCCGCCTGGCGCTGATGGTCAACGAAGCCGTCGCCAGCGGCAAGATCTCCGGGCCAATCGCCTTCACCCGTGATCATCTCGACTCCGGCTCGGTGGCGATGCCCCATCGGGAGACGGAGAACATGAAAGACGGATCCGACGCCATCGCCGATTGGCCCCTGCTGAACGCGCTCCTGAACTGCTCTTCCGGCGCGGATCTCGTCGCCATCCATGGGCTCGGCAGCCGCGGGGTCAGCGCCGGCGTCACCATTGTCGCTGACGGCGCTCCGGCGACCGCGGAACGACTCAAGCGCGTGCTCGACGGAGATCCCGGCATCGGCATCCTGCGCCATGCCGACGCCGGATACGATATTGCGATCGAGCAGGCCGAGCGCACCGGTCTGTCGGCGACCGTGCCGCAAGGGTTGTCGTCGTGACTGTTCCAGTTCCATCGCAACGGCGCCTGATCGTCGGCATTTCCGGCGCGTCCGGCGTCATCTACGGGTTGCGTCTCTTGCAACTGCTGCGCAATGCAGGCGTCGAAACCCATCTGGTGATGTCGAAAACGGCCGAACTGACCTTTGCCTACGAAACGGCGCTCAAGATCGCCGACGTCAGGTCCGCTGCGCACACATGCTATGACATCGACGATATGGCCGCCGCGATCGCCAGCGGATCGTTTCGCGCCATGGGCATGATCGTCGCGCCCTGCTCGATCCGATCGATGTCTGAAATTGCGACCGGCGTGACGACGAGACTTTTGACGCGCGCCGCCGACGTCACTCTGAAGGAAAGGCGGCGGCTGGCGCTGATGGTGCGGGAAACCCCGCTGCATACCGGTCACCTCAGGACGATGACGGCGCTATCGGAGATGGGCGCAATCATCGCTCCGCCAGTCCCGGCATTTTATGCAAGGCCAGATACGATCGAGGACATGGTCGATCATACGGTGGGACGCGTGTTGGATTTGTTCGACATCGACGTCGGCAGCGTCCGGCGCTGGGGGGAGGACCCTGATCTGCGCGGGCGACCGCCAAAACGATAGGAAATCCGTCGGCGCGAAGGACGTCAGATCCAAATGTCGCGCCTGGCGATCAGCCCGTTTCTTGAGGACCGCCCATGACAGTGACGTTGAGAAAACGAGCGGATATCAACCTTGAGAGTGTGCTGCGCGTTGCCTGGCGGCAGGAGAGCGTTGAGATCGGCGACGATGCGCTGGCGGAAATTGTCCGCTGTCGCGCCGCATTCCTCAAGCTTATCGATAGCGATACGAACGTTGTCATTTATGGCGTGACGACGGCCATGGGCGAACTCGCGAGCACGCGGCTGACACATGCGGAGCGCGACCGCCATGCCCGCATAAAAGCATTTGCCGCCGCCACATCGTTCGGCGATCCCTTTCCCGACCGCGTGGTCCGCGCGTTTGTGCTGGCGCGCCTCGCCAACTTTCTTGAAGGCAATGCCGCCACGACCCCTCGCATAGCGCTTGCGGTGGCCGAAATGCTCGACGGGCGGCCGATGCCGAAAGTGGCTTCGTCCGGGCAGGGAGGCGCCGGCGAGATCCTCGCGCTATACCCGCTCTTTGCGAAACTGTCCGCCCGTTTCGATTTGGAAGTCAAGGAGCGCGGATCGTTGATCAACGGCTCTCCCTGCGCGGCGGCATTATTGGCGGATGCCGCGCTGGCGGCACGGCGACGTCTGAGCCTGATCGAACAGGTCTTTGCGCTTTCGATCGAGGCATTCCGTGCGCCGCTCGAACATTATGACGCCGTGCTCGAAGGCCTGTGGGGCGATGAGCATGAGGCGGCGGCGCTCCGTGGCCTTCGTCAATTCCTCGATGCGACAAGCAGCGGCCGACGCAACTACCAGGCGCCGGTTAGCTACCGCATCGTGCCGCGGGTTCTCGGCCAGGCGCACCGCGCCGTCGCGGAGGCCGAGCGCGCGGCCACGATCTCGTTGCGGTCGGCTTCGGATAACCCGGTCTATATTCCGCCGGACGACGAGAATCCCTTCGGTCGGTGCATCAGCACCGGCGGCTATCACAACGCCATGGCCGCGCCCGCTTTGGATAATCTGGCCGCGATCTGGGCTGATATTTGTCTGCTGTGCGACCGTCACGGCTCGAAGCTCCTGAATGGCGCCGTATCGGGCCTCCCCAACCTGCTTATGGTCGGGCGGCATCCAAGCGAGAGCGACGGGCACGGTAGTCTTGGCTATATCCCCATGGCCACAACAGGATATCTCGAGCAGGCGAAACTTGCAGCGCAGCGGACGTTCATCCCGGGCGCCGAATCGGCGGGCGCGGGTCAGGATGATGTCGCGGCGACGGCATTTCCGGCCTGGGCGAAAGAGGCGCAAGCGGGCCGCTGCCTCGATGCTTGTCTGGCGACATTGGCGACCGTCGCCTCGCAAGCGCTCCATGTAACGGACCGGCGCGGACCGCCAGCGCTTCACAAGTTTTTATCGGAAACCCGAAGCATTGTCCGGCCGGTTATGGAAGATCGTATCCTGGGTCCCGAGCTCTTCAGCTTAACGGAAGCCTTCACCAAAAAAGCCTTTACAGCCTGAGGGAACGCAAGGCTGGATTCCAGAGGCTTTTACGGACCAAAGCGACCGCCGCCGCGAGGCGTCTCGCACGGGATGGCCGCCCGCGGCTTTATGCCGACAGCGCGTCTCGTTCCGACAGTCTGCCGTTTATTCTCATGGCGAAACCATCCGCCGGGTCTTCGCGACTGATGTCGCAAATCCCGGTCAGAGCCGCCATGACGCCGGGCCGTTCAAGCCATGCGACGGAATCGGCATAGCCTTCAGCCATAAGGGCCAGTTGGATCGAGGCGAAGTCTTCGTAGTTTCCAGAACGGGCAAGTTCGTAGGCGCGGCGTCCGACATAGGCGAGTCGTTGCTGGTTGATTGACATTGCGGCCTCCCCAGACGACGCAGTCATAGCCGATCCGTCTCGCAGAGAAAAATCAAATCCTACGCAATGTCGACGCTGCTTTCGGGACTAATGTTCGGCGATCGTCGGCCTTGTCGTTCCCGCCGCCGTCATGGCATTGCGGAGCGACAGTCATAACTCCTGGAGCGCCCATGTCCTCAATCCCCGACACTTTCGCCGTCAAGCCCGGTCTTCGGGTTCTCGTCACCGCCGGCGCCTCCGGGATTGGCCGGGCGATCAGCGACATGCTGATCGCGCATGGCGCCAAGGTCCATATCTGCGATGTCTCCGACGCGTTCATCTCGGAATTCTCCTCCGTCCACGCGAACGTCGGCGTGAGCCGCGCCGACGTTTCCTCGGAAGCCGACGTCGAACGGTTGTTCGCGGAAGTGAAAGGCGCGCTTGGCGGGCTTGACGCGCTCGTCAACAATGCGGGAATCGCCGGGCCGACAGGCGGCATCGAGGACATTTCTCCCGCCGAATGGCGGCGCACGATCGATGTCTGCCTCACGGGACAATATCTCTGCGCGCATCATGCCGTGCCGCTGATCAAAGCGGCCGGCGGCGGCGCCATCGTTCATCTGTCGTCGGCGGCGGGCCGTTTCGGCTATGCGTTCCGCACGCCCTATTCGGCGGCCAAATGGGGCGTCATCGGGCTCGCGCAGAGCCTCGCCAAGGAGCTCGGCCCCGCCAATATCCGCGTCAACGCCGTGCTGCCCGGCATTGTGGAGGGACCGCGGATGACGGGCGTCATCGATGCGCGGGCGAAGCAGACCGGCGTTTCCTACGAGGCGATGGAGCGGACCTATCTCGATCGCGTCTCGCTGCGCCGGATGGTGACCGCGCGCGATGTCGCCGCCACGGTGACCTATCTTCTCTCGGCCGCCGGACAAAATATCTCGGGCCAATCGCTTGCGGTCGATGGCAATGTGGAAGCCTTGTGAGGCGTTGCGCGATGGGCGCAATTCGTTCTCACATCCCACCGTCTCTAATCACGCTGAAATAATCGTCGCCGCCGACCTGGCCGCCTTTGAATGCGAGTTCGAGGCCGTCGATAGCTCTATCTTCACTGTGCGCCAGGCATAGCGGAGATCCTGGCGTCTCGGGCAGCGGCAGCCGCGTCGTCAAGGCATAGACGCCAAGTTCGCGCAGCGCATGGCTGGATGTGTCGCCGCCGGCGACGATTGCCCGCGAGAGCGACGCCTGCTCGATAAGGGCGCGCTCGATTTGCCCCAGCGCACGTCCGATCGCGTGACGCGCGCCGGCGTGCTGATCGAATTCTCCCCCGATGTCGGAGGAAGGGCCGAGCGCGGTATAGAGGATCACACTCCGCCCGGCTTTCAGCCTGTCCAGTCCCCGTTCGGTGGCGTTGGCGATCGGCGCGCGCTCTCCCGACGCCAATTCGCGCGGGTCCAACTCGAGCCCGTCGAAACCATTGGCCATCGCATGACGTATCTGGCGCTCCGTCGTCGGCGAGCAGGAGCCGGAGACGACGGCGATCCGCTCGACGCGGCCGGGCGCAGCGAAATTTGCTTCGCCGACGATGGTTCCTTGTCTCGCCCATTCCGCCAGCAGCGCATATTCGACGCCTGACGAGCCGACGACAAATGAACCGGATGGATTCCGCGTTCGCCAGATCTGCCGGCCCGCGCTCTTCTGGGTCTCGGAATCGCCGACATCGAACAGCACGATTTCCGAATCGTCCGAGAAAGCGCGGTCGACGCGACGATCGACATCGGGTTCGCAAAGCATGGCGAGGTCGATCAAGCCGATTGTCTTCGCCGTTTGCTTGGCCAGATGAAGCCGCAGGTCCGCCTCGTCCATCGGCGTGACGGGATGACGGCTCATCACCGGATGCCGGTCGATGCGATAGGTCTGCCCCTGATAGTCGGCGAAGAGATTGCCGAACGCGGTATAGCGCCTGAGCTGGGGCGCGCCGACAAGGAGGGGGATCCGCGCCTGTCCGAAGATGCGCTGGCCGATGTCGATGGCGCGGCCGATGCTGCCGATCTCCGGGCTCGAATCGAAAGTCGAACAGACCTTGTAATGGCAGATCGCCGCGCCGAGCTCCTTGAGCCAGGCGAACGCTTCGGCGAGATGTTCGTCCATCCAGGCCGGACTTTCGCTGCGGCTCGCACCGGCGAGCCCGATGGCGCGGGCATCGGCGAAGCGGCGCCTTTGCGCCTCCGTCGGCGGCTGCATGAAGAGAACGGTGGCGATTCCGCGCGAGGCCAGCGCTTCCATCACGTCGGTCGAGCCGGTCAGATCGTCGCCGTAGTAGGACAGGAGCAGTTCCGGCATCATGCCCGCTTGGAATATTTGTCGCCGAGCCGATCGATCGCCTGGACATTGCCAGCCGATGGGCCATTGGGGTCGAACGAAGCGGCGAGCCACGTATCGACGATCGTCTTGGCGAGTTCGGGGCCGATCACGCGAGCGCCCATTGTGATGATTTGCGCATTGTTGGATTTGGCGGCGCGTTCGGCTGAATAGCTGTCATGGGTCAGCGCGGCGCGAATGCCGGGAACCTTGTTGGCAGAAATGCACATTCCGATGCCGGTTCCGCAACAGAGTACGCCGCGTTGATATTGGCCGGCGACGATCGCCCCGCCTATGCGATCGGCGATATCGGCATAAAAGCCCGGTTGACTCATATCCGTGACTTCAAGCCCAGTCTTGGCGGCAAGATGCGCGGCGATGATTTCGAGCAGAGGTTTGCCGGCGCTGTCGGCGCCCAGAACGATTTTCATGTCGAGGCCCTCTCCGTTGCGGCGCGCGCGACGATCGCGGCGATCTCGGCAAAGCCTTTCGGCGTCCAGGCGGCGCGCCCGACGAACAGGCCGTCGACATCGGCCTGCGCCATCAAGGCCTCGCCGTTGTCGGGCGTCACCGAGCCGCCATAGACGATCCTGACCTGCGCCGCCGCCTGGGCGCCGTAACGTTCCTTCACGGCGCCGCGCAATGCGCGGTGCCGTTCGGCGACATAGTCGGGCGGCGCCGCGGCCGCCGCGCCGATCGCCCAGCGTGGCTCATAGGCGAGAATGACCGCCGCCGCATGCGAGGCGGCCTGGTCGGCGAGCGCGACGCTCATCTGTTCGATCAGCACGCTGTCGGACGCGCCGCGCTGTTTGTCCTCGGCGGTTTCGCCGAGGCAGAGGACCGGCGTGAGACTGTGGGCGATCGCGGCGTTGAGCTTGCGGCGGACCAATTCGTAAGTCTCGCCGAAATGCTGCAGGCGCTCGGAATGGGCGAGTTCGACATAACGGCAGCCGGCCTCCGCCAACATCGGCGCCGATATCTCGCCGGTCCAGGCGCCGGCCGCTTCCCAATGCATGTTCTGGGCGCCGATGCCGACCGGCGAAGACGCGAAGGCCGCGCGCGCCTGATGCAGCGAGGTGAACGGCGGCAGCACGAACATTTCCACCTGGTCGCGGATCGCAGGCGTCAGGCGCGGCAAAAGCGCGGCTGCGTAGCGTGCGGTCTCGGCGGCGCCGATGTTCATCTTCCAGCCCGTGCCGGCGACCAACCTACGCATCCCTGGCCGATCCCCCGAACTTGACCAGAGTTTGTGCGAGTTCGCGATGGTCTCGGGCGTAGAGCGCAAGCGGGACGCCGGCGACCGCCGCCTCCCAGGCCTGGCGCACGGCTCTGACACCGGCGGCGGGGCCACCGGGATGGCTGACGATGCCGCCGCCGCAGAGATAGAGGAGATCCAACGTGCGCCCGGTACGCTCGAAAGTCTCAGGCGCCTGACCGCCCCATTGACCCGAGCCGACGACCGGCAGCGGACAATCGCGCGGCGAGAAGAGCGGCGCCTTCAGCGCTTCGAATGAGCGGACGAAGGATTCGTCCGGCTCCCAATATTTGGCGCCGATGCCGTTGATCTGGAACTGATCGACGCCCAGCAGCCGCCAGAATTGCTGGTAGACGCGAAAGTCCATGCCGAGGCCGGGGTGGCGCGTCAGGATGTCCCAGCCGTTGCGGTGGGCGTGCAAGGCGAGGCGCGAACGTTTGCGCAGGAACGAAAAGCCGCCGAAGCCAATGGAATTGATGTTGATCACCGCCGCATTGCCGCCCGCCGCGGCGACGATATCGGCATTGCGCGTCATCACCTCAGGATCGGCATGGGAAATGCCGAAGGCGTACATCACCTTCCTGCCGGTCTTCTGTTCCCGGTCGAGGATGATCGGCATGATCGCCTTCACCCTTTCGGCGAGGCTCGAATAGGCAGGGCTGGCGAGCTTTTCGTCATCTTTGATGAAATCGACGTCGCCTTCGACAAGCTCGCGAACGAGTTCAGCCGTCTCCGGCGGGCGCAGGCCGAGAGCGGGCTTGACGATCGAGCCGATGATCGGCCGGCCATGGACGCCGGCCAAAGCGCGGCTTCCCTCGACGCCGAATTGCGGACCGGGATGGGCGGCGGCGAATTCGGATGGCAGCTTCATGTCGACAATGCGGATGCCGCTGAAGCCCTTGATTGAATAAACGCCGCCGATCGCGATCGTCATCAGCGCGGCGAGATCGGTCCCGATCGCTTCGAATGGAAATTCGATATCGGCTTCGCCTCTGGAATAGCGCGCATTCCCCGGGGCCGTGTCGGGTAAAGATGGCGTCGCGACCGGTTCAAGCATCCGCACCTCGCCAACCCGCGCGGCGACGCGCGCTTTCAATTCCGGCGTTTCGCCGGGCACCGCGACGAAGGTGCCGGTCGACTGATCGCTGGCGATTTTCGCCGCCAGCGCGGCGACGTCGCCCGCCGTCTCGATGCGATAAGTGATCTTGATGAAGGATTGGGACATGGAGCGTTCAAAAAACATGCGCCTTGGCGCCGGGCGCTGCAAGCATCGCGAACAACGCGTATTGATTGTCAGTAAGGTATGATGAGTATATCATCTAACAAGGTGGCGCAACGAGAATGGTCCTTGCTCGCGATGTAAGCGAGGTGGCATCCTCACGCCTCCGGTGGAGGCATGCGCCGTTCGAATCGCGTCGCCGGCGCCAGGATCGGTCTCTTTGCGGATTCCAAGCCCATGACTCTTCTTAGCGACCCGATCGTTCGCCGGAAACTGTCGGACGAGGTGTTCGATCGGCTGAAAGCCTTGATCACCACAGGCGAGTTGCAGCCCGGCGACGCCATGCCGTCGGAACGAGACCTGATGGAGAGGCTCGGCGTCGGTCGGCCGGCGATCCGCGAGGCGATGCAGCAATTGAGCAATATGGGCCTGTTGACGATTTCGCATGGCGAGCGGGCCAAGGTCCGCCAGCCGACGGCGAAATCTCTTTTTCAGCAGGTCGACGCCGCCGCCCATATCATGTTGTCGACTTCGCCTGACTCGCTCGAGCATCTGAAGCAAGCGCGCCGGTTTTTTGAGCGCGGCATGGTTCGCGAAGCGGCGGCAAAAGCGACGCAGAGCGAAATCGACAGGCTCCGCGAAACGCTCGAGCGCCAACGCCTCAATCTCGGCGACGCCGACAAATTCATCAGCGCGGATATGCGCTTGCATACCCAGATCGCCGCCATCACCGGCAATCCTCTGTTTGAAGCGGTCAGCGAGGCGATGCTCGGATGGCTCAAGCAATATCACACCGAAATGCTGATCTGGACCGGCAAGGAGAAATACACCCTCGCCGAACATGAAGAGATCATCGCCTGTATCGCCGCGCGCGATCCGGACGCCGCCGAACAGGCGATGATCAGACATCTCGACCGGTCCGCCGCGCTCTATGTCCATCAGGCCGGCGTCGGCGGCTGAACGAATCGCCGGACCTCGGCGTCCGCATCGTCAGATCGCGGTCATTTCAATGGTCTGCCCGCTCGAAGCGGAGCGATAGGCGGCTTCGACGAGGGCGAGGGTTTTGACATTGTCGCGGCCAGATGTCGCCGGCTCGCGACCCTCGCGCAGGCAATCGACCCAATGCTGCTGGATCGCCTGCACGCTCTCCTGGATGTTATGCCATGGCCGCGTCGCCCAGGACAGAAGGCGCGGCGAAACGTCGTGCATCTGCGACCCCTGCTTGCCCGTCACCCGCATTTCATAGCCTTGGCCGAGGCGGATGCTGCCCAGGGCGCCGTCGATCTCGACCAGCGTTTCGGGGAAGGGCTCGACGGCGAGACGGGTCGCATAGCTGCAATCGACGATCGAGGAGACGCCGCTCTCGTGATCGAGCAGCATCGTGGCGACGTCCTCGCCGCGGATGGCGGGATTGACCCTCGCAATGCGCGCGGTCAGCCGCGCAACGTCGCCGAACAGGCAACGGGCGATGTCGAGGATGTGAATGCCGAGGTCCTCGATGATGAAGCGCTCGCCTTTGGCGAGATAAGGCTGGCCGCTGAACACGTCGTAGGCCGAGCGGAACGAAACGCGGCCCCAGAAGGGTTTGCCGATCGCGCCAGCGTCGAGCCGCGCGCGTAGAGCCTGAATCGGGCTCTGCCAGCGAAAATTCTCATGCACCATCAGCGGCACGCCCGCGGCCTCGCACGCCTCCACCATCGCGCGGGCGTCCGCCATCGAAAGGGCGAATGGTTTCTGGCAGATCGCCGCCACGCCATGGCGCGCCGCCAGCTCCACCAGCAGGCGGTGCGACGCCACGGTGGTCGCCACATCGACGAAGTCCAGCCTCTCGTCGGCGAGCATCTGCGCGGCGTCGGCATAACGTCTGGCGATGCCGAACTGGTCGCCGGCGAGGGCGAGCCGGGTGGGATCGCGATCGCAGAGCGCGACGATCGACGCGCCTTCGACATCGCGCCAGCCATGCAAATGGTTGATCGAGAAAAACCCGCAACCGATCAAGCCGCCGCGAAGCTCCGCCATATCAACCCATCCGCGCCATCTGCCGCAGCGCGACGCGCTGCTGGAGGCGCCGTTGCGCCTGATCGACCACGACGGCGATGATGATCACTAGGCCCTTGATCACCATCTGCCAGAACGAACTGACCCCCATCATCACCAGGCCGTCCGACAGGATGCCGATGACGAAAGCGCCGACGATGGTGCCGCCGATCGTGCCGCGCCCACCCGACATCGACGTGCCGCCGAGCACCGCCGCCGCGATCGCGTTGAGTTCGAAACTCTCGCCTGTCGCCGGATGCGCCGCCATCAGTTCCGACGACACGATGAGCCCGACGATCGCCGCGCAAAAACCCGAGAACATGTAGACGAATAGCTTGACGCGCGCGACGCGGATGCCGGACAGGCCTGCCGCCCGCTCATTGCCGCCGACCGCGAAAATATGCCGGCCGATCGGCGTGAAGCGCGCGACATAGGAGGCCGCCAGCGCGACGACGATCAGGATCCAGATCGCCAGCGGCAATCCGAACAGGCGCCCGGCGCCGAGCACGCCATAGCCTGTCGTGCCGAACTCCTCCTTGCCGACGAGATTGGGGAAGGTCGCGCCGTCCGACGACAGCAGCGCGAGACCGCGCGCGACATAGAGCGTGCCCAAAGTCGCGATGAACGGCGCGACATTGAGCCTGGTGATCAACAGACCGTTGATCGCCCCGATCAGCAGGCCGACGCCGAGCGTAATCAGGATGATTTCGACGACATTGAAATAGACGGTATAGCCGATCATCAGATCGAGGCCGTTGAGGATCAGGCCGCCCGCCACCATCGCGCAAAGGCCGACGATCGAACCGACCGAGAGGTCGATGCCGCCGGTGACGATGACGAATGTCATGCCCATTGCGAGGAAAGCGTTGAGCGCCACATGTTTCGACATCAGGATGAGATTGGCCGCCGACAGGAAATTCGGCGCGGCGAAGGAGAAGAAGACGAGCACCGCGAACAAAGCGATGAATGTGCGCAGCTTCATCAGATTGAGTGCGAGCGAGCCGGAGCCCGCCGCGCTTTGTCCAAGCGATCCTTCCGCCGCGCTCATCATTTTGTCTCCAGCAAGGGCGAGGGGCCCGGACCATGCCCAAGCGCGGAAGCCGCGACCAGGGATTGCTCGGTCGCTTCCGCGCGTTCGACCAGCGCGGTGACGCGGCCGTTGCTCATCACCGCGATACGGTCGCTGAGCGCCAGGACTTCGCCGAGATCGGATGTGACGAAGACGATGCCGAGTCCCTGCGCGGCGAGCTTGCGCATGGTGCGGAAAACCTCGGCCTTGGCGCCGACGTCGATGCCGCGGCTGGGCTCGTCCATCAACAGCACTTTCGGGTCGGTCATCAGCGCCTTGCCGATCACCACTTTCTGCTGATTGCCGCCTGACAGCGAGGCGACCTCCATCGCGGGATCGGCGACCTTGATCGAGAGGTCGCGAATGGCGCGCCCGATCGCCGTTTGCTCGCGGGCGCTGCTGATGTGGAAGCCGACCAGGAATTTTGACAGGCTCGCCATGGTCAGATTGGCGGCGACCGAGAGGATCGCGACGAGTCCCTCGCGCTGTCGATCCTCGGGGATAAGGGCGAGGCCGCGCCGGATCCGGCCCGTCACGTCGCGTTCCGAGACCGCTTCGCCGTCGATGAAAATCCGCCCCGTCGCATGCGGCCGGCGACCCATGACGCAGTCGAGAAACTCGCTGCGCCCGGCGCCCATCAGACCGTAGACGCCAAGAATCTCGCCCTTGCGAACCGAAAGCGAGACATGGTCGACCTCATAGCCGCCGGTCAGCCGCGGCAGGCAGATATCCTCGGCGCGAAACGCCTCGGCGCCGATCGCATGATCCTCGGCCTTGGCGAAATCCTTGGCCGGCGAGCCGATCATCTGCCGCACGATCCAGCCGACATCGACATCGGCCATGCGCGCGCGGCCGGTGACGCGGCCGTCGCGCAGCACGGTGATGAAATCGCCGATGCGGATCAGTTCTTCGAGACGGTGGGAGATATAGACGATGGCGACGCCGCGCGCCCTCAGATCGGCGATCACGCGGAACAGCACTTCGACCTCGGCGGCGCTGAGCGCGGAGGTCGGTTCGTCGAGGATCAGAATGCGGGCGTCCTGCGCCACCGCCTTGGCGATTTCGACGAGTTGCTGCTGGCCGATGCGCAAATCCTCGACGAGGGCGCCGGGATCGATTCCGGCCTCGAGCCGCTCGAGGAATTGAGCGGCGCGGCGCTCCTGCCGGCGATGATCGATGCCGAGCGCGCCCCGCGTCAATTCGCGCGCGGCGAAAATATTCTCGGCGACCGACAAATTGCCAAACAGGTTGAGTTCCTGGAACACCATGCCAACGCCGCGCGCCCTCGCGGCCGCGGCGTTGGCGAAGCTGACCGGCTCGCCGTCGAGCAGGATGCGGCCGTGCGTCGGGCTTTCGACGCCGGCGATGATTTTCATCAGCGTCGATTTGCCGGCGCCGTTTTCGCCGACCAGCACATTGACGGCGCCGCGGCGCACGTCGAAATCGGCCTGTTTGACGGCGACGGTTCCGGAATAGACTTTCGACACGCCTTCGAGGCGCAGCACGACATCGTCGTCGGGCGTCTCGCTCATGGCGGCGGCCCAAGCGTAAGTTCGGCTGGAGTCACCAGCGGCGGCTGATCGCCCGCCTCAACCGTATAGGCGCCCAGCGCCGTCACGTTGCGTCCGACCAGCGAATCGCGGGGCAGGGCGGAGAGAAAGGCATGGTCGACATATTGGTTGAACGCCTTGCCGAACTGGGCGTAGTCGATCTGGTTCCTGAAATCGTTGAAGGAGACGAAATCGAGCGCGTCGCGCAATGCCGTGCCGCGCATCGCCGGACCGATCTGGACGATCGCCGCGATCTTGCCATCGCCGTTGTTGTCGACGCTGATCGTCGCCGCGCGCGAATTCGTCTCCGCCGAGACGATGCGTCCTTCGATTTTGACGACCAGCGTCCAGGGCTCGCTGCCCTCCTTGGCGCGGTAGCCGTATTTCTTGCCCGCTTCATCAGGATTGGCGCGCGCCAGTTCGGCGACTTCCGCAAACCTGCCGGCCTTGGCCCTGAGATAGGGAATGACTTTCGCATCCCAGATCGCGTGAACCATCTTTTGCGGATCGAAGCCGCCATCGCCGCCATCGTCGTTGCTGGCGACGCCTTTTTTCGGCGTCGCCACGATCTTGCAGGCGCCGAGCGAAAAGCCGATCGCCGCGACGCCGACCGCGCGCAAAAGACGTCGTCGGTTCAAAATATTCTCCAGCTCGCCCTGCCGGGCGCGGCGCGCCGACCGCGCCGCGCCCGGTTGCTTGGCTATTTCCTGAGGGCGAAGGTTTCAAGCTTGCCGGCGTTGGCGCCATTGATGAGCACGCAATCCATCAATTGCTTTTCCTGCGCCGGCGCCTTCTTCGACTTGATGTAGGAATCGGCCTGTTCGACCGCCACTTGCGCCTGTTGATAGGCGGGCTGCAGCACGGTCGCCTTGATGCCGCCCGACAGGATCGAGTCGCGCACATCGTTCGAACCGTCGAAGCCGACCACGATGACGTCCTTGCGATTGGCGGCGGCGAGCGCGGCTATGGCGCCCATCGCCATCGTGTCATTGCCCGAGATGACGCCCTTGATGTTGGGATTGGCCTGCAGGATCGTCTCCATCTTGGAATAGGCTTCGGTCTGGCTCCAATTGGCTGATTGCTTGGCGACGCTCTTCAGATCGGGATATTCGCCGATCACGTCGTGATAGCCCTTCGACCGAATGCCTGCGTTGGTGTCGGATTCCTTGCCGACGAGTTCGACGTAATTGCCCTTCTCGCCCATCAGCTTGACGAATTCCTGCGCGCCGAGCTGGGCGCCCTGGTAATTGTTGGAGACGATCTGGGCGACGGCGACGCCGCTGGCGTTGATCTCTCGGTCGATCAGGAAGGAGGGGATATTGGCGTCCTTGGCCTTCTTGACGGCGGCGACCGTCGCATCCGCGCCGGCATTGTCGAGAATGATCGCCTTGGCGCCGCGCGCGATCGCGGTGTCGATCAATTGCGATTGCTTGTTGGCGTCGTCGTCGTGCACCAGCACCAGGGTCTCGTAGCCCAAGGCCTTGGCCTTGGCTTCGGCGCCCTCCGCCTCGGCTTTGAAGAAGGGATTGTCATGCGAGGGCGTGATGATCGCGATCAAATCCGCCGCGCTCGCGGCATTGGCCGCGCCGAACGCCATGAAGCCCGCCAAAGCCGAGCCGATCAGCAATTGTTTCAGTGTCATGTCAGTCCTCCCCTTTTTAGATATCAGGCTGCGCCTGTTTCGGCCGGCGGGATTGCGCCGGCCGGCGGCGGCGTTCCCGCTCAGGTGATGCGGCGAATGCTGTCGGCGATTTCCCGCGGCTCGAAGACTTTCTTCCAGTCCGGCCGCATCAGCGCCGGCTTTCCGAAAGCGATCGCCTTGTTGCAGGCGTCCGAGAAGACGCCCTCGACCTCGCCGAAAATAACGGCGCCGAGCACATTCATGTGGCCGAGAAGAAAGTCGCGCGCAGCCTCTCGCGGAACGCCGCGCGCGATCACTTCGTCCATTGCCTCGCGCATGACTTCGAGCAGCGTCGCGCAGACGGTCTCGGACAGGCCGGGCTCCAGCAGCGCCATTTGCTCGACGGTGACGCGATGCGAGCGCATCACCGGGGCCCAGATGATTCTGGCGATCTCCTCGCCGAGCGCATAGGCGCTCTCCTGGCCCTGCATCAGCGCGTTGACGATATGCTGCTTGGCTGCGAGGCCGCCGAAATGGTCGTTCTTGGCGGCCAGATTGGTCTCGTCGTTGAAGATCGGCGGATGACAGGGGTGGGTGACGAAATAAGTGAGGTCCGGCCGCACCGGCAGGTGACCGGCGAAAGGCGCCGCCGCATCCAGCGCGACCAATATCGTCCCAGCCTTCAACTGCGCGTTGATGCCGGCGGCGACCTTGCCGATCATCGTGTCAGGCACGGCGAGAACGACGACTTCGGCGCCGGCGAGCGCGTCATCGGGCGACACGCAATCGAGGCCGAGCCCCCTCTTCAGGCGCTCCCGGCCGGCCGGCGACACTTCGACATGGCGAACCTCGAAGCGCGAACCCCTGAGGTTGCTGGCGAGGCGATAGCCCATTTTGCCGCCCGCGCCGAACAATGCGATCGCACTCATCGATTATATCCTCCCGCATTGATTGAGGCTTAAATGAACTGGTATGATGAGTCAATCATCATGTTGAGCCTACGCGCGATCGCCCTCCGCCGCCGCGCCAGCCGCTCGACGCCTTGCTTGGCGTGTTGGATATAACGTAGCCTCGGCTTCTCGCCGCGGACGGAAATCCCGACATGAACCACGAGGTCTTCATCACCTGCGCCGTGACCGGATCGGGCGACACGCTCGGTCGCCATCCCGGCGTGCCGGTGACCCCGCAGCAGATCGCCGACGCCTCGATCGAGGCGGCCAAGGCGGGCGCGGCGATCGCCCATATTCATGTGCGCGATCCCGAAACCGGCAAGGCGGCGCGGGGCCTGCATCTTTACCGGCAAGTCGTCGACCGCATCCGCTCTTCCGGCGTCGACGTGGTGATCAACCTCACTGCCGGCATGGGCGGCGACGTGGTTTTTGGCGCCGGCGAATCGCCGTTGCCGCTCAATGCCGACGGCACCGATATGGTCGGGCCAAGCGAGCGGCTTGCCCATGTCGCAGCGCTTCTGCCGGAGATTTGCACGCTCGATTGCGGCACGATGAATTTTGCGCTTGGCGATTACGTGATGACCAACACGCCATCGACGCTAAGGGCGATGGCCGCACAAGTGCAGGCGCTCGGCGTCCGGCCGGAGCTCGAGGTTTTCGACACCGGGCATCTCGTTTTCGTCAAGCAGCTCATCAAGGAAGGGTTGATCGACGACCCCTGCATGATTCAATTGTGCATGGGCATCGCCTATGGCGCCCCCGACGATCCGCTGACCCTGATGGCGCTCGTCAATCAATTGCCGCCGGGCGCCGTGTTCAGCGCCTTTTCGATCGGGCGCAATCAACTCCCCTATGCGGCGATGGCCGCCATCGCCGGCGGCAACGTTCGCGTCGGGCTTGAAGACAATCTGTTTCTCGATCGCGGCGTCCTCGCCGCCAACGGACAATTGGTCGAGCGCGCCGCGACCATCGTCACGGCGATGGGCGCGAAAGTGCTCGGTCCGGCTGAGGTGCGCCAGAAGTTGAAGTTGAGGCAGCCGAAATGAGGGACTTACAATGACGAAGCCGCGGCGTGTCGGGCTCATCGGCGGCGGCGTCATCGGTGGCGGTTGGGCGGCGCGGTTTCTCCTCAATGGCCATGACGTCGCGATCTTCGATCCCGATCCCGAGTTGGGGCGCAAACTGGAAGCAGTGATTGGCAATGCGCGCCGCGCGCAAGCCCGGTTGTTCCCGGACCTGTCGCCGCCAGAGGGCCGGCTGACTATTGTCTCGTCCGTCAGCGACGCGGCGGCCGGCGCCGATTTTATCCAGGAAAGCCTGCCCGAGCGCGAGGACCTCAAACAATCCGTGCTCGCCGCGATCGATCAGGCGGCGCGGCC
This sequence comes from Roseiarcus sp., assembly GCA_036513315.1. GTDB lineage: Bacteria > Pseudomonadota > Alphaproteobacteria > Rhizobiales > Beijerinckiaceae > Roseiarcus. Next base: position 40,661 of record DATBZF010000060.1, read on the forward strand.
GGATGTATTGATCGCCTCCTCGACTTCCGGCCTGTTGCCGACACGTCTTCAGTCGGCGATGGCGCGCCCTGAACGCTTCGTTGTCGGCCATCCCTTCAATCCCGTCTATCTGCTGCCGTTGGTGGAAGTGTGCGGCGGCGAGCGGACCAGCGACGCCGCCAAGCAGGAGGCGATGCAGTTTTATGGCTCGGTCGGCATGCGGCCGCTCCATGTCAGAAAAGAAATCGATGGCTTTGTCGCCGACCGACTGCTTGAAGCGCTTTGGCGCGAAGCGCTCTGGCTGGTCAAGGACGGCGTGGCGACGACCGAGGAGATAGACGATGCAATCCGCTTCGGCGCGGGCTTGCGCTGGTCGTTCATGGGCACGTTTCTGATCTATCGGATGGCTGGCGGCGAGGCCGGCATGCGCCATTTCCTCGCGCAATTCGGGCCTGCTTTGAAACTTCCCTGGACCAAACTGGTCGCGCCGGAGCTCACCGACGAACTCATCGATCGCGTATCCGCGCAATCGGACGATCAAGCCGATGGCGTTTCGGTTCGCGAGCTTGAAATCCGACGCGACGATTGTCTTGTCGCCGTGCTCTCCGCCCTGCGCGCCCAGGAATTTGCCGCCGGCGCCGTCGTCAAAGAGCACGAACGGCGCTTGCGCGATGAAGCGGCGTCATCCAAGTCGTCAGCCAGGAATGGCTGATCCGGCGGCGTAACGCCGGGTCGATGTCGCCAATTGAGGCACGGGCTGCGTAGCGCTCTGGCTTGAGATGATCCGCGAACTCTGCCTTCGATAGCGAAAAAAGCGGTGAGGCCGCCCGTTTTTGTTGCGGAAGCGGTCAGCCCTCGCTTCCCCGCAGTCGTGCTCGAACTCCGAGAAATCTGATCATGCGCACGTTCTTTGTCCTGAACGTATTGTGCTTTGCAGAACCGCCGCTAATAATGCCCAAGCCGAAGATCCTTTCGGACTGACGAAATATTCAGGCCGGACCAGCGTTGCAGGAGCAGAGTGCATGACCGACAATCAAATCAAGAGAGATAGCGGATCGGGATTGATCGTCGACCGTCGCCAATTGATGGCTGGCGCGGCGGCTCTTGGCCTCGGTTTTGGCATGCGCCCGGCGTTCGCCGATGATGCGCCCAAGAAGGGCGGCACGTTGAAGCTCGGCATGGAAGGCGGCAGCGCTTCCGACAGTCTGGATCCGCGAACCTATGCCGATTCCATTCCGATTTCCTACGGCTGGCAGATCTGGAACGGTCTCGTCGAGGTTGACGCCAAAGGCGACGCCGTCGGCGAACTGGCCGAGAGTTTTGAAGCCAAGCCCGGCGCGACCACCTGGATTTTCAACCTTCGCAAAGGCGTCACCTTCACCTCCGGCAAGACGCTGGACGCCGACGACGTCATCTATTCCCTCAATCTGCACCGCGGCGAAACCAAGTCCGGCGCCAAGGATCTTCTCAGCGGCATATCCGATCTGAAGAAGCTCGCGCCGAACCAGGTCGAGATCACGCTGAAAAGCGGCGACGCCGGCCTGCCCTACGTGTTCGCCGATTATCACGTCCTGATCGTGCCGAACGGCTTCACCGATTTTTCAAAGCCCGACGGCACCGGCGCCTTTGCGCTCGAAAGCTTCGAGCCGGGCGTGCGGGTCATCACCAAGAACAAGGGAAATTACTGGAAGCCGAACCGCGGCAATTTCGACAGCGTCGAGCTTCGCTACATTCCGGACGCTGCGGCGCGCACCCAGGCGCTGATCTCCGGCCAGATCGACGCCGGCAATCGGCTGGACGCCAAAACGGTCGCCTTCGTCATGAAGGCGCCGACCGTGAACGTCGTCCGCACCAAGGGAACCGGCAACCGTTTCGCCTTCGTGGCGCTCTGCGATAGCGATCCCTACACCAGCAACGACATCCGCCTCGCGCTCAAATACGGCATCGATCGCCAGAAAATCGTCGACACCGTTTACAAGGGTTTCGCGACAGTCGGCAACGACACGACAGTGCCGCCTTCAATGAAATATTTCGCCAAGGACATACCGCAACGCCCCTACGATCCCGACAAGGCCGCGTTCTATTTCAAGAAGGCGGGCATGGCGAACGCCAAGATGGAGCTGCAGGTGTCCGAGGGCGCTTTCTCAGGCGCCACCGATTCCGCCGTGCTCTACCAGGAGGCGATGAAGAAGGCGGGTCTCGACCTGCAGGTCAAGCGCGTCTCGGGCGACGGCTATTGGGACAATGTCTGGCTCAAAGCGCCGTTCTGCGCGGTCTATTGGGGCGGTCGGCCGACCGCCGACAATCAGCTCTCGCAAACCTTCCTGTCGAGCGCCAATTGGAACGACACGCATTGGAAACGCGAGGATTTCGACAAGATCATCATTGGCGCCCGCGCCGAACTGGACGAAGCCAAGCGCACGCAGATGTACGCCGACGCCCAGAAGATGATCGTCGACGACGGCGGCATGGTCTGCTTCGCCATTGGCGATTATCTCGACGGCTACGGAAAGAAGGTCATGGGCACCGCGCCCCATCCACATTACGACATGTGCGATCAGCGCATTGCCGAAAAAGGCTGGTTTGCGTGAACCTGGCTCCTCCTTCCACGCTGGAATGAAAGGCGACCCGTGCTACGTCTGATCGCAACACGGGCCGGCCTTGGGGTCCTGACTCTTCTCGCAGTGTCGGTGCTGATTTTCATCTGCACCCAAATTCTCCCCGGCGACGTCGCCTCGGCCGTGCTTGGCCAGCAGGCGACGCCTGACGCGTTGAAAGTGTTCCGAGCCGAGCTCGGGCTCGATCAGCCGGCTTATGTCCGATATTTTGGCTGGCTGTTCGGCGTGCTGCACGGCGATTTTGGCAAGTCGCTGACCAACCAGCGCGTCATTATCGAAGAGCTCCTGCCGCGATTCGAGAACACGCTGTTCCTCGCCGGCTATTCCGCGATCATCGCGGTGCCGATCGCCGTCGGCCTTGGCATCATATCGGCGATCTATGAAGGGCGCGTCGCCGATAGGGTCGCCAATATCCTGACCTTGATCGCCATTTCGGTTCCGGAATTTTTCGTCGGCTATATCCTCATCATCATTTTTGCGATCAACCTCGCATGGTTCCCCTCGCTGGCGACCGTCTTTCCGGGAATGGGGGTCGGCGAGCGGTTCTATGTGGCGACGCTGCCGGCGCTGACGCTGACCATGGTGGTCACCGCGCATATGCTGCGAATGACCCGCAATTCGGTGCTGTCGATCATGTCGACGCCTTATATTGAAATGGCCTTTCTGAAGGGCCTTTCGCGCTCGCGCGTCGTCTCGCGGCATGCTCTACCCAATGCCGCGGGGCCGATCGTCTCGGTGGTGGCGCTCAATCTCGCCTATCTCGTCGTCGGCGTGGTGGTCGTCGAAAACGTCTTCGTCTATCCCGGCGTCGGCCAATATATGGTCGACGCGGTGTCCAAACGCGACGTTCCCGTCATCCAGGCCTGCGGCCTGATCTTCGCCGCCGTATTCGTCACGCTGAACACGCTTGCCGATATCGTGGCGATCCTTGTCAATCCCCGTCTTCGTCGTCGGCGACCGAGGAAAGCATGACCCTATTCGGACACCGACCTCCCGTCACCGCCTGGATCGGACTGGCGATCGTCGCGATCAGTCTGATCATCGCGGTGTTAGGGCCCTGGGTCGCGCCCTATGGCCAGTCGCAATCAGTCGGCGACACCTGGGCTACGCCATCGGCGCAAATGCTGCTCGGCGCCGATCAGATCGGACGCGACATGCTGACCCGCCTCATCTATGGCGCCCGCATGACGATCGGCATCGCCGCCGCCACCACCTTGCTGTCCTTCTTCATCGGCATCAGCCTCGGCTTCACCGCCGCGGTGATGGGCGTCTGGGTGGATATGGCGCTGTCGCGCCTCGTCGACGTGATCCTGTCGATCCCGCAACTGATCCTCGCCTTGATCATTCTGGGCGTATTCGGCTCGTCCATTCCGGTGCTGATCGTCACCATCGCGGTGCTCGATTCGACCCGCGTCTTCCGTCTCTCGCGTGCGCTGGGGATGAATCTGGCGGTGTTGGAATTCGTCGAAGCGGCGCGCATGCGCGGCGAGGGCTTATGGTGGATCATCAGCCGGGAGATTCTGCCGAACGCCGCGGCGCCGCTGATCTCCGAATTCGGCCTGCGATTTTGCTTCAATTTCCTGTTCGTGGCGGCGTTGAGCTTCCTCGGCATCGGCGTCCAGCCGCCTTACGCGGATTGGGGCGGCATGGTCCGGGAAAATGCGGCGGCCATCAATTTCGGCCTTTTCGCGCCGCTTTATCCCGCATTTGCGATCGCGACTTTGACGGTCGGGGTCAATCTGGTCGTCGACTGGTTGTTGTCGATCGACGCGCGCCCGTCCGGATCCCAGGCGGAAATGTAAGGATGCCCCCATCATGAGCGACGATCTGGTGCTTCATCTGGAGGGGCTCAAAGTTGAAACGATCAAGGGCGCGACGCTCGTCGACCATGTCGACGCCACCCTGAAACGCGGGGAAATCCTCGGCCTGATCGGGGAGTCGGGGGCCGGCAAATCGACGATCGGCCTTGCCGCCATGGCCTATGCCCGCGCCGGTTGCCGCATCACCGGCGGCAGCATCACCATCAACGGCACCAATCTGCGCGCCAGCACGGCCGTCCAGCGACGCAATTTCCGCGGCAAGAGCATCGCCTATATCGCGCAGAGCGCGGCAGCCTCCTTCAATCCGGCGATGACCTTGATGGACCAGGTTTGCGAAGCGCCCGTCACTCACGGCGTGATGAGCCGGCAGGAGGCCGAGACCTATGCGCGCCGCCTGTTCCGCACGCTGCAATTGCCCGATCCCGATACGTTCGGCGACCGCTATCCGCACGAGGCCTCAGGCGGACAATTGCAGCGCGCGATGGCGGCGATGGCGATGAGCTGCCGCCCCGACATCATCGTGCTCGACGAACCGACGACGGCGCTCGACGTCACCACGCAAATCGAAGTGCTGGCGCTGCTGCGCGACCTGATCCGCGAGTTCGGCACCGCCGGGCTCTACATTACCCACGATCTGGCGGTGGTGGCGCAGATCGCCCAACGCATCATGGTGCTCCGCCATGGCAAAATGGTGGAAGTCGGCGACGCGCGCCAGGTGCTGGAGCGCCCGGCGACGCCCTACGCGACCGCGCTCGTCAACGAGCGGCGCGAAGCCAAGCAGCTTCCGCTGATCGACCCGCCGGCCGACGCCAAAGTGATGCTCAACGTCACCAATGTCGAGGCCGGCTATCGCACAGGCTCTTCGGTGGTCAGGAACATCAATGTGACGATCGCGCGCGGGGAAACGCTCGCCGTGGTCGGCGAGTCCGGCTCGGGAAAAAGTTCGCTGGCGCGCGTCGTCGCAGGCCTGCTGCCGCGCTGGACCGGGGACGTCAAGCTCGCCGGCGAGACCTTGGCGCCCGCTCTCGCGCAGCGTCCGCGCGAGGTGCTGCGCCGTCTCCAGATGGTGCACCAAATGCCCGACGTCGCGCTTAATCCGCGCCAGTCGCTGGGTGAAATTATCGGCCGTCCGGTTGGGTTCTTCTTCAATCGGTCGAAGTCGGCGGTGCGCGATCGCGTCGCGGAACTTTTGCGGCTGGTCGGCCTGCCCGAGGATTTCGCCAATCGGCGTCCGGGACAGCTTTCCGGCGGCCAGAAGCAGCGTGTCTGCATCGCGCGCGCGCTCGCGGCGGAACCGGACCTGATCATCTGCGACGAGCCGACCTCGGCGCTCGATCCGCTGGTCGCCGAGGAGGTCCTGAAACTGCTGCGGCGGCTTCAGGACGAACTCGGCCTCGCCTATATGTTCATCACCCATGATCTCGGCACCGTGCGGCGCATCGCGCATCGCACCGCGGTGATGCTGAAGGGCGAGATCATTGCGCAAGGCGCAACCGCCGATATTTTCTCGCCGCCGTTCCATCCCTATACGGAGAAGCTGATCGCCTCCGTGCCCGAGATGGACACGACCTGGCTCGATCAGGTGCTCGCCGGCCGCGGCGCCGCCGCGGCCTGAGACGAGCAGCGGCTTCCGCCGCGCGCCCAATCGCCCTATCGGCCTTCTGGCGCGCGCTGTTGCGTCGGCGGCCGCCACGCCAATTCCAGGGATCTCGTCGTCTATGGCGGAAACAATCGTCACCGAGCATCTCTTCATCACGCTGTCGGATGGCGCGCGCCTCGCCGCGCGACTGTGGCTACCCGACGATGCGATGCAAAAGCCCGTTCCGGCGATCCTCGAATATATCCCCTATCGCAAGCGCGACGGCACCCGCGGGCGCGATGAACCGATGCATGGCTGGTTCGCTGCGCAAGGCTATGGCGCGATCCGCGTCGACATGCGCGGCTCGGGCGAATCGGACGGCCATATGGCCGATGAATATCTCGCCCAAGAGCTCGATGACGCCTGCGAAGTGATCGACTGGCTCAGCCGCCAGCGCTGGTGCAATGGACGCGTCGGCATGATGGGCAAATCCTGGGGCGGCTTCAACGCGCTGCAAACGGCGGCGCTGCGTCCGCCGGCGTTGAAAGCGATCATCACCGTCTGCTCGACCGACGATCGCTATGCCGACGACATTCATTTCATGGGCGGCGCGCTGCTGAACGACAATCTGTGGTGGGGCGCGATCATGCTCGCCTACCAGGCGCGCCCGGCCGATCCGGAACTCGTCGGCGCGGGTTGGCGCGACCAATGGCGCGAGCGGCTGGAAAGCCTGCCGTTCTTCCCAGCGATTTGGCTCACCCACCAGCGTCGCGACGCCTATTGGCGGCATGGCTCGGTCTGCGAGGATTTTTCCGCGATACAATGCCCGGTCTTCGCGGTCGGCGGCTGGGCCGACGCCTATACCAATGCGATCCCGCGTCTGCTCGAAGGGCTCGCCGCGCCGCGGCGCGGGCTGATCGGCCCCTGGGCGCATCTCTATCCCCAGGACGGCAAGCCGGGGCCGGCGATCGGCTTTCTCCAGGAAGCCTTGCGTTGGTGGGATCACTGGCTGAAGGACGAAGATCGCGGGATCATGGCCGAGCCGCTGCTGCGCGCCTTCATCGAGGATTGGACGCCGCCGGGCGGCCGTGATCCCATGCCCGGCCGTTTTGTCGGCGAAGCGCAATGGCCGTCGCCGACTATCGAGTGGCGCGCGCTTCATCTCAATAGCGACGGTCTCGGCGCCGCCCCTCTGGCCGGCGCGGAGGCGACAATCCGCTCGCCCTGCTGGACCGGTCTCGCCGTCGGCGAATGGATGGGCACGGGCGTGGCGGGCGAGGGGCCGGCGGACCAGCGCCATGACGATGGCTTCTCGCTCCTCTTCGACGGCGCGCCGCTGGCGGAACGCATGGAGCTTCTCGGCGCGCCCGAGATTACGATCGCGATCGCCTCCGACAAGCCTGTCGCGCAGCTTTGCGCGCGACTCTGCGACGTCGCGCCGGATGGTACGTCGCGGCGTGTCTCCTATGGCGTGCTCAACCTCACGCATCGCGACAGCCATGCTGAGCCGAGCGCGCTGGCGCCCGGCGCGTTCTATGACATTCGCCTGAAGCTCAATGATTGCGGCTATGCCTTCGCGCCCGGCCATGTCGTGCGGCTGGCGCTTTCGAGCGCCTATTGGCCGCTGATCTGGCCGGCGCCGGAAGCGGCGACATTGACGGTGCGCCTGCCTGGCAAGCTCGTCCTGCCGGTGCGCCCCGCCGATCCATCCGACGCGGCAATCAGTTTCGCGCCGCCTTTGCGCGGCGCCCTCGCGCCCATCGCCAAAGTCGCCGAGGGGCGCATGACCCGCACCGCGACGCTCGATCTCCTGACCGGCGTCGCGACCTATGTGACGCATGGCGAGGGCGGCCTGTTCGGCGAAGGCGCCCATCGCTTCGACGCGATCGACACGACGGTTTCGCATGATCTCAGGCGCGAACTGACGATCGGCGCCGGGGATCCGCTTTCCGCGCGCTATTCCATCACTCAGAAATACGCGCTTGGCCGCGAGGGCTGGCGCATTGTCATCGAAACCCGGACTTCGATGCATGCGACAGCGACGGATTTCGTCGTGCAGGCAAGCGTCCGCGCCTATGAGAATGGCGCGCTGGCGGGCGCACGCGAAATGGCGGAGACGATCCCGCGCGATCTTCTTTAGAGGTCGTCGTTTATGGCGCGCGCAAATCGGCCCGCTCCGGCCAGCCAAGTGGATCGGGTTCAAAAAGCGCCTATGCTGGCCGAATGGACAAAAGCCGTTTGAGGCGGTCCGCAGCGCGCAGGAAGGTCGCTCCATGTCGAATGATCCGCTTCTTCAGCCTTACCAACTGAAGCATCTCACCTTGAGAAACCGGATCATGACAACAGCTCATGAGCCGGCCTATCCCGAAGACGGCATGCCGAAAGAGCGCTATCGCGCCTATCATGCCGAACGGGCGAAAGCCGGAATCGCCATGACGATGACAGCGGGATCAGCGGCGGTGTCGCGCGACAGCCCGCCGGCGTTCAACAATATCCTCGCCTACAAGGACGAAGTGGTCTCATGGATGAAGGAACTGGCCGATGCCTGCCACGAGCATGGCGCCGCCGTGATGATCCAATTGACGCATCTCGGCCGGCGCACACGCTGGGACAATGGCGACTGGCTGCCGGTGGTTTCTTCCTCTCATAAAAGAGAAGCCGCCCATCGCGCCTTTCCCAAGAAGATCGAAGACTGGGACATCGCCCGCATCGTGAAAGATTACGCGGACGCCGCCGAGCGCATGAAGGCCGCCGGTCTCGATGGGATCGAACTGGAGGCCTATGGCCATCTGATGGATCAATTCTGGTCGCCGCTGACCAATGAACTCGATCCGCCTTATGGCGGCTCGCTCGACAATCGCCTGCGTTTCGCATTCGAGGTTCTGACCGCCATCCGCGAACGTGTCGGCGCCGATTTCATCGTCGGCATGCGCTACAGCGCCGATGAAGTTCTGGACGGCGGCCTCACCAAACAAGACGGCTTTGAGATTTCGCGAAGGTTGAAAGAAAGCGGCATGGTCGACTTTCTCAATATCATTCGCGGACATATCGACACCGACGCCGGATTGACCGACGTCATTCCGGTGCAGGGCATGGCGAGTTCCCCGCATCTCGACTTCGCCGGCGAAATCCGCGCCGCCACGAAATTTCCGACCTTCCACGCCGCCCGAATTCCCGATGTGGCGACGGCGCGCCATGCGATTGCGTCGGGCAAGCTCGACATGGTGGGGATGACGCGGGCGCATATGACCGATCCCCATATCGTGCGAAAGATCGTCGAGGGCCGCGAGAACGACATTCGTCCCTGCGTCGGGGCCAATTATTGTCTCGACCGCATCTATCAGGGCGGCGCCGCTTATTGCATCCACAATCCCGCGACGGGTCGCGAGACGACCATGCCGCATGAAATCGCCAGAGCCGACGTCAGGCGCAGGATCGTCGTTATCGGCGCGGGACCAGCGGGATTAGAGGCGGCCCGGGTCGCCGCTGAGCGCGGCCATGAGGTCGTCGTCTTCGAGATGGCGGACAAGCCGGGCGGTCAGATTCGGCTCACCGCGCAGAGCGCGCGTCGCCGTGAGATGATCGGCATCATCGATTGGCGCATGGCGCAATGCGAGGCGCGTGGCGTCGCGTTCCGTTTCAACGCCTTCGCCGAGGCCGATGACGTCCTCGCCGAGAATCCCGACGTCGCGATCGTCGCGACGGGCGGCTTTCCGCATACCGAAGTCCTCGCCGCGGGCAACGATCTCGTCGCGTCGAGCTGGGACATCATTTCGGGCGACGTCAAACCGGGCGCCAATGTGCTGCTGTTCGACGATGCTGGCGACCATGCGGCGATGCAGGCGGCCGAATTCATCGCCAGGAGCGGCGCCAGGCTGGAAGTGATGACGCCCGACCGCTCCTTTGCGCCGGAAGTGATGGCGATGAATCTCGTCCCCTATATGCGCGCCCTGCAGAAACTCGATGTGACCTTCACGGTGACCTACCGGCTTGAAGCGGTCCGCCGCGACGGCAATGAGCTCGTCGCAATCATCGGCAGCGATTACGACAGCGTCCGCAAGGAAAGGCGGTTCGACCAGATCGTCGTCAATCACGGAACGATTCCGATGGACGATCTCTATTTTCAGTTGAAGCTGCTTTCGCGCAATCTCGGCGCCGTCGATTATGACGCTCTCATCGCCGGTCGGGCGCAGAAGACAGCGAGCAATTCGAACGGCAAGTTTCAGCTTTTTCGGATCGGCGACGCCGTTTCCGCGCGCAACACCCATGCCGCCATCTATGATGCGTTGCGACTGGCGAAGGATCTGTGATGGCGCCGATTGTTCGCATCGGCCCAATTCTTCCGTGACTTTTGAATTTAGACTCATATCGCGAATGCGTTGGCGCCAGGCAGCGCGGCGGCGTAAGCTGCCCGTGAACGAACCAGGCAGGTTCGGCAAACAAAATGGGAGGATGCCATGGGCGACAATCGCGGTTTGGTCTATCTCGGGCCCGGCAAGGTCGAGGTGCAGAATATCGCCGATCCGAAGTTCGAAGATCCGCACGGCCGCAAGATCGAGCATGCCGTCATTCTCAAAGTCGTTTCGACCAACATTTGCGGCTCCGACCAGCATATGGTGCGCGGCCGCACCACCGCGCAGGCCGGCCTGGTGCTCGGCCATGAGATCACCGGCGAAGTGATCGAAACGGGCGCGGATGTCGAATTGCTGAGCAAGGGCGACATTGTCTCGGTGCCGTTCAATGTCGCCTGCGGGCGCTGCCGCACCTGCAAATCGGGCGACACCGGCGTCTGCCTGCATGTCAATGACGCGCGCGCGGGCGGCGCCTATGGCTATGTCGACATGGGCGGCTGGATCGGCGGCCAGGCGCGCTACGTCATGGTCCCTTACGCGGATTTCAATCTGTTGAAATTTCCCGATCGCGACCAGGCGATGGCGAAAATCCGCGATCTCACCATGTTGTCGGACATTCTGCCGACCGGCTTTCACGGCGCTGTCAGGGCCGGAGTCGGCGTGGGCTCCATCGTCTATGTCGCCGGCGCCGGCCCGGTCGGCCTGGCGGCCGCCGCTTCTTCGCGCATCCTGGGCGCGGCGGTGACGATGATCGGCGACTTCAACAAGGACCGCCTCGCGCATGCCGAGAAGATGGGCTTCACGCCGATCGATCTTGGCAAGCACGATCGCCTCGGCGAAATGATCGCCGCAGTGGTCGGCGCGCCCGAGGTCGACGCGGCGATCGACGCCGTCGGCTTCGAGGCGCGCGGCCATTCCGGCGTCGAGCAACCGGCGATCGTACTCAACCAGATGATGGAGATCACCCGCGCCGCCGGCTCGATCGGCGTTCCCGGCCTCTATGTCACCGAGGATCCCGGCGGCGTCGATGCGGCGGCCCAGAAGGGCAGCCTCAGCCTGCGGCTCGGTCTTGGCTGGGCGAAGGCGCAATCCTTTCACACCGGCCAGACGCCGGTGATCCGCTACAATCGCCAGCTCATGATGGCGATCCTGCATGGACGGCTGAATATTGCCGAGATCGTCAATGCAAAGGTGATTTCGCTGGAAGAGGCGCCGAAGGGTTACGAGACCTTTGATCAGGGCGCGGCGGCGAAGTTTGTCCTCGACCCGCACGGCATGTTGTCGAAGGCGGCGTGAGCATGCATACGGGGAGGGAGGCAGTAACCTCCCCGCCGCCACCTTGTCAGACCGAAAATGTCAGCGCGATCCCGTCTCCGCAGCCTACCGATGCGGGTCGGGGAAGACGAAGGCGCGCCATCCCTTGCGTTCAAAGGGTTTCCAGGCGCCCTCGGGCTGGGACAGGCGATCCGCGATCGCATAGACCGCCGCCGGATTATGCCCCATGCCGCAATGGCTGCTCTCGATCTCGATGCTTTCGCTTCGCGCCGAGGTCGCATCCATGCAGCCGCGCCATGCGCAGACGCCGTCGGTACGGCTGAAGATTGCTGTCGTCGGAACGGGAGGCGGCCCGGCGAGGTCGCCGCCGAATTGCGGGTCGCTTTCATCGGCCCGGCGACCGCTGGTCATCTCATAAATGCGCCAGGCGTTCGTCGATTTCGGGCTGCTGGCGAACGGGCTGCCCAGCGTGATGACGGAGCGAACGCGATCGGGAAAGATCTTCGCGAGCTGCCGCGCATAGAGGCCGCCAAGGCTCCACCCGATCAGGCTGACCTTGCGGCCCTGCGCTTCGTTCAGGTCGCGCAGCAGGGCGATCAGGCCGTCGCGGAGGCCCTCGCGAAGTCCGAGGTTGCGCCCAAGGCCCCAGCCGCTTGCAGCATAACCCTGGCCATTCAGGAAGCTGCGCAGCGGCTTGGTGGAGACGTCGCTGGCCAGAAGCCCGGGCAGGACGAGGACAGGATGACCGTCGCCCTTCGGGCTCATCGAGAGCAGCGGCAGCATGCCGACAAATGCGCCCAATTCAGGAATGGCGCGCCCCTCGAGGAGCATAAGCCCCCGCGACGGCGGGGAAAGCGTCTCAGCGGCGACCGACATCGGAGCTCCTTGTTTTGTTCTCTTCGCGATAAAATCGCCGCCTTCAGCATAGTCCCAGGGCAAATCGATAACGCTCGCCTTTCCCGGGAAAGCGTGAGTCCATCAACCTAGATAACGCGCGACGGCATTTCAAGCATTGAACGGGCGAATATTGTTGATCCGCGGCGCCTAAAGCATGCGGAGCAGGACCTCGCCGGCATAGAGCAGAAGGCCAGCCAGGCCGCCGATCAGCGCGCCATTGAAGCGAATGTATTGAAGATCCTTGCCGACGTTGATCTCGATCAAATCGATCAATTGCCGCATGTCCCAATTCTTGACCTGGTCCGCGATGAAGGTCGAGACGCCGCCCTTATGGTTCGCGATGAAGCTGCTGAGAACCAGCACCATTCCGCGATTGATCTCGGCGCGTATTTCGGGATCGGTCGTGAGCTGGGCGCCTGCTTCGCGGAAGAGATTGGCGAGATGGCGGTGCAGGAGCCCGGTCTCGCTGGTTGCGCTGTGGTCGACGAAGGCCCGTATGTTGGACCACAGATTGGCGATGAGCTGGCCAAGCTCGGGGCGGCTCAGGACATCGCGCTTCAGCCCATCGAGTCGCGAGGCGAAGGCCGGCTCGGTTTCCATCCTGTCGATGAGGGACAGCGCCAGCCGATCGAATTCGCCACGGAATGGGTGATCGGGATTGGTCCGCACGTCTTCAAAAAATGCGCCCGCGGAAGCCGCGATCTTCTTCAACAAATAAGCGTCGGCGCGATAAAGCTTGAGCAGGGTGGGGAGTTCGGCGCGAATTTTCTCGCGGATCGCCGCCAGCGTATCCGTCCTGTTCAAGGCCTCGTGCAGGGCGCGCATGAGATCGTCCAGCAGAGCCTGGTGCCGACCCTCGCGGATGAAGGACCGCAGAGTCCCTGCCGCCAGGGGGGCGATGTCGATCGACTGGAGCAGCGTCTGGAGACGGCGGCTTACAAAGGTTTTCAGGCCGGAGGTTTCCGTCGCTGCGATCACTTCGGGCAAAAGACGCAGGACGAAACGCGCGAGGTCGGCGCTTCGCTTGTGATCGCTCAGCCACTCCGCGATGAACGAAGCGAAGTCGGTCTGGTTGAGCTTGGCGGCGACCGGCGCGGCGTCGAGGAAATGTTCTTCGACAAACTCGCCGAGCTTGTCGGCGATGCGATGCTGGTTGTTCGGGATGATCGCAGTATGAGGAATCGGCAAGCCGAGTGGTCGGCGAAACAGCGCGACGACGGCGTACCAATCCGCCAGCCCGCCGATGGTGGCCGCTTCCGCGAAAGCCGCGAGATAGCCAAAGGCCGGATGTTTGTCGGCCATGATTTTGGCGAAGACGAGCAAGCCGAGCGATCCGGCGAGCGTCAGCGTCGCGGCCAATTTCACGCGGCCAAGTTCGGCGGCGCGCTCGGTCTCGCCTGCTTTCAGCGCTGGGTAAACATTCTGGGCGGCGCTCATGAGATCAGTCCGCGTTGCGGCGATCTTTCGCTCCATCGCCATTGTTGCGCAGCGACAGGCAATTTCAACGCATTGGAAACGGGCGGCTCAGCGCCGCCCAGGTCAGTTGACGCCAGAGGAAGCTCGCGCGAGCGGGTCTTCCCTGGAGTCGCCTTGTCGGCTGTTTCAGGCGGCCTTGCTGCTCAGCGAAGCGGCCTTGGAGAAATTCTCCTGCGCCGACTTGGCGCCGTCCGAAATCAGCTTGCCGAAATATTCGGCAGTCGCCTTGGCGCGAGCGGCGGCGGCGTCGCCGCGGGCGCGCAGATAGTCGGACTGGATCTGCATCGCTTCGCCGAAAGACTTGGCGGCCGCGAGCTTGTCGACATTGGCGAAAAACGCCGCGGCGTCCTGATACAGGGCCTGCTGAATAGTGCGGCTGACCTTGGCGGTCTCGACGACCGAACCGGTCACGGCGCTCTCGATCGCGGCGGTGACCTTCTCGGCCCGGGCCTCGACGTCGGCCGAGCGATCCTTGGCGGCGCCGGCGGCGCGCTTGACGAAATCGCGAGCGGCTTCAGGCACTTCGACGTTCTGAAGGGTCTTCAGCGCCTCGGTGACGGGAGCGAAGGCTTCTTTCAGCGTGTTCAACATGTCGGTGTTTTGTGTGTTGGCGGTCATTTCTCTCTCCATCCTCGGTTTGTGAGCTATGGCGCCCCGTCCGAAGGGCCCAGGGCGAGACTGTTATGGCGCCTCATCTTGTGCAGTGCAATATTATTATTGCACTGCACCATCACGATTTCGTGATCGGAGACTGCGGCGTTCAGCGGGCCGCTTCCGGCAGGCCGTAGGCCTCGCGCTGGGCGCGCACCTCAGCGACATTATGGCCAAGCAGGACGATGTCGTGTTTGCGCCCCTGACGATCGCGGACATGGTCGCGAAGGAGCGCTTCCGCGCGAAAGCCGAGGCCTTCGAACAGCGCGATCGCTCCGGTCTGATCGACCGTCATCTGCACGACGATCTTTTCGAGCTCCGCCTCCAGGGCCAGCGCGAACATTTCTTGCGACAGAGCCCGACCGACGCCAAGACCGCGCCGCTCTCTCGCCACGACCATGCGGATCTCGCCGACATGGGGCGACCAGGACAGCGGATCGCAGACCAGCGCGCCGCAGCCAATGACATGACCGTCCCTGACGGCGATGAGGCTGGTCATGGCGCCCCGCTCGATCTCCTTGATCCAGGCGGCAAGGACTTTCGGTTCGCTGATGTCGCGGGGCAAAAACAGCAGGTCGTGGGCCGGCAATCCGCGCGCGAAAGCGAGCGTCGCGGCTTCGTCCGCCCCTGTCATGCGGCGGAATTCAACTTCGCCGGCCTCGGTCTTGATATCAAGCGGATAGGAACGCTTTGTCTCGCCCGTCATGTCGAACGCTCGCTCAGCCATTGGTCCAGTTTCGGCCATAGACGCTTACTCGCATTCGCGCCCGCGGCGACGCTGATGTGGCCGCCTTTGAGAATGACCTCCTCCTTGTCCGTGGAGGAGACCGCTGGGATGAGCGGCCTGGCCGCGCCATAAGGAACGATATGGTCGTGCTCGGCGACCGCGTGCAGGATCGGAACCTTGATAGCGCCGAGCCTCGCCGGATGGCCGCCGACCGACATCGTGTCGTTGAAGAGACGATTGTCCCACATCAGGTCCTTGGTCGTTTGGCGAAAATATTCGCCCGCCAGCGGGAGCGTGTCCGTCGCCCAGCGATCGAACATCCGGTACGATTTGACATATTCGTCGTTCCAGATGTTTTCCCACAATTGCGTCTGGCCGACCAATCGTGAGGCCGGCCGCAACATTTCGAACGAGGCGAAAATCAATTCGGGCGGCACATTGCCGACGCTGTCGACCAGCCGATCGACATCGAAATAACGCCGGTCGGAAAAATTCTGAAAAAGCTTCATTTCGCGAAAGTCGACCGGCGTCGTGAAGCACACCAGATTCTTTAGCGGCCCTTCAGGAAAGATCGAGGCGTAGAGCGTCGAGAGCACGCCGCCAAAGCAATAACCGATGAGGCTGATGTCGCTCTCGCCGCAATCGCGCTGGATATGACGGATGCAACCGGGAATGAAATCGAGGACATAGTCCTCCATTCGCAACGATTTTTCCTCAGGCGACGGCGCCGTCCAGTCCAGCATGTAAACGTCGAAACCGCGTCTCAGGAGAAACTCGACAAGGCTCTGACCGGGCGCGAGATCGAGGACATAGCCGCGATTGGTGGTCGCCATCACGATCAACACGGGCACGCGATAAACCTCGTCGGCCTGCGGGCGATAATGGTGCAGCTTCATCGTTCCACGCGCCAGCACTGTATCCTTCGGCGTCGAGCCCACCGCCGGCGCCGGCGAGCCGAGATATTCGACGCCCTTGATGCTGCGCTGGATCGCGCGCTGCACCTCGCTCTGGATTCGATCCGGGATCGATTGGGCGGCGCTGGTCACCCCGGCTCTCCGTGCGATGGCGGCCGACGCGTTCGCGGCGGCCTGCGCGCGCCGGCGGCGCGGTCCTCGGCGGTCCCGCCGTCTCGTCCCATTTGATGCAGGATCGCCTTGATCTCGGCGAGCTGGTTTTCGATTCCCTGCAGGCGCTCGCCCATAGCGATGAACTGCGTCCGGCTCGGCAGATTCATGCTGGTCAGATATTTCTCCATCGCTTCGCCGAGCGCCTTTTGCGCGGCCATCGACGCGCCGCCGGCCTGATTCATCGCGCGGCTAAAGCCTTCCGACTCCATCGCTTTGTTGGCGAAAGAATTGAACCCGCTCTCCAGGTCGCCAAGAAAGCCACGCCAGAGCGCGGCCGGGTCGTTCGCCTTGTCGGGCATCGAGCGCTCTCCCCCGCACCGTGCATCGGGCTCGTTGGTCCCCCTGTCACGGGTCGCCATTTCATACTTTTGATGGGCGAGGGTCAACACGGGCTGAAAATCATGCGATAAAACATGCTTCAGACGCGCATTCGGAAGGAATAGCTGGTTTGGATCTTTCGCTTCATCAGCCGCCGCAATTGGCCAGGGCCAATGGCATCGAGCTCTGCTACGAAATCTTCGGCGCGGCGAATGCGGAGCCGATGGTGCTGATCATGGGGCTCGGCTCCCAGATGATCCTTTGGCACGACGAATTCTGTCGCGAACTCGCCTCGCGCGGATTCCGCGTCATCCGCTTCGACAATCGCGACATCGGAAAGTCCACCAGACTGACGGGCGGCAAACCGCTCACCGCGGTCGAGCTGCTCAAACTGCGGTTTCTTCGCATGCCCGTCGCCGCGCCTTACAAATTGAGCGACATGGCCGACGACGTCATCGGGCTGATGGATGCGCTCGGCATTGACTCCGCTCATATCGTCGGCGCCTCGATGGGCGGCATGATCGCGCAAGAGCTCGTCATCAATCATCCCAAACGCGTGCGCACGCTGACCTCGATCATGTCGACGACCGGAGATCCCCGCCTGCCGCCAGCCACACCCGAGGCGACGGCCATTCTGATGGCGCCGCCGCCCAAGTCCAGGCAGGAATATCTCGAACGCTTCGCGCATACATGGCGCGTCTTGCGGGCGGGCAGTTTCCCGATCGACGAAGCGAGGGATCGCGAGCAGGCCGAACGGAACTTCGAACGTGGACTCAATCCGGCCGGCGTCGTGCGGCAGCTTCGCGCCATCCTCGCCTCGGGCAGCCGCAAGGCGCGGCTGGCGTCGGTGAAAACGCCGACCCTGGTCATTCACGGAACCGTGGATCCGCTGGTGCGGCCGGAGGGCGGCAAGGACACCGCCGCGTCGATTCCCGGCGCGAGGCTTCTGATGATCGAAGGCATGGGCCACGCCCTGCCGATCTCGATGTGGCCGCAAATCATCAGCGCCATCGGGGCGCACGCCCACCAGGCGCCGAAGGCGTCATCGCGATAGAAGCCGCACAGTCGCCGCTCGGCGATCAACCGCCCGTCCAGACGTCGAGCACGTAACGGTTCTGCGTCCCCATATTGTCGATCCATCGCTGGGCGTCCTCTTCGGATGCGCCTGATTTCTCGCGATAAACGCCCATCAATGTCGCTTTGACGCCTGGCTCCATCCTGCCGCCGTCGCCACAGACATAGACGATCGCGCCGTCCTCGATCATCCGCCAAACGCTGTCGCGCTGTTCCTCGAGGAGATGCTGCACATAGGTCTTGGCGCCATTGGCGCGGGAAAAAGCGACATGGAGCGCGACGAGGCCGCGCGCCTCGTAATCCTTCAGTTCGTCCGCATAGAGGAAGTCCTGATCAGACCGCCGACAGCCGAAGAACAATTTGGCCGGCCCCAGCATGCGGCCATCCGCGGCAACGCTCGCGCGCTCCTGAAGGAAGCCGCGAAACGGCGCCAGTCCGGTGCCCGGCCCGATCATGACGATCGGCTTCAAGGGATCGTCGGGCAGGCGGAAGCCCGCTCTCGTTTCGCGCACCATCGCGTGGATCGTATCGCCGACCCGGCGACCGGCGAGGAAATTCGAGCACACGCCCCTGTAGACGCCCTGACCGGGTTCCCTCCCGCCGGCGACGACGCCGACCGTGATGCTGCAACGCGCCGGTCCGCCCGCCCGCGGCGAGGAAGAGATCGAATAATAGCGCGGCGACAGAAGCGACAGCATTTCGAGATAGGCATGGAACGGCAGTTCGCAGGCGGGATGCTCGTCAAGGAGGTTGAATATCGACTTGCGCTTGGCCAGCACCTCCTGGCGATAAAGTTCATTGGCTTCGGATTCGTCGCCCGCCAGGGCCAGCAGTTTCGGTTTGGTTACCGGACAGCGGGTATGCTCGGCCATGATCTGGATCTGTTTGCGGGTCGCCGCCTGTTGCAACTCGACGAATTCCGACAGCAGGCGGCCGACCGAGACCGGCTTGCCGACTGGTAATTGCGCGCGCCGTCCCTCGGCGACATGAAGGCTGATCTGATCGCCGGGCACGAAGCCGAAGCGTCGCGCGACCGCGTCGACCAGCGTCGGATCATTACGCGGAACGACGCTCAGATGGTCGCCGACTCTATAGGCGACGCCCTCGGGGAGTTCGATCTCGATGTGCCGGGTCGAGCGCTCGGAGGGGTTCGGACCGTTCCGATTCTGCAGCTCGCTGTTGGCGAGTATCTTCATCGGGGCGACGCCTGGCCCGACGAGCGCATTGACGGCGTTCGGCGCGACGGGCTCGACCTGATAGAGCGGCGCGTCTTCGTTGCGCTGGAAGCGCGCGTCGACGCCGAATTCCTTGGCCGCCAGCGCGCGGAGCGTGGCGAACCAGGTCTCGAACTGCCCGTCAAGATCGCCGCGCGCGTCGCCCTCGCCGCGGGTGAACACGCTGCGGGCGCCATGACTGGCAAGCTTTTCGTCGATCAGTCGTGGGATCGACTGATAGGTCGCCGCCCAATCGCTGTTGCCGCAGCCGAAGACAGCGTAGCGCAGTTTATCGAAGACGCCATTCGGCAGATCGCCGCTGAGCCAATTGACGAACGCCACGGCATTGTCCGGCGGCGCGCCATTATAGGAGGCGCAGAAGATCAGGACGCCGCCTTCCCCAGGCAGTTTGCCGACGAATTCATCGAGCGGTCCGAGCCGCGTCTCAAAGCCATTGACCTCAGCGAGATCGGCGACGCGCGTCGCCAGCTCCTCGGCCGTGCCCAGATTCGATCCATAGAGCACGAGCAGCGGCGTATTGTGTCCAGTCCGCACGCGGGCGGCGGCGACCGGCGCGGCCGCATCGGTCGCGACGACTGCGGACGGACTGGCCGCTGGCGCGCGATCGCTGTGCGGACGCGGTCGCGCCTTGATCTTGAATCCATCCGGCTTGATCGTCAGCGTCTCCTTGAGCGCCATTTGGTAGCGGGCATGGTCGATGAGCCGGAACCGCTGCAGGATCATGCCGAGAGCCAGCGCCGATTCGTGCATCGCAAAGCCGCGGCCGATGCAGGCGCGCTGCCCGTTGCCGAAGGGCTTCCAGGCATTGGCCGGCCGGGCGGCCTCCGCTTCGCGGCTGAAATTCTCCGGATCGAAAACATCAGGATTTGGCCCCCATACCGCTTTATCCCGATGCAGCGCCAGAACCAGGACGGTGATGAATACGCCTTTCTTCAGCGCATATTTGCCGCCGATCACCTCGTCCTTCAGCGGCGTCACGCCATAGGCCGGCGCCGGCGGCCACATGCGCAGGCATTCCTTCAGGACCTGCGTGATATAGGCGAGCTGCGTCACCTGCTGGTAGGTCGGCTTCGCGCCGACGTCCGGTCCGAGCACCCGATCGACTTCGTCATAGGCTTTCCTGAGCACGTCGGGGTGCTTCAACAAAGCGTAGATCGCGCAGGACAGCAGCCCGCTGGTGGTTTCATGTCCCGCGATCAGGAACGTATTGATCTGGTAGCGGATGTTGACGTCGTCGAGCTGTTCGCCGGTGGCGCGGTCGACGCCGGTCATCATCGCCCCGAGCATGTCCTTCTTGGTCGCCGCGGCTTCCGCGTCCTTGCGGCGTTCGGCGACGATCTCATCGACCATCCCATTCATGAACGCGACATCGCCGGCCATGTCGCGCTTGCGGTTGCGCATCCATAGACTCTCGAGGGGCAGGCCGCGCGTCAGCATGATCGTCTCGAGCGAGCGCACCAGCGAGGCGACGAATGGATGGTAATCGCGCCGATAGAACGAATTGAAGCGGTAGTCGAAACCGCACAGGCCAATGGTGTCGAGGGTCAGCGCGGTCATGTCGTGAACGACGTCGATCTCGTCGTCGGCGTTGAGTCGCTCCCACTTCTTCACAAGCTGTTCGGCGATATCGACCATCATCGGATGGTAGGATTGCATCGCGCGATTGCCGAAGGGCTGCAGCAGAATGTGGTGCGCCTTGCTCCAGTTCGGCTCGCGCGTGTCGGCGGTGAACAGCCCGTCGCCGCCGATCGCGCGAACCCGGCGCAACGAGCCGCGCACCGCTTTGTCGAATCGCTTCTCGTCGCTCAATTCGTCGACCAGCGCGAAGCCGGAGACGACGACGAAGGGCGCGCCCATCATGTCGAGCCAGAAGATGGGTCCGAGTTCCTTGACGAGACGGGCGAGATGCTGGACCGGCTTGGCCGAGTCAATCGACAGCATATTGCCCACTACCGGCTTTCCAGGCGGCCGCGGGATCGAGTCGAGCGCGTGTTTGGCGGCCATGTCGATCGTTTCTCCTCCCGGCGCTCAGCTTTGCGGCTGTGCGTTTGCGGCAATGCGCTCAAGGCTACCTTGGCCGCGCGGCCTTGCAAAGCGCCAGCGCGGGTCTATGGCGTATGAGACGTACGAGCGAGGCGGATTCCCTCATTGTTTGCGTGGCGGAGCGGCGCGCGAGAAGAATTCGAAGTCACGGACGATAGCGAAGCGATCGCCGCCTCCGGCGGTCGTCCCAAGGACGATCCTTGAGTTCGAATTCTTCTCGCGCATAATCGCCTTCATGCAATCAATGAAGCCCTGTCGCCACAAGCGTCGTCCTGCTCGCTCGCGCCGTGCACCAGGAATGAGCGGCGCCGTGGCTATCGCAGGGCTCACCCCGCCGCGGCGCGCCGGCGCGCCTCTTCATCGACAAGGTCTTTCTTCGACAGCTTGCCGACGGGCGTTCTCGGCAGCGTGTCGCGCACTTCGAGCTCCGAGATCATCTCATGCTTGCCGAGGCGCTCCTTGAGGAACGACTTCAATTCGTCGAGGCCAAGCGTCGGCGAACCGGGCTTGAGCGCGACGAAAGCCTTGGGCGACTGTCCGCGATAGGCGTCCGGCACGCCGATGACGCAGGCTTCGGCGACGGCGGGATGCTGGTAGATCGCTTCCTCAATATTCCGGGGATAGACGTTGTAGCCGCCGCATAGCAACATGTCCTTGATGCGGTCGACGATAAAGACATAGCCGTCGGAATCCATATAGCCGACATCGCCGGTGCGCAGAAATCCGTCGGCTGTTCGCATCTCGGCCGTCGCCTTCTCGTTCTTCCAATAGCCGAGCATGACGTTGGGCCCGGAAATACAGAGCTCGCCACGCTCGCCGAGCGCGACTTCCTTGTCGGGATTGTCGACGCTGACGAATTTCAACGTAATGCCGGGAAACGGGATGCCGCAGGAGCCAGGCCTCGGCACGCGTCCGGTCGGAGTGAAGGTGCCCGCCGGCGAAGTCTCGGTCATGCCCCACCCCTCGGAAATATCGCGGCCGGTCTTTTCCTTGAACCGCTGCAGAACCTCGACAGGCAGCGGCGCTCCGCCGGAGCAGCAGTATTTCAGCGAAGACAGATCGGCGTCTTTGGCGCCGGGATGTCCCAGCAACGCGAGATACATGGTGGGCACGCCAAAAAACAAGGTGACGCGCTTGGCCGCGATATCCCTGATCGTCGGCTCGAGTTCAAAACGCGCGTGCATGATCATTTCGGCGCCGATGCGGATGCACAGCAGCACGTTGGCGGTGAGGGCGTAGATATGGAACAGCGGCAGCGCGATCAGCGTGCGCTCTTCGCCATCGCTGATCAGGCGCCCTTCGACCTGCGTCGACATCCAATATTGATAGCTCGCCGACGTCAGATTGGAATGGGTGAGCATCGCGCCTTTGGGAAGACCGGTGGTGCCCCCGGTATATTGCAGCACGGCGATCGCCTTGGTCAGATCGGCGATAGGATGGGCCTGATAATCGCCGTCGTTGGCGAGCAGCTTCTCAAAGGAAATATGGCTTTCGTCGGCAGGGACCGGCACGACCTGTTTGGCGCTTTCCATATGGGCGCGCACCGCGGCAGGATTGCCGGCCATTTCGGCGATTTCGCCGACGATCAATCCCTTGAGGCGCGTCTTGCCAAGCAGGCGGTCCATCTGCGGATAGAGCGCCGGCACGTTCAGGGTGATGATGAAATCGGTCTCGCTGTCGTCGACCTTGTGCTCGAGCACTTTTTCCGCGTCCAGCGGCGAATAGTTCACCACCGTGCCGCCAGCTTTCAGAATAGCGAACAGGCCGATAATCGCATGCGGCGAGTTCGGCAGATAGAGCCCGACATGGACGCCTGGGCCAACGCCGAGGTTCTGCAGGCCCTTGGCGGCGCGGGCGACGAGGCGGCCGAGTTCGCCGTAAGAGATTTTGCGCCCCATGAAATCCACGGCCGGGCGGTCGCTCCATCTGGCGATCGCATCATCGAGGATTTGTTGGACCGTCGAGGCGACGACCGCCGCCGTCCAGTCCATACCCGCTGGATAGGACCGAAGCCACGGATGGCTGAGCATGGAGCCTCCCTATTTTATTGGCGCGGCGCGCGGCCCCGCTGCGTCAATCTTGACCCAATGCCGGCGTTCGTCAACCGGCCTCAGCCGGGCGTCGCCTGAGCCTGAAACGCATCGCCCCATTTGACCGTTCTATCGCAGCCCCTCAAGAAGGGCCTATCCCAAGCCGCGTAAGGCCTGATAGGAATCCCTTAGGTTCAAGAAGAAGCGAATTTGGGGAGGAGACGAGCCAGATGGCCAGGACGATCAAGAAGCTCACCGCCATGGACGCCGCCTATCTCTATATGGAGACGCCCGAAGTGCCGATGCATGTCGGCAGCATGGCTTTATTCAAACTGCCCGGGAAATATCGCGGCGATTTCTTCGAAGACATGAAATCGATGATCGGCGGTCGTCTGCATCTTGCGCCGATGCTGAACTGGAAACTCGCTCATACGCCGCTCGACATTGACCGTCCAAGCTGGATCGAGGACGAGCAATTCGACATCGATCGGCACATTCTTCGCGGCGCGTTGCCCGCTCCCGCCGACATTCCAACGTTGCAGCGCCTGGTCGGCTGGATGCACGCCAAGCTTTTGAATCGCGCCCGGCCGTTATGGGAGATCTATGTTTTCGAGGGTCTCCCGGACCATCAAGTGGCGATCTATTCCAAGATGCATCACGCTTGTATCGATGGCGGCGCTGGCGCGGCGATGACGCAGCTGCTTTACGATGCAACGCCGACGCCGCGGGAGACGGCCAAGCCGACAGCCGGCAAAGCGGACAAGCAAAGCGATGACCGCGATTTCGTCTCCTCGCTCGTTTCCTCGTCGCTGCAATTCTGGAATCTCAGCGATCGCAGCTCGCTGTTGCCGAAGATCGACACGCCGCGCACCGGCAAAACCGACCTCGGGTCGGTGCTGGTCGATGCGTTCATGGACAGCCTGAGCCAAGGACGGCAGTTCGTCGAAAGCCTGCCGAATATCTTGAAAGTGATCAACGAAGTCGGCGGCAAGATCGCCTCGCCCGGCGGCCTCGCCGATCTCAAGAAGATGGCGGCGCCGCCAACCCCGCTCAATGGCACGATTTCGTCGGAGAGGAGCTATGCGACGGCCAGCCTTTCGATGTCTCGCGTGAAGGCGGTGGCGGCGAAGGCGGGGGTCAAGCTCAACGATGTCGTGCTGGCGATCTCGAGCGGCGTTTTGCGCCAGCATCTCCTGAAACAGCACGCGCTGCCCGACAAATCGCTTACCGCGTTCGTTCCGATATCGACGCGCGAGGCGGGCGACGCTTCGGCGAGCAATCAGGTCATGGGCATGATCTGCCAGCTTGCGACCGACATCGCCGATCCGAAAGTGCGGCTCGAGACGATCTTCGCTGAATCGGCGAAGGCCAAGGAATTGTCGAGCCCGCTGAAGCAGCTCATGCCGCTGGTTAGCGATACGGTCGCGTTGGGATCGCCGATGGGCATCCAGGTGCTGTCGCTGTTCTACAGCCGCTCGAATCTGGCGAATGTTTTGCCGCCGGCCGTCAATGTCGCCATTTCGAATGTGTTCGGGCCGAAGTTCACTCTATACGCCAATGGCGCCGAACTGCTGCATTCCTATCCGGTCTCGATCGTCACCCATGGCATGGGATTGAACATCACACTGCAAAGCTATCGGGACTGGCTCGATTTTGGCTTCATCGCGGCCGCCAACATTCTGCCCGACACGCAGACGATGGCGAACGCGCTGCCGGACGAACTTGCGCAGCTCGAAAAGGCATACGGCCTTCCGGCTTGAGACGCAGTGCTATCTGGGGAAGACGGATGGTCGCGGAAGCAGAGATTCTGTTAGGTCGTACGCTACCCTTCGACGTCATGGCCGGGCTTGTCCCGGCCATCCATGCGGGGCCGTTGCAAGAAACTTTCGAAGTTGGCGACTTCCGAACGGCGTGGATGCCCGGCACAAGGCCGGACATGACGTGCTGGGGTTGCATAGGGATGTCCAGAACGAAGAGCGATAGGGAGAGCGTGATGAACAGCAACGTCAACCGCAAGATTCTGCTGATCGAGAAACCGACCGGAAAGCTCGGGCCGGAGCATTTTCGACTCGTCGAGGATTCTATTCCGAATCCGAAGGAGGGTGAGGCGCTCTTAAGGGTCCGTTACATCTCGTTGGACGCGGCCAATCGCGCCTGGATGCATGGCGCCACCTATCGATCGGCCCTTGAAACCAACGAAGTGATGGCCGGCGGCGGCGTCGCGGAAGTCGTCGAATCGAAGGCGCCGGGTCTTCAGGCGGGCGATCTCGTCTTCGGCGACACCGGCTGGCAGGACTATGCGGTCCTGCCCGGCAAGCACCTGTCGAAGCTCCCGCATGTCGAGCCGATGACCCATCTTCTCAGCGTCTATGGCATTGCCGGTCTGACCGCCTATTTCGGTTTGCTCGATGTCGGCCGCCCTCAACCGGGCGAAACCGTGGTCGTCTCCGCGGCGGCGGGCTCGGTCGGCTCGATCGTCGGCCAGATCGCGAAGATCAAAGGTTGCCATGTGGTTGGAATCGCCGGCGGCGCGGAGAAATGCCGCTGGCTGACGAACGAGCTCGGCTTCGACGCGGCGGTCGATTACAAGGCCGGCGGATTGTTCAAGGCGCTGCGCGCCGTCGCGCCGAAAGGCGTGGATGTCTATTTCGACAATGTCGGCGGCGACATTCTCGAAGCCTGTCTTGCGCAGATGAACGTGCGCGGACGCATCGCCTGTTGCGGCGCGATCTCGCAATATGACGGCGCGGCGGCGGCGAGCGGACCGCGCGGCGTGCCGGGGCTGATCGTCGTCAAACGCCTGATCATGCAGGGCTTCATCGTGACCG
Source organism: Roseiarcus sp. (assembly GCA_036513315.1). Lineage (GTDB taxonomy): Bacteria > Pseudomonadota > Alphaproteobacteria > Rhizobiales > Beijerinckiaceae > Roseiarcus. The sequence continues at coordinate 66,690 of DATBZF010000060.1, forward strand.
ATTATTTCAGCCAGCGCGATCGCGCGATCGCCGATCTCAGGTCATGGGTCGAGGCCGACAAGCTGAAAGTCGAGGAAGACGTCATTGCCGGCCTTGAAAATACGCCTGCGGCGCTCATCGGACTTCTCGCCGGCGAGAATCGCGGCAAACGCATGGTCAAGGTATAGCGCCGCAGCGACCTCGCGCTCACCGACCCGCATGGAGGCAAAGATGATCGTAGTGACGGGCAGCGTTGTGGCGAAAGCGGAAGGATTCGAAGAGGCGCGCAGGCTGAGCCTCGAACACGTTCATCGTTCCCGCGGCGAGCCAGGATGCCTGTCGCATGCCGTGCATGTCGATTGCGAGAACCCGCTGCGGCTGGTGTTCGTCGAGCAATGGGAAAGCGCCTCCGCGTTGCAGGCGCATTTCGCAGTGCCCGCTTCGCGCGATTTCGCACGGAATCTGCGGCCATTGGCGGAAAAAGTCACCCTCGAGGTCTATGACGCCAGTCCGCTGAAGATGACGTAAGCGGACGCCTTCCTCCGCCGTCATTGCGAGGGAGCGCAGCGACGAAGCAATCCAGACTGAGCCGCGTCACGCCAGAAGGGATTGCGCCGCATAACCTTAACAACCAATCCGGACGAGGCTGTCACGGCTTAGTCTGGATTGCTTCGTCGCTGCGCTCCCTCGCAATGATGGTGTGGACGGCCCCACCGAAACGGCATCAAGTGCCAAGTTGTGGTCGCTGGCGCACCACTACAGGGAGACCGTCCATGAAAACCTTTATCCGATTTGGCGTGGATTTGGCGAAGAACTTTTTT